>CALHIM010000001.1 GCA_938030735.1 uncultured bacterium
TGTTTAACTTAGCCTTGCCATTGTAGCAGAGGTAGGTTCAGTTTAACAAGAATTTAGAGGAAAGAAAAAAGACCTAATAAGATAGCACAATGATACCTAGCAATCTAAATATAATCTTAGTTCATAGTCTTTATAGCCACTAAAAAACAGTTAAAATAGTTGTCATTTTGATATCTAACTATTTTATGATCTCAAAAAATAAGGTTGTGGTGTTCTAGATTCGTCAAAATTAGTAGTCTTAATCAAACAAGTTAGCAGTTTATTGGATTATTTCTCTAAAAAATTTACAAAAAATTAGTGTTCTTTCTCTTGACATTATAAATAATTTATGGCAAAATAGACCCAAAGGATAACTTTGGATTTTTGCCATTGTGTATATAGATCCAGACTAGAAAAATGAGGAAGCGCACTACAAAAAAGATTGTCACTGAGATCTAGATGAAGCTATATATTAAAATTTCATTTCTCATGGCAGCACCCGCTATTTGACGTAGTTAGGGTTGTATACTATGATGATATTTAGTTTTGATATATGCTATACGCATCTGCTCCAGTATGACTTCAATGTAGAGTGTTTCCTCTTTATCTTATATCCTCCTAAGTAACTAGGTCACTTTCTTCACCTCTTCTTGAAACAAGGGAGGTAAGAGTAATGTATCATAAACAAAATAACTCTGCATTGCATGAAGATAAGCTGGTCAATGATATCTCAAAAGATTTATTGCTTCTGTTTATTGCTTCGCAAAAATCCCAAGAGGATTTGAATTATCAGTTCACTATCAGGATTCCTTCAATTCTTAAATCTGTTTATCGGATTTTCGGGAAAAAGTGGGTTCCTCCAGAGAAACTATTGAGTTCAACAGATCCGAAGAAAGATGAAATCATACAACAAGTTTTGTTCTTATTGGTTAGTATTATTTCAATTTTGATTTTTCGGCCTCTAAATATGGATCTGCTTTTAATCGGTCTTTTTGAGAAAGCTTGTCCAATTTTGAGAGTTCTGTTTAGGTGGATAGTGAATCGTTTAGATAGGATACTATCAAGTATTAAACATAAAAAACGGCTACGCAAGGATAAGCGTAACCGTAATAGATAATTAATCTCACTGGTGGAGATGTGATTCATTTTATAAACTACGGCAATAGTTTATAAAACTACTCGGTTAAAGAACTACTTTCGTTTTTCGGAAGTGGTTTTTTATTTGAGTTACCATTTTATTAAATTGTCAAAAAATTCAGAAAAGCGCAGATGATGTATAAAATTAATCTGCTATACGTAAATAACAGATGTTTCTGTATTCAAACTGAATAAATATCAACAAATGATAACCGTTCGATTATATCAAAAATTGTCTAACTTGTCAATAATAAAATTAGACGTTTTTAAAAGATAAAATATCTTTCAGATTCATTATACCACATATTCAAATAGATAGGCAATCTTTTATCTGAATAATTTAGTTAATTTTAAAAAATCTTTAAAAATCATCCACACCCAATATTTCTATATCAATAGGTAACCCTTTAACTTTATCTTTAAACTCCTCTCCCAACTCCCTAAAAAACTCATCATTATTTTCAATCTCTAAAATCTCAATCAGGGCTTTGGCGGTATCCGTTAGATGGAAAGCACTGTATTTGAATATTATTCTTTCGTCAGATTCAGTAGTGAAAGTTAAGACAAGGCTATCGTTCTGGAAACCAGATAGTTCGCCTTTTTCAACTATTATTTCATGTCTGCCACCACCAGAGATTAAACCATATTCAATCAGGCGTGAAACTTCATTGCCTTTAACGCCGTATTTAGTAAACAAATCTAAAAAATCAGCGTGAGAAATCAAGTAATAATCTAAAATATAATCGTCAGAGAGCTCATCGTAAGATTCATCATAAAAAGTAAATGGTGCTATTTTTCTGAACAGTTGGAGTTCTTCTTCTGAAAAACGGTTTAAATCCTGAATAATCCGCTTCGAATAACCGTTAGCTCGTGACACAAGTTCTTCTAATGGTTTTGAGACAACTTCTGTTTCTTGGCTAAAATCTGGCTCAATATATTGTTGCTGTTTGTTGTGTTGGTAAGCTAACGCATAAAATAGACACTCAGCTAGAAAAAGATAAGGTCGGTCTTGGTGATTGAGCTTGTAAGACTGCTTTAAACCTAATAAAACGGACTTTTGCAGATTTTGCGATTCTTCTATTAGTTCAAAAAAATCCTCTAAAACATCAGCCAACAAGAACTTATTTTCTTTATAGTTGGTGTCGCTTAATCGCTTCTCAGCTTGAAAGATGTAGCTGGAAAAGCCTTTTTCTGTTATTTCATCTTGGACGATTCCGTAAAGGGTTCGTCCTTTATTTTGGCCTGTAAATAATTTATTAAAACTTGTGTCTGCCAGATAAGCCAAAGAGTCTTCATGTAAGACGAGCGACAAGCCCACGCTAACTTTCTTTCTATCAGACCAAGTTGTTTTATTGGTGTGTTTTAAAACAATAGAAAACAGACTAGGAATATCAAACATCAAGCACCTCCAAAATCGGCAAGATTTTAGCACAATTATTGGCAACAAATCACGCTTGGACTTTTCTATAATAAAACCATAAGTTAGCTAACTTAAAACAATTATATCAAAATTAAAGGAGAAATTTCATGAATTTACCACAGAAATCAACTAAAGAAACAGCTTTAGCTCAAATCGCAAATCCGTATCAGCTAGCAGTTGCTAAAGAGCTTAGTCATAAGATGGCTAGCACCCAAGCACAGGAGCTATTAGCTTCAGATATTCTTTTTAAAATCGGCAATCTTGCTTTAATTCAAGCTGAGATTATTAAGAACAATCCTGAAGCACTGGCTTATACAGATTATGTTATTCGAGCATTTACTCACTACACCACTGAGAAATTAAAATAGGAGACTGATGATGAATATCTTTCTTATTCTTTCCATTATTTTTGTAACTTCGTATTTGCTAGTTTCGATTTGGGATTTTCTAGATGAAGAAGACAATACAGCACCAGAAGAACAGGCTCTGGCGGAGTTCCTCCAGCGCCGCCAAGAAACTCAAGAAGCCTACCTAATCGCCCAAAAAGAATTGTTTAAACGGCGTAAGTTTTAGTCTTATTTGGACTAGACAAAAGGACAAAATATGTTGAAATATACTACTGTTTTGAGGTCTAAAAATCATTCCAATCGCTTCAAAAACTGAGATAAGCGAAATTTAACTTTTACCTAGTTTTCTTGTATAACTAGCATCAGAAAGGAGATCAGCCGAATGAAGAAAGTATTGGTTTATATTTTAGGATTTTTTGCCTGCGCTTGGCTAATCAACTGGGCGATTAAACTTCTAATGGAAGTTTGGCAAGTCTTATTTATAGGGGCTACCCTAATCTTCATTGGCTGGTTCACCTTTCGGATTATTAAATCTAAAGATTGGAGGTAAAAATGAGACGGAAGTTCGAAGCCTTATCTTGGAGCGAGTTTCACTGGCAGCGACCGTTTGAGATAGATGATGTCAAAGCTATGTTAGGGCAACTTGTCGGGTTAAGTCGCCGTAAAACCGTAATCTTTGAAATTCGAATCAAACAAAATAAGGTGCGCTATTTATTGGGAACAGAAGATCAAGACCGACCGTATATCCACCAGTTAATTCAATCACACCGTAAGATTCAGTTTTCGAAAGCTCCTAAACGTGAAGTGATGACTAGTGCTCGTCTAGTAAAAATCAAACAATCCCATTATGCCCTTAAAACTGATTCAGTGGAGAACATGATTCGTGCCAGCTTATCTCTGGCAAAAATACTCCAGCCAGATGAGACAGTAATGGTTCAGCTAGTGCTAGGCACAGGTTCACCACCTCGTCCACATCCAAAAGACCTGCCGAATTTATCTGCTAAATGGTATCAAGTAATCACCAACAATGTCCCTGAACTATCTGAAAGCTCCAAGAAGCTTATGCGTCAAAAGTTGAATCAGTCTACTTTTAAATGTGAAATTAGACTTGGTGTCAGTTCACGCAGTATTTTACGAGCTAAAGAGCTTTTTGCGAGCTTGTTGAGTAGCTTTAGGATGTTAGAAACTACAGCTACAATCGAACTAAAACCTTTGGCTGTTCAGGGATTTAACCACGCACAACCGCCTTGGTCTTTCCCATATAGTTTATCCGTCTCAGACTTAGCTTGTTTCATGCTTTTACCTATTGGGGAAGAAAATATTGCAGGTGTGCCAAATGTTCACCCTAAATTAGTAACTCCGCCTTTGGGCTATAATATTAATCGGAAAACTCAGCGAAGTTTGGCGCAAACGGTTGAAAGTCAATCAAGACCAATTCAAATTTCGGCGCAAGCTGGCAAAAAGCACACCGTTTTTCTCGGCTCAACAGGTTGCGGCAAAACCACCACTATGAGTCACTTGATTTTATCAGATATACAGTCGAAAAGTCACAGTATGGTTGTAGTTGATGCCAAAGGTCAACTCACTCATGAACTTTTAGAGCGCACATCAATTGAACATGATGAAGATATAGTAGTCATCTCACCAACCGCCAAACGAGTTGTTGGTATAAACCCTTTTGAACTCACAAAACACGGTATCGAGCCAGAAGTTATCGCAGATTATCTACTGGAGCTATTTAAAGGGCTTTATCCTGAACATTTTGGAATTTACTCACTGGATATTCTATCGCACAGTTTTTTAACTCTAGCGCGCATTCCAAACACTTCTTTAGTAATGCTGCCAAGTCTGCTGACTAATCAGTCCTTTCGAAATAAAATATTAAGAGAGTTAAAAGACCCTATCGGCTTGGAAAGTTTTTGGAACTGGTTTGAACTGCTTAGTGAAGCCCAACGTCACCAGATGTTAAACCCCATTTTGAATAAATTCCGACAGTTTTTGCTTCGCCCGCAACTTCGAGCTATGCTTGGACAAAGTAAACCTAGTTTTAGTTTAGTGGAAATTTTTCAATCTAGAAAGATTGTATTGATTCCCCTTAATAAAGCCGTGATCGGTTCAGAATCTGCGAAGCTAATTGGTAGCCTTATTACTTCTATGCTCTGGATGTTAATTTTGCGCCAGTCGTCAGTTGAGTCAAGCAAACGTCAATCGGTCTTTATCTATATTGATGAAACACCGAGTTTCTTAGGAATCCCTAACGCTAACTTAGATGAAGCACTGTCCCAATCTCGCCAGTTTAATGTTGGCTGGAATATTGGCTTTCAACATCTTGCCCAGATGTCGCCCCAGTTAAAAGCTGGAATTGAATCTAATGTTGCGAATAAAATTGTTTTTGGCTTAAATCTTGATGAAGCCCGCGAAATGGCAAAATATACTCTGGAGATTGATAAAGAAGATTTTTACAGCTTACCGCCATTTTGGGCATATATTAGAACAGAAATCTCACCTAACACCTACCGTTGGATTATCGGTAAAGCCTACCCACCTAAACTAAAAATTAGAGATAGTCGCACGCCTTTTTTGAATAGCTTAACCAAATATGGACAAAATATAACAGATATTGAAGCTGAATTTGAAAGTTATACTTTTGAAAAACCGGCCTCAAAAGACAACAATTCGTCACAACAGCTAACAGATTTAGGGCGAAAGAAGCATTCCAATCGCTCTTCGAATCGTGTTGATGAAGAAAATCCGTCCACCCCTGACAAATAAAGGTTTTTAGGATTTTTACTCACACGACTTACTCAGTAACTAAGCACATTTTACGGGAGCACACCTTTTAAATTTTAATGGAGAACAAAACAGATGAAATGGAATTACAAAACAGATAACGACACGCAAATTCTTTACTTTTTGAGTCAAGCAAGATTTGCGACAACTAACCAACTAGCCAGACTCTTTTTTGCCAGTAGCGTGAGAGCTGAAACCGCCATTCGCCGTGCTAATTTTGCACTGCAAAGTCTGAAGAAAGCTGGATTGGTTTCACACTTGAAACGGCGAGTTGGTGGCGCACGCCGTGGCTCTGCTTCTTATGTTTGGCAAATTACTTTTCAGGGACTAAAATTTCTTAAAAACCAAGATGAAACTGTTGTTTTGCGCTATAAAAAT
>CALHIM010000002.1 GCA_938030735.1 uncultured bacterium
AAGGCAGAAGAAATTGCTCAAGAGCGCAAAGGCTGGTTACCGCTACAATTTAACAACCCAGCCAATCCAGAAGTTCACGAACGAACAACAGGAGCAGAAATTGTCGCTGCTTTCGGTGAAACTGGACTGGATGCCTTTGTCGGTGGTGTCGGAACTGGTGGGACTATCTCTGGTGTTTCTCATGCTCTTAAAAAAGCGAATCCGAACATCCAAGTCTATGCAGTCGAAGCAGACGAATCTGCTATCCTTTCTGGAGAAAAACCTGGACCTCATAAAATCCAAGGACTTTCAGCTGGCTTCATTCCCGAGACCTTGGATACAGAAGCTTACGATGGCATTGTCCGCGTGACTTCTGAGCAAGCGCTAGAATTGGGACGCTATATTGGTGGTCAGGAAGGTTTCCTAGTCGGAATTTCATCTGCTGCGGCTATTTTTGCAGCCATCGAAGTCGCTAAAAAACTAGGAGCTGGCAAGAAAGTCCTTGCCCTAGCACCTGATAATGGTGAACGTTACCTATCTACCGCTCTCTACGAATTTGACGCTTAATCGTAAAAATAGTTAACAAAATTCCTACCCGTTAGGTGTATTATCACCCAGCAGTCGGATTTTATATTTATAAATGAGTAGTTATCAGCTACTCATTTTCTTTGTTTACATTTCCAATAAAGTTGTAATGAATATCAATTTTAATAATTCGGTTACGTTTCGTGCCTTCTGGTTTATGAATCACAATTTTATCAATCAGAACATTCAAAATCTCGGTCGTCAGTTTCTCGATATGCGTGAATTTCCGAATCCGCTTAATAAATTGCTCAATATTCTGGCTATCGGCTTCATTTTTGCTCAATTCGGATTTCAAGTTACTTAAAACTTGATTTAGTTCGTTTTGTTCTGCTTCATAATTTTGCGTCATTTTCATAAAGCGTTCATCAGATACTTTGCCCAAAACATTGTCTTCATAGAGTTTTTGGATGAGCTGGTCAATTTCTTCACAGCGTTTTTCCTTTTCCAAAACGACTTTTCGTTGTTGGGCAGTTTTTCGGCTGGATTCTATTTCGAATCTCTTTTGAAGTGAGTTAAAAAATCCTGTTTCATCTATTTGAATCTCCTCAATCAAGTCATTTAACTCTCGAAGAACTAAAGCTTCCAGTTCAACTTTTCGAATATAATGGGGATTTTCACAGCGGTCGAAGGTTTTGGCATATTTCGAACACTTGTAATGGTCTAAATTTCGTCCATTTTTATCGTGAGCACAGAAGTAATGCTTCGAACCACAAGTGCCGCAAAATATCAATCCTGCAAAGAGATTTTCGTGCCCTTTTTCAAAGCGTGGCTTGGATAAAATGCGTTTGTGTTGTCGCATTTTTTGCACAATATCGAAGGTTACTTGGTCGATAATCGCTTCGTGGGTGTTTTCAAAGATAAGCCAGTTTTCTTTGGGATTGTAAATTTTCCTTTTATCTTTAAAAGAAATCTTGGAAGTGCGGTGATTTACGGTGTGCCCCAGATATTCGGGACGTTGTAGGATTTTTTCAATAGTTGCAACTTGCCACGCATAGCGACTATAGCTAATGACATTAGTTTTATCTCCTACACTTAATCTGCGATAAGATGGCGTCTCAACCTTGTCGTGTTCTAAACCTCGAGCAATTTGTTTTAAAGATTTACCCAATTTAACCTCTTCGAAAATTCGCTTTACAATTTCTGCACCAACTGGGTCAATCAGCCACTCTTTTGGATTATCGGGATTTTTTCGATAACCGTATATTGCCACAGTGGTTAATCGTTCTCCAGCCTGTGCCTTGGCTTTTTGCACGGCACGAATCTTCTTAGAAGTATCTCTCGCAAACCATTCATTAAACAGGTTGCGAAGAGGGAGTAGGTTGGCGTCATTATCGCTTTGCTTTAGGCTGTCGTAGCTATCATTTACCGCAATACACCGAACATTGTTTTCAGGAAAAGTCATCTCTAACAACTGTCCAGAAAACAGATAGTTTCGAGCAATCCGAGATAAATCCTTGGCGACAAAATTGCGAACTTTACCAGATTCAACTAGCTCCAGAGCCTTTTGGATGGCTGGACGGTTGAGAGTCACTCCACTAATTCCATCATCAATGAAGTAAATAGGGTTCGGCAGGTGTTCTGCTTCGGCGGTATTTTTCAAAACCATTTTTTGGTTAATAATTGAGTTGCTATCTCCGAGATTACCGTCATCTTGGCTAAGCCTGCAATACAAAACGCTAATGTCGGTTAAGTCCTCAAACTTCACCTCCGTCCAATCTGGAATCTGCCTTGTTAATGTGCTGTTTGTCATCGTGTCTCCTTTCAATGCACTCTAACCCATGGACAGGATACCTCGAAAGGGCGAAGAAGTCCAGTGTTTGGG
>CALHIM010000003.1 GCA_938030735.1 uncultured bacterium
ACAACTTGTACGTACTCTTGAATACTTCGCTAAAATCGCTAAATAATTCTTGAGTTGATAAAAGCAAGGCTAACTGGTCTTGCTTTTTTTGTATCTATAAGAAAAAATGGATGATAGTGTCATCCATTTTGGTTTAATTCTCTTTCAAATGTATCTGATAGCGCAGTAAAGCTTAATTTGTTTAAGGTCAGAGGATGGACAAAGGATAGTTTAAATGCGTGTAACATTAGTCTGCTAGCTTTGGAATGTGGATTGTAGAGAGGATCTCCAAGGATTGGATGTCCGTGGTGAGATAGGTGCACTCGAATCTGATGAGTGCGTCCTGTTTTCAATCTACATCGAACGAGACTGGTTTTGTTTTGAAATTGTTTCAACCGAGTTACTTGGGTTTCGGCGTATTGACCATTTTTTTGATCCACAACTCTTTTTCTACGATCGTGACGATCGCGACCTATTTTATCTCGGAAGATAAGTTCTTTAGAACCTACTTTTCCTTCAACCAGAGCCCAGTACTCGCGGGAAACCTCTTTTTTCTCCAATAATCGATTGAGGATGGGCAGTATAAATGGATTTTTAGCAAATAGTACGAGGCCACTCGTTTCCTTATCTAGGCGATGGACAACATAGCAAGTCTGGCCTACATAGGCGCTGACATGATTGAGAAGTGCAATTTCTTCTGGTTGATTCCCGTGAGTTTTCATACCTTCTGGTTTGTTCACGACGATCAAATGTTTGTCTTGGTAGACTTCTTGGACAAGATTAGGATTTCCCCAAACAATTTCTTTTGTAGGATAATCCTCCTCATCGAAAATCAGTTGACATTCATCTCCAGATTTGACAGTTTGATGCCAGTGGACTTCTTCTTGATTGATGAGAAAGTGCTTTTTAATTCTCAAGAAATGCCGTATTTTTCTCGGAATAAGTAGTTGCTCCTCCAAGAAGACTTTGATAGTCATTTCAGGAAGAGAATCAGGGATAACAAAGGTAAATTTCATACAGATATTGTAACAAAAAATAGATTATTTGGATAGGGAAACTAGCTAAATTCTTGTCTTCCTATGGGGAAGATGATAAAATGTCCACACCTTACTCAGCAGTCTTAATTTTATATACAGAGCGAGTCTTGGCTCGCTCTTTTAAATATCACCAATAAATCGGTAGTGTATTTCCAGTTTAATTTGTCTATTCTTGCCTCTACCAATCGGTTGGTGGATAATAATTTTATCAATCAATTCGTTGATAATTTTCGGTGTCAACTTCTCAAGCTGAGTATATTTTCGAATGGTTGTCATAAATTTTTCAATGTTGTTGACAGATTTCATTTTCACCCCAAGAGTTTCGGTGGCGGTTTGGACTTTTTCCTTCAACTCGGCTTGTTCCGCCTCATAGCTGTCGCACAATTTTTTGAAACGGTCGTCCGCAATTTCACCCAACAGTTGCTTTTCGTAGAGTCGCTGGATGATAGTATCCAACTCCACCATTCGCTGTTCGTTTTTGGTCAGCTGTTTTTGCAGTTCGCTAAACTTCTTGGTTTCTTTGATTTCAAACTTGTCCTTCAAGCGTTGTAATAAATCTGCTTCGTTAATCTGAAATGAGTTTATCAGTTCTTGAAGCTCGTTTAAAATTAGGTCTTCCAATGCTTCTTTACGAAGATAGTGACTGCCCGAACAAGTATCGCCAGCTCGCTTAAAATGGTGACATTTATAATGGTCGAGATTCACACCAGCTTTTTCTTGTGGACAAAAACTGAGTTTATGTCCGTTTTCGCAATAAAGCAAGCCTGCAAACAAATTTTCGTGTCCTATTTTGTTTTTCCAGTTCTGCCTTTGAATGACTCGCTTGTGTCCCATCATTTTTCTTGCAATTTCAAAATCTTCCTTCGAAATAATCGCTTCGTGGCTATCTGGGAAAATTAGCCAATCTTCACGAGGTCGCATGCGACAATTCCGCTGTTTGTAGGAAATTTTCGCAGTTTTCAAGTTAATTGTTGAGCCGATATATTCCTCTTTTTCTAATATTTGCCAAATCATCTGAGTTTTCCAATAACAAGGGTCGCTCTCTAAAATCCGATAGTTTGCAACGCCCAGATTCATTTTGTAGCGAGCAGGAGTGAGGATTTTGTCACACCTTAAACCTTGAGCTATCTCGGTTGGCGTTCTGCCTGAAATATATTCCGAAAATATCCGTTTAACGATTTTTGAAGCATATTCATCCACCAACCACTCTTTGCGATTTTCTGGATTATTGAGGTATCCATAAGGGGCAATCCAGCCGATTTTTTCACCATTTTTGGCTTTGGTATGTTTCGAAAGCTTAATTTTCTCGCTACACTGCATACTATACCAGTTGTTAAACAGGGAAACCAACGGTGTGAGATAGGCATCTTGGCTGGATTTCTTGTTGCTATCTATATTTTCTTGTAGGGAAATGAAGCGAATGTTTTTCGAAGGGAAAGTTACTTCCAAAAGATTGCCAGTGAGCAGGTAATCTCGTGAAACACGGCTCAAATCCTTTACCACAAAATTCGAAACTTGGTTGTTTTCAACCAATGCTAGAGCTTGTTGGAAAGCTGGACGCTGGGTATTTGAACCTGAATAGCCATCATCGTAAAATACAATTGGGTTGTTCAAATTCTCTCGCTCCGCCAGTTTGCTTAAAATCAAGCGTTGGTTGGAAATTGAGTTAGATTCACCTTCGTTTGCGTCTTCTGCAGAAAGCCTACAATACAAAACGCTCATCTCGCTCAAACCTTCAAACTCAACCTCCGTCCAATCTGGAATTTGCCTTGTTAATGTGCTGTTTGTCATAGTGTCTCCTTTCAATTACACTCTAACCCATGGACAGGATACCTCGAAAGGGCGAAGAAGTCCAGTGTTTGGGGCTTATTTTTCCTGCAAAATCAGCTTTTCCAGTAATTCTTTCAAACTTTTCGAACCACCAAATCTTCGGTCAATCTTAAAAGTTGCTCGCCCGATTTTGACAATTCGTTCTTTTTCATTATTCATCTGTTCGTCCTCCAATCCATTCACTAAATTCCTCCAGCGTCACCACCTGAAACATTGGGTGAAAGTTGTTTAGCTCGCTTTCAATTTTCTTCGCAATCGCTTCTTTTCGTTTGTCGTGTGGTACAATCCATATAACCAGTGGAAACACACCGTCTTGCTCTCGCTGCTCAATGCCTGTTTGGTAGTAGGCGATGTATTTTTTGCACTGGTTCACCACTCGATTGAGGCTTTCGGTCGCCATATCAATTTCATAAAAATAACTATCCTCGTATATCCCCAAAACTAGCTGGGCAAAAGCATCAGGTTTGAGAAAAATCTTCTTACCCGAAAAGGTGGCGTAGGTGCGGTGGCAGGTGGGTTCAAAATCGAACCGTTCCAGCTGGATTTTACCAGCTTCTTCCAACAATTTCAGAAAAACATACGCTTGTGTTACCGCCAGCGTGTGTTCCAAGTGGTGGGCAGTGGGTTCATACTTATTTTTAAAGCGTTGTGGACGGTGTAATGCTTTCAACCCTTTTATCGTGATGTACCAAACGAAACTGCCTGAACCTGCTCGCACACCACCGATTCTCCGTTTGAGGTTATTGATGAGTTGGCGATTTTTGATCTGGTTTAAAAGCAAGTTAGCTCTTCGGAAAGCAGTTCGCGAATGCTGGCTATCCTGAAAATAGAGGGCAACAATCTGCTTGGTGGTCGCATAACGGCACTGGGCGAGTAGGGTTAAAATCTTTCGTTCTTTTTCCGTTAGTTCAATTTTCTCCATTTTGTCCTCCTCGCTTCTTCCGTCCTAAGTTTTTGGGCGGCGTTTCATCTTTCTTGTTTTGAAGTGGGATATTTTCGAAATTGGCTAAATCGTCGCCGTAGCGTTCCAAACTTTCGGCATAAAGTTTATCAATTGGTTGAGCATTTTTCGAAAGAGGCAGACTTTGCCCTGAGACCCACTTGAAGTGGTTGTAAAAAATCGGCATTTGGGCATAAAAGTGAAAAGGTGCAAGGGTCATAAAATCTTCGAAAGTGAGTTCTGGAGCTTGGCTGGCGAGTTCCTTGGCTTCGTGGTGTTCCAGCGTGAAAATGATTTTACTGCGACAATTACTCAAAACGCTAGTACGCAGAGTAGATGGCAGTTGCGTCAGGTGCTGGCTGGCGAGAATGTAGCCCACTTTCATTGAACGAGACACTGCAAGGGCATCCTCCAAATCCACAGGGAGCTTAAGGAATTGCCCTAGCTCATCAATATAAATGGGTAGGAAAGGGCGATTTTCTGGGGCAAGACGGGCTTGGTGGAGGGTTAGCTGATAGATGTAATTGATGATAAGCGACCCTATAAATTTAGCGTTTGTCACACCAATCTGCCCTCGATTAAGGTTCACCAGCACCACCTTTTTACTCGTGAACAGCTCAATCAAATTAAACTTTTTTGAAGTGGAGGCAAGCATAGCTCGCAGTTCTTTTCGCAATAATAGCTGACGAACTTTGTTCAGAACGGGCGAGATTAATACCTCACGGTTTGCTTCGCTTAGCTGGTTGTAGCCCTGCCAGAAATCCAAGAGAAAAGGGTCGGAAATCTGACTTAATAGTTGATTTTGAAAGACAGGATTGGTTAAAAATTGAGGCAGTTGGGTAAGATTGGAATTTTCAACTTGTGACAGGACGGTTAAGGTGTGGCTGAGCACATCAACCGTGCGAATACCCCAGTTGTCGCTGAAAAGTTCTTGAAAAAGATTAAGCAACATATCCGCCACCAGCTCAGGCGAGGTGTAGCGAGTGAGATCAAAAGGATTGAGTCCGATAATTTTGTTGCTGGAGCTGAGGTCGATGATAACCAAATCTGCTCGCCGTTCTTTTGGGAAATGAGCCAACACTTCTCGCACCAAGTCGCCTTTTGGGTCAATTAACAGCGTGCTTCTACCTGCCTGAATATCTGTTAAAATGAACTGGGCGAGTAGGGTAGATTTACCGACACCCGTTCCGCCTAAAACTAATAAATGTTGAGTAGCGTCTCGAGGTAAAATCTGGAGTGGTTCGTTTTTTAGGCTTTCACCAAATTTTCGAACAGGCACATCTGGCACTTTGTATCCCAAAGGCAGGCGGAGAATTTTGGGATGAATATTGGCAATCCCAGCCAGCTCGCCTTCGCCAATCGGGGCAAGCCAAAAACTGGCAAGCTCCTGCGAAGAAAGGGTGAGTGGAAAAGACCACGGAATTTGAACTTTATTCACTTTCTCGCTGGAAATTGGGTTGAGAAAAAGTTCGACACCGCTGGATTCTAACATTCGAAAGGCTCCTAAAACGGTATGGTATAGC
>CALHIM010000004.1 GCA_938030735.1 uncultured bacterium
CCATGCCAAACTGTGTAGCCTTTGGCGCTCTTTTCCCAGGAGCACAACAAACTGAACATCAGGCAAATGAAGCAGCTGTCCTAGACGACCTTTATCGTGCTATGGACATCTACGCAGAGGTGGTTTACCGTCTCGCAACCTAACCAGATAAAGGTTTCTACCAAAAAAATCCCGCAGATAGCCGACCTGACACATAGCAGTTTAGTTATTTGGGTTAATATTAGCGAGCCAATTCGTTTGGCTCGCTTTTCTCGTTGTTTAGTTTTCCGATGAAATTATAGTAAATGTCAATCTGAATAATGCGATTGCGTTTCGTACCAGTTGGTTTATGAATTACAATCTTGTCAATCAGTTCATTTACTATCTCAACGGTTAGTTCTGGTAGCTCTGTATATTTGGAAATTCTCGTCATAAACTTGGAGATATTCAAGCTATCTTCTTGTTGTTTGGCGAGTTTTTCTGTTAAGTCAGAAATGGAAGTTTGAAGTTGTTTCTGTTCTTCTTCATAGCTCCGACTCAGCTTTACAAAGCGTTCATCTGAAATTTTACCAAGTAGATTATCCTCATAAAGCTTCTGAATAATACTGTCAATCTCTTTAGAACGGTGTTCATCTTTTTGAAGTTGCAACTGTTGGCATTTGTTATCTTTATTGAATTGAGCTTGGCTTTGCTGTTCCAACATTTTCAAAAAGGCTTCTTGGTTGAAGTGGGCTTCCTGAATGGTTTGGCGGAGCTTGCCACTTACAATCTCAATCAGGGCAGATTTTTGAATGTAATGCGGATTTTCGCAACCATCAATCGGCTTGCGGTAGCCAGAACACTTGTAGTGGTCGTGATTAAGTTTATTTTTCTCTTGTGGGCAAAAATAATGCTTTCGCCCACAAGTTCCGCAAAAGACCAAGCCCGCAAACAAATTTTCGTGACCAGCCCGATTTTTATACCGTTGATTAGACCGCTTATGACTCCTCATCTTCTGAACAATATCGAAAGTTTCTTGGTCGATTATCGCTTCATGTGTATTCTTGAAAACCAACCAACCTTCCTTTGGATTATCCACCTTACGCTTATCTTTGTAAGATTTTGTCCGTGTTCGAAGATTGACAGTATGACCGAGATATTCTTCACGCCCTAAGATAGCACTTAGAGTTTCTCGCGTCCAAAAATATGGCAAAGTTTCCACATTTGGGCTGGAAGAAATAGACTTCAAACCGATTTCTATTCGGTGGCGGTCTGGTTTAAAAATTTTGTCATTTTCTAACCCTTTCGCAATCTCCGAAAGGCTTTTTCCGCTTTTTGCTTCTTGAAAAATCCGTTTTACAACTTCGCTGGCAACTGGGTCAGTAATCCAATTTTTAGGGTTTCTTGAATCTTTGAGATAGCCGTAAGGTGGGTTAGTAGTTACTCGCTCGCCAGCTTTGGCTTTAGCTTGCACCACCACGCGAATTTTCTTGCTAGTATCTGCCGCATACATTTCATCCATTAGACTCTTGATTGGCAAGAAAATTGAGTTAGTTTCATTAGGTTTATTCGAATCTACTCCATCATTTAAGGCAATAAAGCGGACATCAAAGCTAGGGAAAGTAATTTCCGTTAGTTGACCAACCTTGATATAAGAGCGCCCCAAACGGCTTAAATCCTTAACGATAAAGTTTGAAACTTGTCGATTTTCCACCAAACGCAGAGCTTCTGAAATTGCTGGACGGTCAAAATTTGTGCCACTAAAGCCATCATCGACAAACAAGATAGGATTAGGGAGATTTTCTCTTGTAACTACATCAAGCAGAATTTTCTTCTGATTGATAATTGAGTTACTATCTCCATCCAGTCCATCGTCTTGGCTCAAACGACAATAAACCACCGTTATATTTGAAACTTTCGAAGTATCTACTTGTCTATAATCTGAAATTGTCAAAGTTCTGTTCATGTGTTTTTCTCCTTTCGGAGTTCACACACCTTATACCTCTATTATACCATTTTTACTACTGTTAAAGCAGTGATTTATCGCTTAAAATCAACCTTTCTAGGACATTCTCAAGATTGCGATTCCCAGTAAAACGGTGACGGATTAAGTAAGTCGTTCGACCAATTCGACAAATTTCATCGGCGGTGCGTGAGGGCTGTTTTGAGTCTCTATCTTGGTTCTTCTGGTTCATTCAAAATTCCTCCCTTGATATAATCTGGGTATTCATCAAGTGTTATTACAGTGAACAGTTCCCAAAAGTTATATAGTTCTTTTTGAATTGCTTTCGAAATCGCCAGCTTTCGCTTATCGTCTGGCACAACCCACAAAACATAGGGGAAAACTTCCTTTTGTCGTTGTTCAATACCTGACCGATAATATTCAATATATTTCTTGCAAGTATTTACAACGCGCGCAAGACTTTCCGTGCTTCGGTCTATTTCCAGAAAATAATGGTCTTCGTAATCGTGATTAACCAGCTCCAAATAAGCATCGGGCTTTAGGGTTCTACCTATACCAGAAAGTTTTTGGTAGCTGCGCCAAGAGTTCGGCTCGAAAGAAAAGTTTTCTAAAGATAGATTTTTTGAATTTCGAACAGCCTCCAGTGTCTCAACAAAAACTTCCGTAATTGCTAAAGTATGTTCAACATGATGTTGGGTTGGCTCGTATTTATTTTTATAGCGCAAAACAACTGTTTCATCTTGGTTTTTAAGAAATTTTAGTCCCTGAAAATTAATTTGCCAAACATAAGAAGCAGAGCCACGGCGTGCGCCACCAATTCGCCGTTTTAAGTGTGAAACCAATCCAGCTTTCTTCAGACTTTGAAGCGCAAAATTAGCTCGGCGAATAGCGGTTTCAAATCGAGCGCTATCCGCGAAAAATAGTCTAGCTAGTTGGTTGGTGGTCGCAAATCTTGCTTGACTCAAAAAGTAAAGAATTTGCGTGTCATTATTTATTTTGTAATTCCATTTCATCTGTTTTGTTCTCCATTAAATTTAAAGGTGTGCTCCTGTAAAATGTGCTTAGTTACGGAGTAAGTCGTGTGAGTAAAAATTCTGAAAACCTTTATTTGTCAGGGGTTGAAGAATTTTCTTCATCAACACGATTCGAAGAGCGATTGGAACGCTTTCTGCGCCCTAAATCTGTTAATTTTGGGTTAGAATTTTCATTTTTCGAAGCAGATTTTT
>CALHIM010000005.1 GCA_938030735.1 uncultured bacterium
GGCGAGATTGGGACAGTGCTTCATCTAAGTTAGCGTTAGGGATTCCTAAGAAACTTGGTGTCTCATCAATATAGATAAAGACTGACTGGCGTTTGCTTGGCTCAACTGACGACTGGCGCAAAATTAACATCCAGAGCATAGAAGTGACGAGGCTGCCAATGAGCTTAGCAGACTCTGAACCAATTACCGCTTTATTTAGTGGAATCAATACGATTTTTCGGCTTTTGAAGATTTCCGCAAGACTGAAATTTGGATTAGTTTGTCCCAACATTGCCCGAAGTTGCGAGCGAAGCAAAAACTGTCGGAATTTATTTAAAATGGGATTTAACATCTGGTGACGTTGAGCTTCACTAAGCAGTTCAAACCAGTTCCAGAAACTTTCCAGCCCGATTGGGTCTTTTAACTCTCTTAATAGTTTGTTTCGAAAGGACTGATTAGTGAGCAGACTTGGTAGCATCACTAAAGAAGTGTTTGGAATCCTAGCAAGTGTTAGAAAACTATGCGATAGAATATCCAGTGAGTAAATTCCAAAATGTTCAGGATAAAGTCCTTTAAATAGCTCTAAAAGATAATCTGCAATAACTTCTGGCTCAATACCGTGCTTAGTTAGCTCAAAAGGGTTTATACCGACAACGCGTTTGGCAGTTGGCGAGATCACTACAATATCTTCATCATGCTCAGCCGGTGTGCGTTCTAATAGCTCATGAGTGAGTTGACCTTTAGCATCCACCACAACTGCGCTATGATGTTTAGATTTTATATCTGATAAAATCAAGTGACTCATGGCGGTGGTTTTGCCGCAACCTGTTGAGCCGATAAAGACAGTGTGCTTTTTGCCAGCTTGAGCTGAAATCTGAATTGGTCTTGGTTGACTTTCAACCGTTTGCGCCAAACTTCGCTGAGTTTTCCAATTAACATTGTAGCCCAAAGGCGGAGTTACTAATTTAGGGTGAACATTTGGCACACCTGTAATATTTTCTTCACCAATTGGCAGAAGTAGAAAACAAGCGAGGTCTGAGATCGCTAAACTGTAAGGATAAGACCAAGGCGGTTGTGCGTGATTGAATCCCTGAACAGCCAAAGGTTTTAGCTCGATTGTAGCTGTAGTTTCTAACATTCGAAAACTGCTCAACAAGCTCGCAAAAAACTCTTTGGCTCGTAAAATACTGCGCGAACTGACACCAAGGCGAATTTCACATTTAAAAGTAGATTGATCCAATTTTTGGCGCATAAGCCTCTTAGAGCTTTCGGATAGTTCAGGAACGTTATTTGTAATCACTTGATACCATTTAGCGGATAAATTCGGCAAATCTTTTGGTTGCGGGCGAGGTGGTGAGCCTGCACCAATGACCAACTGAACAACCACTGTTTCATCTGGCTGAAGTATTTTCGCCAGAGACAAACTGGAACGAATCATATTCTCCACTGAATCCGTTTTAAGAGCATAATGGGACTGTTTGATTTTTACTAGACGAGCGCTAGTCATCACTTCACGTTTAGGAGCTTTAGAAAACTGAATAGCTCGGTGTGATTGAATTAGCTGGCTGATATGTCGCTTGTCTTGTTCTTCCGTTCCTAACAGATAGCGTACGCGATTATTAGATAATCGAATTTCAAAAATAACCGCTTTACGCCGACTTAGCCCCACCAGTTGACCCAACATAGATTTCACATCATTTATCTCAAAAGGCCGTTGCCAGTGAAACTCGCTCCAATATAAGGCTTCAAACTTCCGTCTCATCTTTACCTCCATTCTTTAGATTTAATAATCCGAAAGGTAAACCAGCCAACGAAGATAAGGATAGCCCCTATAAATAAGACTTGCCAAACTTCCATTAGAAGCTTAACCGCCCAGTTGATTAGCCAAGCGCAGGCAAAAAATCCTAAAATATAAAACAATATTTTCTTCATTTGGCTGATCTCCTTTCTGATGCCAGTTATACAAGAAAACTAGGTAAAAGTTAAATTTCGCTTACCTCAGTTTTTGAAGCGATTGGAATGATTTTTAGACCTCAAAACAGTAGTATATTTCAACATATTTTGTCCTTTTGTCTAGTCCAAATAAAGCTAAAACTTACGCCGTTTGAACAATTCTTTTTGGGCAATTAGGTAGGCTTCTTGAATTTCTTGGCGGCGCTGGAGGAACTCCGCCAAAGCCTGTTCTTCTGGTGCTGTATCGTCTTCTTCATCTAGAAAATCCCAAATCGAAACTAGCAAATACGAAGTTACAAAAATAATGGAAAGAATAAGAAAGATATTCATCATAAGTCTCCTATTTTAATTTCTCAGTAGTGTAGTGAGTAAATGCTCGAATAACGTAATCTGTATAAGCCAATGCTTCAGGATTATTCTTAATAATCTCAGCTTGAATCAAAGCAAGATTGCCGATTTTAAAAAGAATATCTGAAGCTAATAGTTCCTGTGCTTGAGTGCTAGCCATCTTATGACTAAGCTCTTTAGCAACTGCTAACTGATACGGATTTGCGATTTGAGCCAAAGCCGTTTCTTTAGTTGATTTTTGTAGTAAATTCATGAGATTTCTCCTTTGATTTTGGTATAATTGTTTTAAGTTAGCTAACTTATGGCTTTATTATAGAAAAGTCCAAGCGTGATTTGTTGCCAATAATTGTGCTAAAATCTTGCCAGTTTCGGAGGTGCTTGATGTTTGATATTCCTAATTTATTTTTTATTATTTTGAAACACTCCAATAAAACGACTTGGTCTGATAGGAAGAAAGTTAGCGTGGGCTTATCACTCGTCTTACACGAAGACTCTTTGGCTTATCTAGCGGACACAAGTTTCAATAAATTATTTACAGGACAAAATAAAGGACGAACCCTTTATGGGATCGTCCAAGATGAGATAACAGAAAAAGGCTTTTCAAGCTACATCTTTCAAGCTGAGAAGCGATTAAGCGACGCCAACTACAAAGAAAATAAGTTCAGTCTTGTTGGTGTTTTAGAGGATTTCTTTGCGTTACTGAACGAAGCTCAGAATTTACCCAAATCAGTTTTATTAGGGTTAAAACAATCTTACAAACTCAACCACCAAGACCGACCATATCTCTTTCTGGTAGAGTGTTTGTTCTATGCTTTGGTTTGTTACCACAACCAACACCAAGAATATCTTGCGGTAGATTTCAGCCAAGAAACGGAAATTGTTGCCAAACCTTTAGAAGAGCTGGTCTCGCAGGCTAACGGTTATTCGAAGCGAATCACCCAAGATTTAAACCGTTTTTCAGAAGAAGAACTACAACTGTTCAGAAAAATCGCACCATTTACTTTTTATGACAATTCTTTTGATGAGTTTTCGGGCGAAACTGTTTTAGACCACTACTTAATCTCACACGCTGATTTTTTGGATTTGTTCACTAAATATGGCGTTAAAGGCAATGAAGTTTCACGCCTGATTGAATATGGTTTAATCTCTGGCGGTGGTAGACATGAGATAATTGTAGAAAAAGGTGAATTATCTGGCTTCCAGAATGATAACTTAGTTCTAACTTTTACCACTAAATCTGACGAAAGAATAACATTCGAATACAGTGCTTTTCACCTAACAGATACCGCCAAAGCCCTGATTGATATTTTAGGGATTGAGACTAATGATGAGTTTTTTAGGGAGTTGGGGGAGGAGTTTAAAGATAAAGTTAAAGCATTACCAGTTTTAGCAAAAATCTTGAAAAATGATGGGTTTTAATATGTTTTAAATATCTTTTATGATAAAATAAGTAACTATAAGATGATGTGGAATTTTTAAATATTCTGTTTTAGTATGAGTGATTAGATTCATATTGTGTGTAAACTTCTTCAATTTTCAATCAAAAAGTTCATGTTTAGGATATGAATAAATATTACTAAATAGAAAGGATAATTATTTTTGAATACAAAGGATAATATTTTTAGTTTTTTAAAAGAATATCGTTGGATATTTGAAATTTTGGGTAGTGGTCTTGTTATAGCCGTTTTTAATGGGGTCTTAAGTTTATTATCTATACCTGAAAAAATCATTAATACCGTTAGTTTTGCTTTTGCAATTGCCATATCTACTGGGGCTATCACGTATTTTAACTTTAAAAAAAGAATAATTCTAGACAAGCAAGAATTAAGTGACGAAAAGTTATTGTCCCTATCCGAAAATAGTAAAAACTCATTCTACCAATTACAAATCGCTTTAAAATATCTTGATAAGCATGCAAATAAATTTAGATCTTCATTTGACAATTCTAAATTTGAAGATAAAGATATAATAGAGGCTAAAAAAACTTTTATCTCAAATAATAAGGACTGCCTTCGAATGATTTGCTCTGATTTTAGTAATTTTTTGGAAATGTTTAGTTTGAAAAGAAGAGTTCGTTTTCATATCCATCTATTAACGAAAGATATTAATATTATTAAAGGACGATATGTGGAAAATTTTGACAAATCATCGGTTTATTATTATTCATTCTTTGATGATGAGATTACTTTTCAAGAGAGAATTAGGTCAAATGTAGATAGTGAGTATATTTCTCAGAAGATAACAAAAGAAATGATGAATAATATAAATTCAATAATGAGGGCGGAACTACCAGAAGCTGAGATAATTAATTACAAAGATTGTTTAAGGATCATTACGCCACTTTATTCAACCCCTTCTAGAAATATGGTAAGTGTATTTGGATTTTTTGAGATTGTAGCTTCTAAAGAAGCTACAATAAGGATTAACAACCTAAGGGATATGGATCAAATATTAATTAATAAAGCACTTGAAAAAGCAAGTGTCTTGAGTTATTATGTAGAAAGACTGTCAGAATATTTGATAGTTGAAGGCACTTCTTCCGCCAATGGCGGAGAGTATGATTTCTTATCCGATATTGCAAGCACATTAAACGTAAAAGGGGTAAAAAATGTTAAATATAATTAAAAATGCTTTTTCTCCTCGATATGTAATGACCGAAGAAGAAAGAAAAGAAGCTAAACTAATAATAGCCGACTATCACAAAAGAATAAGAGTCACCGCTGACGCAGTTCGTAAACATCGAGAAAGCATTATCAAAAAAGCAGAAAATCGGGTTTCATAGCATTTTTAGCTCACGCAATCGTGAGCTTTTTCTTTCTCCAAAATTCTTGTTAAACTGAACCTACCTCTGCTACAATGGCAAGGCTAAGTTAAACA
>CALHIM010000006.1 GCA_938030735.1 uncultured bacterium
GGGACTAAAATTTCTTAAAAACCAAGATGAAACTGTTGTTTTGCGCTATAAAAATCAATATGAGCCAACTCAGCACCACGTTGAACACACTTTGGCGATTACGGAAGTTTTTGTTGAGACGCTGGAGACTATTCGAAATTCAGAAAAACTGTCGCTTGAAACTTTTTCCTTTGAGCCGAACTCTTGGCGCAGCTACCAAAAACTTTCTGGTATAGGTAGAACTCTAAAGCCGGATGCTTATTTAGAGCTAGTCAATCACGATTATGAAGACCATTATTTTCTGGAAATAGACCGAAGCACGGAAAGTCTTGCGCGTATTACAAATACTTGTAAGAAATATATCGAATATTATCGCTCAGGTATTGAACAGCGCCAAAAGGAAGTTTTTCCCTATGTTTTGTGGGTTGTGCCAGATGACAAGCGTAAGCTGGCGATTTCGAAAGCGATTCAAAAAGAATTATACAATTTTTGGGAATTATTCACCGTGATTACTTTGGATGAATATTCAGATTATATCAAGGGAGGAATAAATAATGAACCAGAAAAATCAAGATAGAGACTCAAACCACCCCTCACGCACCGCCGATGAAATTTGTCGAATTGGTCGAACGACTTACTTAATCCGTCACCGTTTTACTGGGAATCGCAATCTTGAGAATGTCCTAGAAAGGTTGATTTTAAGCGATAAATCACTGCTTTAACAGTAGTAAAAATGGTATAATAGAGGTATAAGGTGTGTGAACTCCGAAAGGAGAAAAACACATGAACAGAACTTTGACAATTTCAGATTATAGACAAGTAGATACTTCGAAAGTTTCAAATATAACGGTGGTTTATTGTCGCCTAAGTCAAGACGATGGACTGGACGGAGATAGTAACTCAATTATCAATCAGAAGAAAATCCTGCTTGATGTAGTTGCAAGAGAAAATCTCCCTAATCCTATTTTGTTTGTCGATGATGGCTTTAGCGGCACAAATTTTGACCGTCCAGCTATTTCGGAAGCACTTAGATTGGTGGAAAATCGACAAGTTTCAAACTTTATCGTTAAGGATTTGAGCCGTTTGGGTCGATCTTATATCAAGGTTGGTCAACTAACGGAAATTACTTTCCCTAGCTTTGATGTCCGCTTTATTGCTTTAAACGATGGCGTAGATTCGAATAAACCTAATGAAACTAATTCTATTTTCTTGCCCATCAAGAGTCTAATGGACGAAATGTATGCGGCAGATACCAGCAAGAAGATTCGGGCGGTGGTTCAAGCTAAAGCCAAAGCTGGCGAGCGAGTAACTACTAACCCACCTTATGGCTACCTAAAAGATTCAAACAATCCTAAAAATTGGATTATTGACCCAGTTGCCAGCGAAGTTGTGAAACGGATTTTTCAAAAAGCAAAAAGCGGAAAAAGTCTTTCGGAAATTTCGAAAGGATTAGAAAATGACAAAATTTTTAAACCAGACCGCCACCGAATCGAAATCGGATTAAAACCTATTTCCGCCAGTTCAAATGTTGAGAGCTTGCCTTATTTTTGGACGCGAGAAACCCTAAGCGCTATCTTAGGGCGTGAAGAATATCTTGGTCACACGGTTAATCTCCGCACACGGAAAAAATCCTATAAAGACAAGCGTAAGGTGGATAACCCAAAGGAGGATTGGTTGGTTTTCAAGAATACACATGAAGCGATAATTGACCAAGAAACTTTCGATATTGTTCAGAAGATGAGGAGTCATAAGCGGTCTAATCAACGATATAAAAATCGGGCTGGTCACGAGAATTTGTTTGCGGGATTGGTTTTTTGTGGAACTTGTGGGCGAAAACACTATTTTTGCCCACAAGAGAAAAATGGACTAAATCATGACCATTACAAGTGTTCTGGATATCGCAAGCCGATTAATGGTTGCGAAAATCCGCATTACATTCAAAAATCCGCTTTGATCGAGATTGTAAGTGGCAAGCTCCACCAAACCATTCAGGAAGCCCACTTTGACCAAGATGCCTTTTTGAAGAAGCTAGAGCAACAGAGCCAAGCTCAATTCAGCAAAGATAACAAACGCCAACAACTGCAACTTCAAAAGGATGAGCATCGCTTCAACGAAATAGACCGAATTATCCAACAGCTCTATGAAGATAATCTACTTGGTAAAATTTCAGATGAACGCTTTGTGAAGCTAAGTCAGAGCTACGAAGAAGAACAGAAACAACTTCAAACTTCCATTTCTGACTTAACCGAAAAACTCGCCAAACAACAAGAAGACAGCCTTAATATCTCCAAGTTTATGGCGAGAATTTCGAAATATACAGAGCTACCAGAACTAACCGTTGAGATAGTGAATGAACTGATTGACAAGATTGTGATTCATAAACCAACTGGCACGAAACGCAATCGTATTATTCAGATTGACATTTATTATAATTTCATCGGAAAATTAAACAATGAAAAAAGCGAGCCAAGTCGTTTGGCTCGCTAATATTAACCCATTTAGCTAAACTGCTATGTGTCAGGTCAGCTATAGGGTATTATTTTATTCTTGATTAACATATAAAATTCTCTATTTATGCTATATTTTGTATTTTTTACACAAAAGTATTGTAAAATAAGGAATTTTGTGCTATAATCAATACATGTATAAATTGAATTCAATAAAAGTATCCAACTTTCGCTCTTTTGCTAAAGAGCAAAAAATAGAATTTAATACAAATATCACAGCAGTATATGGAGCTAATGCGAGTGGTAAATCAAACATTTCAAGATCTCTTAATTTTATGTTTTGGTTTATGAGTAATTCATCATCAGCCAATATATCTAAAATACCGTTCGAACCTTTTTTACTTAGAAAAGATAATACTAATCCAACATCACTAGAAATAGAATTTTCGTCCAATAAAAAGACCTTGCGTTATGGTTTTTCTTTTAAATCAGATAAAATTATATCTGAAAAACTAGTAGATTTATCAAGTCAAAAAGAGAAAATCATATTTAGTAGAACTGGGCAAAAAATAAATAATAGTTCAACAGCTAAAAAATATAGTTTTACAAAATCTTTATTAGAGAAAACTCGTCAAACAACACTATTAATAACGAAAGCGCGAGAAGATAATAATCAATATGCTAACATTGTTTTTGATTTTATTGATAATATAGGAGTATTCTCTTCAAATAATCCAAACCTAAGACAATCAAGCATTAAGATATTAAACGAAAGGCCAAAATTAAAAGAAAAAGTCCTTAGTTTCTTAAGAAGTGCAGATCTTTGGATACGAGATTTTACAATTGATGAGATAGATACTCCCGATGAGATAATTAAGAGCCTCCCTATAGCTGATGAACTTAAAGAGGGATTTAAAAAGTCAACTTTGATTACAACAAGACATAGTGTACGTGGAGAAAAAAACGAAATTGTAGAGTATACTAATTTTTCTCTTGATGATCAAGAATCTACTGGTACTAGCATAATTTTCGATTTAGCACCTCTAATTGTGGCATCAGTGGAGGATGGAACTCCTTTATATATCGATGAATTCGGAATACATCTTCACTCAGATATCTGTTCTTACATATTGAAGTATTTTAAGGAAAATAGCCGATCTCAACTAATAATAAACACTCACGATACGTCACTTATGAATGAATTATCACGAGAAGAAATAATCTTAGTAGAGAAAAATCAGGCCGAAGAATCTCTTATTAGTAGATTATCGGACTATTCACCAAGAAAAGATGCCCCTATAGAGAAACATTATAGAAAAGGTTTATATGGTGCTCGCCCATTTTTAAAGGAGATTAAATAGTGCATCGTCCTTCATTAATACTCATACTTTGTGAAGGATTGACAGAGAAACTCTATTTTGAATCCATCATTTATAATATGCATTTCAATGCAGTGAAAACTAAAATACTCAAAAACAAAGGCCAACACAAATCACTAATCAATAAATGTATAAAAGAAAGAAAGAAATATGTCAAAGAATTTGGAGGAGATATTGAAGTTTGGGCGGTATGCGACCATGACAATATGAAAATTGGATATCAAGAACTCCTTCGATATGCCCAAGAAAATGGTATAAATTTAGCTTTTTCTTGTCCTCAATTTGAAACATATTTATTGCAACATTTTGGTTATCAAAAAAATCGAAAAAGTAAAAAAGAATTAGAAGATGATTTAAATAATTGTGTATTAAACCATTATGGAATGAACTATTCTAAATCTGATTTAGAATGGCTTGATAAAATGGTAGATGAAACCCCTTATAAGATTAATGAAGCAATTGAGAATGCTGATAAATTCAATACTCACACTAATAAGCCTTTTCTAACAGTCCAAAAACTGACAGAAAGACTTATTGGCTTAAAGAAATAATCTATGTCCATAATTAAAAAGAACCCAAAACGGGTTCTTTTTTCTCTACCCCTGCAAATCCTTTTTCTTCTTGTTTGGATCAAGCAACGCAGCAAGCCGTGGGTCAAGCTGGTCTTGTAGTCCTGTCTGGTCCGGATTTCCGCTATCCACTTTCACACCTTGCACATTTTCGCTATAATCACTAAGCTTTGGTGCTTTAAATTCCATTTTTTCAAGCGCTTTTGGTGTTTCCTTGCTCAAATCTAAAATCTTATTCTGGCTGTTACTAATCTGATTAGATAGATCCCGTGTTTGGTCTATCGCA
This sequence comes from uncultured bacterium, assembly GCA_938030735.1. Classification (GTDB taxonomy): domain Bacteria; phylum Patescibacteriota; class Saccharimonadia; order Saccharimonadales; family Saccharimonadaceae; genus Nanogingivalis. Next base: position 4,661 of record CALHIM010000006.1, read on the forward strand.
CTCTGCAACCCTTGGCCATTGGCAGTCTTTTATTTCTGTCTTGCGTCCATAATGCGGTTATTTAGATCAATTCGGCTACTTTCAATTTGCGAATCCACGTTATTTAGCGCATCTTGGCGATTTGTCTCCCAGTCTTTCTTGTTCTTATTATATGCATTTGTTGCACTAGCAAACTCCAAGTCTTGGTTTGGTTGTTTGTGTCTTCCTTAAACTTTTATTCTACAACTAAAATAGAACTGTTTCTTTAATCCAAAGTTGTTCGTAATCTTCATTTTCTAAACTGAGCTCGTTCGAAATCCTAATCATCTCATCAAGACGCTCAACTTCATCTTTAATATCGAACTTATCTAAAACTTTAAAAAAATATTTATCTCCAATTCGATATTTCATTATCATTACTGTTTTCATAGCCCTCCATAAGAATTATTTTTATATAAAATATACCTAAATATTATATATTAAAAACCTTACTTTGTCAATAGAGGCCTCAATTTAATCGCTAGCTACTAATATTGACATTAGTATAATTTATATGGTATAATTCATTTATTCGCCGCGATAGCTCAGTTGGTAGAGCGCATCCATGGTAAGGATGAGGTCTCGGGTTCAAGCCCCGATCGTGGCTCCATTTTTTTTGTCTAAACAACAAAATTCGCACCCTTTTAGTCAGAGTGCGAATTTTAATTTTCAAATTTTTAGCTTTCAATAATTTTAATAAATTCTTCTAGCTCTTTTTGTGCTTCTGGTGTGGTGCCAACAAGCTTCTTCATCGACACAAGAATTTCATCCGAAACTTCTTTTATTCCCCTGTCAATTTCTTTCATTTCTTCTGCGATTTCCGTAAGCGGTTTTACTTCATCCTCTTCAAAAGTATCAACATATCGTGGAATATTTAAATTATAATCATTGTCGCGAATCTCTTCAATACTTGCCACGTGCGCATATTTTTCAATATCTTGCCGGTTTGAATAGGCCTCTAAAATCTTCAAAATATCTTCTTTTCTTAACTTATTCTTATTTTTAGCTTTTTCGAAATGACTTGAAGCATCGATAAACAAAATATCTTTCGTATTTTTTCGTGCTTCACGGCCTTTTATCACCAAAATACACGTTGGAATGCTTGTGCCATAGAACAAGTTTGCTGGCAAGCCAATTACCGCATCAACCAAATTTTCATCAATTAATTTTTTGCGAATTTTAGCTTCGGCAGCACCACGGAACAAAACTCCGTGTGGCAAAACAATCGCCATTGTGCCGTCATTCGCCAAATGGTGCAATCCATGCAAGACAAATGCATAATCTGCTTTCGATTTTGGTGCAATTCCAAAGTTTTTAAAGCGAACGTCTTTATTACGATCAATATTTTCAATATCCCACTGTTGCGAATATGGCGGATTGGCCACCACAGCATCAAACCTTAGCGGGCTTTGCACACCGTTTTCCTCAATTGAAGGCCAGTCAACAGCACTCAAAGTGTCGCCTCGCTTCAATTTCATATTACTATAATTCACGTCGTGCATCATCAAGTTCATTCGCGCCAAATTATATGTTGTAGCGTTCAATTCCTGCCCGTGAAATTCCACTTTTCCAGAATCTCTTTCCGAGGTTAATTCTTTTTGAACGGTCAAAAGTAATGACCCCGAGCCCATCGTTGGGTCATAAACTCTAAATTGCTCGCCGTTATTATTTTTGTGAAGCGTTGTAATTTTTGCTAAAATCTGGCTCACTTCGTGTGGTGTATAAAACTCGCCGCCCTTTTTGCCTGCATTCGCCGCAAATTCACCAATCAAATATTCATAAACATCACCCAAAATATCATGACCAGATTCATCTTTAAAATTAAAATCATTAATCATCAGTACGATTTCATTCAAAGCTCGTGCGCGTTCGTTAATATCAGAACCAAGCCGCATGTCGCCCAAATTCATATCCGAGAAGATATCCGCTAAAGATTCCGCCTCGCTGCTATTCTGTGTAGCATTCTCGCGAAAAGCATCAAACATATCTTGGTAGTCACTCGCCTTAATTTTATAATCTGCAATTTTCGAAATCAACTCACCCCAAGAATACTCCGGCAAAACCGCATAACTCAAATTTATTTTCAAATCTTTTAGATATTCTCTTAGCTCTTCACCGCTTGCAGTATAAAAATCTTCAAGGCCATTTTCTTTCAAATATTCGTCTTGCTTTTCTGAAAGATATCTATAAAACATAAACGGCAAAATATAGTTTTTATATTCGCTGGCGTCCATCGTGCCTCGCAATTTGTTCGCCATATCCCAAAGCTGAGCTGAAATTTCTTTTGATTTATTCATAATATTACACTCTCCTTTCTTTTTATTTAGATAAACATCTTCTTTAGCAATGTTTGTTTGCTTTCTTTGAGCTGGTTGATTTTTTCCTCTTGCTTAGTAATGGCATTGTCTAGGTTTTGGAAGAAAGAACCGATTGCAGTTTGCTCGGGGAGGGAGGGTACTAAGATATTAAACGACTGAATTGTAGGCAACCTTAACGAATCAACTGTCGCTTTTACAGCATTCCTCATTGCATGTTGTTTAAAATCTTTTTTCATCTGCTGTAGTACAAACTTAGCATTAACATCTGTAAAATTAGAGATTTTATATACACGTTGATGAACATCGAATTTCCCATTTGCATAATGAAAAATTTCTCCCAATCTTCCTTCTCCGGGTATTAAGATAGCCTCCCCATCAAAAGAATATGAATTAATTCTTTTTACTTCTTCGGAACGAATGTAAAATGGATATAATCCATCCTCAACAGAATCTTGAACATCTCTACCACCAGTTTTTATGTCCGTAACTTCCCCCAACTTAACTTCCTTCCACTCATCTTCAAATCCTGCGAAACGAAGGTCTGGTTTGGTTTGTCCTTTGGCTGGGAAGAGGAGTTTGAGGTAGGTTTTCTTCTGCTCTTTGAGCACCTCTAACTTACGCTGTTGAAGGCTAATAAGCTGGTCAATATCTTGGAAGAAAGAACCAATGGCAGTTTGCTCTGGGAGGGAGGGGAGGAAAAATTTACTTTGACCAATCTCATTTTTGTTTATTTTCTTGGGAAATGCAATATGCAATGTTCTTTTCCATAACTCCTTTTGAAAATAATCTGATGAAATAGAAACATTTAAAAATTTTGATTCTATCACACTTGAACGAATCAAAGCAAGACTAACATAATAAGCTAAATCTATATCAGTCTCTACTAAATTAGATGTTCCTATATCACCAATTCTCGTCATTAAGACATCACCACTTTTAGGGCTAATCCTAAAATCTTTATCAAAGGCATCCTTGGAAATATATTTATCTGAATGTAATGTTCTTATATTTTCAACACTCAAAAACATGACACCCTCTGTTGTATATATTGGAGTTTGATGCGTTCCATCATATATTTCAGCAACTTCTCCCAACTTCTTCTCTTCCCAAGATTCAGTATATCCTGCGAAGCGATAACTTGGTTGTTTTGTCATCTTGTTCGCCTCTGTTTCCATTTATTTAGCCCTCACAATCTGGTCTGCCAAGTTATAAATTTCATCAGTAAAGCGGTTTCGCCACTCAATCCATTTCAGCTGGGCAAGTTCTGCATTCCGATTCATTTTATAATTCGTTTGGTTCCTATTCATAATCTTGTTTAATTCGTTTTGTTTGTTTAAATCCTCTCTGCTGCCAACGCGATGCTTGTTGATCATTTGAGTTAGCTCAAGGTTGGTAGTGTTTTCGCTAATTCCCCAGCGTGCAATAAAATCATCAATTTTGCTATTTGCCGTTTGCTCTTGTGATTCGTTCAGAGCCTCGATAACTTCTTCACGATTATTTGGTGCTGGGTATTTATTAAACTTAAACTCGCCTTTAATAATTTTTCGAACGAAGTCTCTGAATTTAATTCTATCTTGCTCGTTCTCGGCTTTTTCAAGCTCGCGGTGAATTTCTTCTTCAAGCTTCTCGGCGGTTTCGAGATTTTTTTCATGAACGGCGTTTGCCATTCTTGCGATCAAATCTGTTAGATAGTCGTAGTTCACTCGCACGTTGTGAATGTGTGCCATTTCAAGCTCAATATGTGAAACATCAATACCTTCAGCCTTTGAACGGCGCCTTTTAAGTTCATTTGCTATCGCCGTTGTTAGGCGGACTTCTTCATCTTTAGCGATTCCAATTGTTTTATAGAAAAGCTCCGGTTCTTTATCAACCGAGATTATTTCTTCACCATCAACATTGCCCGCAGTATATTGTTTGGCTGCATTCACTAATCTTGAATATTTTTTAAGGTTTTCGAAAGTTGCATCCTGAACAGCCTCACTCGGCGAAAGATAGTTAAAATCTTCTGTTTGTGTTCGAAGCTCCGCAATAACATCTTTTAGTTCTTGAACGACACTGCTAAACGGTTTCGAAAGAACTCCGCTATCAGTTAATGAAAGCTGTATTCCGCTAACATTCGCAGAGTCGCGATTTGAATAGATACTCAACGCTTCTTCCATTTCCGCTTTATTTAATTCTGGCCAGCGATAATTGATAATGTTTCCAAAAGGCTTATAGTTAAAGTTATGAACACGATTCGTGCGTGAATAAGCTTGAATCAGCGACGAGCCTTTAAGCGTTCTATCGACATATAGCGTGTTCAGCTCGGGCGCATCAAAGCCGGTCAAAAGTTGATCAACCACAATCACAAGATCAAGATATTTGCCGTCTTCGCTGTTTTTCGAAAGCCGGTCTTGAACACTTTCAGCGTATTCCTTAACTGTTGTCATATCAAAGTTCTCGTTAAAAAGCTTATTGTATGATTTTATTGCACGAGCAAGGTTTTGATTGGTTTGAAGCTGATTATCTCCGTTTGAAGTATCCATCGAGAAGCTCACAGCCACTTTTAAGCGTTCTTCGGGTGGTAGAGTTTTGTTAATTTCTTCAAACTTATCAAAATATTGCATTGCGCGCGGTGTTGACGCTCCGCCGCCACCGACACGAACAGTGAGAATCGCGTTATATCTTCTTTCAGCCGAACGCTCTTGCCAATATTTAAAAATATCCTCAACCACCAATTCTAAATGTTTATTGCTTTTATCATATATAGTGGTTTTAGTTTTACTGTCATATTCTTCTCGGTCTTCTGAAACTTTAATAGTCTCTCTAAATACAACATTAAAGCCTAGAACATTGCGATCAGCGATAGCTTCTTTGATTGTATATGCATGTAAAAGTCTACCAAAAGTATTTTGAGTTTGTGGGAATTTTGGCGTTCCAGTATAACCTATCCAGCCCGAATTTGGGATTTTGTTTCGAATAACTTCAAGCATCGCCTCGTTATCCGCACCGTCTCCAGTTGAGCGATGAGCCTCATCAACAATAAACAGAATATTTCCGTCCAATTCCTTGAAATCTGGGCTTTTAACATATCGCGCCATCTTTTGAATACTCGTCACAATGATATTTTTATCCGTACGTTTAAGGAGTTTATTTTTAAGGTCTGTGACATTCTTAGTATCACTAACAACCCCAGAATCGCTTGAAGTTGGGTCATAAGCAGAGTATTTATCTGCAGTCTGTCTTGTTAAAGCAATTCTGTCGACAAGAAAAATCACTTTCGAAACATTCGGTAACCGACTCGCCAGCCATGCAGTCTTGAAGCTTGTTATTGTTTTACCGCTACCTGTTGTGTGCCAAATATAACCAAACTTACCGTCGTGATAATTAAAATTCGATCTTCGTATCGTATCGATGATTCTCTTGGTTGCATAAACTTGGTATGGTCGCATAACTTTAATTGATTCGCGATCTTTTGTTCCATCTAGAATCATATATTGCGTTGCAATATTGTGTGCCATCGGGATCGAAAGAACTTTATCCGCAAAAGTTCTCCAGTCATTAACGGGCTTCGAAGTATCCTCATCTTGCCAAGAAAAAGCAAAATCTCGATTAAAGTTTCCAGCCGTAGTGTTCGCCATATATTTAATATCATTCGGTGTCATTGCCACCAAAACTTGTAGTGTCGAAAAAATACCACTGTATTGGTTTTCTGCAATATATTGCTCCATTTGGTTTAAAGAATCAGTTACGGTATTTGTTGCTTTTTTCAGCTCAATCTGAATAATTGGCAAACCATTTATTAATAGCGTAACATCAAAACGGCGACTATTTTTTCCATCCACAACAGCTGGTCTCTTAATTTGATTTACCACTTGATATACAGTATTTCCAGCACCAATTTGTTCTTGGTCAAATATCAATAATGTTGTTGAACCACCTTTGTCGAGGTTGATCGAAATCTCCGACACACCATTTGTCCCATATAAAAACTGACCAGCTTGATATGGCGTTTTAAGATTTCTAATTTGTTCTTTAATTTGAGCAAACTCGCTTTTCGAAAGAGGCTCCTCCAGCCTTGCCGTATTATTTTGTTCAATAATTCGCTTAAAATTATCCCACAAATCTTGAGTATCTTTTATATCTTTTGCATATTCCCACTGCTTAACATTTCCAATTTTTGTAAGGTATTTGATAACTTCTTGCTCAAAAGCTAACTCTGATTGTATTTTATGCATTTATCTCCTTGCATTAATATAGATTAAATCAGTTCATTCTGTAAGTTCATTATTAATTCTATACCTTTTATATTTAAAAATCAAGGTATTAAGAATATACTATCAAGATAGTTTACAATAAAAAACAACCGCCCGAATAATTCGAACGATTGTTTTTGAAGTATTAACGTTTCGAGAACTGTTCTCGTTTTCGAGCAGATCGCAAACCGTATTTTTTGCGTTCCTTTTCGCGAGGGTCGCGTTTTAGGAATTCAGCTTTCTTTAGAACTGGTCGCAAGTCTGCATGAGCAACTGTTAGAGCTTTCGAAATTGCAAGTTTAATTGCATCAACTTGACCAGCCAAGCCACCACCATTAACTTTAACTGTAATATCATATTCAGCTTGTTTTCCAACCAATGCAAGTGGATCTGTAATTTCAGCAAGCATAGATTTGTTTCCATCCAAATATTCAACTGCAGGCTTGTCATTAATAGTTAGGTTGCCTTTTCCAGCGTAAAGTCGAGCGCGAGCTGTTGCAGCTTTGCGTCGTCCAAGACCGTAAAAATATTTAGCTTCAGCCATAATTATTTAACCTCAACTTTCTCTGGTTTTTGAGCAGCGTGATTATGTTCTGCACCAACATAAACTTTCAAACGTTTCATTCGATCTGCTTGAAGTTTATTTTTTGGAAGCATTCCATAAACAGCTTTTTCAATAATCATTGCAGCGTTCTTTTCGCGCAATTCTTTTAGAGAAGCTTCGCTCAAACCGCCAGGAAAACCACTGTGTCGGTAATACATTTTAGCTTCTTCTTTATTTCCTGTAACTTTAACTTTTTCAGCATTAATAACAATCACATAATCTCCACCATCTGTGTGTGGGGTGTATGTTGATTTATTCTTACCTGTTAGTAAAATTGCAATTTTTGCACTAAGTCGACCAAGTGTAGCCGATTCCGCAGCATCAATTAATAGCCACTTTCGCTCAACTTCAGTTGGCTTTTGTGAATAAGTTTTCGCATTAACAGCCATTTACTTATCCTCACTTTCATGTTTAATCTCATCAACAAACTCAATTGTAGCCATTTGAGCAGCATCACCACGACGAATTCGAGTTCGTTCAATTCGCAAATGACCACTATTTCGCTTCGAAAGTTGTGGAGCAATAATGTCTACTAATTTATTCGCTGCGTCAATATTACCAAGTTTGGCCATAACTTGACGACGGTTATGTAAATCACCTTTTTTAGCTTTAGTGATAAGCTTTTCTGTGTAGCGCAAAGTCTCTTTGGCTTTTGGCAAAGTTGTTTCAATTTTGCCATGAATGACTAACGAAGTCGCTAAGCCTTTGAGGAGCGCACGGCGTTGGTCGCGTTCACGACCAAATTTTCGCCCTTTATATCCATGTCGGTGCATATTATAAATTTAACTCCGCTATTTTATCTTTTACTTCATCCAAAGCTTTGCTTCCAAAGCCTTTAAGTTCACGCAAATCTTGTTCGGTAAGGTTTACTAAGTCGTGAACAGTACGAATGTCATTATTAACAAGCGCATTTGTTGTTCGAGCTGTCAAGTTTAAATCTTCAATTGATGTGTGAAGTTCACTTGCTTCATCCTCAAATTCTTCACCTAAAGCTGGAGCAGCCTCAATCGTTGTAGAACCAGCAAGTGCCGTATATTGATTTGCTAAAATTGCCGATGCTTGTTCGAAAGCTTCCCGTGGAGAAAGTGATCCATCAGTCTCGATAGTTAGGTCTAATCTATCAAGGTTCGAAGCCTGACCAACACGAGTATTATCAACTTTATATCGAACTCGCAAAACTGGCGTGAAAATTGCATCAACTGCAATCATATCACTATGAATTCGGTCCTCACTTGATTCTTCAATAGTTTTATAACCATGACCAGATTCAACCACAATATCCATTACAAATTTAGTCTTTTTATCGTCAATAGTAGCGATAACTTGATCTGGATTTACTACTTCCATATCAGCATTTGCTTGAATATCACCAGCAGTAATTACGCCAGCACCAGTTTTTTCCAATCGAAGTTCAACAGGCGAATCAGTGTGAGCCTTAAATTTTACATTCTTAAGATTTAACATTATATCAACCACGTCTTCTTTCACACCTTCAATTGATGTAAATTCATGGCTAACTCCGTCAATCTTAAAAGCAACTATTGCTGCACCATTAATACTCGAAAGGAGCACTCGGCGCAAGCTATTTCCAAGCGTATTACCGTATCCAGGCTCAAGCGGCTTCACAACAAAAGTTGCAACATTTTCGCTTAAGTCTTGAATTTCAGCAAGCGCTGGGTTATGAATTAATTTTGACATATAAACTTTTAGCTCCTTACCTTTTATCGTGAGTAATATTCAACGATTAGCTGTTCATTAATTCCAGCTTCTGCTTCTTCTCGTTTAGGAAGACCTGAAATAGAAACTGTCATTTTCTTACTGTCAGCTTTTAGCCAGCTAAGTGGAGCTGGGGCTGCATCAGCAACAACATCTTCAAGATTTGTGAAATAGCCAGATTTTTGGCTCTTTGGTCGAACAACAATCTCGTCGCCAGCTTTTAGTCGAATTGAAGGAATATCAACTCGTCGACCATTCAACAAGAAATGTCCGTGACTCACCAACTGGCGAGCTTGTCGTCGTGAAGTTGCGAAACCTGCTCGATAAATAGCATTATCTAAACGAAGTTCCAAAAGCTGTAATAAGTTTTCACCAGCCAAACCTTCACGACGTGACGCTTCTTTCATCAATCGTGCGAATTGCTTTTCAAGAAGTCCATAAAGTCGTCGAACCTTCTGCTTTTCACGCAATTGAACTGCATATAAACTTGGCTTTCCTTGACGAGAACCTGAATGTTGACCAGGAATTCCACTTTTACGTGCCATAATTTTAGCAGCTTTTCGATGAAGGGCATAGCCTTCTCGGCGTGATTGTTTAACAATCGGAGATCTATCTCTCGCCATAATTAAGCCCTCCTTGCTTTCTTAGGACGAACGCCACCATGTGGGACGCCAGTCACATCTTTAATACTTTCAACGTTAATGTTTACATTCGAAAGTGAACGAATCGCTGAATCGCGACCAAGTCCAACACCTTTAACGAAAACATCAACTGATTTTAGCCCATAAAGAGCTTGTGCATTTTCGGCTGCTTTTTCAGTTGCAACCTGCGCTGCATAAGCTGTACCTTTTTTACTTCCTCGGAAGCCACAAGCACCAGCACTTGCTGCCGCTAAAGCATTACCTTTTTTATCCGTAAAAGTAATTATTGTGTTATTAAAGGTTGCTTGAATATGCATTTGACCTGATGGAACAGATCGGCGCTGTTTTTTACGACTAACTTTTTCTGCCATTTTTCTATCCCTTTCCTAAATCAAGTCTTGCTTGCTGCTTTTGGCTGTGCTCCACCAACGGCGATTGCGCGACCCTTTCGAGTTCGTGCGTTCGTTCGTGTGCGCTGACCGTTTACAGGCAACCCTGATTTGTGTCGCATACCTTTATAGTTGTTGATATCTTTTAGACGTTTAATATTATTTGCCACGAGGCGTTGCAGATCACCTTCTACGGTATAATTATTGTCAATAATTTCACGTAGCTTCTGTTCTTCAGCCTCGGTGAGATTTTTCACCCGAGTGGTCGGCTCAATATTAGCCGCCGCAAGGATGGTTCGCGAAGTTGTTTCACCAATACCATAAATATAGGTAAGAGCAATCCAAACTTGCTTTTCTGCTGGGATTGTTACCCCTGCGATTCGAGCCATACTTAACCCTGCCTTTGCTTATTCTTAGGTTTTTTCTTATTAATGACACGTAGTCGCCCTTTTCGACGAACTAGAATGTCATCTGGACTGATTTTTTTAACACTTGCACGAACTTTCATAAGTGTATAAAAACTCCTTATCCTTTAGGTTTATATTATCTGCAAATCCCCATAGAAACAATAAGCCATTTCGAAAGCTGGCTTTTTCTATTTCGAACTTGCTAATCTCTTAGGCGGAAGCTGATTCTTCCCTTAGTAAGGTCATAAGGGGTCAACTCTACTTCAACCTTATCGCCCGGAACTAATCGAATATAATGCTTTCGCATTTTTCCACTGATATGAGCGATGATTGTATGCCCATTTTGAAGCTCAACCTTAAACTGCGTGTTTGGCAAAGCCTCCACGATTCGTCCTTCCAATTTTATTACTTCCTTTTGAGCCATAAATCTATACCATTCTACATTATACTACTAAAAAAGTCAAGCCCTTTTTATTATTTTTTCATAATTTTAAAAGCACCCTTTCGGGCGCCTAGAAACTAAAACCATAATGATTTTCTATATTCAAGAAAGAACCTAACATCTTGAATTTTACGAATCAAAGGAGTGCTTACTTCTACCCCATATTCGATAAAACAACCATTAATATCTTTCGTTGAATAAAGCTCCTGAACTATCGGTCTCCTTTTTCTTTCAGAGATAATCGTAAATTTTGGATATCTCAGTTTACACAATTCCGGCGAGTTATTCCGTACAAAATTAATTATACTCGAAAAAAAGCTCAAGGAAGGATTTATCACGAAAGTTTTATCTGCGTAATCCATCATCGAAAAATCACATTCCGTGTCGCCAACTGCAATAATAAAGAAATCGCTACGATGGAATTCTCCACTTTTTCTTTGTTTGAGAAGCTCTTCAACAAAAATATGTTTATTCTGAAAAGTTCGAATTTCAGTTTCTTTAAAAATTCCAGCTGATTCATCTTTGACGTATTCCTGGCCAATCCCTTTTGAAAAGCCATACTCCTTTACAAAAGCGTCAACTAAAAATTTTGGCGAACCAGAAATTGCAACTAATTCAAAACCTTCCTGTCGCAAAAACTCAATAAGCTCTTTCGAAAATATATAATCCTGATGGTCTCGATATTCAGTCGCAACCCTGCGACCAATTTCTCGAACCTCCTCAAGAGAGTATTTTTCAAGAGCAAACATCGAAAATTCAACAACTTTTTGGCAATATTTACCAAACAAATCATCTGCTTCATCACCAGAAGATTTATATGCTTTTCGAAGTTTAGAAGCTTCATCTTGAAGTTGAAGATATTTCTCTTCATTAACTCCACGATAAGGATAATCTTGAACAAGAATTTCAAAAAGAGATTCCGTCAAAGATTTATTTCGAATCGTTCCATCGATATCAAAAAATGCAATCTTGTGTTTTGACATATTCTCCACCCCAATCTAAAAATGTACTACCAGTAAATGATAGCACATTTTTTATTATCATGTCAAATTAAGACTTTCGAACAGCTCTTAACATCACTCGTTTATTAAAGGTATTCTTCGAATAATCCCAATCACCAACACATGTTATGATATTCAATCCTTCTTTCGAAGGTTCAAATGAATCAAGCATCGTGCTCATTCCAAATTTATTATTTTCATCATTAATTTCATCAACAGTCATTTCACGGACATCTTTAACTTCATAAGTTATTTTTTGTCCATCACCCCTTTCAACTATTATATCTGAACCTTTCGAAAGATTACCAAGATTTTCGAAAATACCCCCTTTAGTCGGACCTCCATTATGGCCATCTATAAGGAGTGCGCCTTTAGAGCTTCCTGGTAAGGCACTTCTTATATACCATCCAGCATCATGAATTGAAATTGGCGAATCTAGTTGGTTGGTATTCTTTATTAATCCTAATTGAACAACACGAGCATTTGAGATTTTTAAGTTAGGGATTGATAAAAATCTTGGAAAAAGTGGATTAGGAACTTGATAAGAGTTCTTTTTCTCTTCGGTAACTTCAGTTTCATCAACTTGGTGAGTTAATACTGAGCCACCTGGAATTTGCTGCTGATTTTTTTTAGGTTGTAGAAAATTATTGTATAAATAAATTCCGGTATACCCTATTAAACAAACCCAACAAATTATAAGAACTACAGACAATATTTTTTTAGCTTTTTTTCGAGAATTTTTAATCTTCATTCAAAGATCTCTTTATTTGTAATCGTCGTAAGTAACCATCAACGCTCGCGAATTTATCTGTCTAATAGTCTCGAGAGCAACAGTTACAATAATCAAGATTCCAGTTCCACCAATTGAAAGATTACTATTTTGGATTGAAGCCAGATTATATAGGAGATAGTCGGCAACAAATGGTAATAATGCAATCAAGCCAAGAGCTACTGCACCAAACAAATTTAAGCGATTCACTACTTTATTTAAATATTTTGCTGTCGAAATTCCAGGGCGTATACCTTCAATAAATCCACCTTGTTTTTGAAGATTGTCAGCAATTTCATTCGAGTTAAATACAATTGAAGTATAAAAATATGTAAATATTACGATTAAAACAAAATATACTGCTGGATAAATAAACGACTCAGGAGAAGATCCGGTAAAAGTTCCTTGATTTGGGGCAGAAAACCATTTAATTAAGTTTTCAGCTAATGAAACATTAACTTTAGCGTTCTTCATCACCTGGCCAATAAATGCAGGAAGACTTAAGAATGAAACGGCAAAAATTACTGGAATAACACCGGCAACAATGAGTTTTACTGGCAATATACTTTTTATTCCGCCATAAGACGAATTCCCATGAACTCGTTTTGCATAATTAATAGTAATAACTCTTTGAGCTTCATTAATCTTAACCAAAATATAAAGAAGAATTAAACTTATTACTAGGAGTATCAATGTAACTATAAATGCAATACGATTAACAGGCAATGTAAACCAACCGAAAACATCAAAAGCACCATCTTTAGTATCTGTAATTGAAGAAATTAGAGTTGCTAATGTCGTTGGCAGCTGTGAAATAATACCAGCAAAAATAACCAAGGAAATTCCATTTCCAACACCTTTTTCTGTGATAATTTCACCAATCCACATCAGAAGAACCGAACCAGCGACCATTGCAGTAACGGCAACAACCCAGTTAGATAAACTCATACCTTTAAAGCCCGCAGAGTTAGACTGAAGAACAGTTGTTTGCAATATGAAAATATAAGCAATAGATTGAATAATTGCCAAAGGAATAGTTAAAATTCGTGTCCATTGATTAATCTTTCGTCGACCAGATTCGCCGTCGTTATTTAATTCTTCGAGTGACGGAATAGCTTTCGTCATTAACTGAGTAATAATTGAGGCAGTAATAAATGGGCTTAAACCAACAAGCATAATTGAAAAGCTTGTTAAAGCACCACCAGTTAGCAGATTAATAAATCCTCCTAAATCAGTACTCTTAATAGCAGATTCAACAACTTCTTTCAAGTTTCCCGCATTAGCAAGAGGGATTGGCACGTGCGCCAAGAATCTAAAAATTATTAAAAGACCAACCACTCCAAAGACACGCTTTTGCATATCTTTATTTTTCATCGATTTAACTATTATTTTCCAATTCATAATAACTATTTTACCATACTTTCAATCTTATTTAAAGGTTCAATTCCTATTTAATTAAAAAATATCCAACTATTAACGTCGCTAATAAAATTCTATACCAACCAAAAATTCGAAAATCGTTATCCTTAAGATAGTTCACCAGAGACTTTATAACAAACATTGAAATAATAAATGTTAAAATTAAAGCAACTGATAAGTAAAAAATCTCAGCAGTAGAGTATTTAAAGCCATGTTTAACGATCTTAAGTGTACTCGAACCTAGCATAATAGGAATACCCATAAAAAATGAAAATTCTACTGCGATTTTTCTCGAAACTCCCGTCAATAACCCGCCAATTATCGTTGATCCACTTCGAGAAGTTCCAGGAATAAGTGCTAAAATTTGGTATCCACCAATTTTAAGTGCATCCAAATAAGTCATCTCTTCAAAGCTTTCAATTTTTGGCTTTATATTTTTATTTTTTCGAAATTGCTCTATAACAATAAATAGAATACCGTAAATCATCAACATTGCCGAAATAACCCACATATTTTCAAAATATTTTTCTATAAAATTATTAAATAGTATCCCCATAACTCCCGCAGGAATTGCGCCAATTAATATTTTTTTCCATAATTCAATTGTATTCTTTTTTTCACGACGATTTTTGTGTTTATCAAAAGGGTTTAAACTAGACCAATAAGTAAAAATAACTGCCATTATAGCTCCAAGCTGGATAACAACCATAAATACAGATTTAAACTCACTCGAAAAATTAAGTTTGGCAAATTCGTCAAATAGCAGCATGTGGCCAGTACTTGAAATAGGCAGCCATTCAGTAACGCCTTCAATTATACTAACTATAACAATCTTAAATAATTCCAAAATATCCATAACTCTAACATTATATCATGCTTTCGGTTAAATTAAAATAACAACAAATTTTATTATTTTAGACAAAATAAAGAGCACCCCTCTTGGAGTGCTCTTTGAATTATAAACTATTATTTGATGATGTTTGTAACAACACCAGCACCAACAGTTCGTCCACCTTCACGGATAGCAAAGTTCAAACCTTGCTCCATGGCGATAGGTGCTTGCAATTTAACTTTGAAAGTTACATTGTCACCAGGCATAACCATTTCTTTATCAGCTGGAAGTTCAACTTCACCAGTAACGTCAGTTGTTCGGAAGTAGAATTGTGGTTTGTAACCCTTTGAGAATGGAGTATGTCGTCCACCTTCATCTTTCTTCAAGATGTAAACTTCAGCTTCAAATTCTGTGTGTGGAGTAATTGTGCCAGGAGCAGCAATAACTTGTCCACGCTCGATTTGATCTCGGTCGATGCCTCGAAGAAGAAGACCAGCGTTGTCACCTGCTTGACCTTGATCAAGAGATTTTTTGAAAGCTTCAATACCTGTAACAACAGTTTTTTGTGAATCTTTCAAACCAACAATTTCAACTTCATCGTTAAGTTTAACAACACCTTGTTCAATTCGTCCTGTAGCAACTGTACCACGACCTTTGATTGAGAAAACGTCTTCGATAGGCATCAAGAATGGTTTGTCCATATCGCGAACTGGTTCTTCGATGTATGTATCCATAGCATCAACCAATTCCATAATAGCGTCTTCGTATTTTTCATCACCTTCAAGAGCTTTAAGAGCTGAACCTTTGATGATTGGAGCGTTGTCGCCATCAAATCCGTTTGCTGAAAGAAGTTCACGAACATCCATTTCGATCAACTCAACAAGTTCTTCATCGGCCATATCCATTTTGTTCAAGAAAACAACAATCTTAGGCACACCAACTTGTTTTGCCAAAAGAACGTGTTCACGAGTTTGTGGCATAGGACCATCTGTAGCTGCAATCACAAGAACAGCACCATCAACCTGAGCGGCACCAGTAATCATGTTTTTAACATAGTCTGCGTGTCCAGGCATGTCAACGTGAGCATAGTGTCGGTTGTTTGATTCATATTCTTGGTGAGAAGAAGCGATCGTAATACCACGAGCTTTTTCTTCTGGTGCGTTATCGATTTGGTCGTACGCAATTGGTTTGTTAACTTCTGATGGAAGTCGTTTTGCAAGAACTGCTGTGATAGCCGCAGTAAGAGTTGTTTTACCGTGGTCAACGTGTCCCATAGTACCAACGTTTACGTGTGGCTTTGAGCGGTCAAATTCTGCCATTTTTAGAATTTCTCCTTTTATTAATAATATTATGCGCGTCGCACGAGTCACTGTTTTAGCAAAACACACGACGCGACGCTACCTATAATTATACCTAATCTTCAATATTTTGTAAAGAGGTTTTATAAAAATTATTTCGAAACTTTATATAAACCCTCGTGCCTCTGGTTTTCATAAATCAAAGTTGGAATACTCTTCGTCTTAATTTCTTCATTTACGACTCGATTATTCTCTTTAATACGCTTCTGGATTTCACCACTTTTAGCTTTTTTCGAAATTTCCTCAACTTGTGTATCTGAATAACCCGCATCTTTCAGCCAGCTTCGCAAAATCTTTTCAGTTTCCTCCGCTGTTGTTGA
This sequence comes from uncultured bacterium, assembly GCA_938030735.1. Classification (GTDB taxonomy): domain Bacteria; phylum Patescibacteriota; class Saccharimonadia; order Saccharimonadales; family Saccharimonadaceae; genus Nanogingivalis. The sequence continues at coordinate 21,130 of CALHIM010000006.1, forward strand.
AGTTTGATTTTCGCCATTAAACTTCTCTTGGAACAAAACTCCTTTTTCATCCTTTTCAGTAAAAATCTTCTCAACAATCATCCATTCGGGCGAAATCTTCTTGCCATTTTCAGGTTGGATTCCTCGAACAGCTTCAAGATATTTCGAAATCAACTCAGAATTTTTAAACTTTCCATCAATTGGATATGGTAAAAGATAGGTTCTATGATTTTTAAAGAATCCGCTATTTTTCTGGTTTATAAATGAGCGCCGACAAACGATACAACCGGGGTCAAAAATATCAACCGCCACGCTCGCATCTTTCGAAACTTCATTAGAGAATTCACCACGATAAGTTGAATTTTTTACAACATAATCTTGAGCATTCCAACTTCGAAACTTTGCAGGCATCGCATTAAAGATTTGTTCCCAATCCGTAAACCATGAAACTATTGGATTTTCAGTATTTCCGCCGTCAATTGAGCAAGCTTCGGTTGAATTTAGCGCGCAAGAAGCTGGCCGTTGAATGTCGCAAGTTCCAAAAATAAATAGCGCTAAAGCTGATTTAATTACTGTTAAAACTGACCAAACCGTAATCAAAACAATCAAGCCAGCTATCACCTCAATTGCCCAAGAAACCGGTTTTACCCATTTTTTGTGCTTTACAATTATTTTTCGAAGAATTGAATTTTTAATTTCGTCTTTAAAATTTGAGTCACAAGCACGCAAAGTTACTCTTCGCGAGAAGCAATGCATTGATTTTTTAAACATTTGATTGATTGATTTCGCTTGTTTTTTAAATCCAAAAAGCTTCAAAGCAGGCGTAAATAACCAAATAATTAGTAAAATTATAAACGCAGCAATACAAATCATCAGCTAAAAATCCTTTCTAAAACTTCTTTCAATTTCACAACATCAGCCTCAGTATTATGCAAGCCAATTGAAATTCGTAACAAGTGTGGTAATTTTCGAACTTCTTTTAAATAGTAATGCGCGCAAAAATAACCGCTTCGCACCATAACTCCTTCATCGCTCAAAGCTTGTGCAATCAAGTGTGCATCAAGCTCGTCATGATAAAAACTGATTACAGAAGCTGGCTTTTTATTTAAAATATTAACACCTTTTTGGCTTTTTAAAAACTCAAAAATATCTTTTGAAAACTCATCAACTCGTGAAGTTTTCTTTTGCTTTTTCAGCCAATCAATTGCTGTTTTTAAAGCGATAATTTCACCCCAAGCCTGCAAACCTGGCTCAAATAAAGCATAAATATGCTCATCACCCAGAACTTCATAAGATTCTTTCGAAACGCCCGAGACCATTCCACCACCAACAAAAGAGGTTTTTATAAATTTTGCAAAATCTTTTCGCACAATCATAATTCCAAGGCTTGCCGAATACATCTTGTGCGCGCTCGAAACAATTGCATCAGCTGGAATCTTTTGGAGTAATTCGTAGTTTGAACCTAACGCTTGCGCGGCATCAATAATCACAAATCCGCCTTGTTTTTTAATTTTCTTTACCAAATCTTTAATATTTTCAAGTCGCCTTCCATCAATATTTGAAGCCGCATTAACCACAACCAAGGCTTTCGAAAAATCATTTTCGAGCGAAATTGAGCCATCTTCTTCACGCTCAAGCAGGATTCGTTCAATTTGGTGTTTTTTAGCGAATTCAATTGTTGAAAGAAAAACCGAATTATGTTCAATCTCGCTAGTTACAACTTTCGAAATGGGCAATTCAAGTTGCGAAAGCAATAAATTTAGACCATAAGTCGTGTTAAGTGTAAAACTCACAAAATAGTATTTTTCTTTTAGCTTTAATAAATCTAAAACCGCCTCGCGAGTTTCTTCAACCTTTTCATCAACTTTTCTACCCCAAGCATATTTTACACGCTCACCACAAGAGTTAAAATTTAAATAATAATCATTTAAAGCATCTAAAACTGGTTGTGGCCGCAAAGATTGGCACGCCGAATCAAAATAATGAATATTTTCTGGCAAATATTTAAAATCGTCCAAAACTCAAACCTCCTTCTTTAACTTTTACTATTTTAACATAAAAAAACATAGGCGTAAAGAAAAAACCGCTCATTTTGAGCGGTTGAGTTTATACGAACGCAATCTGTGTTACTCTCTTATTGGAGCGAGAATATCACGATTGAGCTTATGAGGTTAGTCTGGGCGTTTTTTTACCCTATGACCATGCCTTCTGTCTTTATAGTTAGAGCTACGAATACGGCGAGTTTGAATGACTGGCTTTTTTTCTTCTTTTTCAAATCCACGAATCACGGCCAGAAGTTTTGGAATAGCTTCTTTATCGATAGAACTAATCAGCTTTTGAATTTTTTCAAGGTTATTCAGCTCTTTATGGATTTCAGAATCTTGATTAGAAGTGAGGTTTTCAAGATGATTTGAAATCTCCGTGATTTGATTTATCAAAGCACGGCGATACTCTACGGTATCGGCGAGCTGTTTTTCAAAAAATTCAAGATTATCTTCTACTGAACAGTTTTTAAAACCATTCAAAGCTTTTTTAATTCCTAGCAGAGTTATCTCTTTTGGCGTAAAATCACCACTCTCTACATCAACTTGAATTGAAGAGAGACTATGCTCTCCTGTAAAAACTTCTGTTGCTACCATATAAGCAACCTCCTCTTATGAAAATTTATCTAAAGCTCCAGCTAAAGATAAAATATATTCTAACATAAAAAATAATTTTGGTCAACAAAAAATCGCCCTTTCTGAGCGATTTTTAAATTTTAAGTACTATTCCAGTCATCTTCAACAAAAATTCGAGAATTAAGCAACCTTTTAATTTCTTCCCTCTCTCGTCTTAGTTTGCGAATTTCAATATTAGTATCTTTATAGCGTCTTGAAACTCTTTTCGCACAACGCTTGCGATAATCAAATTCATCAACAAACCATTGATACTCATCGCCATCAATTTTACCTTTCTGAAACTGTCTTTTAGCTTTCAAAAGATTACTTTTAGCTTCTTCGTAATCATTCCACCGATCGCAAACATCGTTCAAAGCCTCACTTCGATTAGAATAAGCTGACTCCATCAATTCACTAATCTCTATACTTTTATCTGAAAGAGAAACTACTTTCGCATAATTTTGTTCAATCTCTTCCATTTTTAAAAGTCTTCCAGCCATAATTTTAGACCTGCCTTTAAATTTACTAAGGATAATCCTCGTATCTTTATTCTAATGCCTAAAATTCAAAATGTCAAACTATTTTCGAAAGATTTTGCTCAAAATTGTGCGCAACAAATATCTTTTACGGTATTCGCCAGCATATTCAACCGCCACACCACGAAAACCAGCCTTAAAACGCAACAAACTTGCCTTTGGTTCTGCCGTAATGCCATAAAAATTATATTTCGAAGCCCCTGCACGAATTGCCTCTTTAATCATATAATCTTGCAAAAATGTTGAAGCTGGAATTTTGCGATATTCCTGCAAAGAACCGCCTTCGAAATAAACAACTTCATTTTTCGAAAAGATAAACACACCAGCAGAAATTAATTTTCCTTCAAATTCCACACCCATAAAATGCGCTCGCTTGCCAAAACAAGCTTTTAAATTATGGTAATATTCTTCATCACGCGTACCAACACCGTTTTTTTGGTTTGAACTCTTTAAAATCGCCACAAAATCTGCAAATTTACTCTCTTCAACTTTGCGAACATTCACGCCTTTTTTCATTGCCGCCCGCAAATTTCGGCGGGTAGTTTGGTTATAAGTTGAGGCAACATCATCTTCGCTTAAATCTGTTAAGTCTTTCAAATAAACGTGCATATTTACGTCCATATCAAACTCATGCTTAAAGCCAGAATAATATTTAAAACCAGCTTTTAGTAGCGGTTTATTTAGCCAATCAAGATTATTGCTTTCAATAATTTCAAGCTTATCATTACGAAGTGCACGCACCACTTTTGGTAAAATCCGATAAGAAATCGCTCCATGCTCGCGTGCAAATTCTTCACTCTTAACCAAAAAATCCACAAAATCAGCTTGCGAAACACCATTTTGCTCAACCATCACCAAATCGAAACGCTTATTTTTGTTAGAAATCAACCCAGCAACTTCGATATTTTCATCATTTTTTAACGCCACAAAATAGCATTCTGCGCCACGCTTCTTGCGCATTTTGGCAAATTCTACACTTTGCAACCAGTCAATGTTTTTATCTTGGCAATAGTTTTGATATTCTTCTTTTAAAATCTCTACAAGGCTTTTCATATATCCTCTATTTTAACACAAAAAAACCAATTTTAAAACTAGCCCGATAGCTCTTTTTGCCACTCAAAGCTGGTTTTAAACTTTTTTTAGCTAATTTTAAAAAGTGATGTAGCACTTTTGTTAGTTTGCTATAAGGGTTTAAAGATTCCTCCTTTCACCTTGCCAAAATCACCAAGTTATTTCCTTAAAAGTGCTTGATTTCCTACTTTAATTATAGCTAAAATAATTTTCCCCATCTTTGTGCAACACCTTCCACACCTGTGGCAGATCCAATATATAATTTCCCAGTTTTAGTATCTATCAAGCAGTATATTCCTGCGACCTTTTTCAATGCTTCATAATATGTAGGCATAATTTTACCACTAAAAACATCAGCCAATTTCCCATAAGGTAAATTAACTCGATCATAACCCTCAAACTGTTCTCCATTATATTGGCAAGGAAGTATTTCTTTTTTATATTTTATTACCAGTCTTCCGAAAAAAGACTTATATTTTTCCAAAATCTTCACATTTGCCCTACTATTGCAAGGAACGTCTAAAATCTCAGCTGTGGATACAAACAGCCATTCATCATTTGACATTTTCAAAAAACTGAATACAGTCTGCCCAACATTAAAGTTTTTTATTACCATACCAATATGAACGTTCCTATATGCCACTATCTTTTAATGGATTGCTCAAGGGTTAGCTATTTATCAATGTAAGCCCATCCCCCTACCCCCTTCTGTCATATTTAATTCTATTCTACCATTCTCAATTTCTTCCGTTGTTAACTTAAGAATCTCGCTTAACTTTATATCCATTTCAATTTCTACTGCTAATCGTTATAATTCAACTTTATACAATAGATTCACATCTTTATTATTATTTTTTGGCTTAATAGTTGATAATATTTTATTTTCCACTTCTGGAGACCAATATATTTTTAACTGTGATTTTGCTCTTGTAATAGCCGTATAGAAAATATTATGTGTTATCATTTCATCAACTTCGTTTGTAATTACTATTTTTACTGAATTATATTCTAACCCTTGAGCTTTATGAATTGATACCGCATATGCAACTTGAAAGGGAACAACTGTTCTTGAATCAAAGTCATCCGCATCGGTATTCTTATTTTTATACACACTAAATCTGATTACCGAGTTATTAGCTTCTTCATAAATATCATGTTCTAACAATTCAAATTCTCCGTCAATTACATCCATACCATTAATGACTTTATCAAGTTCTACATCAAATTCTATTCTCTCGTCTGCATTACCATCCGAAAAAATCGATACGTTTAAAATTCGTCCCTTCATATTATTATAAATTACAGGACTAAATCTATCTGAGTCATGAAATAATATTGGATCGCCAACTTTAAATGTTTGTATTCCCCATAAAACAGATTTAGATGGATTGCTTTCTTGTAAAAATCGATTAATGTTGTTGATTCCATACAGTCCATCATAATTCAAGCATAAGATAATCTCATCTTTATTAGATGCTTGAAAAACGGAGTCATCTAATTTATTTGAATATTTTTGTTTAGTGAGTAACTCTAATACGTTATCATCTATTTTTCTTACTCTGTTCCATAATTCTAGTAATTTAGAATCATTACTTCTATAAGGTTTTGTTAATTCTGATGATGATGTTTTAGGAATAAATTGTCGTGCGATATTGAACCAATTTCCAAATCTTATTGATTCAATCTGGTAAGTATCTCCCACCAAAATCAAAAGCTTAAATGTTGCCTTTTCAAGTAATTTTCTCATGTCTGAATTACTAACTGTACTACATTCATCAATTATCAAAATATCATATTCAGTCGATATTCTATTATTTAAAATAAATTTTGTTATTGTCATAAACTCACAGTTAGAAGCATTTACTTTTCTTTTTAAATTATCAATCGCTGGATTTGTTTGAGCTAGAAATAATTTATCTTTATCCGAAAAGAAATGTGACACATGATTGATTAATGTTGATTTTCCAGTGCCAGCTGCACCATATAATATCGCAACAGTAGAATTAGCAAACATATTCTTAATTACTTCTTTTTTTTCTTCGCAATCAACTCCATTATTTTCTTCATTAAGCCATGCACTTGCAGAATCTGTATAATTAGAAATCCCTTGTTCGGATAATTTTTCCAATCTATCAATAATAAATCTACAGTCTTTAACATATTTTTGTATGAATATTTGTCCTTTATCTATTTTTAACTCATTATCAGGTCTATGCCCATGCCATAATTTCCCGTTATACTCAGCCATTAATTTTTTTATTTCTTCATCATTTTCACAAATATCTTTTATGCTCGTAAATAATTCACCATTACATTCTGTATTATTTTTTACGTATCTTGCTAGCATTTCTGATTTATGTTCATCTGCTTCAAAACAATTAATCAAAATATTAAATGGAGGATTATGCTTTATTGGAGAAAAAGTAAATGGAATGCTATCAAACGGTATAACTCCGTTTTTTAAATATAAATTTGAAAGCCTTGAATTTGTTGCTGCTTCATATTGATTTTTAATAATAGTGTTATTCATAGTAAATAAAAGATATCTAAGAATATTTTTTCCGTTACTGTCACTATTGATTATCTCTCTACAAGTATCTAGTACATTAAAAAAATTTGTAACTTTAGCTCTAACTGTTAATTGTTCCTTAATCAAGTTATATTCCGTTTTCTTTAACGATACAATATCTAAAAGATTCAACTTAGATTTTGTCATAAATGAACAAAGAGCCATTCTCTCTGAATAACCAACTCGGTTTTGCTTTCCTTCAACTAACTTTATAAAATTGTTAAACTCACATTCTCGTATTGAAATTTCCCACCCAACTATTATTAAAATAGGCATTTTACGTCCCATTATTTCGATATTTGAATTAACAAAATTCATTTTAGATGCATAATTAGATTCTATTGGTATTTTCGTAAATGCAATAACTCTATCAGTCTTACTACTATAATCGTTAGCTGGTGAAAAAGTCACTTCATAATAAATGCTTTTATTCATAAAGAAAGGTTTTATCTTATGAATGTAAAATTTATCAGCACTTCCTGGAATTATAATCTCATATTTGTCAACTTCGTTTGCAATCTTGTGATAATACTCTATGAGTTTAGGATCCATGTTTAATGGAAATTTTTCTAAATTATGAAGTAAATTCAAACTATAATCTTTATTCATTACAGCTCTTATTCTAAAAAGATATTCATAGTATTTCAGCATCAACCTTTCTGAACTTTCTTCAGTAGGCTTATAATGAGATACTATAATTTGCAGCATTTTATGAAAATTTCTTAGCCACTTATATTTTCCAGTACTAGAAATATGTCTTATAGCGTTTTGAATATTATCGTATGTAACTTCCAAATTTCTACCATTATCATATATTTTAAACATTATATGCTCTACATAATGTCTTAAGTCGGATAATACATCTTGTGATACCACTCCTCTTGAATCTCTGCTTATGTTATCAATATGTCTACAAATAGCATCATCTAAATTATATAATTCCGAATCAATTTTACTTAACAATTAACTTCCTTCAATCTATATCTAAAACATTTATAATCACAACTATATCTTCTATTTATTGTATCAAATATATGCCACCATTGGCTCAACTGATTGAATACTTGTTTTTGCCATATTTAAAAGCTCCCTTTTTTATTATACTCCATACTATTATATCATACATTACTATAAAAAACCACCTCCCGAAAGAGGTAGTTTTCAAGTTTTCGAAATTATTATTTAGCGTTTCGCTTTTCGATAATTTCTTGTGCAACGTTAGGTGGAACTTCTTCATATTGTGCAAGTTCCATTGTTGAAGCTGCACGACCTTTACTCATTGAGCGTAGATCAGAAGTGTAACCAAACATATTTGCAAGAGGCACGAAACCTCGAATAAGTTTTGTTCCGCCCATCAAATCATCCATTGAGTCGATTCGACCACGGCGTGAGTTCAAGTCTCCAATCACATCACCCATGAATTCTTCAGGAGTTGTAACTTCAACTTTCATCACAGGTTCAAGAAGAACAGGATTTGCTTTCTTAATACCTTCACGAGTTGAAAGAGCACCAGCTAATTTAAAGGCCAATTCGCTTGAGTCGACATCGTGGTAAGAACCATCGTAAAGTGTAGCTTTAACGTCAACTACTGGGTAGCCAGCAATCACACCGCCTTCAAGCGTTTCAAGCACACCTTGCTCAACTGGTTTGCGGTATTCTTGTGGCACAACACCACCTTTAATTTCATCAAAGAATTCAAAGCCTTTTCCCGGTTCATTTGGTTCAAAGCGAATCCAAACATCACCATATTGACCACGACCACCAGATTGTTTTGCATGCTTACCTTGAGCTTCAGCCGTTCCACGAATAGTTTCACGGAATGCAACTTGCGGTTCACCAACATTAGCCTCAACGTTAAATTCACGTTTCATTCGGTCAATCAAGATATCAAGGTGAAGTTCACCCATTCCCGACATAATCGTTTGACCAGTTTCTTCATCGGTATGAACTCGGAAAGTTGGGTCTTCTTCAGCAAGTCGTTGAAGAGCAATTCCCATTTTTTCTTGGTCGGCTTTAGTTTTTGGCTCAACTGCGATAGAAACTGGAGGTTCAGCGAACTCAATACCTTCAAGAATTACACCGTGATTCAAATCACAAAGAGTTGCACCAGTTGTAACTTCTTTCAAACCAACAACAGCGGCGATGTCACCAGCGGCAACTTCTGAAATTTCTTCACGCTTATCAGCATGCATTCGAACAATTCGTCCGATTCGTTCTTTTTTACCAGTCATTGTATTAAGAACGTATGATCCAGCAGTAATTTTACCACTATAAACACGCACGAATACGAGTTTTCCAACAAATGGGTCAGTCGCAATCTTAAACGCAAGTGCAGAAGTTGGTTCATCTACAGATGGTTTACGTTCAATAGCTTCACCAGTTTTTGCATCAGTGCCTTTAATTGAAGCAATATCAAGTGGGCTTGGAAGATAATCATTGATAAGATCAAGAACCTTTTCCACGATTACACCACGACCATCACCACCAGTTACCAAGAAGAAATCACCAGCAAGAACTCGTTTTCGAAGCGCAGCTTTAAGTTCAGGAATTGTAATTGATTCCTCACCTTCTTCGAAAAATCGCATCATCAATTCATCGTCAGCTTCCACCGCATTTTCAACAAGCAATGAACGTGCGTTTTTAGCTTTTTCAAGCATGTCTGCTGGAATTTCACCAACTTTCAACTCATGGTCAGCATAGTTATCATAAGTGTAAGCTTTCATATCGATAAGGTCGACAACACCATTAATTTCTTGCTCGAAACCAATTGGCAAGTGAATTGGGAAAGCTTGTTTGCTTAAACGGTCGTGAATTGATTTAATAGATTTATAGAAGTCACCACCAGTTTGGTTAATTTTGTTGATAAAACAAACACGTGGCACGCCATATTTGTCAGCCTGTCGCCAAACAGTTTCAGACTGAGCTTCCACACCCATTTTACCGTCAAAAACAGTCACAGCACCGTCAAGCACGCGGAGTGAACGCTCCACCTCAGCAGTAAAGTCGATGTGCCCTGGGGTGTCGATAATATTAATTTTGTGGTCTTTCCAGAAACATGTCACAGCAGCAGAAGTAATTGTAATACCTCGCTCTTTCTCTTGAGCCATCCAGTCGGTTGTTGCACCATCACCTTCACCACGAACAACACCGATTTTGTGTGTTAAACCAGTTCGGTAAAGAATACCTTCTGTTGTTGTAGTTTTACCGGCGTCAATGTGCGCAATAATACCAACATTTCGGAAATTTTCCAATGGAGTATTTTTATTCATTTGATTCCTCTTAAATTTATTATTTTGTTGCTGTTTCACGCTAGTTTTGTTGTTTTTTCGAAACCAGCACAAAAACAGCGCTTCGCTAACAATTCTATCATATTTTTTAAAATCTGTAAAGTAAAAACAACCCAAAATAGAAAAAGCCAGTTTCTCTGGCTTAAAAATTTTTTTCTTATCTTCGAACTTTTTCAGGCATCTTTTCATCGATCCTTTTAGCAGCAATTACTAATGTTATCATAACAATACTAAAAAAGAACACGCCAAAGTTCCAGTGTGTCAAAATCGTTAAAAACAATGACACGCCGCAGACTACGATAAAGAACAAAGAAACCAATAGAGGCTCTTTAGCCTCGTTTAATGCTTTTTTCATAATGATAATTTCCTCCAATTTTTATTTTCCACTTTTGAGCGGAACTCTTATTTTATCACAGCTTTCGAAGAAAGTCAATAATAGAATTAAAGCTTTTCGCCGTTTCTTGCCCGATTTGCCCATTCATCAGCCATTTCGTTAAACTCATGCCCAGCGTGCCCTTTTAGCCATTTTAGCTCTACATTCGATTTTTTATAAAGCTCAAAAAGTGGCTTTACAATATCAAGATTCTTAATTTCACCACTTTTTTTCTTCCAGCCATTTCTCTCCCAAGCTGGCGCCCATTTCACTAAAACATTAACCCAAAACTCGCTATCTGTTAAAATTTCAGCTTCTTCACCCTCTAAAATTTCGAAAGCTTTTTTCAAAGCTAATCCTTCCATTCGAATATTCGTGCTTGGATTTTCAGCCCCCAAAGCAATCGGTTTACCGTTTTCAATCACGGCAAAACCACCAGGGCCAGGATTTGGTGAAGCGCTTCCATCCGTAAAAATCGTTCGCATTACTTATTTTCCTGATTATTTTGCGGAATAAAATTCTGTACAAAGGCTGAGGTATTTGCTTGATTTTGCATCTTTTTAGCTTTTTTCATTCTTTCGAAAGAAATCATTGCTAAAACCGCACTAATAATCCCAATAATTAATAATCCGCTCGGAACAACTATTTTAGTAATTTCAAAATCACCCTCAACGGCGGAATTTGGGTCTTTTTCATCATAAAAAACTTTTACCTTTTCACCAATAACTGGTTTTTCGTTCTTTAACTCTGAGTGAAATTCAATTGTTTCATTTTCTTTCACTGAAAAATCTACAATTGCTGCATATTTATATTCACCAGTTTTTTCATTTATAATTTTCTTTTCGAAACCATAAATCTGCCCTTCAGTTTGTTTCCAAGTTTGTCTTTTTAGAAAATCATTAAAAGGTTTTGCAATCCAAATTGAGCCAGCAACAATTAAAATAATCGCTAAAATTGCAAAAATAATTCCACGATTTCGAAAAGCTTTTACGCCAACTTTTTTAGCTTCATTAGAACTCATATATTCTCCTATTTCGTTTATGCTAATATTGTATCATTTTTCGTTCTTTAACGCAAATTAAAACACCGGCAACGAAGCCAGTGTTTTAAGTTTTTTTTACTCTTCTACTACAGAATCGTTAGTTTCGTTTTCAAATTCTTCTTTATCTTCAACAGGTTCAGTTTTTGCATTAACCCGAGCGCCAGTTCCAACAGGAATTTTGCGTCCGATAATCACATTTTCTTTTAATCCGCGAAGTTTATCAATTCGGCCAGAAGTTGCTGCATTAATCAAAACACTTGTTGTATTTTGGAACGACGCAGCAGACAAGAAACTGTCGCTGAAAATTGAAACTTTTGTGATTCCAAGAAGTTGTTGTTTAAATTCAGCAGGTTTTCTACCTTCAGCTTCAAGAAATTTATTTTCTTCAACAACGGCAGCTTTCGAAACTACATCGCCAATGATAAACGATGAGTCTCCGGCATCTTCAATTTGAACTCGGCTGAACATTTGACGAACGATGATTTCAAGGTGCTTCGAAGCAATATCTTGACCTTGAGCAGCATAAATTCGCAAGATTTCGTTCATAATGTAGCGTTGAGTTTCTTCAACACCCTTAAATTCCATTAAATCACGAAGATTGAGCGAACCAACAGTTAACCGGTCACCAGCCTGCACAACATCGTTTTTCGAAACAGCAAGAGCCGCAACATTTGGAATTTCGTAGCGAACTGGGTTTACATTTTCACCATCTTCAGTTTGTCGTGGTGTAATTTGAACAATATTCATATTGCCATCTTCCCAGATATCAACCACACCAGAAACTTCAGTCATATAAGCCTGTCCCTTTGGCGAACGAGCTTCAAGAAGTTCTTCAACACGTGGCAAACCTTGTGAAATTGCACCAGAACCAGCAACACCCGAACTGTGGAATGTATTCAAAGTTAGCTGCGTTCCAGGCTCACCAACAGATTGAGCGGCAATCACACCAACTGGTTCAGCTGGATCAACAAGAAGTCCAGTCGCCATATCAATTCCGTAAGACTTTTGAGGAATTCCTGCAAGGTCTGGAGTTGAAAGAACACTTTGAATTTTAACTTCTGTAATGTTTTCATCTTTTTCAATTGCATTGGCAATTTCTCGAGTAATTAGTTGATCGGCATCAATATATCCAGGAACATCTTCAGCCGTAAATCGACCATAAAGTCGATCTTTAAACGAAATCATTGTTTCTTCACTATCTGATCGATGAATCGTGAATCCTGGATCAACTTCATCATCTCTATCTTCAACAGAAAATACATCTTGAGCCACATCAACAAGACGGCGAGTTAGGTAACCAGATTCGGCAGTTTTAAGCGCAGTTGAAATCAAACCTTGACGCGCACCACGAGTTGCTACGAAAGCTTCAAGCGAGCTCATTCCGTGAGTGTAATTTGAGCGAATTGGAAGCTCAATTTCACGGTTAGTTGCATCCACCATGATTCCAGTCAAACCAGAAGCAAGGCGAATATTTGTTGCATTACCGCGTGAACCAGAAACAGCCATCAATCCAACAGGTGAATCTGCACCTTCATGAGCTACGCGCTCAGAAATTTCATCAGAAACTTCATCAATGACCTTATGCCAGTTATCAATAATTAAGTTATAACGCTCTTGGTCAGTCAGAAGACCTTGATCATATTGTTCCTGAATCAAAGTTGTTTTAGCGTCACCGCTAGCAATGATCTGAGGAATTTTTTCGCTTTCGTAAACCGTGTAATCCTCTTTACCAATCGACAAACCAGATTTTGTAACAAATCGGAATGATAAACCTTTAATTTTGTCAGCAATTTTTACAGTCATTTCAGCACCATAATGCGCAAACATATCGGCCAAAATTTTATTAATTTGCTTCTTAGTTTGTGGGTTATTATCGAATGGATAATCTTCTGGTAGTAATTCGTTAAATAGCACACGGCCGAGAGTCGTATTTCGAATCTCACCTTTTACGAACACACGAATTGGTGTTTGGAGTGCAATCTCACCTTTGTCATAAGCCATTTCAGCTTCAAAAACATTAGCGAAAGGACGCGGTTTTTTGTTCATTTCAGAATGCTTGTCATAAGTGATGTAGTAGTTTCCGTAAACAACATCCTGATCAACAGAGAGCACAGGTTGACCATCTGCTGGTTTCAGCAAGTTGTGAGAAATACTCATTAAATCACGAGCTTCTGCCTGAGCAGCATCAGAAAGTGGTAGGTGAACTGCCATCTGGTCGCCGTCGTAATCAGCATTAAATCCATTTGCTACAAGTGGGTGAAGCTGAATAGCCTTACCTTCAACAAGTTTTGGCTGGAAAGCCTGAATCGAAAGTCGGTGCAAAGATGGAGCGCGGTTCAAAAGAATGTATTTTCCTTCAACTACAGCATCCAAAGCATCCCAGACTTCTGCTTCACGAGCATCAATTAACCGAGTTGCCGAACGAATATTATGTGCATATTCTTTTTCAATCAACCAAGAAATTACGAATGGTTTAAAGAGTTCAAGAGCCATTTGTGTTGGCAAACCACATTGGTGAGCTTTCAAAGTTGGACCAACCACAATCACTGAACGACCAGAATAGTCAACACGTTTTCCAAGCAAGTTTTGGCGGAAACGACCCTGCTTACCTTTTAGCATATCGCTCAAAGATTTAAGCTTTCGGCGACCACCGGCCGTATTAACTGAGCGACCACTTCGTGATGCATTATTGTCAATTAGCGAATCAACCGCTTCTTGAAGCATTCGCATTTCATTACGCTTAATTACCATTGGGGCATTGAGTTCGATCAATTTCTTTAAACGATTGTTTCGATTAATTACTCGACGATATAAATCGTTTAAATCTGATGTCGCAAATCGACCACCAGTCAATTGAACCATAGGTCGCAAATCTGGAGGAATCACAGGAAGAACAGTCAAACATAAACTTCCCGGCTTAATTCCAGCAGCTTTCATTCCTTCAATTGTTTTTAGTCGTTTAAGAATTTTCTTCTCTCGCTGACCTCTTGCTTTTTCAGATTCTTCTTTCAAACTTTCGATAAGCTCATCAATATCAATTTCGTCAAGCAAAGTTTTAATTGCTTCACCGCCCATTCCAACTTCAATGATATCTTCATACTCTTCAGGAAGATTTCGAAAATCAGTTTCGCTCATTAGCGAGCCTTTTACAAAACTGTCAAGTTGATTCTTTTTCGAAATATAATTTGCGTTAAGCCCTTCGATTTCTTTAGTTTGTGCTTCAGCCAATGCTTTAATATCAGCGCCAGCTTCTTCAGCGGCCTTTTCATAACGAATTTTAATTGCCATTCGAGCAGCTTTGTCTTCAGCTTCAAGGTCGGCAATCATTTGATCGCGTTTTTCTTCATCAACATTAAGAATTACATAACTTGCAAAATAAACAACACGTTCGATATTTTTAACCGTCATTCCAAGAAGAAGACTCATTGCACTTGGAGCTCCACGCATAAACCAAATATGCGCAATTGGAGCTGCCAAAGAAATATGACCCATTCGTTCACGACGAACGATTGATTTTGTTACTAGCTCACCGTTTTTATCAACAGCAGCTTCACGAGAACGAACACCCTTTAGTTTATTATCGTAAGGGTTGATATCTTTAGTTGGTCCAAAGATTTTTTCACAAAACAAACCATCACGCTCAGGTTTTTGAGTTCGATAGTTGATAGTTTCTGGCTTAGTTACTTCGCCGTAAGACCAGCTCAAAATATCTTCTGGGCTAGCAACCGCGAGGCGAACTGCGTCGAAATCAGCAATCTGGTTTGAATTCACCACTTTCGCCATTTACGCTTCCTCCTTAATTTCTTCAATTTCATCAATATCTTGAATATTCATATTGTCTTCAAATTCACCGTCAGATTCATCTCGAACCGTTTCAAAATTTTCATCTTCTTCTATAGTTGAGCTCTCCGCGTCTTTATTTCGTTCCGCAAGAAGCTCATCAGCATCAATGCTTGAAGCGTGTTGATCAAGCAAATCAACGCGCAATCCAAGACCTTGCAATTCCTTGACAAGCACATTGAATGATTCTGGTAATTTTGGACCAACAATTTCACTATTTTTAATGATACTTTCGTAAGCTTTCGAACGACCAACAACGTCGTCAGACTTAATTGTAAGCATTTCCTGAAGCATATTAGCGGCACCGTAGGCTTCCAAAGCCCAAACTTCCATTTCTCCAAATCGCTGACCACCATTTTGAGCTTTACCGCCCAAAGGTTGTTGAGTAACCATCGTGTAAGGACCAGTTGAACGAGCGTGGATTTTATCGGCAACCAAGTGGTGAAGCTTAATCATATGCATAAATCCAACAGTTGTTCGTTGTTCGAATGGTTCACCAGTTTGACCATCAAATAACTGAACCTTTCCGTCTCGAGGAACGCCTGCGGCTTCAAGTTCATCACTCAAAGTTTTAGCATCAACACCGTCATATGAAGGAGTTGCAACTCGGTAGCCTTGAGTTTTCGCAGCCATTCCAAGGTGAACTTCGAAAAGCTGACCAAGGTTCATGCGTGAAGGCACACCAAGCGGCGAAAGAATCACATCAATCGGAGTTCCATCTTCCATAAATGGCATATCAGCTTCTGGCAAAATTTTTGCAACAACACCTTTATTTCCGTGTCGTCCAGCCATTTTGTCTCCAACCATAATTTTGCGAGCTTCAGCCACAAAAATCTGAATTTGTTTAAGCACTCCAGCACGCATTTCATGACCATTTTCTTTCGAAAAGATTTTCACGCCAATAACTTTTCCAGAACCAGTATTTTTCATTCTTTGAGAAGTATCACGAACATCTTTCGCTTTTTCACCAAAGATTGCACGCAAAAGTCGTTCTTCGCTCGAAAGTTCTTGTTCACCTTTTGGAGTAATTTTTCCAACAAGCACATCGCCAGGTTTCACCTCTGAACCAATTTGAACGATTCCGTCTTCATCCAAATGTCGCAAACTATATTCGCTAGCGTTTGGAATATCACGAGTGACAACTTCTGGCCCAAGCTTAGTTTCACGAACTTCAACCATATAATCTTTGATATTGATATTCGTTAGCATATCGGTCTTAACAAGACGGTCAGAAATAATCACAGCGTCGTCCATGTTGAATCCGCCCCAAGACATAAATGCCACACGGAGGTCACGGCCAAGAGCAATTTCTCCATCCTTAATACTTGCGCCTTCCGCCAAAATATCACCTTTTTTAACTTTTTGACCACGAGAAACCACAACTTTTTGATTGTAGCATCGGTCGTCGGCAGTTTTTTCGAAATGTTTTAGTTCGTATTTTGCTGTGCCAGACGCATATTTAACCTCAACAGCAACAGAATCAGCACGAGTAACTTCACCGTCATCTTCAGCAACAATAATTTGGCTTAGGTTTCGCGCAATATCAGCTTCAACACCAGTTCCAACAGTCGGAGCTTCATTCCAAAGAAGTGGAACAGCCTGTTTCTGCATGGCTGAACCAGTTAAGGCACGGTCGATTCGGTCGCGTTCGGCAAAAGGAATAAGTGATGCCGCTGCACCAAGAACCTGTCTGTGAACAGCATCCATGAATGTTACTTCACTTGAACTCACCTGTGAAGGAATTAAATTCTTTCGAGCAGAAACTTGAGACTCAACAAAGCTTCCATCTTCGTTTAATTTCGAACCAGCATCAGCAATAATCTCACGCATCTCATGGTCGGCGTCAAGATAGACAACTTCATCGGTAACTTTTCCATCAATAACTCGCAAATATGGAGCTTCAATAAAGCCATATTCATTTATTCGGGCGAAGGTTGCAAGGTTTGTCACAAGTCCAACGTTTCCACCTTCTGGAGTTTCAACAAGACAAATTCGACCATAGTGAGTTGGGTGGCTGTCACGAACTTCGAGACCAGCACGATCACGAGTAACACCACCAGGACCCATTGAACTCAAACGTCGCTTGTGAGAAAGTTCTGAAAGTGGATTAGTTTCATCCATAACCTGAGCAAGCTGTGATCCAGCAAAGAACTCGCGAACAGCAGCAACAACCGGTCGGGCATTAACCAGTTGTCCAGGAGTTACAGTTTCAATGTCAGTCATCGACATTCGATCCATAGCGTTTCGTTGCATTCGAAGCATGCCAACGCGGAATTGTCGCGCAACAAGCTCGCCAACCAACTTAACTCGTCGATTATCAAGGCTATCAATGTCATCAACTTCACCTTGCACATTATTCAAGCGAATAACTTCTTTAATAATTTCGAAAAGATCTTCCATCTGGAAAGAACGATTTTCAGTTGTATTTGGTGTTTCAAGATTTAAGCGTTTGTTAATTTTATATCGACCAACGCGACCATAATCAAACCTCTTAAAGTCGAAGAACATTCGTTCAATCATATTTCGGGCATTTTCAATAGTCGCCAAATCTCCTGGGCGAAGACGGCGGTAAACCTCAATCAAAGCTTCATTTGGGCCAGCCGATTGATCTTTTTCGAGAGTTGATTGAATAAACTTAACATCTCCATTATCAACATCAGCAAAAATATCTCGCATTTCAGCATTAGTCATTCGACCAAGCGCACGCAAGAAAGTTGTTACTGGAAGTTTTCGGCGACGGTCAATTTTCACGTAAATCACACCAGTTTTAGGATCGGTTTCAAACTCTAACCAAGCGCCACGAACTGGAATCAATTTTGCGCCATAATATTTTTTCCCATCACTTCCGGTTTCAGCATTAAAATAAACACCTTCAGAACGAATCAACTGCGAAACAATAACACGTTCAGTTCCGTTAATGATAAAAGTTCCTTGGTTTGTCATCCAAGGGTAGTCACCAAGATAAATTTCTTGTTCTTTAACTTCTCCAGTAACTTTATTTGTAAGTTCAACTTGAACATGTAGCGGAGCTTCAAAAGTTAAATTATTTTCTTTCGCGAAATCTTTTGTTGTTTTTGGAGCTTGAAATTCATAGCTCTTAAATCGCAGAGCTAATTTTTGACCAGTATAGTCATCAATTGGATTAATCTCTTCGAAAATTTCACTCAAACCATTGTCAACAAAATCTTTCCAAGATTCTTTTTGGTGAGCGATTAAATCTGGGGTTTTAAGAAGAGCGTCTTCTTTCGAAAAGAACGCTCGTCCTGCAGCATTAAAGTGCTTTTTTGCCATTTTTCTCCTCGCATTTAAAGTGTTATTAGAATCGGCCCGAAGATTCTCCGCCTACGACTTTCGAAATTTTGCCATCAATTTCGAAGTAAAATTCTCCGCAAGCACACTACTTCTTGTCGTTCATTTTAACATATTTTTTTTAAAAAATCAATAAAAAACCGCTATTTAAGCGGTTAAAATTAAATTCGAGGTACTAAGGAGATCACTTCTTCTAACTTCAGAACTGCTGATTCTCCTTCGATTATCTCTCGATTTTCTTTCTCACTAATTGCCTTAGGATTAGTGTGCCCAATTATTTCAGCTATTTTTTTCACTGTCATAATTTTACCCCCTACATTTTTTACTCGAAAGCTTATATATTCTACACCCTTTCAACAAAAAGGTCAATACCTTGATTTTTTATTGTTTTTATGCTATTATGTGGCTATTAAAATTATTTACGCACCTTTCAAAACTATTTTAATGTTTTATTGAGTGCGTTAGAAGGAGTTTAAAATGAAGAAAATCTTCATTGCTACTGCGATTTTTATCGCTTCACTTTTTATTTTTACGTCAAAGACAGAGGTTTTTGCACAAGAGAGCAAAGGCAACATCACTCAAGTCGGATTTAAAGACTATTTCCAAAAAGGGAAAGAGTTTTCGAAAGATAAATGGGAAAATTTTCAAACCATTAGAGATGATTATTTCGCCAAGCCGATCGAGGTAAAAGGAATAACTTTTATAGACGAGGACGGTAATAAAATAAATAGAGCTTACTTCTCAATATCCTCAAAATTCCGAATCAACCCTTCAATTAATATTGTAAATGAAGATGGTCGAAAAATTAGAGTTTCCTCTTGGGTAGCACGTGGAAGAGATTCTCAATTCCTTTTTGTCGATACAATTGGTTTTACTCGTGCTAAAACAAATTTCGCTTCTGGTGATAATTTATTATTGCCAAACGATAATTTTTATGTTTTGGCCGTTCGAATTCCAGAAGGCGGAAGGAATTCAGGAGAGATTTGGCCAATTCCAGTCTCTCAAAGTGAATTTAAGCGACTTAAAGCATTAAAAAAATCCGCCATTGGCGAAAAGATCATTCCAATAGACGGATATAATTACTAATAGTCTCATTTGTGAGGCTATTTTTCTTGCTGGATTATTTTGTCAGCTAAGCCGTATTCTACAGCCTCATCAGCACTCATCCAATAGTCTCGCTCCATATCGTTTTTGAGTTTTTTCAAATCCTGGCCACTATTTTCGGCCAAAATTTGTGCAAGTTTTTCTTTAAGTAATAAGCTTTCTTTTAGGTCAATTTCTTGGTCTGTAACTTTTCCGCGCGTACCGCTTGATGGCTGATGAATCATTACTCGAGAATTCGGTAAAATCGCACGCTTACCTTTCGTTCCAGCTGCCAGCAAAAACGCCCCCATCGAAGCTTGCAAACCAATCCCAATTGTTTGTACATCTGGTTTGATAAATTTAATCGTGTCATAAATCGCCAAACCATCATAAACACTTCCGCCAGGGCTATTAATATAAAGTTTAATATCTTCATCTGGATTTTCGAAAGCCAAATGAAGAAGTTGTGCCACCACAACATTCGCCGTATGTGAATTCACATCTTCACCCAAAAAAATAACTCGTTCTTTTAAAAGCCGCGAATAAATATCAAACGCTCGCTCACCTCTATTAGTCTCTTCAACAACCGTTGGAACTAAATAATTCTCTGTTTTTCGCATTTTCTCTCCTTAATCTTTCGAAACTTCAATTATAATTTCACCATTTTTCGCACTCGCCACAAATTGCGTTCCCTTTGGTAGATTTTTTGCCAGAATCTCCTCGGCTAATTTGTGTTCAAGCAAATCCTCAATTGCGCGCCTAAGTGGCCTTGCTCCATTTTTAGCGTCATAACCCTTTTCAATAATAAAATCTTTCGCTGATTTTCGAACTTTCAAATTCAAACCTTTTCGAAGCAATCGATTATTCAAATCAGCTAAAAGAATATCAAAAATCTTGCCAATTTCAGTTTTCGAAAGTGATTGAAATGTGATAATTCCATCGAATCGATTTAAAAGTTCAGGTTTTAGAACCTTTTCAAGAGCCCTTCGAGCAAATTTTTCATTTTTTGAGTGATTCTTTTTTGAAGAACTTTCTGCTTCAAACCCAAGCGATTTTTCATTCATCATTTCGCTTGCGCCAAGATTACTTGTTAAAATTACAACAGTGTTTTTAAACGAAACTTTTCGCCCTTCAGAATCCGTTAATTCACCATCTTCTAAAAGTTGTAAAAGCAAGTTAAAAGTGTCGGGGTGAGCTTTTTCAATTTCATCAAAAAGCACTACGGAATATGGCTGGCGGCGAATTTTCTCTGTTAAAGTTCCACCTTCACCATAGCCAATATAACCAGCTGGCGCACCCAAAAGTTGCGAAGTTTTATGTTTTTCGCCAAATTCGCTCATATCAATTTTAATTAAAGATTCCGAACCGCCAAAAACCTCGTTTGCAAGCTGGCGTGAAAGTTCAGTTTTTCCAACTCCAGTAGGACCAAGAAAAATAAACGAACCAATTGGACGATTTTCATCTGAAATCCCAGATTTATTACGACGGATCGCTTTCGAAATTTTCTCAATCGCCTCACCTTGACCAATCACCTTTTTCGAAAGATGTTTTTCAAGATTTTGTAGAATTTTTGCCTGATTTTTTGAAATTTTTTGAACCGGAATATTCGTTTTTAAAGAAATCGCTCGCGCCACATAATCGCTCGTTAAAATAATTTTTTTCGAACTTTTTGCTTTTCGCTCCTCTTCACTAAGTTTTTTTCTAAGTTGTGAAATTCGCGTTTTATAGAGAGCCGCACCTTCGAAATCTTCATTTTCTGCAGCCCGAATTTGCTTTTCATTTAATTTTTCAATCTCACGCGAGAATTCTAAAATTTTATTCGGTTTCGACACCTTCTCGCTCGCAGCTAGCGCACCAGCCTCATCTAAAATATCAATAGCTTTATCTGGCATTTGGCGGTCAAAAATATATCTCGCGCTCATATCAACGATTTCACCCAAAACTTCATCAGAAACTTCAATATTATGATATTTTTCATATTTTTCTCGCAAACCTTTTAGAATATCAATCGTTTCGTTCAAGCTTGGTTCTTCAACCTGAACAGATTGAAAACGCCGATTCAATGCGGAATCTTTCTCAATTGATTTTTTAAATTCGTCAAAAGTTGTGGCACCGATTAGTTTAATTTTTCCACGAGCGAGAGCTGGCTTTAAAATATTTGCCGCATCCATTGCGCCCTCTGCCGAGCCAGTTCCTGCTAAGAGATGAATTTCATCAATAAATGCAATGATCTCTTGATGTTTTTCAAGCGCTTTAATTACATTTTTTAGCCGCTCTTCAAATTGACCACGAAATTTCGTACCAGCCAACATTCCAGCTAAATCAATTTCAAAAATTCGCTTTCCAATTAGTTGTGATGGAACTTGTTCTTTCGAAATTTTTTGAGCAAGAAGTTCTACTACAGCAGTTTTTCCAACTCCAGCTTCGCCAATCAAAACTGGATTAGATTTCGTGCGACGAAGCAGAACCGTAATTAATCTCTGAGCTTCAGTTTCACGCCCAATTACTGGATCGAGTTCGCCATTTTTAGCTTTTTCTGTCAAATCTTCACCAAATTTCTTCAAAATTGCAATTTCACGGCTTGATTGTTGTTTCTCTGAATTCTTTCGAAAGCTTTTTTGCTCAATTTCATCAATTCCCTCAGCTGAATTTTCGTTCGAAAATAAAATATCAAAAGCGTTCACCAACCCCTCAATATCAGCCCCGGTTTGCCGAAGCACAACCTGTAATTTTAAATCTTTTTGCTTTAAAATTGAGAAAAGCAGGTTTTTTGTGCCAATTTCATTATCGTCACCAGAAATTAAACTCGCCATTTTTAATGCAAAAACTGCGCGGTCGGTTAAAGCTCGCACATTTGGATCTGCAAAATCTGGCATACTTTTCGAAACTGGCGGATTTTCAACAAAAAAATCATATAAATCTTCAAACTTTAAGCCATATTCATATGCTAAAGTTGCCGCCGAAGATTCGCGATTTGCTAAAATTCCTAACAAAATATGCTCAATTCCAATATAGCCAGTTTTAAATTTACGAGAGAAGAATTCTGCTCGTTCCAAACTTTTGTGCGAATTTTCACTCATTCGCGAAATAATTTCTTGAAAATCTTCAGGTATCATAACTCTATTTTATCATACTTTTAGCACTCTTACAATATGAGTGCTAATAATTTCTTATTTTATTTGACTTTTTAGGCTTTTTTATATATAATTGTCATATTAAAATGCGTGAACTAAAACTTTCTAAAATTCAAACGCCACTTGGCGAAATGACGGCAATCACTCACGATGATGCTTTGGTTTTTTTGGAATTTCAAGATAATGAAAATTTCGAAAAAGATTTAGCTCAAATTAAAGAGTTTTTTGAAGTTGAAAATATCGAAGAAGGCGAAAATCTACCGATTAAACAGATACGCATTGAACTTGAAGATTATTTTAAACACCCTTTTGCAGGTTTTAAAACACCGATCGAAATGATTGGAACAGATTTTCAAAAACAGGTTTGGGAGGAGCTTCAGAATATTCGCTCCGGCTCAACCTCAACATATTCTGAAATTGCCGAAAAAATTGAAAATCCTAACGCCGTTCGTGCGGTTGGCAACGCTTTAAACGCAAATAAGCTTTCCATAATTATTCCGTGCCATCGAGTTCTTACAAAAGATATGGATTTCGGTGGCTATAACGGAGGGCAAAACCGTAAAAGTTGGCTACTTCAGCACGAAGGAATTTAAAAAACGCTCTAGCTAGAGCGTTTTATTTTTTAGAGGCTTTCGAAGTATTTTATTACTTCTTTCAGATCTTTAATATATTTTTCACGATTTTGAGAAGCCAACATCATTGCCGGAACCGCCAAAGCGTAGCCATGACAGTTTCCAGCATCACAATATAATCCGTTAATACGAACCGCATGGAATTTCATTCCATCATTCATTGCCTTCTGTACAGGAATCTGATACATCAACTCACCATTTCCGTCAAATTTTTTAGCGTAATCAGTCATATATTTAATGAGTTTATTTTCGAAAATTACTCCACGAACACTTGCGAGTTCGCTCCGAGCTTTTTCAAAACCAGGCTTTTCGTCAATCTTATTGACGGACAAAACCAAATTGTCATCTTTATTTTTTGGATGATGAATAATTTCACCCACGACAATTGCATACTTTTCATACTCAGCCTTATCTACGACCTGCTTAACCGGCAGAATGCTTCCGCCAAACTTCTCGTAAGCTTCGAAAAGTTGTTGAAATTCATTTTTGCCAACTGTTGCAAAGTTGTCATCCGGAAAAAAGTAAGCAAAATCGCTTTCGCCAATAAAGTCAATAACTTCAGGAGTGCTAAGCGGAGCTTGATTACCATAGAATTCACAATTTTGCTGAATGAATTTTGCTGGAGCTAAAAATTCAACTCGTTCAACTTTTTCAGCAAAATCATGTTTACCCTTGCTTCGAAGCTCTTCAATAATTGATTTTTTACTTTCGAAAATACTTTCTATTGAAGTCTTCTCTGGGCTAATAACGATTGCAATATTCTGTGCAGAAATTCCAGCCTGAACTAGTTTTTCCACCAGAACCACAATTGAATTTTGTAGGTAACCCTCAAAGGGTAATGGTAGTAACTCTTTGATAATTCCTATAGTTGCCGGATATACTCGCGTGCCCATTCCTGCAGCAGGAATGATAACTATCAAGTCTTCAATTTTCTTTCGCATATCTAAATGCCTCCTTTTTAAGTACTTTGGTCGCCCAAAGCCAATGCAATAATTATAACACGAGAAAAGCTAGCAGTCAACCCTGCTAGCTCTTAAAATGTTTATTGTTCTTCTCCGCCGAATTTCTCGCGGTCACTTTCATCTCCGTCGAGATTTTCAACAACTTCACTTTCAGTCGCTTCATTTAAAGCACTAAACAAGCCGTCTTCAACATTTCCGCGTGGTTTTTTTTCGGTAGATTTAGCAAGTTCAATATCAAGCTCATAGCCCGTTAGTCGACTCGCAAGGCGAACATTCTGCCCAGCGCGACCAATTGCAACACTTTGCTGATCTTCACTCACAAGCACAGTTGCTCGTTTACGTTCGTTTTCACCAGTTTCTTTAATTTGAACTTCAACAACTTCTGCAGGACTTAACGCCTCACTGATAAATTCGCTTGGGTTTTCGCTCCAAGTTACAATATCAATTTTTTCGCGTTCACCAATTTCATTCATAACAGACTGAACTCGCACACCGCGACTACCAACGAAAGTTCCAACTGGATCAACACCGTTCATAATTGAACGAACCGCCATCTTAGTTCGACGACCAGCCTCACGAGCAATAGCCACAATTTCAACCATTCCAGTTTCTAGTTCTGGCACTTCTTGTTCGAAAAGAATTTCAACAAATTTCGCATCAGCACGTGAAAGGATCAATTCTGGCGCACGACCTTCTCGTTCAATTTCTTTAATAAGAACTTTAATCCGCTGGCCAACACTAAAATATTCACCATTAATTTGTTCGCGGAGTGGCATAACACCGTTTGCTTTTCCTAGATCGATTCTCACAAATCGTTGGTCGATTTTCGAAACCGAACCACTTACGATAGTACCAACTTTATCTTCGAATTCTTCAATAATAATCTCACGTTCAGCTTCGCGAAGTCGCTGCAAAACAACTTGTTTAGCAGTTTGAGCAGCCACACGGCCAAAAGTTTCAACCGGAAATTTCTCTTCAACAATTTCACCAATTTCAGCATTCGCATCAAGTTTTTTCGCGTCTTCAAGAGAAATCTCGTTGTTAATATTATAAGCTTCTTCGCCGTCAACAACTTCATATTGAACAAAAACTTCAGCATCACCAGTTTGAGTGTTTAGTTCTGCTCGAACATTTTGGTCACGATTTCCGTTCTCACGTCGCCAAGCAGCCGCAATTGCCATCTCAATAACTTCTAAAACTTTTTCTTCTGGTAAATTTTTTTCAGCTGCAATTGTTTTTGCTGCCAGCATCATTTGTTTAATATTTAAATCTTCCATTTTATCCTTTCGAAATAATTTCTTATGAAAAACGCCGACCTGCTGGCCGACTACTTTTCAATTTTAGCACAATTTATTTTTTTAGTCAAGCCTCTAATTTAATAAAGTTAATCTTTGGTATTTTTCAAGTGATTTTGGCTTTTCTCTCAAATATTCTTGCCAACCTTTTTGATTTTCGAACAAAAAATCTACCGCAGATTGCGCTCGCGAAATCATTTTTATATCACCAATGCTTGCGAATTCCAGATTAATTTCGCCACTTTGTGCCTTGCCGTAAATTTCACCAGCACCACGAAGCTCTAAATCCTTTTCCGCCAATATAAAGCCATCGTCAGTTTTCGAAATTTCTTGGAGCCTCTGTGGCGGTTTCGCGTTCGAGCT
Organism: uncultured bacterium; assembly: GCA_938030735.1. Taxonomy (GTDB): domain Bacteria; phylum Patescibacteriota; class Saccharimonadia; order Saccharimonadales; family Saccharimonadaceae; genus Nanogingivalis. The sequence goes on from CALHIM010000006.1 coordinate 47,262, forward strand.
CATTACAAGATAACAAAAGGCATCATCACCGCCACGACCTACTCGCCCACGAAGCTGATGGAGTTGCGCTAAACCAAAACGATCAGCGTTTTCGATCACAATTACACTTGCATTTGGAACATCAATTCCAACTTCAATAACGGTAGTTGAAAGCAAAATATCAGCTTTTTTCGCCAAAAAATCTGCCATTATTCGTTCTTTTTCTTCCGACTTCATTTTACCATGAAGCTGTAAAATTCTAAATTCCTTAAAATCACGTTTCAATCGTTTAAATTCCGCCTCAACACTTTTAATTTCCTCGTTTTTTCCTTCTTGAATTGCTGGAACAATTACAAAAACTTGCCGCCCATTCAAAATTTCAGTTTTAATCCTTGCATTCATTGGCGCACGAGAAGCTGGTGAAATAATTTTAGTTTGAACCGGCTTTCTCCCTTCAGGCTTTTCTTTCAATATCGAAACACTCAAATCACCAAAAAATGTTAATTGCAACGACCTCGGAATTGGCGTAGCAGTCATCGCAAGTAAATGTGGCATTTTTTGGTGAGATTTTTCAAGAATTTTTTGCCTTTGAGCAACACCGAAACGATGCTGTTCATCAATAATCACTAAACCAAGATTCGAAAATTCTACTTTTTCTTGAATAATCGCACTCGTACCGACCAAAATATTAAGATTGCCATTTTTTAGATTTTCGAAAAGTGTTTTGCGAGCCTTTCCTTTTACCTTTCCTGAAAGAAAGCCAATCGAAATGCCACACCAAGCCAAAGTTTTTGAAAAATTCTTAGCCAATTGCTGTGCAAGAATTTCAGTTGGTGCAAAAACTGCCACTTGATAACCATTTTTTACAGCATTCAATGATGCAATTGCTGCCACGGTTGTCTTTCCGGAGCCAACATCACCCTGCAAAAGCCGATTCATCGGAAAATCCTGGCTCATATTTTGCATAATCTCCCAAGAAGCAAGCCTTTGCGATTGCGTCAAATTAAAAGGTAGCTTTTCAACAAATTGCTTCACATCTTGAATTTTTGGCTCGATATTGTATCCACGAAGTTGCTCATTTTCAATTTTATTTAATTTTGCGGCCAAAATTAATTCAAAAATTTCATCAAAAGAAAGCCGTTCAAGTGCTAGATTAAATTCTTCTGCCGAACCAGGAAAATGCACCCATTCAATTGCTTGTGCGCGTGAAATCAGTTTTTCTTTTCGAACAATAATTTCCGGCAAAGTTTCAGGCAAAATCTTCATCATCGGCTTTAATTCTGTCAAAATTTTTCGAATTGTTTCAGTTTTTAAACCTTTTTTTTGCGGATAAATCGGTACAATTTCGCCATCTTTACCTGAAAAATTTTGATTTTTTGGCAATTCTTCACGCTTCATTAAACTCGGATTCGTAATTTGATAACGATTATAGTTAAATTCATATTTTCCCGAAAAGAAAAATTCTTCTTCATCTTGAAGCTGTTTTACGCGATACGGCTGGTTAAACCAAATTGTTTTAATTTTCTCTTTTCCATCAGTTAAAATCGCCTCGGTTATCGTCATTCCACGCCGAACTCGACGCATCGAAACTTTTTCGGCATAAGCTCTAAAAAGAACCTTCCCCGGCTTAATCTCACTCAAACTAGTTAAACTTGCAAAATCCTCATATTTTCGTGGGAAAAACTCCAAAATATCACCAACAGTTCGCAAATTAACACTTTCGAGTTTCTCGAGCGTTTTTTCACCAACGCCCTTTACCAAACCTAACGAAGAATTTAAATTCATTACTAAATTTTAGCATCTTTTGGAGTTTTTTTCAATTTTCGAAAAACTCCAATTATTTGTCTCTGTTTTTAGGTGGTTTTATTTATACAATAGTCGTGCCAGACAAAATTAGTTAATAATAAAAAATCGCCCGTTTTGAGCGATTTTCGAAACAGATTAAACTTTATTTACAACAGGAATAACGATTGGCGTATGACCAGTTGAATCAAACAATAGGTGAGAAATATCATCTTTGATTTCTTGTTTCATGTCAGCAATTTCAACTTTTCGTTCAACTTCACGGTCGATTTTAATTCGCAAATAATGACGAATTTTACCAATCAATTCTTCACTATCTTTTAGATAAACAAATCCACGCGAAATCACATCTGGCGTTTTAAGAAGTCGGCCAGTTTTCTTGCTAATTGTTAGCACGATAATGAAAATACCTTCAGTTGAAATATGCAATCGATCTTTTACGACCGCATCATGAACCGTATTTCCAGTGTTATCATAAAGAATTGAACCAACATGAACGCGGCCGCCTTTTTTAATTTTCTTTTCTTTTGTAAGCTCGATAATATCACCACTGTCAGCAACAAGGATTTCTTCCCGTTTCAATCCAAGAACTTTCTGCGCCATTTCAGCATTATGTTGGAGCATATAAAATTCACCATGAACTGGGAGGTAATTTCTTGGGCGAATAGTTTCTACCAATCGAACGTGGTCATCGTAGTAAGCGTGCCCTGAAAGATGGAGTGGGCCAATGCCATGATAATGACCGCGACCGTGCTGAATTACACCAGCACCCTCCCGCAAAAGCCCGTCAACAGTCGAAGCCACACGAGGCTCATTTCCCGGGATCGGACTCGAAGAAAATACCACAACATCTGTTGCTTTAATTTTAACAAATCGGTGAGCGCCAGTCGCCATTCGATTCAAAACAGCGTTTAATTCACCCTGAGAGCCAGTGCAGACGATTGTAACTTTCGAATCATCAAGCTTCACGATATCTTCCATTTTTACAATAACATCTTTTGGAACTTTAATTTTTCGTGATCTTAAAGCAATTTCAATCGCATTAATCATTGAAAATCCAGCAAACGCAACCTTGCGGTCGTGCTTTACTGCTTCATCTAAAATTAATTGCAAACGGTAAATCTGGCTTGAAAAACAAGAAAAAATCAATCGTGCATGTGGATACGCCGTCATCACTTCACCAACACTTTCACCAATTGAATACTCACTGTGTGGATGCGTTCCTGGTGTATCAATATTAGTGCTTTCATTCATCAATAGGTCAACGCCTTCGGTTTGCGCAATTTCAGCAAGACGTGGGAGATCGAATTGAGTATCAACCGGATCGTTTTCGAAACGCCAGTCACCCATATGAACAATATTCCCATTTGGCGTACGAATAACCATTGCCACACAGCCAGGAATCGAGTGCAAAACATGCACAAATTCGAGCGTCATATATTTCGAAATTCTAATTTGCTCATGCTTAAATGGATCAACAATTTGATAATTTGGTGAAACTTCAACAACCGCCTCTTCCATCTGGCGTTTAATCATTCCAATCGTGAAATCGGTTGCATAAATTGGAATATTATTACCAAATTCAGGCAAAAGCTGGCGGACAGCGCCGATGTGGTCAAGGTGGGCATGGGTAAATGCAACAGCCTTAACTTTATGCATGTTATCTTTTAGATAAGTGATATCTGGCGTCATAAAATTCACACCAGGGTAGTCTTCATTTGGAAAAATCGAGCCCATATCAATCACTAAAATTTCATCCATATATTCAATTGCGAACATATTTTTACCAATTCCAAATTCACCCAAGCCACCGAGTGGAATCACTCGCACACTATCCTTTTCTGGGCGAAGTTTTTTCAATTTCGAAGCTGTTAGTTGTTCGCCATTAAAACCATTAAAAAGTGATTTATTAACAGGAATATTAACAATGTGCTGAGTTGCACGCATATTGATGTCATTCGAAATCATTCGTTGAGCTCGCACAACCGCACCACGACGCGTTGTTGTTGGTAAATTCACCTTTTTAGCGTCAGATTTTTGAACTCGAGTTTGCTTTGAAATATTCTTAGCTTTTTGAGCGATTTTTGCGTTCTTCTCGCTACTTTCTTTTTTAGCATTCCCAACATATTTATCTCGATTTTTTTGCAAATCTTGAGCTTTTTTCTGCAAGTTAGCACGCTTTCGAGCCTGCTTCTCATTAAAATTATCAGTCATTTTTCTCCTTAAATTAAAGCGTTCGAAAAGTTATTTTTAGGTCGGATTTTTCGAACAAGTAATATTTTAGTATTCTTATTTTATCAAATTTCAAGTTTAAAGTCAAATAAAAAAGAGCCCGAAGGGACTCTAGATTATAAAAACAAAGCACGGTATCTCTCGACTAGACTAAACCTATATTTTTTTTCAACAAGAGCTTTATAGGCTAGTTTTAAATCTTTTTTTAATTTACCGTCAAGTTTTTTTATTTCTTTCTTCGAACCTAAAATCGAAGAAATACCATTTTTAACTATGTTGTCAAGACGAGGATTACATCCTCTTATAAAATACTCGATAGACCATTTGCAATTGCTACTGATAATAATCGCAAAATTCATACCATAGGTATTATATCTTTCACAGATATCCAATCCTGTGGAATAAATATTGGCCATTGGCTCTTCACTTTTAATAACTAGCCTATCAACAATAGGCTTTAATGATTGGAGAATTACCACGGCCTCTTCAAATCCAAGCTGATCATCTTGCGTGATTAAGCTGATGATATTTTCAACAATGGCAGATTCTTTATATTCCAGAATCTTCAGAGAGTTTTTATCAACACTTTTATTGAAGTGTTCATTAAAGTTTTTTATAAAGTTCCAAATTTTTTGTAACTTCTCTTCCATAGCTTCATGTTTTTCATCATACTTTGTGTCGCTATGAAATTTTTCTGCGATATTTAAAATACCCTGCAACTCTTGAATGTCGCATTCGCTAATGGCTTTCAATGCCATCTTGACATCCCAAACTAACGGATAGAGATGCTTTTGGGCTTCAAAATAGTCCATGCTTTCTTCATTGAAAAGAGCTTCATATAATAACATTTTATTACCTCCAAAATGTATAGAATATAAATATTATACCAGATTTTCGAAAAAAAGAAAACCCTGCATATTTAGCAGGGCTAAGTTTTTTTTATTAATCTTATAGCAAGGAGGGAACTTTAACATATTTCGAAAGCTCAACTTATTCTTCAATGATATAATTACCATTTAACGAAAAATTAACTTCCAATACAGCACTCTCCTTCGTGCTATCATCATCTATTAGATCGATACTATAGTTCGCTTCCGCTTTTGCTCTAATAAAACAGCGGATTATCCAGAGATAAAACTCCGTAAAAATCCATATCCCTACGACAAAAATAGACGCTCTTTCATCTGGCTGGTTTTCAATTATTAAAAGCACTATTATAAACGATAATGCTAAGACGGCAATTAAATGAGACAAATAGAATCTGATTGCGAATTTATTTATCTCTTTGAAAGCTTTCTCTACAAAGCTAAAAGCTCTTTTATCCGCTTCCGTATAGTTCTTGGGTAATTTAACTTTTTTATCAGAAGCCCACACCCAGCTAGTTATTAGTCTTTTCCCGATGTTGCGATTTTCCTCCTCACTGAAGAAGTATAATCTAGCGATTTGAAAATTAGCAACAATCGTTATTGTTATTAAACTTATCAATATTAATATTGATAAAAATCCATAACTCTGACTAATTTTTGCAACTATCAATAAAGTACTCAAGACTAAAACCCACACAAGAAGTGTAATTTTTAGCCACAGATTATCAATAAACACCTTATTAATAACATAGGCTTTTTTCGGAAAATTAAATTCACGAATTTCTTTCGTGTCTAATTTAACTTCCTCATTTTTGCTAGTATCCAAGTTTTTCATCGTCACTACTTTTGAAATCTTCATAGACTTCACCTCTTTCTCAATTTTCTTTGCAAAATGCAACTTTCAAATTATACCATATATTCTCTAAAAATGCAAATCTTGCAGGCTTTCTAAAAATCTGTTAAACTGGTTTTATGAATAGTGAAGATTTTGACATTTCAAACTTTTCGAAAGATATTTTTGATGATTTTTCAAAAACAGAAATTAAAGCAAAAAAACAAAAAAATCGAAAAATTCCAGTTATAATGATTTCTGGCTTTTTAGGCTCAGGCAAAACCACACTTTTAAACCACATTTTAAAATCAAGCCCAAATCTAAAAATTGGCGCAATTGTGAATGATTTTGGCATAATAAATATTGACAGTAAATTAATTTCTAATGGGATCAATGAACAAAAAATTGAGCTTAGCAATGGCTGTATTTGCTGTATGATTGGTGATAACGGGTTAAGCGAACCACTTTCGAAATTAGCAAATAAAGATTCACTGCTTGATGCAATCATAATTGAAGCTAGTGGAATTGCTGAACCTTACGATTTACTTAAAACTTTGCAATATTCTGGAAATCAATATTCTTATTTCGGTGGAAATATTTATTTAATTGACGCTCAAAATTTCGAAAATTCCAAGAAAGATTTTCCAACACATTTTAAAAAATGTCTCAAAGCGAGCGACATTATTGTTTTAAATAAAACCGATTTAATTTCAAAAAATAAAATTCAAGAAATCCGTGAATTCATTAGAAAATTAAACCCAAATTCACCAATTATTGAAAGCCAAAACTCAAAAATTAATCCTGATTTAATTTTTTCTTGGCAAAAATCAGATCAAAAGAATAATGAGAAAAATGAAGAACACGAGCATGATCACAAAGACCACATCCACAACCAATTTCAATCTTTGGCTTTCGAAACGGTAAAACCACTAAATCCTCAAAAATTCCTAAGTTTTCTCGATAATTTACCTAAAAATCTTTTTCGAATGAAAGGAATTTGCTACTTTGGAATGAAAGGGTACGAACAGAAATATATAGTTCAGCTGGTTGGCAAAACTATTGATATTTACAGCGAAGAATGGGAAGATGAAACGCCAAAAACTGAACTCGTTCTAATCGGCTCTAAAATTGATGAAGCTGAAATTCTTGCAAAATTGAGAGATCTAGAAGATAAAAACCCAGATGAAATCACGCCGCAAAATATGGTGAATTTCGAAAGATTCTTTCTGTCAAATTAAAGTAAAACCGACCGTTGAATATGGTCGGTTTTAAGTTTAAAGATTTTGTAAAAATTTATCAATAGCAGTTTTGTCTCGCTTAATCAAATCAACTCGCCCGGCGATTTCTCTCTCACCCATCTCGATCGCTCTAGTTAAACTTGGGTCATTTTTTAGGGGCTCAAAAAACTCTTTAAATTCTTGGAGTTGTTTTTCGGTTCGCAAAATCGCACCTGAATATCGCGGAAAATCATTATAACTTTTATCGCCATCAAATTTTTCTTCAATTAATTTCCATTTTTCACGTAGCCACTTCCATGCTAGCTCTCGAGTCTTCAAATTTCGGAGTAAATGAACATACCAGCTTAAGATATCCTGCGTTCGAATTATGTCATTCTTAAGCATTTTTTCAAGAAGCAATTCACTAGTTCGAATATTTTTAGTTGAAGTTAAAGCCACCATAATATCATCTCGATAATCAACATTTGAAGTATTCTTATAACTTTCGAGCATTTTTTGCACTAATTCTGGAGATTCTTCAAAGCGAATCTTTGTAGTTAAAATTAAACTTCGAATTTCCGAATCAATATCTTCCATATTCTGCGAATTTTCGAAAATATCTAAAGCACCCAAGATCGCTTTTTCATTTTCAGCATAAATCATGTGCGCTAAAATTGAGCTACGCTTTTGCGTATCTTCTTCATCTTCGCCAGTTTTCTTAATAAATCCAAGTTTTTCAAATTCATTTTGAGCTAAATTACCAACAAATTTTTTCATTTTTTTCGAACTTTCAGAGTCTTCATCAATAAAAATTTTCAATTCGCCAATTAAAAGACTAATCATATCCCAAACCATTAAAGAAGTTTCTTTATCATAACTCTGTAAAGTTCGCAGCAGCTCAACACTTGGAATTTCACCACCGCGTGAAAGTAAAGAACGTTCCTGAAGAATTTGAAGGCGGGAAATTGTATCTAAATCACCATTTCTAACCTTTTCAAGCAAATTTTCGAAAAGATTTTGGCTATAATTTGTAATAAAATGAGCAACATTACCTCTATTTAGCTGAACAAAATCTGAACTTTTCTTGCAAGTTAAATCTTTCGAATCCATAATCTCAGGCAAATTATTTTGATTTGAGCCAAGTAAAATCGGCCAAATTCGCCCACTATCTTTACCTTCACCAATAAAAAATTGCTTTTGCGATAATTTTAATTCTTCGCCATCTTCTTCAGCCAAAACACTCGGATAGCCACTTTTAAAAAGCCAAGGATTCATAAAATCTGCGATATTTTTACCAGAAGCTTCACTCAAACAATCCCATAAATTCTCGCCAATTGTATTTTGATACTTAAACTTATCAAAATACAATTGTAAACCTTTTCGAAATGCATCGTTCCCAACATATTTTCGAAGCATATTCATTAAACGAGCACCTTTTGCATAAACAATTGCACCATCAAAAATAGTGCTAATTTCATCTGGATGATGAACTGAAACATGAACCGCCTGAACACCATCAATTGCATCGCGGCGCAAACTTAAAACCGCTTCATTAACTGCAAATTCTTCCCAAATTCTCCATTTCGGCTCCAAAGCATCAGTTGCTAAATATTCCATCATTGTTGCGAAAGATTCATTCAGCCAAAGCTCATCCCACCATTTCATTGTTACAAGATTTCCAAACCATTGATGTGAAGTTTCGTGCGCAATCACTAACGCAACATATTTTTTTGAAGATATTGAGGAGTTTTTACCAGCGAGCAATGCAGTTTCACGATAGGTAATTAAGCCCCAGTTTTCCATCGCACCACTAGAAAAATCTGGCAAAGCAATGTGGTCGCATTTTGAAAGCGGGAACTTTTGACCAAAAAAATCTTCATAAAATTCTAAAACCCGAACCGCAAAACTAAGTGGGAATTCCATTAATTCAGACTTTTGAGCTTTTGTTGCCAAAACTGAAACTTCAACACCACTTTTAGTCTTTTTCGAAACTCGCTGAAAATCACCCAATACAAAGGCTAATAAATATGTTGACATTTTTGGTGTTTTAGCAAATCTAACCCGTTGAATATTGCCATTTTTATTTTTTTCAATAATTTCAGTATTCGACAAAACTTTAAGATCACTCAAAGCTTTAATCTCTAACGAAAAAGTTGCCTTCGCTTCAGGTTCATCAACACACGGAAAAGCCTCACGAGCATGATGACTTTCAAATTGAGTTGCAAAAAGCTCTTTTTTCTCACCATTTTCTTTATAGTAGCAAGGGTATAATCCGTGCATCGCATCTGTTATTTTACCAGAAAACTCAATTTTAAGTTGGATTTTATCACCTTTTTTAAAGTTAAGTTTTTCGATATTCACTAAAATTTCATCATTTTCAGCTTTCGAAAAGTTCAATTTTATATCGTTTGCAAAAGTAATCTTTTTAATTTCTAAATCTTTCGAATGAAGTGCAATTTCTTTTTCATCATTAATTTCACCAAAAATATCAACAATTCCATTAAATTCACGATTTTTTGCTTGTGTTAAATCAAGCTTTAATTCATAATGTTCGGGCTTAAATTTCTCCACTAATCGATTAACACTCATCTAAAATCTTCTCCTTAAAATCACTTAAAATATTCTCAATCTTTACACAATCTTGTTTATTTTCGAAACGCCACTGAGCATAAATTTTCATTTTCGGCTCAGTTCCGCTTGGTCGAATTGTAATTCTTCTATCTTCTGAATCGAAAATAAAACTTACCGCATTTCCATTTTCCAACATTTTAAAACTATTTTTTTTATTTGTTGAAAAATCTAACTCAGTTAAATTTTCGAAATCTCGCATTTTTAATGCACCAAAATTTTTATTTCCGATTCGCATTTTTTGCATAATTTCTTGCATTTTTGCAAATCCTTCAGCGCCGCTAAATTCAATAGATTCAGTCTTTTCAACAAAATATCCATTCTCAGCATAAATTTCATCAAGCTTCTCACCCAAAGTTTGATTTTCAAGCTTTAGTTCCGATGTAAGTTCAGCTATCATCAATCCAATTGTTGCAGCATCTTTATCTCTAGTTTGCGAACCAATGAGCCCACCAAGGCTTTCTTCAAATCCAGCAATAAATTTCTCTCCAAGCGCTTCTTTTTGTGATATTTTTTTACCAATAAATTTAAATCCAACCAGCAAATCGTCATAAATTTTCACACCATATTTTTTAGCTAAAACATTTAGCATATCAGTAGTCACAAAACTTTTGCAAATAAAGTCACGATTCCCAAAATAAAGTTCAGTATATTTATTTCGATCCTTTTGCTTCTTTGAAAGAATATAGTCAGCTACCAAAATTGCAGTTTGATTGCCTGAAAAACTTCGAACCTCTCCATTTTTTTCAAGACTCATTACGCAAATTCGGTCAGCATCTGGGTCGGTAGTTAGAGCAATATCTGCTTGCTCTTTTCTTAATTTTAAAATCGCCATTCTATTCGCAGAAAGATTTTCCGGATTTGGTTTTCTATCTTGAAGTGTTGAAAAATTACCATCAAAATTCATCTGCTCATCAACAAGAACAATATCTTCGAAACCCGCAAACTGAAGAGTTTTCAATAAATTCGTCGTTCCAGTTCCGTGAATCGGTGAAAAAACAATTTTTGCATTTCTATTTTTCGATAAAGATAATTTTGCATTAGCCTTGATATAAAAATAGTCGTTTTCTTCACCCAAAATTTTAATTTTACCATTTTTTACAAATTCATCAAAATTACCAGTTTTAAATTCTTCGATATTTTTAGCTATTTTCATTAATTTTTTATCGTGTGGAGCTGAAATTTGTGCGCCATCATTCCAATAGATCTTAATTCCATTATCTTCTGGCGGATTATGACTAGCTGAAATCACAATTCCTGCCGAAGTTTTAAGATTTCGAACTGTAAAAGATAATTCTGGAGTCGAGCGCGGAGTATCGAAATAAAAAACTTCGATATTATTTGCGGCTAAAATTTCAGCACATTTTTTCGAAAGCTCATAAGAGGAATTTCGAACATCCCAAGCAATTGCAACACTTGGTGAATTAATATTAAGTGATTTTAAATAATTTGCGAGAGCCTGTGCACTTTCTGAGATCGTGAATAAATTAATACGGTTAGAGCCAGTGCCAACTTTCCCGCGTCGTCCAGCAGTACCAAATTCCAAAATTTTAAAAAATGCATCCTCAAGCTTATCCCAATCTTCATTTTTTATTAAATTCAAAATTTGCGCTTTAAATTCATGATATTTTTCATCTAAAAGCCACTTTTGTAAATTTTCGAAAGCTAACTTTGATAAATTAGACTTGGCTTTTATTAATTCTTCGCTCATTTAATCCAGCTCCTTTTATATCTATTTTATCACTATCCTTTAATAAAATCAAAGCGCTTGCGTTTTTAGAATATTTATGTTAAAATAATTCCGATGAATAAAATTCTAAAAAAATCTGCAAAAAAACTAACCGATGACAATGCGCGCGGAGCTCAAATTGGTTTACTTGAAGAAGTTTTTAACGATATTTATCCAAGTCGCTGGGCTATTTATAAAGTTAATTTCTTTCGCGGAATAGCTTTTGGATTCGGTAGCGCTATTGGTGCAACAGTTCTAATCTTCTTGTTAATTTGGATTCTTAACTTTTTTGTTAACATTCCGGGCGGAATTGGTGACTTTATTCAATCTATTATAAATGCGATGCAAAATCGGCGATAATAAAACTACCCCGTCAGGAGTAGTTTTATTTTTAGCTTGAAGAACCCGTTGTATTTTCCGTACTTATCGAGGAGGGGCCTGTATAACTTTTGGAAACTTTATACCCACCAGAGTCGGTAACTTCAACCGTAATATTTTGACCAGATTTATTAAACGTATAATCTGTTGAGAGTGTGTTTCCAGTTGGAAGAGTAGTACTAATTGTTGCGCCATCAACCTTAACCACGACCGAAGTTATATCGAAATTCCCCTTTGCAATATTTATATTTATTCGGTAAGTATTTGAATTTGCATGCCTTGAATATGAAACACTCGAGATGGATGGTTGTAAGTCTGAACAGTTATGAATATTGTCTTCTTCATTCACATTATAACCTTCTGGCGCAGTTATTGTTTTCTTTTTAGAAACTGGGTCAGTTGTTTCGAAAACAGTTAGTTTAACTCGAGTAGATTCTGGTGTACATTTAGTTGCTTTCTTTTTCGAAATACTGTCAAACTCAATTTCTCTTGAAACTGAACCGGTTTTATTTTTATCCCACCAAGATGGGCAAATATCATTCTTACCATTTATTGTACAGCTTCGAATTCCAGATGGTCTTTCAATTTTATCACCAGATTTCCATTTACCATTAGAAGCATAAACTTGATGGTGAACATCGCGCATATATTCATTAATCACTCTACGCACAGGGCTATTATCAGGAGAACGTAAAGCCCGACCGTCATGGTTTCCGCTCCAAACACCTGTTGCAACTACAGGAGAATAACTCATCATCCAAGAGTCCTTAGCAGCACCTTTTCCGTTGTCTGTTGTTCCGGTTTTCGAAGCCGTCCAAACCCCAGGAACCGTAAATCCATAGCTTCGACTTTGACCGCCAAACGTAGTTGTTCGAGCACTTGGATCAGCGAGAATATCGGTCAATTCATATGCAGCCTGTGAATCAATCACCTGTTTTGATTCATCTTTCCATTCAAAAATCTTTTGATTTGATGAATTTTTAACTTCAGTAAAATATGTTAATTCTTTATAAACACCGCCTCGCGCAATAGATGCAAAAGCATTTGTGTGCTCATCCTGATGAACCGAACATCCACCGCCAATTGCGGCAGAAAGACCAGCATTACTATTTTTACAATAAGATTTATCGCCAAGCTGTTGCGCAACACTCAAACCTTCATCAACACCAACAATACTCAACGCCTTAACTGCTGCAATATTTAAAGAGTTTCCAAGGCTGAATCTAATTGGTACACTACCGTAAAATTGCTTCGAAGCATTCCTTAGCTGACAAGCCCCATATGTTCCATTACAATATTGTGAATCGATATTTTCGTCCTTCAAAATTGTTCCTGGTGTATAAACTGTATCTTTCTTATTAAATAAAGCCGCGTAATCGATAATAGGTTTAATACTTGAGCCTGGGTCAAGAGACGAAGTTGAAGCATTGGTTTGACCATAGCCAGCTTTATTATAATCAACCGATCCAACTTGAGCAATAACTTGCCCAGTTGCAACATCAACAGATGTCATTGCAATATTATCAGCACCACTAACATACAAAGTTTTAGCACCAGCATTAACGGCATTTTCAGCAATAGACTGAGCCTTTAAATCAACCGTAGTCTTAACAGTCAGGCCACCAGCACCAACAACCTTAACACCAAGCTTTTCTTCAAGTCTCTTTTTAACCTCTTGAACAAAATGTGGTGCCTTAATATTTGTATATTGATCTTTTTCTGGCTTAATTGTTGCAAGAATATCGAATTCTTTAGCTTCTTTTGCTTCTTTTTCAGTAATAAATCCACAAGAAACCATATCATTCAAAACTTTATGCTGACGCTCAATCAAGCTCTTATTATAGCTTACATTATATGGATTATAAACTGCTGGATTATTAGGGATAGAAGCTAATAATGCAGCCTCAGCCAAAGTTAAATCTTTCGAACTTTTACCAAAATAAGTTCGTGCACCAGATTCAACTCCGTTTCGGCGGCCACCATATGGAGATTCATTCAAATATAGTGAAAGAATTTGGTCTTTATTATACATTTGTTCAACTTGAACCGCAAGAATCATCTCTTTAATTTTTCGTGGAATTCCGCTAAGTCCACGATCACTAGATTCATTAGAGAAATAAACTTGTTTAATAAGCTGTTGTGTCAAGGTTGAACCACCCTGAGTTGCTCCACCCCTAAAGTTATTTACGAAAGCACGAATAATTGCAGTTAAATCAACACCCTTATGCTTATAAAAATCTCGATCTTCAATAGCAACAGTTGCTTTTTTAACATAGTCTGAAATCTCAGAATTATCAACAACTAACTTATAATCACCAGAACCCTTATCTTCCCACAAAAGCTCACCATTTCTATCGTAGTATTTCGAAACTGTAGTCTGAACTCTCTTAGCTAATTCTTCTGGCTTAATTTGATTTAAATCTTTCGAAACGTAGGCAAAAGCTGCTGCGATTCCGACCATAGCGATAATAATAAATACTGCGGAAATTTTTAAAGCCATAAATAAACCGCGCTTACTAAACCAATACTTTAAAACTCGCTTTGGATGAAGACGATAAAAAAATCTCTTCACTGGGTCTTTTGGTAGACTTGCAAGATACTCTGCTCGCTCACGAGCTTTCGAATCTTTCTTTTCTTTCCTTCGATGAGCCAAATTTGTGTATAAACTTAGGTTATTCTGTTTTTTTAGTGAACTCACTTTTTTTGAAGCAGTTCGTTTTTCAACAGATTTCCCATCTTTATTGAGCATTCTTCTTCTATCCATATTACACTCAATTATACCGCAATTGCTTATGGTTTTCAAGATTTTTTGATTTTTATAATACTGGAAAAAAAGCTTTTTTTGTGTTAATATAGTTAGTAATAAAATATAATAACGGGAGAGTAAATGAAGTTATCAGAGGAGCTAAAATGGCGTGGTTTCTGGAATCAAACCACTTTTCAAGATTCAAAAGTTTTAGATGGTGAAAAGCGAACTATTTATCTTGGTGCTGACCCTTCCGCTGACAGCCTTCATATCGGCCATTTAAGTGTTTATATGATGGTTAGGCGATTTCTTGATCATGGTCATAAAGTAGTTCTTCTGATTGGTGGTGGCACTGGAATGATTGGTGATATGCGCGACACTGAAGAGCGTCAACTCCTCTCGCCTGAAATAGTAGCTAAAAATACCGAGGCTCTCAAATCTCAGGTTTCGAAACTTTTTGCTGGGCAAGATTTTGAAGTCGTAAATAATGCAGATTGGCTTTCAAAAATAGAGTTAATACCTTTTTTACGCGATATTGGTAAAAATTTCAATATGGCGGAGTTAACAAGCCGAGATTTTTTCAAAAGTAGAATAAATAATGGTAGCGGATTAAGTTTTGCGGAATTTACTTATACTCTTCTCCAAGGTTATGATTTTTGGTATTTATATAAAAATAACGGCGTTTCACTTCAAATTGGAGGAAGCGATCAGTGGGGAAATTTACTTTCTGGTGTAAATTTAATTCGAAAGAAAGAAGGCGCTGAAGTTTTTGCAATGACAGCCCCTCTCCTTATTAATCGTTCAACTGGACGAAAATTCGGTAAGTCAGAAGGCGGAGCTTTATGGCTTGACGCTTCAAAAACATCACCATTCAAAATGTATCAATTCCTTCTTAACTCAGACGATCAAAGCGTTTTCGAATATCTAAAAATTCTAACAACTCTTTCAAAAGAAGAAATTGAAACAATTGAAAAAAATCATCAAGAGAATCAGCACTTGCGAATTGCTCAAAAAGCATTGGCAAAAAATGTTGTAGAAATTGTTCATGGCGAAGAAGTTGCAAAAAATGTAATTTCTGCAACAGAAGTCCTCTTTGGCGGAAAAGCTTTCGAAAACCTAACTAAAGCTGAAATCGAAGTATTAAAATATGAAATTCCTGTTGCTCCAAAAGATAAAACTGTTAGCGAAATATTAATTGAAACGAATCTTGCTAAAAGCAAAGGTGAGGCCAAAAGGTTAATTTCAGCAAATTCAATTTCATTTAACGGCAATAAACTCCAAGAGGATATTCGAATAACTGAAAAAGGTCTACTTAAAAAAGGCAAAAATAATTTTATACTCATTGATTAATAAAATAAAAATCGCTCAAATTTGATTGAGCGATTTTCTATAATTAAACTTTCTTTTCAAAACCTTTTTTAGCACCTTCGAAAGTATTTAATGCACGTTTTTGAATTTTACCAGCTTCTTTTTTTGCATTTTCTACAACTTCACCAGTTTTACTTTTAGCACCTTCGGCAAATTCAGTAACTTTTTCTTTAGTTTCTTCAACAAATTCACCTGCGTTTTCAGCAACTTCACCAGTTTTTTGCGTGGCTGCATCAGCAACTTTTTTAGCTTTCAATTTTAAATCTTTTCGAGTTTCTTCGCCACTTTTAGGAGCGGTTAAAATTCCAGCAACTGCGCCAAATAAAGCACCAACAGCTAATCCTAGTCCAAATTTTTTACTCATTACTTTTTCTCCTTTTTAGTTTTAAATTTATTAAAAATGTCAAAAATTGTTTTTCCGATAATTATCGGTGAGGTCACCTGAGCGACATTTTGTGCGATTCCATCAATACTTGCTGTTATATTTTGCATTTTTTCTGCAACATCACCAATTTGGCGAGTTACACGAATTACTAGAATAAAAGTAACAATTCCAAGCGTGATGAAAACTGCAAGAGCTATAGAAAGAAAAACAACTAATATTTCTGCAGCCGAGCTCATTCTTCTCCTTTTTTAATTTTTTATTTTATTTTTTGATTTTATTCAAATCTATTTTGTATTTTACCATAAAATAATTCTTATGTCAATAGTTTTTTGAAAAAATCTAAAAATATCCTGACACAATCTTGTTTACTTGAGTTCGAATATCTAATGAAGAATATCCATTTATAGTAAAATAATAAAGATTTCCATCGAGCATTTCAACCTCAATTCGACAAGATTTTTTCTGCCAATTTTTTGGGCGGCCAAAAGCTAACATTCCTAAAAATAGAATTCGAAAAATTCCCGGCTGATAAACTTCGTCAGTAGTATCAATAAAATTAATCTCTTGAATTTCATTCGGTTTTAGATAGATCTCAAGTGGGCGAGATAGAGCAAAATCTTCATAGAACTCTATCCCACTAGCTGAAAAAATCAAACTACCAGCAATATTTTTATCGCCATTAAAATTAGCTTGAAATTCAAATTTTTCTTCCACTCATAACCTTTCACGAACCAATTTTTGCGCCAAAGCTGGATTTGCTTTACCTTGAGATTTTTTCATAATCTGACCAACCAAGAAACCAATTGCTTTATCGTTACCACTTCGAATATCCTCAATCGCTTTTTGCGAAGCTGGATCACTCATTACTTCATCAATAATTTTCGCAATTTCACCTTCATCAGAAACTTGGAGAAGATTCATATTCTCAGCAATCTTTTCTGGCATGAATCCTAAATTCTCATCATCAAACATTGCCAAGAAAATTTGATGACCGCCATTCGAGCTAATTTTTTTCTCATGAACTAAATGTGCCAAAAGTGTTAATCGATGAGGGCCCAAATACCCTTTATAGACCTTCTCTAAATCAATCTCCTCGCTTGGCGTTGAAGCAAACCAATTAAAGATTCGCTTCATATTTTCTTTATGCTCTTCAAGAGTGTAGCCCTCGATTTCTGCAGAATTATAAAGTTCACTTTGAGGTTTCTCCCAAGGACCATCACCCCAAGTTGCAAGGAGCAGTTCAGCAATTCGATAATCGCTCAAAGCGTATTCAACCACGGAGTTATCAAGCCCAAAAACACTAAATTTTTCACGGAAATAATCTGGCATAATCGGAAATTGCGCTTGCATTTTCGAAATTTCTTCATCACTTAGAACGATCGGCGGAATATCTGGATCCGGCATATATCGGTAATCTTGAGCCTCTTCTTTACTTCGTTGCGAAACTGTTTTTTGCTCGTCGTCAAGCCAACCGCGAGTTTCCTGCTTAATTTTCTCACCTTTTTCAAGCAATCTTACTTGGCGTTCAAATTCATATTGAGCCGCTCGTTCAACACTTCGAAAACTGTTTAAGTTCTTAATTTCCGTTCGTGTTCCAAGTTTTTCATCACCGAATTTTCGTGCTGAAATATTTACATCAAAACGCATATTACCTTGATATAAATCACCATTTGTAACATCCGCAAAAACCATTCGCTTATGAAGTTCTTCAGCATAGGCACGCGCCTCTTCAGCCGAATGAATATCCGGCATCGACACAATTTCGATTAAAGGGGTTCCAGCACGGTTTAAATCAACCAAAGAATGGTCACCAAAGTGAGTTAGCTTTCCAGCATCTTCTTCGAGATGAGCATGTTCTATTCGAACTTTTACTTCACCACCGCTAGGAAGTGGCGCAATAATCTCACCCTCACCAATGATTGGCTGGTAGAGCTGCGACGTTTGATAACCCTTTGGTAAATCTGGGTAAAAATAATGTTTACGATCAAATCGGCTCACATTGGCAATTTTTGCATTTAATGCCTTTCCAGCTCGCACAGCTAGGCGAACCGCCTCTTTATTTAAAACTGGCAACATTCCTGGCAAACCAAAATCAATCGGCGAAGTTGCTTCATTCGGCGATTTTTCTCGCGCGTCATTATCACTTCCACTAAAAAGCTTGGTTTTAGTTTTTAACTGAACATGGCACTCAATCCCAATTGTCATTTCATATTTTTTTAAAATATCTTCCATTAAATTGCTCCTAAATCTTTCAAAGCTTGTTTAAAACTATTCATTGCTCGGCGAGTTTGGTCGAAATTAATTTGTGCATCATTCTCATGTGCAACCACATTTCGAAGTTTGTGGGCGTGCCAAATTGAATTCGGGCTTGAAAATTTATCTTTCGAATTTTTCAGCCGCTCACCCATAGTTTGGCCGGAAATTCGAAGCTCCCGCATCGCTGTATCAACAAGTTTATCGGCATTAATTAACGCCAAGTGCCAAGTTGCAGGTTCATCTTTTTTGATTGAATTTTCTATTTTTAGCCAATCGCCCTGAAACTTTAATTTATCAAGTTGTATTTTTTCAGTTTTTGTAATTCCAATAAAGAAAAACAAAAGGCCAGCACAAATCAAAATAGAAACCGAAAGAATTACTAAATCCATTAGTTTTTCTCCAATTCATCAGCTAAAGCTAGAATTTTTGCGTCCGATTTAATCTTTCCGATAATTTGAACGCCAACAGGTAAGCCATTTTCAGTTTTACCAGCCGGAACAGAAACCGCAGGAAGCCCAGCAAGTGAAGCTGGTACATTCAAGATATCAGCTAGATACATTTTTACTGGATCATGCGCATTTTCACCAATTTTAAATGCAGGAGTTGGCGCAACTGGGCCAACCAAAAAATCAACTTCTTCGAAAAGCTTATTAAACTCATCAATTAATAAAGTTCGCGCTTTTTGAGCTTTTAGATAATATGCATCATAAAATCCACTCGAAAGTACATATGAGCCAATCATGATTCGGCGTTTATTTTCAGCTTCAAAACCTTCATCACGAGACTTGCCAAAAACCTCGCTCAAGTTTTGGGCAGATTTTGAACGCAATCCATAGCGAATTCCGTCATATCGTGCTAAGTTTGAAGAAACTTCAGCTGGAACAATAATATAATAGATAGCAAGCGAATATTTACTCATCGGTAGAGAAACTTCCACGATCTCATGCCCAGCTTTTCGCATTTTTTCAATATAATCTTCAGTTATTTTTCGAACTTCCGAGTCAACCCCTTCGCCAAGGAATTCTTTAACTACTCCAATTTTTGCCTTTTTTAGAGCTTTTTCTTCTTGCCAAAAATCAGGTAAAGTCATTGCGTCGCGCGCGTCAAGACCAGCCATAATGCGCATCACGAGTTCACTTTCTTTAGCAGTTTTTGCAAAAACACCAATCGTGTCGGTTGAAGAGGCCATCGCCACCACACCAAATCGTGAAACTGTGCCATAAGTTGGCTTTACACCATAAACACCATTAAAACTTGCCGGCTGGCGAATTGAACCGCCGGTATCAGTTCCAAGCGCAAAAGGTACAATATCAAGCGCAGTAATTACCGCCGAACCACCAGATGAGCCACCCGCAACCCGCGTTTCATCAACTGAGTTTTTAGTTACACCAAAAGCTGAGTTCTCGGTTGATCCGCCGTGAGCAAAAGCGTCCAAGTTTGATTTTCCAATACAAATTGCACCAGCTTTTTCAAGTTTTTCAACCGCAGTCGCCTGAATCGGCGTTTCGAAATCTTTCAACATTTTACTTGAAGCTGTTGAAGGTGAACCAAATACCAAAAAATTATCCTTCGCCACAAAAGGAACACCTGCAAGCTCACCAACTTCTTCACCTTTTGAAATCTTATCATCAATTTCTTGCGCTCGCGCTAAAGCTCGCTCTTCGGTTAAGCTCGTAAAAGCATTGAATTTTTCAGCATTTTTTGCCTTCGAAATAGCTTCTTTAACAAACCCAACTGCTGTCTTCTTTCCAGATAGAACTTGTTCTCTAATTTCAAAAATATTCGTCATAATTCTCCTACAAAACCTTTGGAACTTTTACCTGATTATCTTCAACATTTTCACCCGCCAACTTTAAAAGTTCATCTCGTTTCACGCCGTAATCATCAATTTTATCTTCTCGCCAAACATTTTGATTTTTCGAAACCGAATAAGTTGGTTCAACGCCATCTGTGTTTAATTCGCTAAGTTGCTCGATATATTCAACAATATTTCCTAAATCAGTTTGAAGATTCGAAATTTCTTCTTCACTTAGCGAAATGCTCGAAAGTTCCGCCAAGTGTTTAACTTCATCTTTTGATATTTTTTCCATACACTTAAGTATATCACTTTTCGAAAGATTTTTAAAGTAAAAACTCCCAAAAATTGGAAGTCTTTAAGTTTATTTTTTCTCAAGTTTTTCGATTCGCTGATTTAGCTCGTTTATTAAATTCATTTGAGCGACATTAATTTCACCCGAAGTCTTAATATCGTTATTAATTATTTGGTGAAGAAAAATTACTCCAGCCGAAAGAATTAAATTCCATAAGATGAGCAACAAAACCGCAATTATTTTAAAAACTTTCTTGTCTTTTTGATTAATAAATTTCATAAATCTCCTATTTCGCCATCTTCTTTCGAATCTCCGCAATCTGATCTCGCAAATCTGCCGCTTCCTCAAAAAGCAAATTCGCACTGGCAAGATTCATTTGATTTGTTAAATCTCTCACCAAATTTTCCCAATCTTCACGCGGAATTTTTCGCAGATCTAATTTTGGTTTTTTATCTTTTTGCGGAATAATCGCGCGCAAACCTTCACTAATCTCACTCGCTACACTTTTTGGCGTAATTCCATTTTCGAGGTTATACTTTTGCTGAATTTCTCGTCGTCGGTTCGTTTCATCAATTGCAAGCTTCATTGAACGCGTAATTTTATCAGCATACATAATCACCTTGCCGTCTTCATGCCGAGCCGCCCGCCCAATTGTTTGAATTAACGCACTTTCTGAGCGCAAAAAACCTTCTTTATCGGCATCCATAATTGCTACCAAACTAACCTCTGGCAAATCCAAACCTTCACGCAAAAGATTAATCCCAACCAAAACATCAAAAACACCATTTCGCAAATCTCGCAAAATATCACCACGCTCCAGAGTATCAATTTCGCTATGAATATAAGCTGTTTTGACGCCGTTTTCTTCTAAAAATCCACTCAAATCTTCAGCCATTCGCTTAGTTAAAGTTGTTACTAAAACACGCTGATTTTTCTGAATTCGCTTTCGAATTTCTTCCATTAAATCATCAACTTGACCTTCAATTTTTCGAACTTCAATTTTAGGGTCAAGCAAGCCCGTTGGGCGAATTACCTGCTGAGCCGGTTTCGGTGAATGCTCAAGCTCAAAATCACCAGGAGTTGCTGAAACGTAAATCGCCTGATTGATATGTTTATAGAATTCTTCGAAAGTTAGCGGACGATTATCGAGAGCAGATGGCAAACGAAAGCCATTATCCACCAAAACTGTTTTGCGAGCGCGGTCACCATTAAACATTCCACGAACTTGTGGTAAAGTCATATGCGATTCATCAACTAAAAGCAAAAAATCATCAGGAAAATAATCAAGCAAAGTTGCCGGCTGCTCACCAGCTGAACGCTCAGTTAAATAGCGCGTGTAATTTTCGATACCTTTAACAAAACCTGTTTCACGAAGCATTTCAAGATCATATTTAGTGCGCTGTGTTAGGCGTTGAGCTTCCAAAAACTTCTTATTTTTTTCGAAATATTCATGGCGTGCATAAAATTCCTTCTCAATTTGTGGAATCGCTCGATCAATAATTTCTTTCGGCGTTGCATAGTGCGAATTTGGAAAAATATCAAAAAACTGTGGCTTTTCTAGAATTTCACCCGTAAGTGGATTCAATATAATTAAGCGGTCAATTTCATCGCCAAAAAATTCCACTCGCACTGCCAGATCTGAGCCAGCTGTAAAAATATCAACCGTATCGCCACGAACCCGAAAAGTTCCACGTGCAAAATCCACATCATTTCGCTCATATTGAATATCTTTCAAATGTCGCAAAAACTTCTCGCGGTTATATCGCATTCCAGGCTTAATATGAAGCGCCATTTGCATATAACTCGCCGGCGAACCAATACCATAAATACAGCTCACACTCGAAACAATAATTGTGTCACTTCGAGTTAAAAGCGCCTCGGTTGCAGCATGGCGGAGTTTTTCGATTTCTTCATTGATTCGCGAATCTTTCTCGATATATGTATCTGTGCTGGCAATGTAAGCTTCTGGCTGATAATAGTCAAAATAGCTCACAAAATAATGAACTTCATTTTCAGGAAAAAACTTTTTAAATTCACTGTAAAGCTGTGCGGCAAGAGTTTTATTATGCGCTAAAATTAAAGTTGGCTTTTGAACCGCTTGAATAATATTCGCCATTGTAAAAGTTTTGCCCGAACCAGTCACACCCAACAAAGTTTGTTCACGCTCACCATTTTTTAAGCCTTCAACCAGTTGCGAAATCGCTTGCGGCTGATCTCCGGTAGGCTGATATTTTGATTTTAACTTAAACTCGCGATATTTCATTATTTCTATTTTATAATATATTTCATTAAAAAGCAAAACCGCCCATTTTTGAGCGGCTAAGTTGTTTATATATCTAAAATTTTATTTTTCGCTTTTTTGAATTCTTCTTCAGTTAAAATCCCCTCATCGTAAAGTTTTTTAATTTCCCTAATATCATTTTTGTGATAATTTTCTTTTTTGGGTAGTATAGTCTCCTCTAGATTATTTTTGATATCTCTATCTTCAGCTAAAATTCTCTGTTTATCTTTATGATTATCTGTCCAAAATCTAACTAAAACAATTATAAGTATTAAAAATACTAAAAAGATAACGAGACTAAGAATTATATTCAGATTATAATCAGGTGTTTGATTTGTATTATTTATATTTGGCTGAACCACTTTAGATGACTGGTTATTATTTTGATCCTTATTATACTCCTTACCAATTCCGTAAGAACCATCCGCATTTTGAACAACATCGGCATCTCGAACCTTTTTTCCGCTTGATGATAAATCTGTTTCACCCTCAGCTGGTTTTGCCCAGCCATAGTTCGTACCGTGTGCTTTATTATATTCAACACCGACTTTGTTTGCTTCTTCTGGTGTTTCGTTATTAGTTAAAATTAACCTACCATTTGCTCCTACATACGCCATTTTTTATTAAACCATTTTCCTTTCTTAGTATTATTTCTATATTTAATCTATCAATATAATTCAATCTTATTTTCGTTACAATAATATCATTTTCATTTTTTCAAGTCAATTACTTTACACAAAAAGCAAAACCGCCCAAATTGAGCAGTTTTAAAATATCTTATCCGTTTCCAGCGCGCTTTTCTGAAAGATGTTCGTCATCTCGTGGTGCAATGAAATCTGCATTTTTTTCATCTAGTCTTGCAATCACTTTTCGAACGAGCCGCTCTGGGTTATTATCATAAATAATATCTTTTATTCCTGGAGCTTCAACATTTTGCAAAAGTGTCGGAACATAATCCGCCAAAGCAGTGCTTCCAAGCAAAACACCACAAACCTTGCGAGATTCTAAAGCAGTTGCAAGTTCATGAAGCGAACCCATTCGACCGCCAACTGTAATCACCGCATCACTCGAAAGCACCAAATGCGTATCACGCCCAACATAACTCATTCCCGTAAAATTAATATAATCAAAAGGCTTAAACGGTAATTTATATGTATTAACATGCTGCCGAAAACTTGAAGCCGGCGAAAAACCAATACTTAATCCCGTTCGCCCCTTAACGCTCACTGCGCCTAAAGCTGCGTGATGTGGTAAACCGACCGTTGCACCAGTTGTTAGGATTTTCCCTTGCCGAACAATTTCTTGCCCGAGCCTAAAAGCTAAATCTCGTGAAGCTAAAACACTATCACCCGTTGCCGCTCCCGAAACACAAATTTGATATCTCATTTTTCTCCTTTTAAAATAATTTTTCTTCTATTTGCTTGATCGAATAATTCGAAAATTCCTGCCGATATTTATCAAGAATTTGTTGTTTTAATTCTTTTTCGAAAAAATCTTTTGAATGCTCAGCCAAGTTCATTATTCTTTTATTTTTTTCAACATCTTTTCTATTTACTGAAACCAAACCATCTTCTGCAAAAAATATTGCATTGCCAAATTCAGCCCAAAATCCTTCATCATTCAGATGATTAACTAAAGCCGAAAAAGCTTCGATCATCAAAATACTATCGCCAGAAAACCCTAGCCTTTTCTCAATATTATGTGATTTTCGATACAACTCCGCCATGATTTGAGCTGAAACACTCTTTAATTCTGGTTTTTTAGCTTCTATTTTCGAAACACCAAAATCAAATTTTCTTGCATAAGCACCACTCAATCCGAGTAATTCCGAAAGCTTATAACCTCTCATAACCGAATCTCCTGCATAGGCATTGAATGAAGCTTGGTGTTTTTATATAAAATCCCTTTTTTTGAGCCCATATATTGAATTACTGACGTTGAATTTGCACTAGCGAATAAAATACTTTCTTTAATATCAGCACCCTGAGCCCACTGGCTCACAAAACCTGAGCCAAATGCATCACCAGCACCAGTCCTATCTAGAGATGGTACATCTTCATACATTCCAGCACGAATAATTTTACCATCAGAAGCCGCCCAAACACCATTCGCTCCATCCGTTAAAATTGCAACCTCCACAAAACTACAAGCATTTCGAATCAGTTCTTCAGCAGAAACTCCCTCAAAAATTAAACTTGCTTCCTCTTTATTTACAATTAAAATTTCAACATCTTGAAGTAGAGTTCGAACTTTTTCAGGCTCTTGGAGTTCTTTTTTGCCGGGGTTCCATGCTATTTTTGCACCCTTTTTTATAGCTTCTTTAAAAATTTTTAGAAGCGCATCAAATCTACCAGCTAAGTTCGAAACATAAATCCAATCAAATTCACCATATTTTAATTCAAAATTTTCAGCGTAAATATGTTCCGAGGCACCACGATAAGTTAAAATTGTTCGTTCACCATTTGGCGCTAAAATAATAGTTGAATAATCTGTATTAAATCTTTTCGAAAATTCAACACGCGAAGTATCAATAGATTCTTCATCAAGCATTTTTAAAATTTGTTCACCCGAAGAATCTTCTCCAACTACGCCCATAAAACTTGAAATCAGACCTTGCCTCGCAAAAGTTGTTACAGCATTAGTGGCGCCACCACCACTCGAAATCTCAATATTTTGAATATCAATTTTCGAACCGAGTTGAAATTCAACTACATCTTGGTTTTCCGCCATTGAAATCAAACGAAATTCAGGCGAATTGCTTAAAAAAACATCCTGGGTAGCTGCTCCAATTGAAAGAATTTTTGGCAAATTCACTTTTAAATTGCCCCTTTTCGGTTAATCTCAGTTTCCATCTGCTTGTAGCTTTGTCCAGGATTTTGTGAATTCATAATTGCCGAACCAACATTTATAACGTCAACACCAGATTGCGCCAAATTAAAAATATTCGAAAGATTAGCTCCGCCATCCCAGCCAATCTCAACATTACTGTTAATCTTTTTAATTAAGCGAATCTTCTCGAGTTGCATCATACTTGCATGACCGCCCATTTCACCTAAATTTCCGCTAAAAATCAAAATATGCTCAGCTGCCTGAATTGCGGGCGCGACAGTTTCTGGAACAGTTGAACGAAGTAAAGCTAAACCAGGTTTAATCATCGTTTCGTTTTTAAGCCTTTCGAAAATTGGCACTAAGTCTTCCTCAACTTCAGCATGAAAAATTACCATATTTGGATTAAGCTGAATGATTGTATCAATATGTTCGCTCGGGCGAGCAACCATCATATGAATATCGACCTTCCATTCCTGAGGCCACCAAATTTGAGTTTCAGGCAAGGTTAAATTAGGCGCAAATTCGCCATCTGTAACATCAATATGAACCCTTTCAGCAAAAGGAAAGATTGCCTCAACTTGAGCTTTATATTCATCTGGATTAGTTGCTAAAATTGCTGGTGCTATTATCGACATCTATACCTCATCAATCTGTTTATTTCTTCTTACGAATCTTGGAGCGGCTGCAAATGGAGTTTTCAACCAAACATCAATTGTTTCTTTCCACTTAGCTTCAGCTTCAGCTTCAGCTTCAGCTTTATCGAAAACGCGGGCTGGTAAACAAATTATATTACTATCATTGTCATTGCGAGTCCACTTAGCTTCTTCTGGCTCCCAGACAACAGATGCACGAATACCTTTAAAACGATTCGCCGCCATTCCCATTCCTTGAGCGCCACCACAAATCAAAATTGCTCTTGGATCATATTTTTCATTGGCTCGTATTTTCGAAACCGCCACGCGAGCGAACTCAGGAAAATCATCATTCGGGTCATATTCAAAACCGCCGATATCTTCGACATCGTATCCACCCTCTTTTAAATATTTAAAAACTTTCTCTTTTAAGTAAAAACCTCTGTGGTCTGCGCCAAGAAAAATCTTCATTTCACTCCTTAAATATTAGCTGCAACATCTGCAACAATTTCTACTAATCGGTTAGAATATCCCCATTCATTATCATACCAAGCAACAATTTTAACCAAATTTCCGCCAACAACATTAGTTAGTTCAAGGTCAACAATAGAACTGTGGGAATTTCCTTTAAAATCTGTAGATACGAGCGGCTCTTCAGTTACAGTTAAAATACCTTGATAAAAAGGATCAGCCGCGGCACGCTTAAATACTTCGTTAATTTCTTCTTTCGTGGTATTTTTTTTCAAAACAGCAGTAATGTCGCTTAACGAAACTACCGCAGTCGGAACACGCACAGAAAGACCATCGAATTTACCAACCAAAGAAGGAATAACTTTTGCGGTCGCAATTGCAGCACCAGTTGTTGTTGGAACAATATTCTCAGCTGCAGAACGAGCTTCTCGCAAATCTTTTGCAGGAGCATCTAAAATTCGCTGGCTTGCAGTATAAGAATGAACTGTTGTCATCAAAGATTTTTCAATTCCAAATTCTCGTTCAAGAATTGCCATAACAGGAGCAATACAGTTTGTTGTACAACTTGCATTCGAAATAATATCATCTTCACGAGTGAGCTCATGTTCGTTCACGCCAAGCACAATAAACTTTGCACCTTCACCTTTTGCAGGAGCCGAAATCACAACTTTTTTAGCACCAGCATTAATATGCGCTCGAGCTTTTTCTGGTTGAACAAATAATCCGGTTGCTTCAATAACAACATCAACGCCAAATTCTCCCCAAGGCAAAAGTGCTGGGTCTTTTTCTGCTAAAACACGAATTTGTTTTCCAGCAACAAAAATCGAATTATCATCATAAGAAACGTCATGATGATAAGTTCCGTAAGTTGAGTCATGTTTTAAGAGATGGGCTAGAGTTTTCGTATCTGTTAAATCGTTGATAGCAACAACTTCAATATCATCTCTTTCGAAAGCTAATTTAAAAGCATTGCGACCAATTCGCCCAAATCCATTAATTGCAATTTTTTTAGACATTTCGTCTCCTTTTTTATTAAATTTCCTACAACCATTTTAACATAAACGCTTTTAAAAATCCAGTTTTAAAATCATTGACTTTCGATTAAGCTTATGTTAATATTGTTGCGTTGATACAGAAATTAACAAATAGTAAATTTCAAAAAGGATTTTCGAATGAAAATCAAAAAATTATTTTAGAAACTACGATATTCCTGAGTAAGACTTAAAATTACTCATTTTTAACATAAAGGAGAATATATGAAAAAGCCACAAAGTAAAAAAGATATTGTAATTATTTCATCAATAATGTTAGCTTTTATATGGTTAACTATATTAACTGGATTATTTATTTGGCACTACAAAGGCTCTGAAGAAAATTATTGGAATACAATGGTTGAAGTACATAGTAATAGAGATAAAATAATAAAACTTGAAGAAAAAAATAAGTAAAAATCTTTAGCAAAAAAAGACATTCGCCTGAATGTCTTTTTATTTTTTCTATTTCTCGTTGGATTTTCTTGCTTTAATTGCCTCTGCATTTTTGATTGGCTCTAAATCGCCCCTTTGGCGAAGTTGTGAACGAAGCTTAATCCTTGCGTGCGAAGTTTTTACCAATTCCAGCCAATCAATTTTTGGCTCAGAATTTTTTCGCGTCAAAACCTCAACAACATCACCTTTTTCAAGCGGCTTATCAAAAGCGTGGATTTTTTCATTAACCCGAAAAGCATAAGCATGTTTACCGATATCGCTATGCACCATATAAGCAAAATCAAGCGGCAATGCGCCTTCTGGCAGATTATAAATATCACCCTTTGGCGAATAAACAAAAATTCTATCACCAAAAATATCAATCTGAAGCTGCTCTGGGTCAATTTCCTCACCATCTCTTAAGCGTTGCGCCACATCTTGGAGTTGAACAATCCATTGCAATTCGTTCGAAAGTCCGCCATTGCCTTTAACTTCACTCCGCTTTTTCGAAGTAGCTCCAGAAATGTAATCTTTGCTCGATTTCTGCTCATGATAATGGAAACTTGCCGCCAAACCACGCTCGGCAAATTCATGCATATCACGAGTTCGAATCTGAAACTCTGCAATCAGTTTTGAAGGAGTAATCACTGTTGTGTGAAGTGATTGATAGCCATTTGGCTTTGGCATTGAAATATAGTCCTTGATTCGTTCAATCATTGGTTTATAAATCGAATGCAAAATCCCCAAAACACGGTAACAATCATCTTTCGAATTTACAATAATCCGTAGAGCCATCAAATCATAAACTCGGTCAATATCACCTTTTGTCTTTTTTAATTTTTTATGAAGTGAATAGACACTTTTCACGCGGCCAGAAATTTCGAAATCTAAACCAGCCTTTTTTAATTCTTGCTCAACTTCCTCTCGAACTTTTCCTAGTTTCCGTGTACTTTTACCAAGACGTTTTCGAATTTCATTTTCAAGCCGTTTATATTCTTTTGGGTTTAAATATAAAAAAGCCTGCTCTTCCATCTGCATTCGAACTCTCCCCATTCCTAAGCGGTCAGCAATTCTTGCAAAAACATCCAAAGTTTCACGGGCGATTTTCTTCTGTTTTTCAGGTGGCATATATTGTAAAGTTTGAACGTTATGTAATCTATCGGCTATTTTAATAATCACCACTCGTACATCTTGCCCGACAGCAATCAATAATTTCGAAAGATTATCTTTAGTCTGCGGTAGATATGTTTCAAGATCCCCCATTCCAGCACGAGCTTTACCAACTTTAGTTACACCATCAACCAAAAACGCGATATCGTCATCAAAATTTTCAGCAATTTCATCAAGGGAAGTTTCAGTATCTTCGACAACATCATGTAAAACGCCAGCAATAACCGTATCAATATCCATACCCCATTCAACTAGAAAGCTAGCCACCTTTAATGGATGTGTTATATATTCTTCGCCAGATTTTCGCATTTGGCCTTTATGTTTTTCGGTCGCAAATTCAATTGCTTTTTCTAGTCTTTCTATATCTTCTGCCGAATAAAACGGTTTCGCAATTCTTAAGAGTTCAGCCTTTTCCATATATTAATTATACATAAATTCCAAAAAAAATCAATTATTCCACTTGACTTTTATAGATAAATATTGTAATATATAAAAATACGAAAGTTGAACATTTCAAATTGATTTTCGAATTTTTTTTAGGAGGTGCTAACATGGCACAAGAACCGTTTAAAGAATTGATAGACAACTTACTGTCTCTGTTTAAGGAAATTGCCGCATCTGAGTATGAAGAGCAAAGTAAAAGAATAGATTCGCTCGAAAGGAAAGTAGACAAAATATATACTTTCATTTTAGAATACCAAAAGCTAGTTAACTCTATATTTACGACAGAAGAAAACAAGGAGGACTATCAAATAATCCAAACCGAAGAACCTTCGGCATTAAAATTTGATTATCCAAAAGCTGATAGTTTTGAGGAAAGTGGTCCCATAAAAAAAGACTACACAAGCCGAATAGACAACATAAGGAGTAGATTCTCAAAACAATACCTTAATATAGTGGAAGAAACTAAAGTTTGTATTTTTAGAAAAAATAGTAATAAAATATTAACTCATACGAAAAATACTTACTTATCGTTTTTCGCACGAGGTTCTTTAGTGAGAAATCTATCCTCTGATGATGACACATCTCTCGAATCTATTAAAAGATACTTAAGAGATGACGAATTTAGATATGTCATCATAAATAAAAATGAAGTAACGGATAATCTTCTAAAAAATATCCGAAAACTGGACACAGAAGATTATCTTAAAGTATTGGTTGTACAAACCAATAAACCAATATATTCAATATTCAACAAGATAATCAGCGATAGAATGGAGGCTGATAGAAATATAAAATCAAAATAAACTGAGCAATATGCTCAGTTTTTAATTTATATAATTATATTTACTATCTCAATTCAAATCTATAATTATTTTTCATTCCAGCGAGCGATTGATTCAGCAATAACTTCTTTTGCTTCTTCAATGTCGCCAAATTTTTCAACTTTCGTAGTTCCAGCTTTTTTCAAATCTTTGTAGTGATTAAAGTGAAATTCAATTTGTTTAATAAGTTGCTCTGGTAAATCTGCCAATGTTTTATATGCGTTTCCGGTATCGCGATCATCGGCAGGAACGGCAATAATTTTGTCGTCAACTTCTCCATCATCAACGAATTTCATTACACCCAAAATTCGTGCTTCTAGGAAAATTCCGGTCGTAAGTGGGTCATTTGTAATAAGTAAAACATCAAGCTCATCACCATCTTCATCCAAAGTTTGCGGAATAAAACCATAGTTAGTTGGCTTCGCAAAAGCTTTTGGCTCCACGCGGTCAAGTTGCATTACAGCCAAATCGCGGTTCCATTCAATTTTGTGAGTCGAGCCAGTTGGAATTTCGACCACAACATTAATAATTTCATTTTCATAATCACCAGGAGTTAAAATTTTATTAAAATCTGCCATATTTTCCTTTCTTTTATCTTTTAATTTTAGCAAAAAAACTTTAAAAGTTCAACTGCTAATCACGATTAGCAAGCTTAACCAAACTATCTTCTACCGTTTTTTGAGTTCGATGGCGAGTTTGAGTTTTAGTTTTGGCTTTCGAATTCTGCTTAATATTTTTTGATTTTTTAGAAGATTCTTTCGATTTTTTTCCGCCTGTTATATTTTTAAAAACTGGCGCTCGCCCTTTACTTTTTTGAGTCTCAACTTTCGAAACCTTAACACTAGCAGGTCGTGCAAACATCATCTTTCCTGCGGCAGTTTGAAGTGAACGAATAAATTCAACTTCACTAATCGTACCAATCAATCCTTCGCCATTTTCAACTACAACCATCGTGCCATCTGGTAAATGTCCAATTCCTTGTTTTTTCTCATTACCTTTTTGAGTAATTTCAAGCATAATTTTTTCGCCCGGTAAATAATCTGCACGAACCGACTGCACTAGCTCATTAATATTTAAAACTTCAATCCCCTCAACTTTTGCAACTTTATTTAAGTTGTAATCTGCCGTTAAGATATCAGCATTCATTTTTTTGGCTAGCGAAATTAAACGATTATCTACTCCTTCTGCTGCAGAATTTCCATCCGCCAAAATGCTTACAGTTATTTTTTCTTCATTTTGAAGAGCCGAAATAATATCCAAGCCATATCTTGCACGAACTCGTTTTTCGTCATCACCTCCATCCGCCAAGATTTGAAGCTCACCAACTACGCTCCGTGGAATCAGAATATCAAAATTAATAAATCCAGTTCTTGCTACTGCTAAAAATCGGCCATCAATCAGAATTGATGTGTCAACTAGTACTTGTTTTTTTGTTTTCGAAATCAACGGTTTATCATTTTTAGAATCAAACCAAATTCCACAAACAATAAATAAAATTAAAAATAGTAAAAATGTTTCCATACTTTCCTTTATTGTAAATATTTAATTAAAGCTTCTCGCAAATCACGAACAGATGTCACAATGCTATCTTTCGAAGAGTTCCTCGGAGCAAGAACATTATTAAATCCAAGCTTCTTTGCTTCAGAGATTCTTCTTTCAGCTTGAATCGCTGTTCGAATTTCACCACCCAAGCCAACTTCACCAAAAACTACTACACCGTCAGAGAGTTTTCGCTTTGCGGCCGCCGAAGCGATCGCCATCGTAACAGCCAAGTCGGCCGCTCGGTCATCAAGTTTTAACCCGCCAACCACATTTATGTGAATATCTTTATCACTTAAATCAAGCTTGGTTCGTCGCTGAAGAACCGCGATTAATAAATTGAGGCGATTTATATCAAATCCGCTCGCTGCTCGCTTTGGATACCCAAAATTTGAAGCTGTTACTAAAGCTTGAATCTCAACCAAAATCGGGCGAGTTCCTTCTAGAGTTGCCATAATTATAGAGCCATCCGTATTTTGGCGCTCAGCCAAAAGTGCTGCTGAAGGATTTTCGACAATTTTTAAGCCATTATCAACCATTTCAAAAATCGCCGCCTCGCTAGTTGAACCGTAGCGATTTTTTACCGCCCGTACAACTTTAAAGCCACCATATCGGTCACCCTCAAAATTTAAAACTACATCAACTAGATGTTCAAGTGTTTTTGGCCCAGCGATTGAACCTTCTTTTGTAATATGGCCAACCAAAATAACAGCTGTTCCAGAACTTTTTGCTGCTTGAATTATTAAATTAGAAGAATTCGTAATTTGCGAAACCGTTCCCGGTGCGCTCGAGATTTCTTCCATCGACAAAGTCTGAATCGAATCAATAATCACTAAGTCAAAACCACCCTCACGAATTGTTGCTGAAATATCATTAGCAGAAGTTGAGGCAGCAAATTTAAGATTTTTAGCTTCAGAAGCACCAAGCCTTTTTGCGCGTAATGCTACTTGCTCTGCCGATTCTTCGCCTGAAACATACAAAACATTTTTTGAACCAGCAATAAAAGCTGAAATCTGCATTAAAAGCGTAGATTTTCCGATTCCAGGCTGTCCTGCAATCAAAAGCACTCCTGCTGGCAAAATTCCACCACCTAAAACAATATCAAGATCTCTTATACCGCTCGAAATCCTTTCTTGTTTTTTTTCAGAAATAACTTCATTCAAATCTTGCACGTTCAAAATACGACCAGTTTTTGCACTTTTACTGATTGCATTTTTTCCTAAAGCTTCTTCAACTTGCTCAACCAAGGTGTTCCAATGACCACAGTTTTCACATTTTCCCGACCATTTAGGATAATAAGCTCCACAATTTTGACATACAAATTTTGTTTTTAACTTCGCCACAACTAATATTTTATCACAATAAATCTTTTTTGAAAACTATAAACTTGGTGAATTTAAATTTGAATTTATACTTTTATAGAGTTCATTTTGCTGGACTGAAACTTCATTAAATTCATTAATTTTCGAATTGTAACTATTCACTAAATTATTAATTTTCAACCTTGAATTTTCAAGATTTCGAATTCTTTGCAATAATTTTGCACGGTCAGCGTTAAATTCTGCCTGAGTTTCATACTTTCCAGTTTTAGCATCATTATTAAACTCAGCAATATCTTCCTCCAATTCTTTAGAATCTTCAGAGTATTTTTTTGTAGATTGTTCAATTTCTGGCTTAATTTTTTCAAGCTCCGCAGTCAAAGATTCCGCTCGGTTCTTTAAATCTTTAAAGTTTTTATTATAACTTTGATAGATCTGAGCGATTTCCCTACGATTTTTAAAAAACTTAGCATAATGTTCTTCAAGCTCTTTCGAAATTTCCAGCTGTTCCGTACCAATTAATGAATGAAGCTCATTGATTCGCTCACCAGGCTCAGTCCGATCATAAGACTGCATCAACTTTTCGAAATCTCCATCTTTAACCCTCTCATACTCAGCATTAAGCAGTTTGCCAATCTTATCTCGTTCACTCAAGCTCATTCGCTCCCAAATTGCATGCAAAAGCTCGTGAGCGGCCGTTACTTCTTTTATACCATCAAGTTTCGAGTTTTTCACATCGTAAAGATGAATTTCACCCGACTTATAACACCCCAAAATCGCTGAATCTTCTTCACGATTTTTGCAATTTTTATTAAATTCCTCTGAATCTTCAACCTTTGGATTAGAAGCGTAAAAAATTGTCTTAGCATTAGTAGTTGGTTTAATTTTATTTTCTATTTTTAAAATTTCAGAATCTGGCTTATAATTTTGTGCTGCAAAATAATCACGAATTCCGCGTTGGTTAGATAGCACAAAGAATGCTGCACTACCAAGAATAGCAATAACAACTAAAGTTCGAGCTACCTTCCAAAAAGTTTTCTGTTGAAAAATCATATCATAACCATTATAATATTTTTATGAGAAAAAAGCAAAGTATTTTTCGAAGAAGGAGAATTTTTGGTTTATTTTTTATAGCCACGATCGCAATTGCAGCAATTTTAGCAAATCCAGATTTTTGGCAAAATTCAAAACCAAATTCAAACAAAAAATCAGATTTTCAAACTTCTTTAACTGATTTAAACTCACTTGAAGTTAAAGGCCGTTCACCAAAAACTGGTTATTCTCGCGAGCAATTTGGTAAAGGCTGGGCAAAAGATTCTAGCGGTTGCGATACACGAAATCGTATTTTAAAACGTGATTTAATAAATGTTGTAGAAAATTCAGACTGCAAAATTTTAAGCGGAACTCTAAAAGACCCTTACACTGGTAAAGAAATTAATTTCTCACGCAAGCAAAATGCTTCCGCCGTTCAAATCGACCACATTGTTGCACTTTCTGATGCTTGGCAAAAAGGCGCCCAACAATTTTCGAAAGAAAAACGAATCGAATTTGCGAATGATCCGCTAAATCTTTTAGCCTCAGATGGCCCAGCCAATCAGCAAAAAGGTGATTCTGACGCCGCCTCTTGGCTTCCGTCAAATAAAGATTTTCGCTGTGAATATATTTCTCGTCAAGTTTCAATCAAGAAAAAATACTCAATTTGGGTAACTGCCTCTGAAAAATCAGCAATGCAAAATATTTTGCAAAATT
Organism: uncultured bacterium; assembly: GCA_938030735.1. Classification (GTDB taxonomy): domain Bacteria; phylum Patescibacteriota; class Saccharimonadia; order Saccharimonadales; family Saccharimonadaceae; genus Nanogingivalis. Next base: position 82,492 of record CALHIM010000006.1, read on the forward strand.
GCTAATCGGTAATTTCAAACCAATCAAACTTTTTAAAATTCTCACCCTCAACTATTGCCGCAGCAAGCCGCATATCTCTGTTTTTTAACTTATTTTTATAAGCAAAAAATTCTGCCGCAAATCTCATTTGATTAACCTTATTCTTTGAAATTGCAGCTTCTCCACCACCAAAGTCATTATTTTTTCGAAACTTAACCTCTGTAAAATAGTAATTTTCACCATATTTTGAAATAATATCAATTTCGCAAAATTTTGTTCGCCAATTTCGCGCCAGAATCTCGTGCTTTTCTTGCTTTAGAAATTCCGCCACGAAATCCTCAGCCTTATCACCAAGCTCTTTTGTGGTAATTTTTTCAGCTTTCTCCACCTTAAAGATATTCACATTCTTATTTTTAGAATTTTCTAAAAATTCCGCAATCGGTTTAAAACTTTTGCGATGAACTTTACTCACTCCAAATTCAGATAAAGCCGCTCTATGTTTCGATGTCCCATAGCCCGCGTGGCTCTCAAAACCAAATGGTGCAAACTCAGGTTTTTTCGAAAGTTCCGCCATAAAATTATCCCTCGCAACTTTCGCACAAATTGCAGCTGCAGAAACGCTTGAAATTAGTAAATCAGCCTTTTTAAGAGTGAAGGCATATTTTTCAAGTGGCGTACCAGCCAAGAAATTCACAGTACCATCAATGATAATTTCATCAAATTTAATATTTTGTTTTTTACATTTCAGTTGTACTTTCTTAACAGCTCGCCTTGTTGCAAGTTTTAATGCAGTACTCAAACCAATTTCATCAAGCTCATCGTTCGAAACCCAGCCCAAGCCAATAATTGCAGAACTTTTATCAATTTCTCTTGCTAAATTCTCGCGCTGCTTTTTAGAAAGAGCTTTCGAATCTGTTAGCCCTTCAATTTTGGCACCATTCAAAACGCAAGCGCCCACAACCAAAGGCCCAGCCCACGCTCCACGACCAACTTCATCAATCCCGAGAATCATTTTTTTGTCTATCTTTATATATTATCGCAACCTTATAAGCAAACATAACAGATTCAAAACTACTAATCGAGACAAATGTTAAAATTATAAGCCTATCTAATACTAAACCTGATACATTTGAGTTTCTTAAATAAAAGTATAAAATATACCCAATAATCTGAAGAGCGTATTGTAATTTTATAAACTTAAATCTGTAAGATATTATTTTATCTTCTTTTAGTTTTGAGCCTTGCCTCTTAAAAATAGATTGAAATATAGCAAAAAAGATAAATGAGATAACTACAGAATATGCAAGACTGTCGCGATAAGTATAAATTGCTACATTAAGATTAAAAGGCTTTATGAGTAAAATAAAAATCACAAGATAAGCCGCAAAAATTGGAATATATAGCAAAGTTTTCGACTCTATAATTTTCTTATTTTTCGCATATAATTCGGCCTTCTCTCTTCTAATCTCTTCAGTTTCATCATCACTCAATTCTTTATTGTTAAAAAATTGGATAAATCTATAAGAAAGCATAAAAATTTGACTAAACATAAATCCATAAAATAATATAATTAGAGCAATAATAGCTACGGCAATGATAGCTAGTATAGCAAGAGGACCGAGATGGATAATGAGACTTATAGCTCCAATAATAAACTCCAAAATAGCCAGAATATAAGTTATTTTCATAATTCTGTTTTGAATTTTCTTAGCTTTTTAAAATCCAAGATAACCTTTTAGCTTTTTGAAAATAAGTATAGCCAAACAACAAAGGATGAAAATTACAAAAGCGGCCATTATAAGACGAGAAATAGCCTCAAAACTAAAAAGATTACTTAAATCTCGGTTCAAAAAAATAAATATAGTTAGAAATATGATTAAAAAAGGTATATATATCATAACCACGATTATACACTATAATATGGAAAAAACAATGCTCATCCTTAATTTAATATTTTCATCATTTTTTAAACATATTGATTTAAAATATAACATCCGTAATAATATTAAATTCTAGCTAAACAAAAATCGCCCAAAATTGAGCGATTTTCGAAAATCTTAAATTAGGTCGATTTGATTTGTATTATAATTAAGCAAGCTCAACAGTTGCGCCAGCTTCTTCAAGTTTCTTTTTAGCTTCTTCAGCTTCATCTTTAGAAACTTTTTCTTTAACTGGTGCTGGAGCACCGTCAACGATAGCTTTAGCTTCACCAAGTCCAAGACCTGTGATTTCTTTAACTGCTTTAATAACAGCAACTTTTTGCGCACCAGCGTCTTTCAAAGTAACTGTAAATTCTGTTTTTTCGTCAGCAGCATCAGCAGCACCGGCAGTAGCGGCAACGGCAACAGCAGCTGGTTCAATTCCATATTCCTCTTTGAGGTGTTCTTTCAATTCGTTAGCTTCAAGAATAGTCAATTTTACCAATTCTTCAGCCATTTTTTTAATGTCAGCCATTTTTGACTCCTTTAAAAATTTAAATGGTTAATATTCTAAAATAAATTAATTGGTTGCTTTTCGAAATTCCAAATCTTCGTTCGTAAGACCACCAGCAATCGCGTTGATTGGCGAAAGAAGTGTATCCACAATTTGACCAATAAGTTGATCTTTGCTTGGAAGTTCTGAAAGTGTCGTAACAGTTGCAGTATCCATTACATCACCGTTGTCAGCAAACGCACCAACAAGCTTCATTTCTGGGTGATTTTTTGCAAATTTACCCAAAACTTGCGCAGCAGCAATCTCATCTTCACTTGAAATTGCATAAACGAGTTGACCTTTTAGTGCAGAAGTGTCAGATTCTTTCAAAGCTTCAACTTCCTGCATCGCAACTCGCACAAGGCGGTTTTTAACAACTTTGATTTGAACACCAGCTTCGCGAGCTTCTTTTCGAAGTTGTTGAAGGTCGGCAACTGTCAAACCTTTATATTCAGCAAAAGCTGTCATTTTTGCGTCTTTTAGAGCGGCGCTTAATTCAGCAACCAATTGGTTCTTTTTATCGCGTGATAATGCCATAAAAACTCCTTTTTTGGTTAATATTTTTTCGACCTAATTGTTAAGATTCTAGCGTTTTGAAAGCCTCCCTTCAAAACTCGTTGGCAGATAGAAAAAGTATTCCTCGGTAGCAGATTAAGCCTAGCTAACGCGAGGCGGCTACTGTCTCTGGCAACTTGTTTTATTTTAGCACAAAAAAACTAAAATTTCAAGCGTTTTAAGCTCAAAAATCTTACAAAAATGTCTAATTCTATTATTGACAAGCTAAAATATTTTTACTATAATTTAATAGTTATCAATTGTTGAAAGTTCATATTAGATATAAAAAATCTTTTATTCTCAATCCAATAAATGATAACTAAAAAACTTCCTAAGAAAGGAAGCAGTTCTTTAACCGAGTAGTTTTATAAACTATCCCACTAGTTTATAAAATGAATCACATCTCCACCAGTGAGATTAGCTATTTATTACGGTTACGCTTATCCTTGCGTAGCCGTTTTTTTTATTGCGTAAAATTAAGTCGTTCTAAGCCCAGAAGCAGAATAAACTCCAACAGAATATTAATTATATCTGCTACCGTTTTTAGCCGCCGCCGAGTTTTTTCATAGTAAAATAAAATGTTTAAAATCTAAAAATTCTAAGAGCAACTCTCGCCAACTTTTCTAAAAAATGTTATAATTAAATTATTATGAAAAATTTAAAAAAGCTTGATTTCAAAAAATACTTTAAAGAAATTTTTAAAAAATACTTATCTGAAAAATCACAAAAAAACGTTATAAAATACGCAAAAATTAGCAAAAAGATCATTCAAAGCAAAGCTACTTTTTTGATATTTTCAACAATTTGTATTTATTTATTAGGAGCTTTTCTTACAAAATATATTTTAAATCTCCAATTTGGTGGCTGGGAAAAGGCTAACGAATTCCTTTCAAAAAATCCAAAAATTACCGAGTATAGCAAAATTGTAATAATTTTAGTCAGTTTTTTATTTGTTGGAATCTTTCGAAACTGGCGAATTTCAATGGGTATTTTGTTTTCACTCGCCACAATTGTGATGTATATCAATACTGAAAAAATGGACTCACGCAATACACCGTTTTTGCCTGAAGATTTAGCAATGTCTGGTGAGGCTGGCGGACTAGCCTTGATGATTAATTTAGAACGATTTTTAAATATGCTTTTTACGATTGTAGTAATTATAATCATAACCATTATTATAAATAAAATTTCAAAAAAAATCTGGCATTTTAAATTTTCAAAAAAGCAAAAAATAGCAATCTTTATTACACAAATTGCTCTAATTCTAATTTGTGCGCACTTTTTAAATTTACACACTTTAGAAATTCGAAATCTTAGTGGAAAAGGCACTTTCATTAAAGTTGAAAATCTTGAGACTTCTATCGACTTCACTGATCAAGCTTATAACTACCGAACCAATGGCTTCATTTTAGCAACAATCTCAAACCTTCAAACTAAAACTCAAAAACAGCCAGAAGGTTATTCAAAAGAGGCCGTACAAAAAATTGTCCAAAAATACCAAAAAATTGCTGAAGAAAATAATAAAAATCGTAAAAAATTAAGTGATGAAAAAGTAAATGTCGTTTATGTGATGAGCGAGAGTTTTATCGACCCTAAGCTTGGTAAGCATCTTTATGATTACGGAAATAAAGAGCCAATTCCATACACACAAGAAATTAAAAAATCACAAAGTTCTGGTTGGGCTGCTTCAAGCGAATATGGCGGTGGAACAGCAAACGTTGAATTCGAATCTTTAACAGGATTAAGTAATTTCTTTCTAAATTCAATTCCCTATACTTCAATTGTGCCTGCAAATAAAGACGCACCCTCAATCGTGAAAAATTTTAACGAAAACGGCTACAAAACAATCGCAATGCATCCGTATAATCGTAATATGTATCGCCGCGAAGTTGTTTATCCAAACCTTGGTTTTCAAGAATATAGGAGTGCCGATGGCTTCAAAAATAATTCGAGAATCGATAACTCGAAATACATTTCAGATGAATCCGCCTTTAATGAAGTTTTAGCTGAACTAAAAAATAGCCAAAAGCCTGAATTTATCCACCTCGTAACAATGCAGAACCATATGCCCTATGACAACAATTTTTATTCGAAACATAATTTTAGCGTTGAAGCGAAAAATGGCGCAAATCCAGAAAATGCAAAAACTATTCAGGCTTATCTTGAAGGAATTTCACATTCAGATAGAGCAATGAAGAATTTTCTTTCTGAAATTAAAAAATTAAATGAAAAAACCATTGTGGTTTTCTGGGGTGATCACTGGCCAGGAATTTATGGCGAAATGTTCGAAAAAGAATTAAATAAAAACGATATTCGCCGCACGCCACTTTTCGTTTATTCAAATTTCGAAAAAGAAAAGCAAGATTTAGGAACCTCAAGCTTGATTTATAATCAAATCTTAGCTTTAAATTCTTTTGATTCAAAACTTTCAGCATTTCAATACTTACTAAGTGATTTGCGAGAAAAATACCCAGCTATCACCAAGCAGTTTATAAAAACAGATGAGAAAAGTGATATTTTAAAAGATTTCGAGATGATTGAATACGATATTTTAAGCGGAAATAAATACAGCCTTGGTGATTTCTATAAAATCAAATAATTAAAAACTCCTTCATGAGAGGAGTTTTTAAATTTTTTAAAATCTTAATTTGAAGAAGAAAAACAATATAATCCGCCAGCTTCAAGTCTTGTAAGTAAAATGAAATTCGTTGCATTAGCAGGCTTGTCAACGAATTTCCCAGCCTCGCAATAAGCTTTTGAGTTGTAATAAATTTCACCAATTTCAAGATTATCTTGGCCAACCCCTGTCCCACAATTCACCTTACTTCCACACTTTAAAAACGTGTAAAATTGCCCTGTACTTGGATCCAAAAACTCACTCTCGTGGGGCTTTAGATAGTTTTTAATAAAATTTTCAAGCTCATTATTAGTATCATAATCACTCACGTAATTACCTTTATTGTTCGTTCTCGACTCCTCTAAAATTGCCGCAATTTTTGAAATAATCTGTTTTCTTTGAGTGTCCCTCTGCGAACGCTGCAATGTCGGTAAAGCCAAAAATACCATTAGAAATATCAGGCCAGCAATCGCAAGAACTAAAACAACCTCAATAATTGTAAAACCACTATTTAACTTAAGCTTTTTCATACTCTTCAATTATAGCACACTCTCTAAAGAAGTCAATCAAAAATCGCCCAAAATTTGAGCGATTTTAATTTTATAAAAACAATTAAGTTTATTTAGCTTCAACTTTTTCTTCCGCTTTTGGAGTTTCAGGCAAAGTATTTACAGCTTCACGGTCAAAAGAAACTTGTTTAAGACGAGCACTTTTACCGCTTCGGTTTCTTAAGAATGAAAGGTAATTTCGGCGAACTTTCGAACGGCGAACAATTTCAATCTTTTCAATTAACGGACTGTGAAGAAGGAAAGATTTCTCAACTCCAACACCGCTAGCAATTTTCCGAACAGTAATTCGAGAAGTATGTGATTTCTTGCGGTCAGTTCGAATAACTACACCTTCGAAAATCTGGATTCGCTCTTTATTACCTTCTTTAATTTTTTGGTGAACGCGAACAGTATCGCCACTTTTAATATCAAGAACGGCTTCTTTTTTCTGTGCGTCATTAACTTTTTTGATTAACTCAAAACTCATATTTTCCACTCACTTTTAAATTTAATATATACAATCAAGATTCATTATATCATACTTTTTAGTTTTTGTGAAGAGCTAAATTACACGATTTACTTCTTCAATAGTTGTATCACCACGAAGTGCCGAAATCACGCCCTGCTGTAAAAGGGTTAACAAGCCATCTTTGCGAGCTTGAGCCTCAATCGCTTCAGTCGAAATTACGCCTCTTTCACCACGTAAAAATGCTGCAATATTATCGTTCACAACCATCATTTCCATAACCACAATTCGCCCCTTATAGCCAAACGGACTATCTTCTGAAGCTACTGGCTTCCAAAGCTTAAAATCTCCAGAAATATCTTGTGGAAGTTTTTCAGCTGGGACACCTTCAAGAACGTTTCGAACCCATTTTTTAGTTGCTTCATCTGGGATATATTCTTTAGCATTTTCGTCGAGCTTTCGAACAAGTCGCTGAGCGATCAAAAGTCGAATCGCGCTCGAGAAAATTGGATTCATACCAATCATATCAATCATACGCGAAAAAGCCGCACTCGTTGAATTGGCATGAAAACTTGAAAGCACCAAGTGGCCAGTAATTGAAGCCTGAATTGCAGTTTTCGCCGTGTCATTGTCACGAATCTCACCAACCATTACAACATCTGGGTCAAGACGTAAAACTGAACGCAAGCCGTCAGCAAAACTAGCACCATGCGTTGTGTCAATCGGAATTTGCGAAATTCCACCAATACCATATTCAATTGGATCTTCAAGCGTAATAATCTTACGGTCAAGCGTATTTAAGGCATTAAGCATAGAATAAAGAGTTGTTGACTTACCGGAACCAGTTGGACCAACCATCAAAACCATTCCACGCGGGTGCGAAATAATTTCATCAATTTCAGCTCGCTCTTTTGGCGCAATTCCAAGCAAATCAAGCTGAAGCATACTTTCATCAAAGTTAAATAAACGCATCACCGCATCCATCCCATACATTGTCGGCACAGTTTCAACACGCAAATTTAAAAGATGCGAAGTCCCGTCACGATAAATATCCTTCTGCATATGTCCAGACTGGGAAGTTTTTGAAGCGCTCGACACTCCCGCTCGCGAAGAAAGTTCACCCATAACAACACGATATCGATCTCGCCCAAGCTCAGCGACTGGGTGGAGCGCACCATCAACACGCATTCGAATTCGAATCGTCTGGCGTTGATTTTCGATATGAATGTCACTCGCGCCAAGCCTATCTGCTTGATCGATTAGATAATCAAAAACCTGATCGGAAGCAACATTTGCCAAAGTTTGGCTAACTTTATCTAAAGTAGCACTATCACCCTCACCGGCAATTTCAATATCGTCATAAACAACCTTTTTCGGCGGGTCATAACGCCGCATAATATTCTTCCATGCACTTTCAGAAACCAAGAAAAGCTCAAGAGTCTTGCCTTCATCTTGATATTTTTTGCTTAATTTTTGAATAACTGAGCGTGGAGTTAAACTGGTGATCAAAACTCGCCAAGGCTTATTTTCATCAATATCACCAATTTGAAGTGGCGCCAAAAATGCCCGATACATCTGCTCATTTGTAAAAAGATCTCTTGCAAGAGGAAAAATATCTTCGAAATCTCGCGTATCAAGATACGTTAACCCAAGGATTCTAGCCCGTTGCTCGGTCGCTTCTTCTTCCTTTTGCCTACGCATTAGCTGAACTTTATTTTCTTCCATTAACTTAATTTTACCACAAGCACTTTATTTTTTCAATCAAAAATGCTAAAATATTCTCATCGCTTCAAGCGAAATTTTTAGAATGAGGTAAGAAAAAATGCACCTTAAAGAATCTTTAGAACATATAGTTCTGGAAAGCAGCCGGGATGTTCGAAAACTCAAAGATACCGAGATTCCAAAAAATGACTGGAATTCATATTTTGAAGTCGAAAGTGAATTCATAGTCGAAATCGGTATAATTCAACCATATTCTGCTTTTATGAAAATTTGCACCATCAATGAGTTTTATGATACTAATTTTCACCCAAATACGGCTTCAATAGAAGTTGAGAAAGAACTCCTAGAAGATTTTTATATATTCAAGTCAGAACTTGGTGGAGTTTCGAAAGAAGTACAGAAATACACTTTCGAGCTTCTCGGTCGTACTTTTTCGCTTCTAAATTCCTCAAGATAGAAGCCGTTTTGAGCCTTCGGGCTCTTTTTATTTTTTAAAAAATCTGCTAAAATAGAAAATAATGAAAAATCCTAACTCTTTCGAAAACCAAAACCGTGTGCAAAATCGTGAAATCGTTGTTTTAGCGCACAATATTCGTTCAACTCATAACATTGGTGCAATTTTACGAACTAGCGAAGGTTTTGGTGTTTCAAAAATTATCTTCAGCGGATATTCACCCTTCCCAATTTTAAAGGACGAGGATTTTCAAAAAACTGGTCGCTTGCCGCACATTGCGCAAAAAATTAATTCACAAATTCATAAAACCGCGCTTGGGGCTGAAAAAATTGTTCCAGCTGAAATTTCTAAAGATATTTTTAAAACAATTCAAAATTTAAAAAGTCAAGGTTTCGAAATCTTTGCGCTCGAACAAAGTAAAAAATCAATCTTTTTAAAAGATTTCATAGCCAATAAAAATGCAAAAATTGCCTTGCTTTTAGGTGAAGAAGTTGAAGGAATTTCGAAAGAATTGCTCAATTTATGCGATAAAACTCTTGAAATTCCAATGTTTGGCCAAAAAGAAAGTTTCAACGTTTCAGTTGCAACCGGAATAGCCCTTTATAAAATTGCTTGCGAATAATTATTTTTCAATTTTTGCTCGGGCTTTTTCAAGAATTTTTAATGTAACTTCTGGTGAATCTGTAAAATCTTCAGGGTGCTCTTCAACCATTTTTCGAAATTCTTTAAAATTTACTAACTTAATTTCGGCAACTTCATCGTGCGCAATCGCTAGCTCTTCAAGATTAAAATTCGTTTTTGCAGCAAAAACTTGCATAAAACGCCGCTTATTTTCTTTGGTATGAATAAAAACCTTTTCAACTTTAATGAAATCTTGAAACCGCAAGTTCAAACCAATTTCTTCGATAGTTTCACGATGAATCGCATCCAGATAACTTTCGCCAATCTGAACATGACCAGCCGCTGCCGAATTTTGCCATTTTCCAGCAAATGTAGCTTTCGAGAAAGATCGCCGCTGAATCAAAAAATCACCATCTAAATTAAATAAAATTAACGAAACCGTTCGATAAATTCGCCCCGTAGTTTTATCAAATTCAGCCTTATCAATTTTGTCAATAATTTTATCATTTTCATCAACAATTGGCAAAATTTCTTTCATCTAAACCTCATCTTCAGCAACTTCTGTGAAGCTACTAAAAAAGTCATCTTTGGTTTTTTTCCATTTTTCATCCTGACGAACCAACCATTTTTCATCATCTTTATTTAAAAGTAGGATTTTTGTGGCCTCCTCTAGGTAAATTTCACCTTGAGAACCTTTAAGTAGAACTAAAGCACCTCGCTCCATAATCTTATGAACGAAAGTTCCCGCATCAATTGCATTTTTTGCTTCATAAACCTGACAACCTTGCAATCTTGCAGCTGGAGCAAGAAACTTATTTGCATGCTCGCCAACAGTAACCACCCAGGAAAGAGAAATCCCATCAAGCATTTCACCTATTTTTTGATGTTCAAAAGCAGAAGCTTCGCCAAGCTCATTCATACTTCCAATAACTGCAATCTTTGAAGGTGCAGAAAGAGAATAAAGTGTTTGGATTGCGGCTTCTAATGCGGCCGGACTCGAATTATAAGTATCGTCAATTAAAACAGAGTCTTTAACGCCTCGCATAAAATTCATTCTACCAGGAACTGGTTTCAAACTCGCCAAACCACCTACAATTTCTTGTAGGTTCAAGCCAAGCTTAATAGAGACCGCTACTGCACCAGTAATTGGCCTGAGAGAATGCTCGCCAAAAACTTTTGCTCGAACATTAATTTCACCATATTCTGGAGTTTGAATTTTGCCACTAAAGCCATCAAGCAAAGAGAAAATATTAGCTATAAAATTATAGTTAGCTCCACCAACCGAGCTATAAGTTGCAATATTCGAATTTCGAACATATTTAAAAAAATCTGGCGAAATATCATCTTGATTTAAAATTGCCATTTCAGCAAAACTCGCAGCTTCAAGCTCTTCTTGCGCAACAGCATCAATACTCCCAAAAAACTCCATATGCTCGGGAGTAATAGAGGTAATTACTGCAATATTTGGAGCAAGATATTTACTAAACTGTTCAATATCACCGGGGTGGTCAGTTCCAAGTTCTTGAATGATAATTTGTGGCTCTTGATCACTCGGTGATTTAATTCGCTTTCTTGCAGCTTTAAAAACTCTATGCCATTCCCAAAAATTACGAGGATTTCCGGGAAAATTTATTCCCAAAATTGCCAAAGGGGCACTCAAATGTGTATTGTGGTTCCCCTCATGTAATCTTACACGATATTTTTGACTCAAGATAGTTGCAATCGCAAGTTTTGTACTAGTTTTTCCAACAGAACCAGCAACCGTAATCAATTTAATGTCTGGGTGAGTTTCGAAATATTTTCGAACATATTTTTCAAGTTTTCTTTGAATTCCTTTTTTAAACATAATCTTATTCATTATAATATAAAATCACCACTTTTTCAAGCAGTGATTTATTTGTTGATGTGTGCCCACCCTGGGCGGTTTTTGTTATTTATTTTTATTTATAAGTGTTATTTAGGGGAGAAAACAAACATCGCCCTTGATAACACATCAACTATGATAAAATTATATCAAAACGTTTAAGCTTTGTCAATACCTATTTTAAAAAAGGTTTATTTTCACTAACTTGAGTTAATAATTCATCATTCGAAAAATCTCGGCGAATATCAAATTCTTCCCAATCTCCATATTTTCCGTCAGCTTCGCCCAAGTTCAAAACCCTCCGCCAAGCAAAATTTTCACGGACGTCACTCGCATTCATTGGATTGATTCTTGAATACTCAATTGCCCCCAAATTCGGTACATCGTAAATATCTCGTATTCGATTATTATTCCACTGTTCAGGCAAAAATCCTTCAATTAAATAACAAGCGGATTGAATCAACTGTTTATGAGAAACAATCAAAACATTCTGGTTTGACTCCTCTCTCTTTAAACGCTCACAAAAACTTCGAAAACGCAAATAAACATCAAAAATACTCTCACCACCATCAAGCCGCATAAAAAATGGATCATTATAGAGGTATCTCATTGTAATTGGAAAATTATCAACTCGCTCATTCATATCTACGCGACCAAAAATTCCCCAGTTTCGTTCTGAGAGTAAGTCATCAATCTTCCAGAAATGGCAATTTTCTCCACTTAAAATTGCAGCAGTTTCTCTCGCTCGAATAAAAGGTGAGGTATATTTCGAATCAAAAAAATCCAAACTTCCATAAATTTTCGAAAGTTCTCTCCTTGCTCTCTCAGCCTGCTCTTTACCTTTCGGCGAAAGCCGCTGTCGCCAGTCTGCACGCGCCTCAACCTTTTTTTCTAGATTAATTTTTTGCCCGAGCTTTTGCGCATGCTGAACAATATTAGCCTCACTTTGCCCGTGCCGAATCATCACTAGTCGCAGCGGATTTGCCATTTTTTCCTTTCTTTTTATTTAAAAATTCTTAAGCTTTAAATATATTATATCACAACTTATGCTTTTTCAAAAGTGCATTTTGTAAATAGGCCTCAAAAATGGTATAATTATAAAATGAATCTAAAATCTTGGCGAAGAAAGCTAAAAAATGAGTTTATCGATATTGATAGCAATAAAATTTCAATATATAAAAATTTAGAAGAAAATAAACCAATTGCCGTTCTTTTTCATGGTTTTGGCGGAAACTATTTTGGACTAACTCCACTTGGATTTGAGCTTTCAAAAAAATATTCAATTATTATTTGTGAATTACCTGCTCACGGTAAAAGTTCACTTAATACCTTTCGAAATATCGATATTTTTCGAATTTTCTACCAAAAGATGATTTCAAAACTTAGCAATTTTGGTGAAATTCATCTTATTGTTGGCCATTCTTTTAGTTCTTATTTTGTCAGCGATGATGAGATTTCGAAAAAAATTCCAACCATTATTATAAATCCTGTTTTTGAGCCCAGCGATTCATTTTTAGCTGGAATAAAATTATTAAATAAATCTAGATTTTTAATGATTTTTTCAAATCTACCAGTTTTTTCACCTTTTAAAGCAGCCACTCTCCAAAAAACTTGGTCACTTGAAGCAAATAAAAATATTTATCAAAATATGTTTTTATGTCAAAACTCAGCAAGGAATTTACTCGCGCAAAAATCAACAATCCCAATCGCACTTGATAAAAAAGTGTTTGAAACCGAGAATTATATCAAAATTGCTATTATCGGCGATAAAGATGGAACGGTTCAGCCTTTTAATGAAGAGGAATTTCGCAAAAACTTCCCTAAATCAGATTTTCATATTCTTGAAAATTCTGGCCATTTGTCGCCAATGGAAAAACCGCGAGAAATTGCTAAAATTATTTTCGAAAATATTAAATAAACTCCGTTTGTCACGGAGCTTATTTTTACATTTTTCCAATTTCTTGTAGTGAATTTTTAAGGCGTTTTACACTTTCGTCCTTACCAATTGCTCGCAGAGTTTGATTCAAAGCCGGCGAAAATGGAGCCCAAGTTAATGAAATCCGAATAATCTGGAATAGAATTCCTGGTTTCCGACCAGTCTTTTTAAGCAACCTGTTTAGCAATTCTTGGATTTCATCATCATTCCACGCCTCAAGCTGTTCAAACTCAGAAATAACCAAACTTAAAAGTTCCACAATTTGCGATTTTTCAAGTTTTTTAAGTTGCTTATTTTTCGAAATCATCTCTAAATCGGCATCTTGTTCAGCAAAGAAATATTCGCTAGCAAGCGGGAGATCTTTAAGTGTTTTTAAGCGATCAAAAACTAGACCAAGAACTTCCCTTTTGTATTCTTCGCTAGCATTCTTAGCATTTTCTCCCCAAAAATCTTGCACACGCTCAAATAAATCTTCAAGCGTAATTTTGCGAATCCACTGACCATTGAGCCACAAAAGTCGCTGTTCGTCAAATCTTGCCCCAGATTTTTGCACACGGTCAAGAGAGAATTTTTCAATTAACTCTTCTTTGGTAAAAATCTCTTGTTCAGTACCATCATTCCAGCCAAGTTGAGCCAAAAAATTCAACATTGCCTCTGGTAAAATTCCGTCTGCTCGATATTCGCTAACACTTTTCGCTCCATCGCGCTTACCAAGTTTTTTATTGCCTTCCGGTGCTAAGATATGCGGTAAATGAGCTAAAATTGGTGGCTGAATTTCGAGTGCCTCATACAACGAAAGATATTTTGGAGTGCTAGCAACGTATTCTGAGCCGCGAATTACGTGTGTAACTTTCATTTCGAAATCGTCAACAATATGCGCAAAATTATAAGTTGGAAGGCCATCCGCTTTAATTAAAATAAAATCATCTAAAGCCTCTGCGCCAGCCGAAAGCTCACCCATCACAGCATCATTCCAGGAATAACGTTTAATTTCTGGGGTCTTAAAACGAAGCGGCATTCCAAGTTTCCATTCTGGCGGGTTTTCCGGGCGATGGTTGCGATATAAAAATGCACGCTTTTCAGATTTAGCTTTTTTTCGAAATTCTTCAACTTCTTCTGGCGAATATGGGTCAGCGTAAGCTAAGCCTTTCTCAATCATTTTTTGCGCCCACTCAAGATATTTTTCACGACGTTGAGTTTGATGATATGGCCCAAAATCACCTTTTTCTTGATTTTTTTCGTTATAAACTGGGCCTTCATCCCAGTCTAGCCCAAGCCATTTTAAAGTATCAAGGATTAAATCTTCTGCACCATCAACAAATCGAGCTTGGTCGGTATCTTCAATTCGTAGAATAAAATCTCCGCCAGTCTGCTTGGCGATCAAATAAGGGTAAAGTGCGCTTCGAACATTTCCAACGTGAATATAACCAGTTGGACTTGGCGCAAAACGAGTTCTTGCTTTCATAATTACCTATTATACTTTAATTTTTATTTTTTCTCAACCCAAAACAAAAAAGTAGCCAAAAGCTACTTTTTTATGCACTAAGACTGGTTGCGATTTTTCGAATTTCTTCATCTAAAATCTTATTGCCAGAAACCTCAACTTTATAAAGTTTTCCATTGTTCACCCAAACAGATTCCCCACGACGGTTCGAATAAATCGTTAAGCCATTACTATAAGTTGTTGAATAATCTTCACTCCATTTTTTTGTAACATAATTTTGCAATAACGCTGAACTATCCCAGCCACTTTGCGATTGTTGAACCTTGTAATTCGAATCACCTTTTTTATATTCGAAATTAACATTTTTTCCATCAAAATAAGCTAGGCCTTTTGGAGAGTATCCACTTGCAATATAAGCAGGAGTTTCAACAGCCATTCCAGATTGAAAAGCCGTAATTCTGCTTACAATATCTGGTAGATTGATATAAGTTAGATATCCAACGCCAAAAATTGCAATAGCAAAGCCCATCGAGAAACTAATAAACTTCTTGCGCGCAAAAAAACTCTTTAGGTGAATTCCGCGGCTTTTTTTGCTTTCTTCGCGAGACCTTTCAATTGCTTGGCTAATCGCAAATTCTTTAACTTCTTGGTTTGAAATTTCTTGTTTTTGAGCTTTTTTTGCTCGAAGTTCTTCCTTAGCTTTTTTAGCAAGTGGATGTTCTTCGAAAGGCGCAACCTTCTCAGCTTCTTTAATTTGCTCTTTTGAAATTGGTGAGATTATTTTAGAATTTTTCGAAAAACGTGAAATTAAGATTCGGTCTTGTTGAGTCTCTTTTGCTTCACGCGCGCGCAAAATCGCCTCTCGATAATCGTGGCGACGCTTAAATTGACTAATCATTTCATCTTGGTGAAGAGAAACTCCTTGCCTCTTTGGAACTGTAACATATTTACGATTCAAAGTGCTTGAACGCTGCAAATTATTATGAATTTTCGAAATATCTTTATTTTTAATACTACAATTATTTTTTGGAGCACTTAAAAGTTCACCCGTGATTGCATCATATTTTTTTCCGTTTATGATAATTTCGTCTCTCATTTTATTCCCTATTTAGCTTATGTATATTTTACTTCATTTTTACTAAATTTTCAAGGGTTTTCAAAAAAATAAATTGCTCAAATTTAAGCTTGAGCAATTTATTGTCTTAATCCCATTTCCAGCTAAATAATCTTTCAAAAAATGTTAGAGAATTTCGTGGAAGAGTCACTTTTTTATTATCAGAATTCTCCTGCGCGGCCGGTTTTTCAGCCTTGGTTGGATCTGGAGAAACCTGTTCGGCGAAAACGAGCAAACGCTTTTCAGCGGTTCCGAGAGGAACACAAGTAATCAAAGTTAGCATCGGTTTATCTGTCCCAATTTGGACTCTATTTACTTGATTCGGCATTACAACCTCTGTTTTTGTTACATTATAAGTATATCGTTTGCCGTTATAATTAGTATAAATTACATCACCTTGTTTAAGTTTATCAAGCTGAGCAAAAATAAATTTATAATCGCCTGTGTCAAACAGATCATTGCTTGAATGCCCGCTCAAAACAGTATTCCCATTTTGCCCCGGAACCGCATTTGCGCCTGGAATTGAAAAATGTGCAACACCCTTTTCCATTGCTTTCAATTGAGATGCGTTATCATTCCCAACACCATAAACAACTGGAACATCAACATTAATTTTTGGAATAATCAATTTTGGCTCTTGTCCAACCGAGTTAGAAGAATTCGGGCTATAAATTGTTTGAGCAGCATTCGAATTTCCCGGCGCAACATAAGCCTCAACTGAAGCAAAAATCAATCTATTATATTGCAAAAATAGAAACAAAGCTACCACAATAATCGCTGAAAAAATTGGCACAAAATGGCGGGATTTTCGAATTTTCTCAGTCTGCTGACGTGCTTTCTCTGAAATATCTTTTCGAAGCTTTGCCAAAGCTCGTTCTTTTTTCTGGTTTTCTGTTAGATCCTCTGCAACTTCTGGTTGAATATTTGCCGTTTGCTTTTTTTGCTGCTCTAAGGCTGCCGAATAATAGGTTTCGTAATATTTTTGATAATAATTCTGCCAAGCTGCGTGATATCGTTTCCATTGCTCACTCGGCTGATTTTCTTGCTGAATATTGTAAAAATTTTGAACAGTTTGCTGAGGCTTATATTTTACTGCTCCTAAATTGTGTGAGTTTTCATCAACTTTTACAACATCTTGCTTATTCTGAAGTGGTTGAATAACTTTTTGGCGAGTCTTAAAGTCATCAGTCTCTTGACCAACACTAGAATTAAAACTAGCTTTTGGTTGTGGTTGAAATGGTTTCGAAACCTCCTCAATTGAATTCTTGATTAATTCTTCTCGCTGCCCATCAACTTTTTTGGAGTTATTTTGATTTTTTAAATATTCTGCCAAGTTAATTTTCTCTGGCCGAGCTTCTTTTTTACTTTGCTGGATTTCTGCAATTTGTTCAGTATTGGCTTTTTGGTAAAGCTGTTGGACTTTTTGCCTTCGAAATTCAATCGCAGCACGATTTCTATCATTTGAAAAAGTACTCTGTAGCTGCCTCTCAGGTATATTCAATCCATTGTTTTGATTTTTTTTATTATTATCATTCATTTCTCTTGATTTTTCCCTACTCTTAGTATACAATAGATACTGAGCTGTGTAAATAGTCAAAACCATAATAAGCCGCGATGGTGGAATTGGTAGACACGCTAGACTCAAAATCTGGTGAGCATTACGCTCGTGCCGGTTCAAGTCCGGCTCGCGGTACCAAAAAGAGTGACTGAGCAACGAACAGTCATTCTTTTTGTTTAAATAATATAACCTTTAATGAGCGATTCAAGCTGAAGAAAAAAGACTTTTCTCCTCCTAATTCTTCGGCTTTAACCGCTCACTAAAAAGGAACAAATTTTATGCAAAATATCAATAAAATTAATCAAAACTATAAAAACTTTAGTAATTTATACTACTGTCATAGAATAAAGGCTGCCTAAGCAGTCATTTTAATATCTACATTAATACGGGTTAGGAGACTCTAACTCCTGGACTCTTCCATGGTAGTAGAACCTCAACATTACTAATACCTTTTTGCGCTACATGATCAGCCCAAGCTTTTTTCACTTCGTTAGCATTAGCACCAGCGAATTTCTCAAGAATTTTCGCATAGTCATTCATCGCCTCACGAGTTTCAAGATAGTTGCTTGAAGACTTCACAGCTTGGCTTGGTGCTGCTTTTGAAATAACATCTTTTGCAATTTCTTTATCCATTTCTTCTTCTTTCTCTTCGTTATAATTATTATTTTCGGTTGAATTTTCAGCCTGCTCAACCTCAGGTTCATCGTCTGCTACAACCTCAGGATAAACTGTAGTTGTAGCCTCTTTTTTCAAAACTTCTGGAGTTTCTTTTTCTTGGCTCATTTCATCACCTTTCAGAGATTTTACGGCCAAAAGCCTTGCTTCTCTGTTAGCTCCGCGGAAAACCAAGCTCACCTCAATAATCTCAGCGTTACTAATCGTTTCGCTTTCAAAATTATAGTCAAAATCTGACATTGTAATCGAGAACGCATTCGAGAGGTGTCCTTCTTCAAGAAGTAGCAGCATTTCTTGTGCTATTTCTCGTTTCGAGATACCTGCTTCAAAAATCAGCTCACCATTTTCGTAGAAAGCACTACGCACTGAACCGATTGTATCCCGAACATCACCAGAATGGTTTAGGATTAATGGAATATCCACCAAATCATTCACTCCTTCTGTTGGAATTGCTCCAGCTCGGATCTCGCCACCTTGCTTTAAAGGTAGGCGAAGGCTCGCAACGTCCACTTTCTCGTAATGGCGATCTTCGTTCACACTCGATGCTACAAACCTAATTTTTCGCTCCTCATTTTCTCCCACGGACTTCGAAATTTCAGTTTTCAGCTCCAGTGCTGTTTTCTTAACTTTTTCTGCCATATTTCCTCTTTAAATTTACTATTACATTATAAGTGTAAATCCAAATAGTCGAGCAGTTAAAATATTTTTTTAAAAAACAACATAAAATATTGACTTTTATACCGAAATACAGTATAATGAAAATATTAAGAGGCATACTCTTGTGCTGGATAGCACTAGGGCGATGCCTCTTTTCTTATTTCTTAATAATTTTATCACCAAGTATTATATAGAATTCAAGATTTCTTATTGAGGTTTTTCAATATCCTTGATTTTTTAGACAACTTATGATATTATTAAAGTATAAAGGAACGGTAATGCGCCCGATTTTGGTTCGGGCATCGCTGCCGTTCTTTTACTTTCTCGCGTCGAAAAATATAGACAAAGAAAAACTCGTCAAGAAATTTCCGACGAGTTGTTGAACTGATTTAATTATAGCAGGTTTTGAGGTTTTTGGCAAAATTAGTCTATTAATTCCTTGATTCTGCCGGGGACGGAGTCGCTATTTTTAATCCCAAAAATTATCTTATCCATATCATCTTCTTCTATGGAGCCATCTGATATATACTCAAAGTCCTCTAAAACTAGCGATTCTAAGTTTATCTCGTGAACGGTGTTACAATCTATTGCTGTTTTTAGAGGGAAAAAATTATATTTACCGCCTTCAATACATACTAATGTGTCTTCAGGATTTCTACCCATTTTATATAATATCGAGTATTTTTTGTCATATTTAGAAGATCCATTAACTAGAAACAGTTCTCCGCTCTCAGGAGCTCTATATAAAATAACAAAAACATGATGAGTTTCCGAGTCGAAAGGTGGATCGCCTTTATATCGAAATACTAATGATTTTTTAGCAGTATATTTAAATGCCTCAAATAATTGCTCCTTAGAGAACATTTTATTCTCCTAGAACTTTTCTTATAGCTTCTTGATCTCTGTAATATTCTTTTGAAGCAGCTAGATGGTCTTCATCTATGATATTGAAAAATTCATCATTATCGGGGTTTTCAAAAAAATCTTCATTATTGATTACGACTCTAGTCTTTGGCTTTGACGTATCGACAAAATGATCTTCAAGTCGTTTCCATTCTGGGTATCTGTGACTTATTTTATCTGCAAGATAGAAATTATCGAACTTACCGAAAGTGCTCCAGGAGAATTCAATAGCTTCTTTATCAGTTTCGCTTAAGTAGTCATCGTCAATAGATACTCCACCTTCAATCCAGGTGTCTTTCTTGTCTGAATTAAAAAGTTTCTCTAGAAATGCATACTCATCATCATTAAATTTCCACTCGGTTAATTGAGCAATATCTAGAGCCAATGAAGATACGGGGCCGTGTGTCATAGCATAGTATGTATCACCAGAAACAAGCCTACCGTATTTTCGTATATGATACCTATCTGCTGCCCAAATAAGTTTAATAAGTTTAACCCTATTAATCTTCGGAATTTTGGAAACTTTAAAGATATATCCTATTATTTGGGACATCTTTACGACTTTTGTCCTAACCATAGACATATTATACCACCTTTTACCCTAAAAATCAAGTATCTATTATTTACACTCCTATTGTAGCATAAGCGAGATAATAATGTCAATAAACAAAAGCCTCAGCGGCGATTAAACAGACTGAGGCGGGATATTTTTATTATAGTTTGTCCTTCGACAAAACCTTTTGATTTTAAATCAATAATTTAATATGTTCTTAGAACTTAGCACTCCATTTATAAAATTGAAATGTGCATATCGATTCTCATACTTACAGCGATATATTTGGCTTTTTCCGAGAGAGCTGTCAGAATCACTATATTTTTCACAAGCTTTCTTGATATCATATATATTCGATAGACTATCTATATTTGTGTCAAGTGTTATCTTTTCATATTTTTCGCCAGTTAAGTATAAATTATTGTTGGGTTCTTCCTTGGAAAAAGATATTTCAGTTTTACCATAAATTGTCTATAATAATCAAAGTTCAGCAATCTTAATTTTTTAGACAACTTATGATATTATTGAAGCATAAAACAGCTACGCACCTGGGTCTGGTCCAGGGAATGCGGGCTGTTTTACTTTTATTATCGTTAATGAAGCTATCTCTAAAAAGAATATTGACTTTTTAGCTTAAATATGATAAGATCTAAATAGTAAGGCTTACAAAAATAAATAGACCAGCGGTCGTGTCCTGCATAGGACTCGGCGAGCTGGTCTATTTTTAGTCTATAATCTCGTTATTCAATATCTTGTATATTTCTTCAATCTTAAACTGCTTTTGTCTTCTCCTTATTTCCGTAGCTAAATCTTCAAAATTGTATTTTTCATCATCTATATCAAGAATTACACCAAAAGCTCCTTGTTTACGCGCTTTTCTTAATTGATCTTCTACTGAACGCGGGCTCGATACTTTCTTAATCTCAAATTTTTTATCATCAACTAATAAGTCTGGAGTTTTTATGCCATCTGGCTTTTCAACTCGCCTAATCGCTAAAGGTGTCTTTTTTGTTTGTGCTGAAAAGATTTGTGCAATCTCTTTTTCTCTTTGGTTTAATGGTGGCTCAGTTTCAAAACTAAAGCCTTTCCAACCCTTACCATAAACCTCATTAAATTTCTCAGCTGGTAATTCTTCAATTTCAACGCTCCGCCAAGGCTCACTATTATTTTCTTCAATCCCAAATTTCTCCACACAAGAACAGTTCGGGTGAGCACCAGCCGTGTCGATATCAGCATAATCATTAACACGGATTTTTGATTTACCAATTAGAATTCCACCCTTTTTAACATAGCTTTCAGTTACATTAACTCGTCTGCCGTCCATTCCACGGCAATATTTACAAGGGTTAGCGCTCACCACCACCCACTCTTTATAAATCTGCACGCCAGATTCATTCTGAATTTGCACACCAGCCTCCACACCAGCCAAACCGTGCGCTCGGTGTGTTTCAGTGCGAGCTATTCGCTGAATTCGCCACTCTTCAGTTTTTGTTATATCTCGCAAGCTACGAGCTAACTGTTCCTTATTCCAGTCTTCTGTCTCAGCTTGAGCAACTCTATTCGCAATCGATCTAGCAGTATCTTCACTAAAACTCTTGGTAAAATCAGTTATCATTTTGTCATAATGTTTTTTCAGCTTGTCAGAAATCTTAAATTCGGTTAGTTCGTCCGTTGATATATTATTTTGCTTTAATATTGAAACAAAATCACTCCAAGCCACCACACCACGCGTTACCAGCACACTCAGCAATATCACCTTTATTCTTTGCTTGAACTTCTCACGGTCTTTATCGCCAAGGTTAAAATCTTCAAAATCACTATCAATAGCTCGCTTAATCTGCTCATTGGTCATATCACGAAAGACAGTTTCCAGTACATTTTGGTCTTTATCTTTTTGTTTTTCGTTTTTTGTTTTCGTATCAGCTTTTAAACAGTGATGATCTCCGCACTCATTGCAGACATGCGCGCTTTTTGCGTTTAAATCTTCTGGCACTTCAATTTCTTCACCAGCCTTGATTAGCTCTTTTTGCTCTTCATCGTTAAGAGTAAACTGAACTTCAATGTCAAAATCTCGGTCGTTCTTAATTTTTACAAGATTCATCTCTTCTCCTTTCTTAATTTCTTTATCACTGAAAAGTATACTTGCACTACTCTCGCTCAACGCTACAAATTGATCCATTCCTTTAATGTAAGGGTCTGCAACCAATCCTACGTGTTTTAAAAATGCGCCAACATATTTTCCAGTTCGTTTATCCAAATAATCTTCGCTAAATCCCATTGATACATCAGGAATTAGTCGTTTTTCGATTTTATCAGCCGTGTCATTATCTCGAATTTCAATTAAGGCATCAATTCCATCATCGGTAATCTTCAAATCCTTAACTTCGCCTCGGTTCAACTCCGCCAACTCAATGCTGTCTTTTGGGTGGCCAAGCGGAACTGGCACAACACCATATTTTCCACTTTTGAAATTTCCAACCATTTCATCTGCAAATTTCTTGTCAAGGATCATCTTTCCGTTTCCGTTTGGGTTCACATATTCGCCAAACTTACAAATCTGTTTCCAGAACTGCTTATATTGGCTCGAATCTTCACTCAGCCGAATCTCCAAATCTCTATTTATAAAAATATACATGCATTTCTCCTTAAATATAAGCTCGCTCAAGTCGTAGCGAGTTTCTTTTTTTGAAAAATGGCAAAAGAAAATACGGCCTTAGCGAGCCGTATATTATGTTTTTATTATAGCATGTTTAATTGGGGCTGTAAAGGTAAAAATTATTCTTTTTTATCTTCACCCCAAAAATAGCCAAATTTATCTTCTATCTCAGAAAAGCGTTTAAAATCCGGATCATTTTCGTCCACTCCGATCTCAGCTGCTGCATAGACTTTTTCGATAGAGCCATCACCACTAACCCCATAATACCACCAATCTATATCTAAAAAGTGCTCTGGATCGTAAACTGCATATCATTTTTTATCTTGATAGTTTCCCAAAAATACAGATTTTAGCCCCTTATCCTTTAAATCATCCTTACTCTTACCTTTCATAATCAATTTTAGCATATCTTCGTTAATTTTACGATCGTCAATCCTGAACAAAAACATCTTTCGCTTATTTTTATCTAAACGCCAAAACTGTTCAGCAGTAAAAGTCTTGCCTATTTGAGGATCAATAAATATTGCGCCCTTACGAGTATTTTCGGCAACAATAGTGTGACCAGTTCTATCTTTAGACCACCACCAAGAAATTTGAAACCTTGAGCCTATATCTGAATCTTCAATAAAGTCGAGAACGTTACCAAAATCAGCATCTTTGATTGTAATATTTTCTCCACGCTTTATCTCGATATAGTTTCTAAGAATATCTTTATCTTCCAAGCTCCATAGCTCTTTCATCTTTTCAACATTTCCCAGCTTCACCGAACCTCGCAAATTCCCTAAAGCCTCAACATCATAGCCCCTTCTTCGCATTTCATAAGTCGGAACGCATCGCTGGCAGTTTATCTGATATTCTCGCCAAACTTCAACACTTGGTGATGGTTCAAAGAAACCGATGCTATCTAAATATTCATTAAAATCTTCATCAAATATATCGCCTGCGATCGTAGCGTAGTTTTTGCCGTCACAATCGACATCTTCAATGTATGCTTTTTCTTTCAAGACGATTTCAAAGAACAACTCTTTAATTTGTTGGTCTGTTAATTGGTTGTTATTCATACAATTCTCCTTATGTTGGTTAGTTCATAAATTTCAAGTAAGATCCGTTGTTGTATGCTGACCATGCTCGGTAGCCCTGTGATTGCCAGATTTTGAAAGCAATCTCGGTGTTCTTGGCCGGATTTGCTAGAATATCTCGGCTATGGCCGTGAACACTGTTGATTTGGAATAATCCGTAGTCGTAAGTTCCGTTTGTGTTTAATCCGGAATTATCCGACCTTGGATTGCAATTACTCTCCGCTTGAGCGATCGCCAGCATGACTTTTGAGTTCCACGGGTATTTTTCAACTATCTCTCGAAACTCTTCGCACCGACCAGCAACCTGTGAACTCGCAATTTTGGGCGAGGGCTGAACTCGAACCTCCACAGTTCGAGCTGAGCTTGGTTGTTTAGTCGCAGCTTCGAGAGTTGATTTTAATTGTGGCGAATTCGCCATATTTAAACCTATCGGATTCGATACCTTTGGACTTACTTGTTTTGGTTTAAATTTCGAATAGTCTCAACTAATTTGTCGTGATTTACTTTCGTATTAGCTTCACCTTGTTTCATACCAAAGTAGAAAGCTAAACCTGCGATTACAGCAGTGTAAATTACAATTGTTTTAATTGTTTCGATTAATTTTTTCCAGTTAAATTTCTTAATGTTTTTCATTTTATTTTCTCCTTTTTGTGTTTTTGGTTTGAGTTCAATTTTCGAGTTCTTGATTTTTTCGAACTCTTTTTCTTTTTCAAACTCAGTTTCGTTAATATTTTTCATAAAAATCTTTCTTCATTAGCTCAGCTAGGCCGATAGTAAAAGGTGGGCAACCTATCAGCCCGACAGAGCTAATGAAATTATTTCACTATTCATTAAACTATTGGCTCGCAATCTTTAATCTTTACTATTTTTGCGGTTTCCATTCAGCGAGAGTGAAAATTTATATCTTATATTCATACTTTTTACCAAATTATTAAGGTTTAAATTGATTAGTAGAGTTTTTCTTATCTCTATGAGACTTTGCTATATGGGCAACGCCTCAATTGAAATAACAAAAGGAGCACCCCCTGCAGTAGGTGCCCCTTAAAACAAAAGAAAAAAACTACTGCAAGGTAGTCCTTACAGTAGTATAATTAGCAATTTCTGGTGCGGGTTAGGAGACTCTAACTCCTGGCCTCTTCCATGGCAAGGAAGCGCTCTAACAACTGAGCTAAACCCGCGTATGTTTTAATTTTACCAAAAAACATTGTTCAAGTCAACACTTTCCATTAAAATTCTTTCAAAAAATTAATAATCCAAGTTTTATATTTCAAAAGCTTATCTATATATATAAATTCATTCTGGTGATGAGCCTCATCCCATTCACCAGGGCCAAAAACAACTACTTGAGCATTTTTTAACCCATTCACAAATTCACCCTGGTCAGTTGCTCCTGGGCTAACCATAATTGATTTTTCACTTAATTTTGAAACCTTCAAAATATTTTCAATAACCCTTGATTTTTTTGAAACAAGGCTTGAAGGAACCGGCTCACTATGATATTCCCAGTTAAAATCATATTTTTCGGCCAATAAATTGAAGGCATTTTCAAAATCAGAGTCAAGTTCAGGCGTGGTTCGAATATCTAGAATCAATTCGGCAGAAGGTGCAGTTTTATTTGGACTTTTATCTTCACCAGATTTCAATGAAGTTGGAACCAAACTTGGCGAACCTAAAAAATCGTTCGAAAAACTTTCTTGCCAATTTTTAAAAATATCATTGATTTGCGATAGAAAGAATGAAGCTTTCGAAAGCGCAGATTTCTGAAAATTCGCCTGTTGTGAAGCATGGCCACTTTCGCCTTTAAATTTTAATCGAACAAAACGATTTCCACGATGGCCAATTTCAATATTTTCACAATTTGTTGGTTCAGCAATTACTCCAAAAAATTCGCTATAATCAAAATCTTTTCGTTCATTCAACCATTTCACAAAATTTCGACTTCCACGGCCATCAATTTCTTCATTCGAAACTGCAACTAGCCAAAGGTCAAAATTACTTTCGAAATTATTTTCTTTGGCAAATTCAAGACCAGCAATAAATTGAGCCGCCAATCCACCTTTCATATCACTCGCGCCCAAGCCAATAATTTTTCCGTTCATTTCAGTCGCTTCCCAAGGTGATTTCTTCCAAGCTCGCAAATCACCAGCCGAAACTGTATCAATGTGTCCCGTCAAAATAATTGCTCGACTACTTTTTGAAAACTCATTTCCATTTGTTCTAATTTTTAAAACACCAGCCGCAAAATCTTTATTTTGCCAAACTTCGGCCGAATTCTCCCGCAAAAAATCTGCCAAAAATTCTAAAATCTCCGTCTCATTTCCAGAAACACTCTCGATTTCAATAAGTTTTTTTGTTAGCTCAATTTCGTTCATTTCAACCTCTATAAAATCTCAATTATTTTATCGCTTATCTTCGCTTCAATAGTTTGCACTTTTTTAATTTTGCAAACCTCGCCTTCAATTTGAATTACAATATTTTGTGGTTTTCGAAAAGCTATCTCTACACGATCGGCCCTTTTAAGCGGAATTTTACCAAAAAAACCTTTCATTAAAAACGGAGAATTACGTATAAGTCCTGCTGAATTTAAGACTTCAAATCCAAAATTATCGCTATCTTTTTTATTAATTGAGCTTCGCATAATCCTCGCCATCCTTGGCCCATTCATAAAAACAATATCAGTTGGATTTTGTGGAATATTTAAAAAATCTTCATCGTTAATTTTAATTTTCGAAAGATTTAAAATGTGATTACGGCAATGTTTAAAATAAAATCGCGTTGCAGCAGAAAGCGAAAGAATTAAACGTATATTTCGATTATAAACCTTTTTTAAAACCTTTCTGATTCTTCCCCCTTCGAAAATTTCAGCCATTTCAGCAGTCAAGCCAACCGTTGCATAAAGTGGCGCATATCTAAAAAATTCACCATTAATTCTCAATTCAATTGGTCTAATTTTAGCTTGAATCTTTAGTGTTTCGAAAGACTTAATTGCTGCTTTTCCACTATTTTTTGAAAAGCTGTGAGCATAATCGTTGAAGTTCCCAAATCCTGTAAATTTAATTTTTATGTTCTTTTTTCCAGAAATAGCCACAGCATTTGCTGCAATATGCGCCGTTCCATCGCCGCCAGCAACTAGAATAATATCATCGTCCTCCAAACCTTTTGCCATTTCACGAGCATTTTCTATAGGTGAAGTTGGTTGAATTTCAAAAGTTTTAAAACTGCCTTTTTCGAAATGAGTTTCATCTAAAAAAGGCAAAATCTTTTTTCGAATCAGTTCGAAACCGCTTGAACGAGGATTTACAACAAGTGTAAGATTTTTCTTCATATTGGTATTATTTTACCATATTTTTGTTTTTTCAACAAATATAAGATTATTTCTTCTTTAGCTCAAGCGTTCTTGGGGCGACAAATCCAATCAAAACAATCGCCATCAAAACTGCAAAGCCGCACATAATTGACGGAATTCCTTCAATCGTAGATGGGTTTACAATATTCACAATTGTTGTTGGTAAAATAAACGCAATATACCCACTAATCAAACATTTTAAAGCTGATATTTTTCGAAGGTTTTCGCTATTTATAATTTCATTAAGTTTTTTAGAATGTGAAATAAATATCCGCAAAATTCCACGATTATTTTCTCTTGACATCTTCGAAATCTGACTCCAACAGAAAAATACCGCTACAAAAAGCCATCCATAATAATAAAGCGTATAAAGTAATGTCGCAACTCCATTTGGTGTATTAAAAACTGAATAGTTCGATCGACAAGTATTTTCTCCGGTAAAAACACTTTTGCTTACAAATACAAAATAGATTGAAAAAAGCACACAAGTTAAATAAGAAGTTTTCACCAAAATACCTGCTTTTTTACCAGAAATTTCGTGCGCTAAATGTAGACCAAGTGGCGGTAAAAGCGTTATTGCAAGATAGCCAAACCTAGCCCAATCCATTCCAGAAAAATGTTCCGTTCCGCAAACCATAAATTCAGCCGCTTGAAAGCCCGCCAAACTCATTAAAAGTAAAATAATTAGCGTGCGAATTTTACTTGGCTTATATTTAAAAATTGCAAATGCCGCTGAAAAACTTTCGAAAATAAAAGTAATTAACATTACGGTTGGCGAGAAGCAATAAAGTCTAGAGGATTTTTTATTCATAATAATTACGATTTTACCAATATTTTCACAAAAATACAATAAAAAATGCCCAATTACGGGCATTTGATGAATGTTATTTATAGTCGCCAATATGTTCAATATAACTGTTAGTAAAAGATTCGTCATATTGGCCACTCACAAAAATGTAATGACCATCAATTGAAGTCCAGCCAGAGAATCTGCAATATCCATCAAACTTCTCTATAAAGTTCGGAACAATCTTAATTGATTGAAGATTTTCCAACCGAATCTGAACAAAGAAATACTCACCACTATCCGGATTTCCCTTGCTCGTTCTGTGCATATTATTGTCAGCTTTCCGACAAAATGAATCGTAATTTTCACCGCCAATAATCTTCTTCATATCTGAATCTACCATTTTTGGTACCTCCTAAAAGAACTATGATATCTATATTCTACCATATAATTCTTAGTTTTTCAAGCGTTTGAAAAGTGTAGTTTTAATTTTCGGTTGTCATATTTAGACGATTTATCGAAAATCCGCCAGAGTCATTTTTAACAAAACTATAAATATATTTATTATCATTAGAAAGCGTAAATGGAAGATTTGAAACTGCCCGCGAAAGAATTTGTTTATTCATTCCATCAAAATCATAAATTGCCATTCTTTCACCTTCAAAATCACCCAAAATAAAATCATCAAGCCATTTTATCTTACCATCATTTGATACAGAGAACTGATATTCATTCCGTGTTTCAATATCAAAAGAATAAACATCTTTGCCCTTTTTCGCAACTAGAATCCGAGACTCGCCATTTAGCTTTAAATAATCTGGCGAAAATTTCAAATTAAGTGTTTTGGTTAAATGCATTTTTTCTGTCCAGCTAGCAGATTTATAAATATCAATTTTTGAATCTTGCCCAATATAAACGTAACTCTCTCGATAATATCGCCCAATCGCAACCTTTGGTTGATTTTTTATATTTTTTGCAATCTCAATATTTTTATCATTTTTTCGAAGACCGACCGAAAAATCATTACTCGTTGTTTTTTTCTCAACATAAACAATATTCTCTTTATCATAAAGTTCAAAATCAACAACATCATTCAAAATTGCCGCAGAAATTGTACTATTCGAAAGATTGACTTCTCGTAAATCCGATCCGGAAATTCCAATAAGTTTAGTTAATTCATCATTTGAAGGTATAATTTTCGAAAAATCAATATGGAATTTTTGAGTTAAATTAATAGATTCATCTGGATTTTCAAAATTCAAAATAAGCCATTCAAGTTTATTGCCATTTTTAAAACTTAAGAGTGCTTTTTTATTATCGTTTGAAGCTTTCAAAAATTGCAAATTTTCTGCAATTTTATAAAAATTAGTTTGATTTATACTTTTATTATTTTGCAAATCACGCTCAAAAATATTCGAGTTAAAATTAATTCTCGAGATTTTTGGCTCACTTAAAGAAATATCAACTAGCCAAAAAGCCGCTTCACCATTGTTGTCTTCATAAATTACAAAAATCTTCTTTTTATCTGGTGAAACTTGAGCAGATTTTAAATTTAAAATATTTAGAAAACTCTTTTCATTAAGTTGTTTTGGAATCAATCTTGCATAATTTAGCCATAAGATTTCACCAACTTTAACTTCAGCACGCCGCCACCAAGTTTTATAGCCTTCTTTCCAGATTGAAAATTCGTGATTTCCTGGTTTTGCGAGTATTTTTGTAGGTGTTCCTTCTGGCAATTTTTTTTTGTCAATTTCGGCAATTGAATTCAAAACTGAAGAATTAAATTGAACTAAACCAGTTTGTTGAACTTCAAATTTTTCATCAAGCCGCCAGCCTTGCGTTAAGAAAACCAAAATTAAAACAATACCAAAAACAGTTGCCGTCATCGCAAGGTTTTTGAAGAAGACGAGTGCATTTTCCTTCCTTCGAGAAATCTTCATATTAAAATAATTATACCATAGTTTGGCCATTTTTAGCAAATAATATTTTCGAGATAAAACTCTTGCGAAAGGCTTTTTTTGGTGCTAAAATGGAAATATGGAATACACAATTAAAGACATTAAAGGACGACAAATTTTAGACTCCCGCGGCAACCCAACAGTTGAGGCGGATGTAATTTTAGAAAACGGAGCTTTTGGCCGAGCAGCGGTTCCAAGTGGAGCATCAACAGGTTCAGGTGAAGCTCTTGAACTTCGCGACGGCGGTTCAGCTTTTGGCGGAAAAGCTGTAACAAAAGCTGTTTCAGCTGTAAATAATCAAATTCGTGAAGCCCTAATCAGCAAGAACGCCGAAGATCAAGAGGTAATCGATAAAATCATGATTGAACTTGATGGCACAGAAAATAAATCTTCCCTCGGAGCAAATGCAATCCTAGCGGTTTCACTTGCTGCTGCAAAAGCTGTTGCAAATGCGAAAGGAATAGAACTTTGGCAATATATCGCCGAAAAAACAAACTCAACGCCAAATCTTCCGCTTCCTATGATGAATGTGATGAATGGTGGTGCGCATGCCGGCTGGGCAACTGATATTCAAGAGTATATGATTATGCCAGTTGGTGCAAAAACTATTTTCGAAGCCGTTCAAATGGGCGCAGAAACTTTCCACGCTTTAGCAAAAGTTTTAAAAACTAAAAATTACCCAACAACCGTTGGTGATGAAGGTGGCTATGCTCCAAAAGTTCAAAACGGAAACGAAGAACCACTTCAATTGATTTCAGAAGCTATTAAAGACGCTGGATATGAACTTGGTAAAGATATTGCCTTTGCTTCAGACCCCGCTTCAAGCGAATTCTATAAAGAAGAAAAGTACGATCTAAAAGCTAACGATGCAGTTCTTTCAAGCGAAGAGATGATTGAATTTTACGAAAATCTAACTTCGAAATATCCTTTTGTTTCGATCGAAGATGGCTTGGCTGAAAATGACTGGGACGGTTGGAAGATTCTTACCGAAAAACTTGGTTCAAAAATTCAGCTTGTTGGCGACGACCTAATGGTTACAAATTCGAAACTTCTCCAAAAATCAATTGATTTAGGTGTTGCGAACGCAATTCTTATTAAGCCAAATCAAATCGGATCTTTGACAGAGACAATCGAAGCTGTAAAATTAGCACAAAATAACGGCTACAATACTGTCATGAGCCACCGCTCAGGTGAAACTGAAGATGTGACGATTGCGCATTTAGCCGTAGGATTGGGCTGTGGGCAGATCAAAACTGGTTCACTTTCACGAACTGATCGAGTTGCAAAATATAATGAATTAATGCGAATTGCAGAAGCTCACCCAGAGCTTGAACTTGCAAAACCTTTCGAAAAATAATAATTTAGAACAATTAAAAATCTCCAGAATCTAACTGGAGATTTTATTTTACTTTTAATCCTTAAGAACAACACAATCTTCGCCTAGTAATCTCACTAGCTCTTTTGGTAAATCTGAGTTTGAGTCAACTTTAAATGGCATTCGAATCGCAGATTTCTCAACCTCGCCGAGAACCAAAATTATCTCGCTCATACCCGGGAATTTTCCACATATCTTCTTCACTGAAAGCAATGATTCATGATCACTTGGATTTTTAATATGCACGAAGACTCTTTGTATTTTTTCGGCTTGATAGTTTTCTGCTGATCTTGACGGATTTGATGTCGACTTTTCCAAAGATTTATTTGAAACCACACTATTATTTTTAGGAGTAAATGATTTTTTCTGCGTGTTTGAAACTTTTTGCGAAACTGTTTTCGTTTGAGGAACTTTTCTCGCCTTTAAGCCATCTGCTCTACGGCCAGTTGATTCATAATTTTCCAATTCCTCGTCTGTTATTATTGAAACTGCTTCCGCTATGATCTGAGCATCAGATTTCAAATTACCTTCCCTGTCGCGGGCAGAAATTTTTCCTTCAATTTTTAAAACCGTATCAATTTTAAGCTTTTCGCTAATTTCAGAATAAAGATTTGGGAAAATAATCACCTCACCTTCAGAAGTTTTGTCTTCCATCTTCACAAACGCCATTTTTGTTCCAGATTTCGTTATAATCGTTCGAACATCAATCACAATTCCACCAATAGTTGCTTTTTGGCCATCAGTATTCGGTTGAACCTGCGAAAGTGGTTGAGTTTGCTCTTCGAAATATTTAACATATCTGTCGAGTGGATGCGCTGAAACATAAAGCCCCAAAAGTTCACGCTCCCAAGTTAGACGCTCTTTATCGGTGTGCTGTTTCGGCGCGTTAATTAATTCAATTGATGATTCAACCCGCATATCTTCAGCACCAGCAAAGCCAAACAAATCCGTCTGCCCTGAAAGTGCCTCTTTTTGAGATTTCGAACCATATTCCTGGATTCTTTCAAGATTAAAAAGCAAATCCGAGCGAGTTCCGAATTGATCAAAAGCTCCAGTCATAATTAATGAATCCCAAGCCTTTTTATTGAATTGTCGAGCGTTAACACGTTTCGCAAAATCTAAAATTGAAGTAAATTTTCCACCGGCCTTTCGAGCATTTAAAACCGCATCGACTGCACCACCGCCAACAGCTTTCACCGCTAAAAGGCCAAAGCGAATTTTATTCTCATGTGGCACAATCGCAAAATCCTTAAATGATTCATTTACATCTGGACCAAGAACCTCAATTCCCATTGAACGGCATTCAGCAATCTCAATCGCCAAACGGTCGGTGTCATCAGAGTCGGCCGTCATTAGCGCCGCCATAAAAGCATCTGGGTAATGCGCCTTAATATAGGCCGTCCAATAAGCAATTAAAGCATAACACGCCGCATGCGACTTATTAAAACAATAATTCGCAAATTCTTCCAAATGTTCCCAGAAAGCTTCAACCTTTCCTCGATCAGCATTAGAATGTTTTACAGCTCCCTCGATAAACTCGCCCTTCATTTTCTTCATCAAGTCAATTTTCTTTTTACCTACGGCCTTTCGAAGCGTATCCGCTTGACCACCAGTAAATCCGCAAACTTCCTTCGAAATCTGCATAAACTGCTCCTGATAAACCAAAATTCCATAAGTATTTTTAAGAGCGTTCTCCATATGGTCTTCATAGTAAGTAACTGGCTCTTCACCGTGTTTTCGAGCAATAAATTTTGGAATTTCACTCATTGGCCCAGGTCGATAAAGCGCAACCATGGCAATAATATCTTCAAACTTTGAAGGTTTAAGCTCCCGCAGATATCGCTTCATTCCAGCGGATTCAAGCTGAAAAACGCCGGTTGAATCACCACGAGCTAATAATTCATAAGCCTTTTTATCATCAAGGCCAAGTTTCGAAAGGTCAAGATCGATACCATATGTTTTTTTGACAATTTTTTGCGCAGTTGAAATAATTGAAAGGTTTTTAAGGCCCAAAAAGTCCATTTTTAAAAGACCTAAATCTTCAACCTGACCCATCGGAACTTGAGTTGCCACAACACCTTTTTGTGCCATTTCAAGAGGTAGATATTTCACCAAATCGTCTGGTGCGATCACAACACCACAAGCATGAACGCCGTGGTTTCGAATCGTACCTTCAAGCTGCATTGCAAAATCATAAACAGTTTTAGCAGTTGGGTTAGTTTCATACTCATGCTTTAAATCTTGGTCATTTTCGAGCGAAACTCGAAGTGGTATGTGTCTACCTTGGTTTGGATCTGGAACTAATTTAGCCATACGATCAGCTTCAGAATACGGAACTTCCAAAACTCGCGCCACGTCTCGCACGGCGTTTTTTGCCATCATTTTACCAAAAGTCGCAATATTCGCCACACGATCAATGCCATATTTGTCAGTACAATATTGAATAACCTCATTTCGACGCGTATCTTGAATATCAACATCAATATCTGGCATCGAAATTCGATCAGGATTTAAAAACCTTTCAAAAAGTAAGTCATATTCAAGTGGATCAAGATCAGTAATATGTAGGGCATAAGCAATAATCGAACCAGCAGCCGAACCCCGCCCTGGCCCAAAAACAATTCCTTGAGATTTTCCCCAGTTAATAAAATCTTGCACAATCAAGAAATAACCATTATAACCCATTCCATCAAGAACACCAAGTTCCATATCAACTCGCTCAATAACTTCTTTCGAAAGTTTCTCGCGAATTTCAGGAATCGTCATCTTCTTTACTTCATCAACAGGAATTCCAGCATATCTTTCACCTAAACCTTGAAAAACTAACTTGTCTAAAAAGCCCTTTTCACTTTCTTCACCTTCTGGAAGTGGAAATTTTGGAATTAAAATCTTACCAAATTCAAACTCAAAATTAACTTTTTCTGCAATCCTTTTGGTATTCAAAATGATTTCAGGGTCAACTTTTCCCCATCGCTCGATAATATCTCTCGGGTTAGTAACAAAAAGGTCAAATTCTTTTAGGCTCATTCGCTTTTCATCATTTAAGTAAGAGCCAGTTCCGACACAAAGAAGGATTTCATGCGCATCTTGATTTTCATGGGTTAAATAGTGTGAATCACAAGTTACAACCATTGGAATATCAAGTTCTTCATGAAGCCTAAATAGACCATCATTGATTTCTTTTTGAACCTCCCAGTGATTAGGGCATTCTGGGTGGCCATGGTCTTGTAATTCAAGATAAAAATCTTCACCATAAACCGATTTATACCAGCTAGCAAGTTCTTTTGCTTTTTCGAAATCTCCAGCCCGAATGGATTCCGAAATTTCAGAACCAGCACAGCCACTCAAGCAAATAACACCTTCTGAATGCTCAGCCATAATATCATGATCAATTCTCGGCTTATAGTATTGACCTTCAACCCAGGCTTTCGTTGTAAGAGAGCATAGATTTTGCCAACCAATTTGGTTTTTCGCCAACAAGACTAAGTGATAACGCGGCTTATCATGTGCTGGATCTCTATCAAACCTAGTTCGTGCTGCAACATAAGCCTCAATTCCTAAAATAGGCTTAACCCCTTTTGAAGTTGCCTCTTTAAAGAATTCGATAGCACCAGACATTGTTCCGTGGTCAGTTATAGCTACGGCCTCCATTCCACTGGCTTTAACATTATCAACCAAATCGTCAATTTTAGTTAAGCCATCAAGCAGCGAGTGATAGGTATGTGTGTGTAAATGCACAAAATCACTCGGAACAAGTTCTTCGAAAGTTTTTGTTGTTTTTATTTTCTCCTCCAATTCCATATATTTATATTATATCATACTCTCAATTATTTTTTCAACAAATCTTAATACGAAAAAACTC
>CALHIM010000007.1 GCA_938030735.1 uncultured bacterium
CTGGACCACCAGCCAAGGCTAAATATAATATACGATCGATAGTGAACTAGTACAGCGATGGAAAGGTGAAAAGAACCCCGGGAGGGGAGTGAAATAGAACCTGAAATTGTGTGCCTACAAGGAGTCGGAGCAGTATTTATACTGTGACGGCGTGCTTTTTGTAGAACGATCCAGCGAGTTAATTTCATGCGCCAGGTTAAGTCAAGTGACGGAGCCACAGTGAAAGCGAGCCTGAATAGGGCGATAAGTGCATGGGATTAGACCCGAAACCGGGTGACCTAACCATGAGCAGGTTGAAGCTGCGGTAACACGCAGTGAAGGACCGAACCAGTTTGCGCAGTAAAGCATTTGGATGACTTGTGGTTAGCGGTGAAATGCCAATCGAACTCGGAGATAGCTGGTTCTCCTCGAAATAGCTTTAGGGCTAGCGTCATGTAATATAGCCAACGGGGGTAGAGCTCTGTAAACGACTGGGGCGGGCAACTGTACCCACCGTTAACAAACTACGAATACCGTTGGTGGTACCATGGCAGTTAGAACATCGGGGCTAAGCTCGGTGCTCAAAAGGGAAACAGCCCAGACCATCATCTAAGGTCCCTAAATTAACACTAAGTGGGAAACAAGGTGAAATTTCTTAAACAGCGAGGATGTTGGCTTAGAAGCAGCCATTCATTTAAAGAGTGCGTAACAGCTCACTCGTCAAGAGATTTTGCGTGGAAAATGTAACGGGGCTAAAGTGTTATACCGAAGATATGGATTTCGTTATTCCTACGGGTTTAACGGAGTGGTAGAGGAGCGTTCCTATCGGCGGTGAAGCTCAATCGTAAGGTTGGGTGGAGCGTTAGGAAGTGAGAATGCTGGAATGAGTAACCATAAGAAAGGTGAGAATCCTTTCGGCCGTAAGAGCGAGGTTTCCAGGGCTACTGTAATAATCCCTGGGTTAGTCGGGCCTAAGCCGAGGCGTAGTAGCGTAGGCGATGGACATCAGGTTAATATTCCTGAACCGGTTATAATTTGTATACTGTGTACGGTAAATTAGTCGAAGCGGATTATTGGTATATATCCGTCCAACTTAGCGGGAACGCAAAAGGAGTGAAAGTTAATCTACGGATTAACGATTTTGATGAAAGTACTGGCTAGAAAAGCAGATATACGCGTGGTTATAGCCGCCCGTACCGCAAACCAACACAGGTGCTCGAGTCGAGTAGACTCAGGCTTACGAGAGACCCTTCGCTAAGGAACTCGGCAAAACAGCGACCGTAACTTCGGGATAAGGTCTGCCTCCGCATCATTCGATGCGAGTCGTGTTTCAAGCAATTAGGTTAAGATTAATGGTATATATGAGTATCTTAAACTTCTTTACCGAGATAGAACAAGTCAAATGGCTTAGCTTGGAGCGTGGCAAACTCGTATCAAACGATGCGGAGGCCGCAGCAAAAGAGCCCACGGAACTGTTTACCAAAAACACAGGTCTCTGCGAACACGAAAGTGGATGTATAGGGGCTGACTCCTGCCCAGTGCTGGAAGGTTAAGGGGAGTGCTTTACGGTGCGAACTGAAGCCCCAGTGAACGGCGGCGGTAACTATAACCGTCCTAAGGTAGCGAAATTCCTTGTCAGGTAAGTTCTGACCCGCACGAATGGAGTAATCATGTGGGCACTGTCTCGGCGAAGGACTCGGTGAAAGTGCATTGGCGGTAAAGATGCCGTCTGTCCATGCCAGGACGAGAAGACCCCATGGAGCTTTACTACAGCTTTACATTGACACGGGTTACATCATGTGTAGCATAGGTGGGAGGCTTTGAAGCAGATACGCCAGTATTTGTGGAGCCACAGGTGAAATACCACCCTTGATGTAGTCTTTGTCTTACCATTGCCGTTATCCGGTAATGGGACCGTGTATGGCGGGTAGTTTAACTGGGGCGGTTGCCTCCTAAAGAGTAGCGGAGGCGTTCAAAGGTTGGCTAGCTTCGGATGGAAATCGAAGTGATAGTGCATGCGCATAAGCCAGCTTGACTGCGAGAATTACAATTCGACCAGAGTGGAAACACGGAGCAAGTGACCCGCTGTAAGAACATTGTTCATTGAATGTGGGATCGACAGCGCACACGGATAAAAGTTACCCTGGGGATAACAGGCTTATCGCGCCCAATAGTTCACATAGACGGCGCGGTTTGGCACCTCGATGTCGGCTCATCACATCCTGGAGGGGGAGCACCTTCCAAGGGTTCGGCTGTTCGCCGATTAAAGTGGTACGCGAGCTGGGTTCAGAACGTCGTGAGACAGTTCGGTTTATATCCGGCATGGACGTAAGGATTCTTGAGGAGATTTGTCTCTAGTACGAGAGGACCGAGATGAACGAACCTCTGGTGTATCGATTGTGGCCACCTGCCGCAGTGTCGAGTAGCTATGTTCGGTTAAGATAAGCGCTGAAAGCATATTAAGCGCGAAACTGACTCCAAGATTAGGAATCCCATGAGGACACAGAAAGATGATCTGTTTGATAGGCGCAAGGTGTAAACCTGGTAACAGGCTAGCCGAAGCGTACTAATAGTCCAATCGCCTTTTTATGTCCATATTCACTAAAATAATCTTGTATTATTGGCGTGAATGTGGTAGACTTAACTAGTGTTTGGTGATTATCAAAGATAATCGCTAGTCAATCTAAAATCTTGGCATTACCAAAATAATACCAAGGACATCGAAACGAGGTTTTGGCTCACCGCTTAGGAATTTGTGGCGAGTTGAAGCACAAAACCTTTTTTCGGTGCCCATGGCGCTGGGGAAACACCTGTTCTCATTCCGAACACAGAAGTTAAGCCCAGTAGCGGCGAGCATACTACGAAAGTGGGAAAATAGCACGGTGCCGAATTATAAAAAACTCCTCCTAATCGGTGGAGTTTTTTCGTATTAAGATTTGTTGAAAAAATAATTGAGAGTATGATATAATATCGTAATTTATTTAGAACTATTTTTGTATTCAAATAATTCACCTAATTCAATAGGAAATATTTTTACTTTTTGGTTATATTTTCGAATTTTATTACTTAATTTATTATATTTTTCAAGAGGAATTTCTATGTGAACAATATCATCAAAAGGAATATCCTCTAAAGAACGAATCTCAGTTTCGCTAAATATTTTTGGCAATTTTGCAGTTTTGTTCAGGCTTTTAATACCGAGAATTACCGGGAAGTTTTCTCTAATATCAGAGTATTTTTCAAAAGATTCCCATGTATTTTTACAAGATTTATTTACTTTTCTGCTCCAAGATTTTTTTGAATTTATTTTATTTTTCTCTCTCCAGTTAAGAATATTCATGAGTGAACGCGGAGCAAGTATCGTATATGCTAAAATATACATTTTTGTGTAATGTCGCACAATCCAAAAAATACTATCGCCAAAGCGAAAAGTTTTAGGATTCTTAAAATTATGATTATCTGCATAACATCTAGCAATAATTCTTTTATTTACTAGAGATATTGATTTCATACTTAATTTTTTAGAATAAATAATTAAGTAGTCATCTTGTTGGGTTTTTAATCCATTTTTTAAAATATTATCAAAAATTGGTGTAATATTTCCGCTGGAACTATATTTAAAGCCTCCAGTTCCGTGCCATAATTTTACATTTATAATACTATTTTTATACTCTTCTAGCTCGTTTTTGGTAAAATTCGGTAAAGTATTCGAAAATTGTTTTTGAAGCTCTAGAATTGTCTTATTTTGTGTCTTAGTTTTTATTGATTTTGGCAAGAAAAATATACAAATTTGCTTAGGTAACTTACGGTAGAACTTATTATTTATTCGAAAAAACATAAGAAAATTATAACATAAACAGATTAGAAATACAAAAATATTATAATAAAATAAAAAAGCTCTTATGTAAATATTGACAAAAAGCATAAGTTGTGCTATAATTAAAACATAATCAAAAATAGATTAGATTTTAATAAAACAAAGGAGATTAAATGGCCGGAACAAAGGCGGGCGGCGCAAAGGCAGCTGCAACTAATAAAGCAAAATATGGAAAAGATTTTTATTCACGAATTGGGCAAAAAGGCGGTAAAAATGGAACAACTGGTGGATTTGCTGCAAACCGTGAACTTGCAAAAATCGCAGGACAAAAGGGCGGTCGAATTAGCCGTCGTGGTCCAGCTACAACAAAAATTTCAATGACTGACGAATCTGAAGAATCAAAAATTGAAGTTCGTGTAGCTTAAAAAGATATACAAATAAAATCACGCTTTCAGAATATTGCGTGATTTTATTTTATTTTTCGCCGTAAACTTTTAAAACGAGAATCGTTATTTTGCCAGATAGTTCCGCAGGCAGGGCATTTATACGTTAAATCTTTTTGTTGAAAACCATTTAGTTTGCATTTTGGGCAGAGGCTTCTTTTATGTAGCCAATCTCGATAAGTGTCAAGCTTGCTTTCAGCTAAATTCGAACTAAAACAAAACCCATATTGACTTACAAGGTTATTTCGAACGAGCTCCCAAGCCTCGGACTCCATTTTAAGGAGCTCAATATCAAGCCAAAAATCTTCGTGGCCAAGTAATGCATGAGCTAATTCATGCAAAATTAATAGATGAAAATTTGAAGATTCTGGTTCGAAAAAAATTGTATTTTCTTTCTTTGACCAATAGAAATCATCACTTTCTTCGAAATTGAATTGAGGAAAGTCTGTGCGCAATTTTTCAACAAATTCCAAATTCATTAAAAATTCAACGCCTCTTTTGCAGATTCAAAACAGCCATAAATTACTGCTTCGCGCGGTTTTTGAGCTTGAATAATTTTTGGGCAAGAAATTCCTTCGGGCAGGTTTTCGCGAACAATTTGTTCTAGAAAAAGATCAAATTTTTTGAAATTTTCACCAAGGCTACCACCAATAATAATTACCTCTGGCTGAATTACTGGAATTATCACTAAAAATCCGCGCGAAATTCTATCGGCAATATTTTGCCATTGTCGTGGTTTTGAAATCTCACTCGCATATTTGCCATAAACATTAAAAATTGCCCGTGCGCTTGCAAATTCTTCCCATTCTCGCACTCGGCCATCAAATTCAATTGGGATTCGTCCAATTTCGCTATTTTTTAGGCCTTGGTTGATTTTTCCATCTGTTATTATTCCTGAACCAATTCCCGTTGAAAGTGTAACATAAAGAATATTTTGAGCTTTATTTTTGATTTTTTTACTTTCGAAAAGTCCAGCAAGATTGGCATCGTTTTCAACTAAAATTTTAATATTCGGAAAGAGTTCTGAAAGCTCGGCTTTTACATTAAAATTCTGCCAGCGTAAATTTTTTGCCCACAAAATTATGCCACTTTCAATAATTCCAGGTTCGGCACAAGAAATTGCTTGGATTTCACCCGCTTCTAGTTGTTTCGAAAATTCTTTTTTAATAACTTTTTCAATAATTTTAAGATATTTTTGCTGAGATTTTGGCGTTTGGAATTCGAAAGATTTTAAAAGTTTGCCTTCTTTTGAAAATCCTGCCAATAAAGTTTTTGTTCCACCCGTATCAATTGCAATAATCATAACTCTATTTTACGATGAAAAAAATAAAAATTCAACCTTTTAAAACGCTTGATTTTTTTAGCTAAAAATGTTAAAATGGTAGCAATCTATTGGGCAGGTTAATTTTAGCTATGTTCAAAGAAATACAATTAAGGAAGGAGTCTTAAAGACTAATGGCAACAGCCAAAAAAATAACAATGGACGAATTGTTGGCGTCTACTCCAGAGAGCGTAAACCAACTAAACCAAGGCGAAACTGTTGAAGGAACAATTCTTTCAGTTCGCAAACACGAGATTTTGATTGACTTAGGAGCGAAAGGTGTTGGATTTGTTCCTCGCCGAGAAGCTGGTCATTCAAAAAACCTTGTTGAAGGTGAAACAGTAACAGCAAGTGTTGTTGATACTGAAATGGACAACGGAATGTCGTTGCTTTCTCTTCGAAAAGCTGCAAAAGATCGCGGTTGGGAAGAAGTTATCGAAAAAATGGAAAATGGTGAAATTATCGAAATTATTCCATTTGATGCTAACCGAGGTGGTTTGCTAGTTGAATATGAAGGAATTCGCGGATTCTTACCTGTTTCTCAACTTTCAGCAGAACACTACCCACGAGTTGGCGCAAGCGACAAAGATGAGATTTTGAGCCGATTGAATGCGCTTATTGATAAGCCAATCAACGTTCGAATTCTTGATGCAGACCGCAAAACTAATAAACTTATCTTTAGTGAAAAAGAGGCTATCAAAGATGGCTTAAATGAACGATTTGATAGCTTGAAAATTGGAGATGAAGTTGAAGGTGTTGCAACTGGCGTTGTAGATTTTGGCGTTTTTGTAAATATTGAAGGAATTGAAGGTTTGGTCCACATTTCTGAAATTTCTTGGGAACGCGTAAATAATCCAAAAGATTATGTAAAAATCGGTGATACAATTAAGGCAAAAATTATCGCAATTGATAAAGATCGCCTAAGCCTTTCAATGAAACAACTAACTGAAGACCCTTGGCTTTCAGAGGTTGAGCAATTTAAAAAAGGTTCAAGTGTTGAAGGAACTGTAACACGAATTACGCCATTTGGTGCTTTCGTAAAAATCAGCCCAGCAATTGAAGCTCTTGTTCATGTTTCAGAACTTGGCAAAGGAAACGATATTAACCCAGAAAATATCTTTACTCTAAATGAGCGTAAAGAATTTGTAGTTATTGATATCGATAAAGAGAATCGAAAAATTTCTCTTAGCCTTGCAAAATAATTCAAAATTATTCTTGCGCTGAATAGTCGGAAATCGGTTTTAAAATCGGTTTCCGAACTTCAGCTTAAGAAAAATAAAAAACCAGAGGAGGTTGTATGAGTCAGAAGAAAATCGTAAATATCACAGATTCAATTACTGTTGATGAGCTAGCTGGAGCTTTAAATCTCCCTGTTACAACTTTGATTGGTGAGCTTTTTAAGAATGGAATTGTTGCAACTATTAATCAACGAATTGATTTCGAAACTGCCGTGATTGTGGTTGAAGAACTTGGTTTAAAAGATGTTGAACTTAAGAAAAAAGCAAAAGCCGATGTTGTGACTTCTCGATTACAGAAAATGCATGAAGTTTCTGAAAATGCAAAACCTCGGCCACCAATTGTGGCGGTAATGGGGCATGTTGATCATGGAAAAACTACACTTCTTGATACAATTCTCGGTACAAAAACTGTTTCTGGCGAGGCTGGTGGAATTACTCAGCATATTTCAGCCTATCAAACTGAAAGAAAAGGCCGAAAAATTACACTTCTTGACACACCAGGACATGAGGCTTTTGCGGCACTTCGCCAACACGGAGCAACTTTAACTGACGTTGTAATTATTGTTGTTGCGGCCGATGACGGTGTTAAACCTCAAACTATTGAAGCAATTAGATTTGCTCAAAATGCCAACGCAAAAATTGTTGTTGCAATCAATAAGATGGATAAAGACACTGCAAACAAAGATCGCGTAATGGCAGAGCTTTCTGAACGTGGATTGATCCCAGAGGAGTGGGGTGGTGATGTTACTATGGTGCCAATCTCGGCAAAAAATGGTGATGGGATTGATGACCTTCTTGATATGGTTATTTTAACTGCTGATTTAGAGGAATTGCGCGCTGATGTTGATATTCCTGCTGAAGGCTTGGTGATTGAGTCGCATATGGAGGTCGGGAAAGGCTCAGTTGTTTCTCTTCTTGTTGAACATGGAGAATTGAAACAAGGTGGATTTTTAGTTGCTGGAACAACTTACGCAAAAGTTCGAACCCTTCAAGACTACAAAGGGGGAGCTCTTAGATCTGCAGGCCCTTCAACTCCTGTAACTGTAACTGGCTTCAAAGAGCTACCACAATTTGGTGATGTTTTTAAGGTGGTAAAAAATGAGAAAGA
Source organism: uncultured bacterium (assembly GCA_938030735.1). Classification (GTDB taxonomy): domain Bacteria; phylum Patescibacteriota; class Saccharimonadia; order Saccharimonadales; family Saccharimonadaceae; genus Nanogingivalis. Next base: position 7,907 of record CALHIM010000007.1, read on the forward strand.
GGCTCGAAATCTTGCTCAAAAGGCTAAAATTGAGGCTGCTCAAAATGCTGCAACCGCCAATGTTACTGGTGCAGATTTATTAAAAATGATGAACCAGAAACATGATGCTGAAGATTTCAATATCGTAATTAAAGCCGATGTTCAAGGTTCGCTTACATCTGTATCGGACAGTTTGCGTTTGATTGAAACTGGTGGTGAAGTTAACCTAAATGTTGTAAGTAGCGGAATTGGAAACATTACTGAAAATGACATTCACTTAGCTGCTGCTGGCGAAAAAACAATTATTTATGGATTTAACGTTGAACTTCCACCCGCAATCAAAAAAATCGCTACTCGTGACCGCGTTGAAGTTCGAATTTATAAAGTTATCTATGAGCTTCTTGACGATGCTCGTGCTGAAATGGAAAAACTTCTTGTGCCAGAAGTTGTTGAGACTGAAGTTGGTTCGCTGGAAGTTAAAGGCGTTTTCCGCACAATGAAAGAAGAAATCATTGCTGGTGGAGAAGTTAAATCAGGTCGTGTTTATGCTGGATTGCTAGCTCGCGTAATTCGAAAGAAAGAACAAATTGCTGAAGTTGAAGTTTCGCACGTTCAGCGCCAGCAACAAGAAGCGAAAGATGTTATTGAGGGTGAAATGTGTGGTCTTTCGTTGAAAACTAAAAAGAAAATCCAGCTTGAAGTTGGTGATAAACTTGAATTCTTTACCCGTGAAGTTGTTGCTCGTAAACTTAAAGACTAGATAATATAATAAAATAATTTGAAAAAACATTTTGCTTGTGCTAAAATAGAAATAATTAAACAAGGAAAAAGAGAATGTTTCAATTAGACGACAAATTTTTTGAAGGAATTGGCATTGAACGAATGTCTCCGCAAGAAGCAGCAGTTTTTAAACAACATGTTCAGGAAGAACTTGAAACTCGTGTTGGCGAGCGCATAACAGATGGATTTTCGAATGAAAGGCTTGAAGAGTTTGAAAAAATTATCGATGACGCTCCAGGTTTTGTAGATAATTGGCTAATGATTAATGTGCCAGATTTTCGAAACGATCGTGCATTTATAGCGCTAACTCAACAAAATGGTGGGCAAGAAAATCGCCAAACGATTGCGGAATTTGCTTCAATGAAATGGCTTGAAATCAACCGACCAGATTTTAATCAAATTACAACAATCGTAATGAAGGAAATGCAAGACGAACTTAAAGCTAATATTGATAAAATTTTTAGCTAGAATTCAAAAAACCGTGCAACTAAACACGGTTTTTTCTTTGTAGAATTATTTCAAATAGCCGTTTATAAAGCTCTGCGCAGTTGTTTCTTTGCCGTTCGGCGTAAGAAGCGTTTTTATTTCTAGAAACTCTCCATCTGCAAATTTGAGCGTTAAAGGTGAATTTTCGGGGTTCGAGTTTACTACTTTCGCAGTTTTAATAACTACTAAATAGTCATCAATTTGAATCTTACTTTTTGGAAAGATTTCGAAAGCTCGAATTTGTTGTTCTGCTTGTTTTGTGGTTTGATTTTCTGGATTTAGAATTGAATCACTTTTTTTAAGAAGCTTGCAATATTCGGCTAATGAATTATCTTGTTTCTCGCCTTTTAGCTCACCAGAGATAATCTTTGGTAAATCTCGCACCAACATTTCAGCGCCAATCTTACCGCAAATTTCATAAAGCTCACTGGCAGTTTCTGTTTTCGAAAGTTTAATTTCTTCTTGCGAATAAATATCGCCAGCGTCCATTTCTTTTGAGAGTTTCATTAGCGAAACGCCAGTTTTTGTATCACCATTTAAAATTACGCTTTCAATTGGGCTTGGCCCGCGGTATTTTGGCAAAAGTGAAGGGTGAACGTTTACTATTGCGGGCGTGAACAGATCAATGATTTCTTGCGGAATGATTCGCCCAAACGAAACTAAAACACCCACTGGATTTTCGAAAGTTTTCACAAAATCAACAATTTCACCCATTTTTTGTGGTTGAAGAACGGGAATTTTAAATTTTTCGCCAATTTTCTTAACTTTTGGCGATTGAAGTTTTTGGCCGCGACCTTTTTTGGAATCTGGTTTAGTGATAATTCCAGCAACTTCGAAACCTTCATCAATAAGTTTTTGGAGTGAAACGGCCGAAAAATCTTCCGTACCAAAGAAAATTATAGGATTTTTCAACTATAAATCCTCCCATAAATCAGAGTTATTTTTGATGTCTTTCTCGTAGTTTAGTGGCTGTAATTCTCCATCTTCATCTAAACGGTAAAACGCGTCTTTTTTGTCGCGAATATGGTCGATAAAGAGAATGCCGTTTGTGTGGTCAATTTCATGCTGAAGAACGCGGGCAAGAAAATCTTCGGCCTTAATTCTAACTTCATTTCCATAAATATCAAGCGCTTTAACGCGAATTTTTGAAGCTCGCGGAACTTTGCCATAAATTCCTTTAATTGAAAGGCAGCCTTCGAAATCTTCAACGGTTTTTCCTTCGAATTTTGTAATCTCAGGATTTATTAAAGCGGTGAATTCCTTGTTATTTTTATCATCTAGATCACTTCGAACGATAATGATTTTATAGAGTTTGTTAATTTGTGGCGCAGCAATTGCAGCTGAAATTTCGTGCGGGTGCGCCTCTTCCCAGTCAAGGCTGGCATCAACCATATTTTGCACAATTTGACGAACTTCATCTGTGATAACATGCACGCGTTCGCATTTTTTGCGCAAATTTTGGTTAGGTAAGGTTATGATATCTTCTTTTTTCATTATTTTTTATTATACCATTTTTAGGGTAAAAAAGCTATAAAATTATTGATTTTTAGATTTAATTATGATAGGATTAAAACCAGATATTTAAAATGACAAATATTTCGAATGAGCTAAGAATGCTCCGCACTTTAGAAAGAGGTGGTTATATGGCTGATAAGAAGCATGACAAGAGTGGTTGGATTTCTCAATTAAAATCACATAAAAAGAAAACCAATACTCGCAGCGATGGTTCCTCCAAGAAGTTTAAAGGGACTAATAAGCATATTTCAGAAGGTATTAAGTATAATACTCGAAGAAAGTAGTCTCAAGGTTAACGAGCTATATAGCTCGTTTTTATTTTAAAGAGAAAGGTTAATTTTGAATATATATAAATCTTATAAATATTGGGAAGTTCTGCATTTATATGAACACATTATCGTGGATGAATTCTGGCGAAGAATGCATGAAGGAGGATGGGTTTATTTTGAGGACTATTCGGTATTAGGCTTCACTTGGCATAATAGCGGGATCACTGAAATATCTTTAAAGTCGAAAAATGAAAATATATATTCAGAATTTGAAAAATTTATGGATCAAAACTTACAGATTGAAGATTGGGAAATTGAAAAATACGCTAATCAAATTTTTGCAGAAGAGCAATCTTGGCGATTTGATGATGATTTTGACTTGAGTAAAATTCGCAAAATGTTGAATGAAATTCATGCTTCGAAATATTTTTTCGAAAAGCCAATTTTAAGATTTAAACCTCACGAAACGAGTGCATTTTCTTCGCAATATCTTTCGAAGCCGAGAAATCGGCGCGATATTTTGCGAATTTCGGTTGAATCTGAAAATACTAAAACCCGCGATTTTTTGCTTGAAAATCTTTCGCGATTCATTGGTTTTAGTTTTGGTTTTTATCACTTTAAAAATCAGGATTTCAAGAATTCTCGAACGGGATATTTTTCAATTGGAACTTATTCGCACCGTGATATTTTACGTGATTTAGATGAGCGGATTTTGGATGAAATTTCAGATTTTTTGCGTGAAGATTTTTCGAAAACAGTAAAGAGCGAATATTTTGAAAAGTCAAAAGTTATAATTCGTTTCAACCAGCGAAAAGAAACGATAAATCTAGATATTTTAAAAAACTCTTGACAACATACGTATATGCACACTACAATTAAGAGCAGAAGTTTCGATTAGTGTTTTACTAGGAGGTAAATATGGACGAAATAACTGCAAATATAGAAAAGGAGTTTGACATAGAGTTAGGTCCTGTGATAGATAGGTATTTTGACAGAGATATGCTCGATCAAAGTATATATTTTTTTGAAAAATATGCTTTAATCATTACTGATTATTTTAGTGATAATGACATAAAAACATTTTACCCGAAAAAAATATCGGAATATGGCAAAGAATGTAAAAGATATATAAAAACTAATAGTGGTGATATCGGAACTCTATCTTCTGACGGTTGGATTATTTTGGTGGAGATGGGTTAATCTTTGCTCTTTAAAGTATAAGGAATTATTCCATGAAAGAAATTACAGATTTTTTAGATCTAATAAAACCAAAAAATGACAGGGAAAAGTTTTCATCGTTGACTTATCTTGCATTGATATTTTTCGAAACGGATAATTATGAAGGTATAGAATATCTTGCAAAAGATTATTGCGGGCGAATGATTTCTGAAGGGCAAGGATTTTCTAGCTCTGATAATAAATTTTCGCCAAGCGTGGTGGAATTTGGCGAGCTAACTGGCTTTATGCTTGAAGATATTGAAAAGATAAAATTTAACAAAATTACAAAAGATGAAGCAAGAAAAGCTATTTTACACTACCTAAAGAATTATTTTTTTAATACTTCGAAAAAAGATAATTAAATCAAACCTGGCGGATCTAAATCAACGCGCCATTGTGGCTTGCCTTGAAATTCGCGCGCAATTTCTAAAAGCGGTGCTCGTTTTTTACTTTTTATAACAATTTGCCAGCGATAAGTTTCGCCAATTCGCTCATAAAAAGCTGGCGTTGGACCAAAAATTTGAATATCTTTCGAAAACCTTTTGCGAATTTCGCGCGCCTCTTTCTGCGAATTTCGCACGGCTGAAATTTCAGTTTTATAAACGCAAGTTAGTTTTAATAAATAAACAAATGGTGGATAATTCTGTTTTTGGCGATTTTTAATTTCGAAATCATAAAAACCAGCGTAATCTTGTTTTAAACCAAATTGAATTGATGGGGCTTCAGGTTGGTAAGTTTGAATAATCACATTTGACTCGTTCGAATGTCGCCCAACTCGCCCAATAACTTGTGAAATAAGCTGGAAATTTCGCTCGCTTGAAGTAAAATCTGGCAAAGCTAAACCAGCATCTGCCTGAACTACACAGACGGTTTTTAAATTTGGCAAATCCAAACCCTTAGCAATAACTTGTGTACCGATAATGATATCGATTTCACCGTTTCGAATTTGATGGTAAAGCTTTTCGACAGTTTCATTTTTATCGCTGTCGGCATCAAATCGTGCAATTTTTTTGTTTGGAAAAAGCTTGCGAATCTCTTCTTCGATTGCTTTTGTGCCGATACCTTTATGAATAATTTCTGGTTCTCCGCAATCTGGGCAAGAAGTTGGCGGTCTTTCTTTGTGCCCACAAATATGGCAAACTAGTTGAAATTTATCTGTATGCAAAGTGAGCGGGATGAGGCAATTCGGGCAAAGTGCCGTCCAGCCACAATTATGGCAAAGTGTTACGCTCGCTGAACCACGGCGGTTGTGATAAATTAAAACTTGTTTATTTTCATTTAAAGTTTGCTCCATTTCGGTAAGCATTTTTTTTGAAAAGAATCGGTGTGATTTTGAATCTTTTTTGGTTAAATCTATTAGTTCAATTTTTGGTGGCTTAGCTTCTTTTTTGGCAAGTTCAGTTAGTTTTATAATTTCATTTCCATCATTTTTTGCCGAAATTTCTGCTAGAAAATAATCTTCAACAAGCGGCGTTGCTGAACCAAAAATTGCTTTAAAATTAAATTTTGAAGCCAAAAAACTACTCGCTCGTAATGCAGAATATTTTGGTGTTTGATCTTGTTTAAAACTTGGCTCATGACATTCATCAATTACAATTAAACCTAAATTTCGAACTGGCGCAAAAAGTGCAGAGCGAGCCCCAATAATAATTTGCGGGTTTTCGTCGTGCAAAATTTTTAACCAAGTTTTATGGCGTTCTGATTCGGTTTGGTGTGAATGAATAATCTTAATATTTTCAAAATGCTTTTCAAAATTAGAAACTAATTGTGAAGTTAAAGCAATTTCTGGCACTAAAATTATTACCGATTTTTGATTTTGTAAAGTTTTTTTTGCTTGGTTAATATAAATTGAAGTTTTTCCAGAACCTGTAATTCCGTGCAAAAGGATTGTTCCTGAATTTATTCTATCAAGTTTATTGATAGCTTTTTCTTGTTGAGCTGTGTATAAAAAATTTGAACAACTAGTTTGTTTTTCATCTGTTATTTTATTTTTTTCAGTTTTCGAAAAACGCCGATTTTTATTAACACCATTTGGTAAAATTCCGCTCAAAACTTGTGAGAGCGGAGTGCCATAATATTCTTTCATCCATTTTGAAAGCTGAATTAAATGCTCAGGGATTGCTATTTTTTCTATAATTTTTGTAATTTCACGAGTCTCAAAATCTGGCTTTTGAACTTCTCGCCAAACTATGCCAGTCATACTTTTTTTGCCAACAGGAACTTCGACGATCTGGCCAATTTTAAGTTTATCTTTTGAAGCATAAGTAAAAACTTCGCTATTTGAGCGAACAATTTTTGTTGGGGCAACTTCAAAATAGAATTCCATATATTTTATTTTACATCAAAAATAGCGAAAAATAAAATATTTTTATGCTAAAATAAGCCTTGCGAAAATATCGAAAATTTTGTAAAATAGAAATACGAAAAGGCGAGTATATGGTAGATTTAGATATTTTTATTACATCACGAGTAAAGCGAAAAATTGTTGTATTTTTCGTGACGTATCCTGTAATTAAAATGCATTCTCGGGGTCTCGCGAAACTTTTAAAAGAAGACCCAGGTAATATTCAGCGTGAGCTCGCTAAGCTTGAAAAAGTTGGTTTTTTGTATAGAGAAAAGAAAAAGAATACATACACTTATTTTGCAAATACGAATTTTTTATTTTTTTCCGAACTTCAATCAATTGTAGTGAAAGTTCGTGAGCAAAATAGTGTTTCGCGCTCTAGAAATTATATTGAAAAATCTGTAAAAAGGTAGGTTTTTTAAAAAAGTGGTGGAGCAAATTTTTGAACAAATTTTAGAGAATCGTGGAATTTCGAAAGAGAATCGTGAGGCTTTTCTGAACCCAGATTATGATAATCAGCACGATCCTTTTTTATTGCCCGATATGGAAAAGGCGGTCGAGCGATTACTTGTTGCTCATAAAAATCAAGAAAAAATCACTGTTTATGGCGATTATGATGTTGATGGTGTTTCGGCCTCAACTGTGATTTTAACTGCTTTCGAAAGTTTTGGCTTTAAGAATGTAGATTATTTTTTACCAGATCGTTTTAAAGATGGCTACGGAATGAATGAGCGCGGCGTTAAAATTTTAGCAGAACGCGGAACGAATCTAATTTTAACAGTTGACTGCGGAAGTTTAAACCATGCTGAAATTGATTTTGCAAAAGGCTTTGGAATTGATACAATTGTGACCGATCATCATAATATTGCCGAAGTTCAGCCGAATGCAGTAGCAGTTGTGAATCCGCGCCGAAAAGAAAATAAATATCCGCAGGCTGAGAAATTTGCGGGTGTTGGTGTGGCTTTTAAATTGCTTCAAGCCCTGCAAACCAAACTTGATGGTTTGCCTCTTGGCCAAGAAAAATGGTTTCTTGATATGGTAGCGCTTGGCACGGTTTGTGATATTATGGAGCAAACTATCGAAAATCGCCAAAATATTTTTTGGGGGCTAAAAGTCCTTTCGAAAACTCGCCGAGCTGGTTTGAAATCGATGCTTGCACTGGCCGGCGTGAAAGAGCCAAAAAGTTCAACGCTTGGTTTTATTATTGGCCCGCGAATTAATTCAGCTGGCCGGCTTGAGACAGCTGAAAAGGCTCTGGATTTGATGCTTGAAAACGACGCTTTCGTGGCTTTTGAAAAAGCTAAAAATCTTGATGATTTAAATAAAAAACGCCGTAAAATTCAACATGAAGCGCTCGAAATTGCAATTCAAAAAGCTAAGGATTTCGAAAATAATAAAGTTTTAGTTTTAGCGGATGAAAGTTTTAATGACGGAATTATTGGAATTGTGGCAAGTGGTTTGCTTGAACGATTTAAAAAACCAGTTTTTGTAATTTCAATTGAGGGTGAAATTGCAAAAGGCTCGGCGCGAAGCTTCGGTGGGTTCTCGGCAAGTCAAGCGGTTCAAAATGCAAGTGAAATTATCATCAAAGGTGGCGGCCATGATGCGGCTGCAGGTGTAACTTTGCTAACTTCAAAAATTGATGATTTTCGAAAAAGCGTGAACGATTTTTATGATTCACTTAATCTCAAAAATCAGCTTGAATATCTTTTGCCAAAAGTGGATATTCAGCTTGAAGACTTTTCACCAATTTCGTTGGAGCTTTTCGAAAAAATTACAGCGCTTGAGCCTTTTGGAAAGGGAAATGAAGAACCAACTTTCGAAATTAAAAAGGTGCGAGTTATAGCTCGGCAAGAAATGGGCTATAAAAAACAGCATTTAAAGCTAACTTTAACAGATGGCGAGAATGAAATTAAAATGTTAAAATTTAATGCACCAGAAGAATTTTTTGCTGAAATTGGTGAAGAAATTGATGTAGTTTTTTCACTCGGCCTAAATGAATGGCAAGGACAAAAAAATGTTGAAGGGCAGATTTTACATTTAGAGAGAAAGCGTGTATAATTGGCCTATGAATAAAATCCATGTGAATATGATGAGTTCTGCAGATAAGGTCGCTGGCCAAGGTGTTGGTGGTGCTTATTTCGAACTTATGAATCTTCTTCAAAATCGGGCAAAAGATGAGCTGAAAATTACCAAAACACTTCGTGCAAAAAATCCAGACATTACGCATTTTCACACTATTGACCCGCATTTTTATTTAGCTGCACATTTTAAAAAATATACTGGCCGCAGAATTGGTTATGTTCATTTAATTCCCGACACTCTTGATGGTAGTTTAGATATGCCAGCAATTGCTGAAAAAATTGTAAAAAAATATCTGATCAAATTTTATGATAAAATGGATCATTTAGTGGTTGTAAATCCAGATTTTAAAGAAGAATTAGTTAAAATTGGTATCGACCGAGAAAAAATAACTTATATTCCGAATTTCGTTGCAAAAGACAAATGGTCGCCTTTAAGTAAAGAAGAACGAGAGGAGTTTCGAAAAATACAAGGCTGGAAAAAAAGCGATATTGTAGTTTTTGGAGTTGGTCAAGTTCAGCAACGAAAAGGTATTGATGATTTTGTGAAATTGGCAGAAAATAATCCTAATGTTAAATTTGTTTGGGCTGGCGGTTTTTCGTTTGGAAAAATTACCAGTGGTTATGAGCGCTACAAAAAAATAGTTGAAAATCCACCAAAGAATTTGAAATTTTTAGGAATTGTTCCACGCGAAGAAATTCGAAAGTTTTATGCAAGTTGTGATTTGTTTCTTTTACCAAGTTATGCGGAGCTTTTCCCGATGTCTATTTTGGAAGCGGCTAGTTGCGGGGCACCAATAATGCTACGAGATTTGGATTTGTATAAAAATATTCTTGAAGGAAAATATCTTTGCGGTAAAAATTTCGAAGAGATGAATGAAGTAATTAAAGACATTTCGAAAAATCCAGAAAAATTAAAAGAATTTAAAGCGAAGTCGAAAGAAATTTCAGATTATTATTCAGAGGACAGACTGTTAAAAATTTGGATTGATTTTTATCGAGAACAGGCAAAATTAAAATAATTTTAATAAAATTATCTAGAATTGAGCAATTTTATTTTCTTCTTGCTTTTTTTAAAAAACTTTGGTAAAATGATAACTAGTATGAGTATTAATGTAACAAGGAAAGACCAGAAAGAAGCTAACGAAAATATTATTCGTCGCTTTAATCGAAAAGTTCTACAAAGTGGAGTTTTGAGCGAAGCTAAAGCATCGATGCGATTTTCGAAGCCTCTAAGTAAGGTTGAACGACGCAAAAAAGCAATCGTTCGAAATCAACGCCGTGCTGAAAAAGCACAAAAAATGCGACTTGGTATTCGCTAAAAACATAAATTCCAGTCGAAAGGCTGGATTTATTTTGGAATGATGAAAATGCTAAAAGAACAAATAGTGGCAGAAGCTCGCAGTATTGTAGAAAAGTATGAGTGGATTTTCGCAAAAACTTATGCTAAAACAGCACCACACGAATACGCACTGAGCAAAAACAACGGTGAAGATAAGGATTTAGAAAGGCTCGCAGAAATAATCGAGAAATATGGAGAAACTGAATATTTTTATGGGCATAAGGGTAAATACTTTTATATCGATGACTTGAAATATTGGGGGTCAAAACCTAAACACAAAGGTGTCTGGAATTTAAATAGAGGAAAAGGAGATTTGTTTTATGGAGAACAAAAACCTAAATTCCAACCGAGAGGCTAGTTTTTATTTTAAAAAGGAGGAAAATGTTAAAAGAACAAATTAATGCTGATTTAAAAACTGCAATGCTTGCCCGAAATGCTTTCGAAACTACAGTTTTGCGAGGCTTGAAAGCTTCAATTTTGGATGAAGAAGTAAAACTTGGTAAGCGAGAAGAAGGTTTAAATAATGCTGAAATTGAAACTTTGGTTGCGCGAGAAGTAAAAAAGCGTAAAGAAGCTGCGAATTTACTAGATGCCGAACGGGCTGAAAATGAATTAAAAGAATCTGAAATTCTTTCGAAATATTTGCCAGAAATGGCGAGCGAGGAAGAAATTCGTGCAGCTGTGAAAGACGAAATTTCAGCAATGGGCGAAGTTTCTATCAAACAAATGGGTGCAATTATCGGTAAAATGAAAGCAAAATTTGGTAATTCTGCCGATGGCGCGGTTTTAGCTGAAATCGTGAAAGAGGAACTTTCATAAGTAATTATTGTGATCATAACGTGGTTTTATTTTATAATAGTGTTATAAAAATATAGCTTTAACTTCTTAAAATACCAGCCCTACGACAGAATAATCAAAATATTACTTTTAGCCAAGATTTCTAACTTTTAAATTTTTATGCTATAATGTAAAAGTATATAATTTTAAAAACAAAAGGAATTTAATGATTGTATTTTTTGGTCCAGCGGGTGCTGGTAAAAGCGTTCAAGGAAATTTATTAGCGGCACGAAATGATTGGCGCTGGCTTGGTGCAGGTCAGCTTTTGCGTGATAGTAAAGATCCCGAACTTCTTGCGCGAATGAGTACAGGAAAACTAGTCGACCCAGAAATTGTTAATCGCGTTATGGGCGAAGCTCTTGATCGCGCAAATAGTAAAAATGTTAAACAAGTTATTCTTGACGGATACCCACGCCAGCTTGCTCAGGCGAAATGGCTGATTGAAAATAAGCAAAATCATGGTCGAAATGTTGATTTAGTTATTGTTCTGGAAGTGCCACGAAGTGAATTAATTCGTCGGCTTGAAATTCGTGGTCGGCTTGACGATACGCCGGAAGTTATTGATGAGCGACTTCGAATTTATCGCCAAGAAATGTACCCAGTTTTAAATTATTTTAATGAAAATGGTGTAAAAATTGCTCATATTGACGGAACTGGTACGGTTGGGCAAGTTCATGACCGAATCATGGAGGAAATTGAATCGTGCGAAATTTAATTACTGGCAATAAAACTGAGGCGCAGATTCAGGCAATGCGTGAGGGCGGAAAAATCCTCGCGCGAATTTTGCGTGAACTTACGGAATTTTCGAAAGTTGGTACTACTGGCCTTGAAGTTGATGCTTTTGCACGAAAAAAAATTAAAGAATATGGCGCAAAGTCTGCATATTTAACGCCAGATGTGAATTTTCCTGGTGTGGTTTGTATCTCGGTGAATGATTGTGTTGTTCACGGCGCACCAAATGATATCCCTTTTGAAAAAGGTGATGTGGTAAAATTTGACATGGTAATTGAATTTAAGGGAATGATGACCGATTCTGCCACAACAACCGTAATTGGTGAAGAGCCAAAAGGAGCAGTTAAGCATCTATTGAACGATACTAAAAAAGCACTTTCAGCTGGAATCGCTGTTGTTAAGCCTGGCGTGAAAACTGGTGATATTGGTGCGGCAGTTGAAAAATCGCTAAAAAAATCAAAACTTGGTAATGTTCGGGAATTGGTTGGTCATGGTGTAGGTTTAAAAATGCATATGGCGCCAGAAGTTCCAAATTATGGCAAAGCTGGTACAGGTGTAGTTTTTCAAGAAGGTGACACTTTTTGCATTGAGCCAATGACTTCACTTGGTAAGGGTGATGTAATTTTCAATGGAACAGATAGCGAATGGGATGTTTTAATGAGAGACGGCTCACTTTCGGCTCATTTTGAACACACCATTTTGGTCACAAAAGATGGAGCAGAAATTCTTACTTTAGAATAAAATTTCGAAAAATGGGAGGGAAAGCTAAATTTTCGAAAGAGAAAAAAGCTTGCAAACAAGTGCACGCTCATTTTGGAATGACACACAATCATGAAAAATCAAGTAATCTTCCGCTGGCTATTGGTTTAAATTTGGGCTTTTCGATTGCGGAGTTTTTCTTTGGCACACTTTTTAGTTCGGCGGCGATTTCGGCTGATGCTGTTCACGATTTGGGTGATGCAATTCTGCTTACGATTACATTAATTTTAAATAAACTAAGCAAGAAAAAACCAACTTCCGTAATGAGCTATGGCTATAAACGATTTGCGGCGCTTGGAGCTCTTTTAAATGCTGGTGTGATTTTGTGGCTTTCATACACAATGGCGATTTCTGTATATTATGAATTTACTTTTCCGCATGTTCACCCATATGTGAATGTTCCAGGGTTGATGATTGTTTCAATTGTGGGGATTTTAATGAATTTATTTGCTGCAGCACGCTTATATGGTTCGAAAAATATTCTTGACCGAACGGTTTTGCTTCACTTAATTGAAGATTTACTTGGTTGGATTTTAACATTCGTCACCTCTGTTTTAATTTCATTTTCAGGACTTCATATACTCGATCGCGTGGCGAGTTTATGTATTTTATTATTTATTTCTTGGGGAGCAATTTCGAATGCTTGGGGTGTTTTAAAAATTTTAACTCAACGTGCGCCAAGTATAAAAAAATTGAACAAAATTAAAAAGCAAATTTTAGCGGTTGAAGGCGTTTTGAAAATTGAAAATATTCATTTTTGGAGCCTTGACGGAGCGGAACATATTTTTACAGCAAGAATTTTTGTGAGCGATATTTCAAGAGCTACTGAGATTCGCAAAAAAATCTCCCATTTTTTACCAGATTTTCAGATTGTAGATTCGACGATTGAGATTTTAGAAAAATAATCAAAAAAGTGCTTGCAATTTTGAAAAGGCTCGTGTATAATTATTAATATACTTGGTTGTGCCACCTTAGCTCAGCTGGTTAGAGCAGCTGTTTTGTAAACAGCAGGCCTTCGGTTCGAATCCGAAAGGTGGCTCCAAGTATTTTTTAATACAAGAGTTGAATGCTGGGATAGTGAAGCGGTCAAACACAACAGACTGTAAATCTGTCGGCAGATGCCTTCGAAAGTTCGAATCTTTCTCCCAGCACCAGAAATTATTTTTTGAAAAAAACACCCATCTACCGCGAGGGTGCTTTTTTATTTTTTGTATTCTGCTTCGAAATAAAAATATAAATTTTGTTGGTTTTATTATTTTTACTCTTGCTAAAAATTAGCATTAACGGTATAATAGAACTATGAATGAGAATTCTCGATATGTGGTAGGAATAGATATTGGAACAAGCAAAGTTCGCGTGCTTATTGCGAACTTTGATAGGGATGGTTCACCAAATATTTTGGGGCTTGGATCGGCTGAAAATTCTGGACTTAAAAAAGGTGTTATCACACATCCAGAAAATGTTTATCGTGCGATTGATAAAGCTCTTGCTGAAGCTGAACGCATGAGTGGCTATAAAACGGAAAGAGCGGCTGTGAGTGTTAATGGTGCACAAATTTTGAGTACAAAAGTAGATGGAATGGTTGCAGTGAATTCGGAAAAGGGCTTGGTTGGTGATGAAGATATTGACCGAGTTGAAGATGTTGCATTGATCGGCAAAATCCCAGAAAATCGAGAAATCTTGAAGTTTATACCTTATTATTATAATGTTGATAATCAAGAAAGGATTGCTGATCCTTTCGAAATGGTTGGAACACGGCTTGAGGTTTACGGAAACGCAATCTCTGCACCAAGAATACAAGTTGAAAATGTTGAAAATATTTTGGAGCGGCTTGATATTTCTTCGAATTTATACATTCCAAGTGCGGTATCTTCAGCTCGGGCTGTACTAACTGAAAACCAAAAAGAAAATGGCGTTGTTATTGTTGATTTGGGGGCTTCAACAACCGGTGTTGTTATTTTCGAAGATGGCAATTTGCAATTCATTGAAAATATTCCGCTCGGAGGAATAAATATTACTAACGACCTTGCGATTGGGCTAAAAGTTTCTCCAGAAGTTGCTGAAGAAATTAAAATTAAGCACGGTTTTGCCTTCGAAAGAGAAGACAATAGTGATATTGTTGTAAAACATGGTCGCGAACATTACAGCTTTAATACACAAGAAATTGATGAAATTATTGAGGCAAGGGTTGAAGAAATTTTTGAGGAAGTTCGAAAGGTTCTTCGAAAGTCTGGCTTTGAAAATCAATTACCAGGCGGTATTGTACTAACTGGGGGTGGAGCAGCTCTTAAAGGAATTGATACATTTGCGAAAAAATATCTTCAGCTTGCAGTACAGATTAGTAAAAATGGAATTGATAATACAGTTTCTGAAAAGGTCAAAACGCTCGAGTATTCTGCTGCAGTCGGTTTATTAATCGAAATGCGCGATAATACTTCAAGATATAATAGTTATAGAGATGAAGAGCCAGTGAGAATCGGATTTTTTGCAAAATTATTCAAGAAAAACAATAAAGTGATATAATGGGAGTAGATTAAGGAGAAGAAATGCCAGAAATTATACCAAACGAAGTTCAAACTTTTGCTAAAATTAAGGTTGTAGGTATCGGTGGTGCCGGTGGAAGCGCCGTTAATCGAATGAAAGATGTTGGTTTGAGCAACGTCGAGTTCATCGCGATGAATACTGATGCTCAAGCTCTATATAAATCAAAGGCCGACAAGAAAATCCACCTTGGTCGTGAAACCACAAACGGTTTAGGTGCTGGTGCGGACCCGATTGTTGGTGAGAGTGCCGCTCTTGAATCTCGAGAAGAAATTCGCGAGGCTCTTGATGGCGCCGATATGGTGTTTATCGCCATTGGTGCTGGTGGTGGAACTGGTTCTGGCGCTGGTCATGTTGTGGCTGAAATTGCTCGTGAAATGGGAATTTTAGTTATTGGTGTTGCAACACGTCCATTTACTTTCGAAGGCGCAAAGCGCAAAACTAATGCTGATTGGGCAATTGAAAAGCTTGCCGCTGCGGTTGATACTTTAATAACAATCCCAAATGATCGTCTTCTTCAAACTGTTGATAGGAATTTACCGCTTCTTGAAACTTTTAAAATTGCTGACGATGTTCTTCGGCAAGGTGTTCAGGGTATTTCTGAACTTATTACTGAGCATGGCTTAATCAACCTTGACTTTGCGGATGTTAAGTCAATTATGAGCAACGCTGGTTCTGCTTTGATGGGGATTGGCCGTGCGAGTGGTGATAATCGTGCTCAAAAAGCTGCAGAACAAGCTATTGAAAGCCCAATGATTGAGGTTTCTATTGATGGTGCCCGTGGTGTTCTGTTTAACGTTGCTGGTGGTTATGATATGAGTATGAGCGAGATTCAAGAGGCAGCTGAGATTATTACTGGTGCTGTTGCTCCAGATGCAAATATCATTTTTGGTGCAACACTTAAACCTGAGCTTGAAGATGAATTGATTATCACAGTTGTTGCAACTGGTTTTGATCGTGATTATAATGAGCCTGTAATAAATTCGCTCGAAAGTGCTGTTTCGAAAACTTTTAATCTTGAAGATGATCATGCTGAAGCGCAAGAAATTAACCATACAATTTCGAACGCAATTGATATGGAATTAAATAATGAAGAAAAAACTTCAGCCGAAGATTTTGCTAGTGATATCGAAACTAAAAATATTTGGGCTCAAGACGAAGAAGAAAAGGATGAAAGCGATATTCCTGCATTCTTGCGACGCCGAAAACGTAATAAAAAGGAAGATTAATGGAATTTAAACTTGACGAAACAAAAGTTTTGGAAAGTAGAATGTCGGTTGACGGCCAATCCGTGCGCCGTCGCCGAGTTGCGCCAGATGGCACTCGTTTCACCACCTATGAGCGGATTGAAAAACCACGAATTGTTGTGATGAAGTCGCACGGTGGTCGTGAGGATTTTAGCCGCGAAAAGCTTAAAAGTTCAATTATTCGTTCGATTGGTAAGTTCATTTCTGATCTTCAGGTTGAAGAAATTATCAATCGTGTTGAGAATGAACTTCTTCAAAAATCAAGTAAAGTTTCTTCACACCAGATTGGCGAAACGGTTCTTTCAGTTTTGTTTGAGATGAATAAAGTTGCGTACATTCGTTTCGCAAGTGTTTTCAATGGTTTTGAAACAGTTGAAGATTTCGAAGAGATTTTATTGAAGGTTAGAGAAGAAAATGAGAATTGTAGTAGTTTATAGAGATGCTAGCGATTATGGCCGCGAAGTTCAAGAATATATTGATGATTTTGAAAGGCAAACTGGGCTCGAAATTGAGCAAATGAACCCAGATGACAGTAGGAATCAATTTTTCTTGCAAGCTTATGATATTGTTGAATATCCGACAATCTTAGTAATCGCCGATGATGGTCGACTTTTACAGATGTGGCGCGGGCGGCCTTTACCGTCAATTGATGAAGTTGCATACTATGCACGCTAAGCTAAAAAATAGCGTGTTTTTTTGTATTGACAATAATTTTATTTAGATGTATACTGTATAAGGACAGTCCCTTAAGTAAGGATTGTATCATATTCTAAATCGTTAGGTTTCTATAATAATCTTAGCAACTAAGAGCGGCAGTTTCACACTGTGCAGCTACGGTTGAGAGTTCTATTATCCGAACCTAAGGCAAAGCTCTAATCCATCCTTAAATCTTAAAGGGTGGATTATCTTTATATTGAATAAAAAAACTTATTATCTTATAATAGAGTTATGAAGTACTCAATAGGTTTAGATATAGGTACGACCTCAATTGGTTGGGCTATAATCGATGAAGATAACAAAAGAATCGAAAAAGTTGGCGTTCGGATTTTCGAAAAACCAGAAAACCCGAAAGATGGTAAAAGTCTGTCTGAAGCTCGGCGAACGGCTCGCTCAGCAAGAAGAAGGCTAAAACGTCGCCGTCAGCGGTTAAATTTTATTAAAAGATTCTTCAGAGATAATAATCTATTAACTAAAGAGCAAATTGAAAAGCTTTTAAAGCCAGAAAATAAACTTGATCCATATAAAATTCGAGAAAAGGCGTTGAATAAGAAGATCTCGAACGAGGAACTCTTTATTGGTTTATATCACATTGCTAAACGCCGTGGATATAAAAGCAATCAAAAATCTGCCGAAGAAAACGATAAGGAAAAATCGAAAGTTCTTTCAGCGATTTCAAAAAACGAGAAGTTACTCAAAGAATATAAAACTGTTGCTAGCGCATTAAATTCGAATGAAAAATTTATAGCTCACAAAAGGAATAAAGCTGAAGATTACAGTAATTCTTTCGTGCGGGCGAATTTCGAAGATGAAGCGAAACTTATTTTAAAAATTCAAAAAGAATTTGGCTTGAAGCTTTCAGATGAAAAGATTAATTTTCTCCTTTTTGGAAATGAAAAAGAGGGTAATTTTAACGGCATTTTTTCACAACGTCCATTTATGACTAGTGAATTAATTATGAAAATGCGCGGAAAATGTAGCCTTGAGAAATCTGAATTTCGTGCACCAAAAGCGAGTTATAGTTTTGAGATGTTTCGTTTAGCAGAAAACTTAGCACACTTAAGAGTTGTAATAAACAACAAGGAACGCAGTCTAACAGAAGAAGAAATTTCAAAAATTATTGAAAAAGCTAAAGACATTAAAGTGCTGAAATATCAACACGTCCGTGAAGTTTTGGGTTATAAAAAAGATGAAAACTTTAGCTTTCCAGCAAATATGATCCGGGGCGAGATTAAAAAAGATAGCAAAAATAATGGTGAAGAAAATAAATTTGGTGAACTTTCTTTTTATCATAAGGTTAAAGCTGCTCTTTCAAACACTCCAGAAGATTGGCAAAAAGTTTGTGACAATAATTATAGAATGCTAGATGAACTTGGCGAAATTCTTTCATGCAATAAAGATGATGAAAATTTGCGAAAAGAGATCTCGAAGCTTAATTTAAGCGAAGACGCAGTTGAAGCATTGATGATGATTAATGTTAGTGGTTTTGGCCATTTGTCATTTAAGGCGCTTAGAAAAATCTTGCCATTTTTATTGAAAGGTAATATATACTCTGATGCGTTAAAAAATGCAGGCTATGATACAAAACAACAGCTTTCCGGGGATAAAAACAAGCTTCCGCCCCTTTCGAAAGGAGAATCAGCTCAAATTACAAATCCTGTTGTTAAACGGGCGGTTTCGCAGACTATTAAGGTTGTAAACGCCATTATTAGAGAATACGGCGCACCATATCAAATTAAAATTGAAGCTGCGGGTGATTTGGCTAAAAACTTCAAAGAACGTGAAAAAATTAAAAAAGTTCAAAAAGCAAATGCCAGTTATAACGAAAGTATTAAAGAGCGACTTCAAAACGAGTTTAATGTCCCTTTGCCAACTGGCCTGCAAATTACCAAGTTTAAACTTTACGAACAACAAAATGGAAAATGCGCTTATTCTGGAAAAAGGCTTGTTCTAGAAAATCTATTTTCCAATGAGCATTATGCCGAAATTGACCACATCATTCCATTCTCTCGTTGCGGAAATGATAGCTTAATGAATAAAGTTTTAGTTTTCACTGAAGAAAACCGCCAAAAAGGTAATTTAACACCTTTCGAAGCTTGGGGTGCTAATGAAAGCCGATGGGCTGATTTTGAGGCACGCATAAATTCAATGAACCTTCCTTTTCGAAAGAAAGAACGATTGCTTGCGAAAGTTCCACCAAAAGAAGATTGGAATAGTCGTGCATTAAATGATACGCGATATATTTCAAAGTTCTTAAGCCGATATCTTCGTAAGAATTTGAAATTTGCTAAATTTGAGAATGAAAATCCCGCTCAGCGAGTGATTGTGCCGAATGGCTCAATAACATCTTATTTGCGTCGTATTTGGCGTGTGGGCTCAAAGGACCGCGAAGAAAACAACCTTCATCACGCTACAGATGCCTGCATAATTGCTGCAATCGATCAAAGTGCTATTCAAAAAATTTCACGCTTAAACAAATATTTTGAACTCTTTAAATATTCGGTGGAAGATGAAGTTATTGATAAAATAACGGGCGAAATTTCTAGCCGAACAGATTTCGAACAGACTTTTGAGGATATTGAACCGTGGAAAGATTTTGGAAAAGAAGTTCGAAAAAGAACTGCTCATTATGAATCGCCGATGGAACTTCGTAATGAATTAATTGGTCTTGAAAATTATGATGAAGAATTTCGAAACAAAACGACGCCTATTTTTGTTTCGAGAATGCCAAAACGCTCAGGAAAGGGAAGTATTAATAAGGAAACGATTCGTTCACCGAAAATTGTTGAAGAATATATAGATTCGAAAGGAAAGCCGGCTGTAGCGCGAAAACAACGAGTTCGATTAACGAGCGTAGATTTAAAAACACTTTACGATTCGCCAGTTCGTGAAACAGATCCAGCTCTATACGAGATTTTAAAAGCACGATTGAATGAGTTTGATAATAAACCAGAAAAAGCTTTTGGCGACCTAAGTAACCCAGTTTATAAACCAACAAAAAATGGTGGTCGCGGTAATATTGTTCGCTCAATTAAGATTTATGACACCCAAAATTCAAAAAGTGGTTTCTTAATTAATAAAGGTAAGGCTTTTGTTAATAATGGTGATACGATTCGATTAGATGTGTTTAAACGCAAAAATTATAAGGGTGAGTTTGAGTACTATTTTTCACCAATCTATGCGCATTTGTTGAATGCTAAAAAAGTTGAAATTTTACCAACGCCAAATGGGCGAAGTGCTGCAGAAAAAGCCGATTTTAATAAAATTCGCGATGAAAATGGTAAGATTTTTGCGACTGAAGAAAATGGATTTGTTAAGCAATTTTCGTTGTATCCGAATGATTATGCGCGGATTTATGCGGAGAATAAGATTGTTGAGGGTTATTATGTCGGCTATGATATAGATAGCAGTAGAATATCTTTAATAGGTCACGATAAAGCAGATAAGAAGAGTACTGATAGAATTTCTGGTGGTATGATAACTTTAATCGAACGCTACGATATCTCCGTTTTGGGCGATAACTATAGGTGGATTTAATGGCGTGGCGAATTATTTCTATTGAAAATCCCGCTCGACTAAGCGTTAAAAATAACCAACTCTTAATTTCTCAAGAAGAAGACGTTTCGATTCCGATTGAAGATATCGACTCGTTAATAATTGATAATTATGGTGTAAACTTAACCACAAATCTGCTAAATGAGCTCTCTTCTCGAGCGGTGAGCATTATAATCTGTAATCAGAGACATCTTCCTACAACCATAGTTTTACCATATTCTCAACATTCGCGGCAAGCTAAAGTATCTCGCCAGCAAATTGAGATGAAGATTCCACTCAAAAAACAGATTTGGCAGAATAATATTATTCGAAAAATTTCTAATCAGGCTGACGTTTTAAAATATTTTGGCTTAAATGATGAATATCTTCGAAAATGTGCAAATGAAGTTAAATCTGGAGATTCCACTAATCGTGAGTCTTTAGCCGCACGCGACTACTTTTCACAGCTTCTTGATGACGCAACTCGTCGTCGGCTAATGTGGTATAATTCGGCGTTAAATTACAGCTATGCACTTGTTCGCACGGGGTTGGCACGGCATTTGGTGGCTCGTGGACTGGTGGTTTCGCAAGGTATTTTTCATCATAATGAACTAAACAGCTTCAATTTAGCAGATGACCTGATTGAAGCATATCGCCCGCTAATTGATCTATTCGTGCTTAAAAAATTTGGTTTGAGTGGGTTCGAAAAAGAAGATTCGGCTCTTTCGAAAGAAGAACGCCGGATTTTGCTTGAGGTTTTGAAATTTCGGATCGAAATTAAGGGTAAGAAATTTGCAATTAAAAATGCAATCGAGATTACGGTTGAAAGTTTTATTGATTGCATTTCGAAGAAAAATTCAAACAATTTAGAACTACCAAAAATATAAAAATAAAACAAAAAATAAAAACAAAAAGAGGAAAGATGGCATACAAATTTATGAGAGTAGCGGTATTTTTTGATCTACCTACGGGTAGTAAAAAAGAAAGAAGAATGGCAACACGTTTTCGAAACTTCTTACTAAAAGATGGTTTTAATATGTTGCAGTATAGTGTTTACACGAGGCTTTGCCCGAATAGGGATGTTGCCGAAAAACATATGAATCGTGTTAAGAGAAATGCGCCAGATGTTGGTTCGATTCGTCTGATTTATTTAACAGAGCATCAATTTACGAATATGTATGTGATTGCTGGTAAAAAAACTGTGCAAGAAAGGTGTGTTTCGAACGATCAACTTTCATTTTTTTAAACTAAAATCCCCATCATAACAGATGGGGATTTTATTAAGTATTATATCATATTCTAAATTGTTAGGGAACTATAACGTTTAGCTAAGGCGTATTTCAATGCCACTAAATTATATCATATTCTAAATTGTTAGGGAACTATAACTAAAGCGATTGATAATTACGTAGAACAATCATTATATCATATTCTAAATTGTTAGGGAACTATAACTATAGTTGCGGAGCTTTTCTTCGGCTTCCGATTATATCATATTCTAAATTGTTAGGGAACTATAACTTAAGCAGACCGAGATAACGGAAATGATTATATTATATCATATTCTAAATTGTTAGGGAACTATAACAGATAGCTTCATAATCTTCAGCAAATTCAATTATATCATATTCTAAATTGTTAGGGAACTATAACCCTGCAAGTGTTCGGGGTGTAAATGATAACATTATATCATATTCTAAATTGTTAGGGAACTATAACAAAGTTGGTATTGCTTACCAAATGTTTATGATTATATCATATTCTAAATTGTTAGGGAACTATAACATTAGCGGTGCAGTTAAATGGGCTATTAAATTATATCATATTCTAAATTGTTAGGGAACTATAACTAACTTGCCTGAAGCATATTCAACAATTTTATTATATCATATTCTAAATTGTTAGGGAACTATAACCCAGTGCCAGCCGAACCCGAAACAGCACCAATTATATCATATTCTAAATTGTTAGGGAACTATAACATTTATTGAAATAAGCTTATCCTTAATGTATAATGAAATTATGGATAAGAAAATAATAAAGCCATTAAACAATAATATTGAAATTGAAGAAAATAAAAGCTTTGCTTCAAGAGAAATTCAACAAAAAGCTTCAGATGTATATCAAGAAAATACTCAAAAAGAATCTTTAGCTATTGAAACAAGAAATCTTTTAAGACAACGACTTAAGCACGATATACGCCAAGAAGTTGCTAAAATGCGAAAACACGTTTTGTGGCTATCTTTCTTTTTTTGTAATTATGTTTTTTATGTATAATTCACAAAAAAACAGTTCTTCATTTGTTTGGCTTTTCTTTATTGCTCTACAGATACCTTACTATTATTTCAGAAAATCACGTATAATTAAATCTTATACTGATGATTCAGAAATATAAAATTTAATGATACTATTTATGCAAGAAAAAAATGAATTCACTGAAAAAGACTATTTAGAAGCTCAATACAAAATTCAACGAAGTATTCAAGCTAATGTTACAACCATAGCATTTATTATTGTTATTCAATTCTTATTTACTATTATAGGACTTGCTTTTTTGTATTTTAAATTATTAACTATTCTCTCTGGATTACATAAATAACTAGAATAAAAATTGGTGTAAAATAAAATCAATTTTTTATTATATTCATCTGTAATTACGTTATAATACCTGATTATGTCACATCCTAAAGTGTTAAGGAGTATAGCAACTAATCAAGCTTTATTGAAGATGAGATGCTCGGAGGGTTTACAGGCGACAATCGCAATCTAAGGTACTAAAAAGTTCGCAGATGAAATGTCGGAAATTTCTAAAAGTAGTAAATAATAGTGTCGTATCGGCTTTATTTAGCTGTCCGAAGGATAGTAATAAATAAAACACTTAAAAGCTTGAAAATATCTTTAAATTTTGATAAAATAAAATCATAAAAGCGTTTTATTTTGATAAATGAGCGGCTATCAACCGCGAAGCTCCCAGAAGAAAGGTTTTGAAAACTGATTAGAACTGGGCGGGAAAGCTCCGTGAAAGCTAAAATTAAGAGCTAAAAGAATCACTTCTTTTGGAATCGAGATGGTATCGCCGAGCTTGCTTGGTTCTCGAATCTAAAAGAGGTGATTTTTAATTTAGGGAAGGGTAAGAGCATGCTTTATAGATTGAATAATAAAAAATTAACAGCTATCAAACAAGAGAATGTTTCTCAAAAATATCTTGAGAAAGATATTCAGAAAATGACTGAAGATAACCTTGAAGAGGTTTTTGGCCTAAAATTTATAGAAACAGAATTTGCTGTTGACAACCTACGGATAGATACTTTGGCGTTTGATAATGAGAGTAATAGCTTTGTGATCATTGAATATAAAAAGATTAAAAGTGATTCTGTTGCAGATCAGGGCCTAGCATACTTATCATTAATGCTAAAAAATAAAGAAGCTTTTATTTTAAAATTTATTGAGAAAAATGGAGGAGGCATACCAGAAATCGATTGGTCTCAATCGCGTGTAATTCTTATATCTCCGAAGTTTACTGAATATCAGCTTAGGGCAAGCGAATATACTACAGAAAATTTTCCAGTTGAACTATATGAATTTAGAAAATATGGTGATATAGTAGAGTACTCGCAAAAGGGTATGAAAAAGGGAAGAACCCAAAAAAGCCAAGTGAATATAACGAATAGCAGTAAAGATGAAAGAACTGTACTTAAGGAAATTATTCACTACAGTGAAGATGAATTGGTATCAAAAGGTTCAGATTTTATTCAAGAATTTTACTGGGAGCTAAAAGATTTTGCTGAGAATATTAGCCCAGAAATTCAACCAGAGGTAAAGAAGATGTATTTGGCTTTCAAAATGAGAAAGAAAAATATTTTTAGTATTGTTGTTAAGAAAAACTCTTTAGATTTGAATCTTAATATTGAACGTTCTGACTTTGATCCAAAAAAATATTCCGATATTGAAGATGTCTCAGCGAAAGGTCATTGGGCTACTGGTTGTTATCAAATGAAAATAAATAATATCAATCATTTAGAGACTGCAAAAGAAATGATGAGACTAAGTTATAAAGTAAATTTATAGGAGGGATAATGAAATTTCAAGCAAATTCAAGAAGAAGAGCAAAAGAATATGAAGCCGATGTTTTGGCGCGCTGGAAAGCAGAAAAAACTTTCGAGCAATCAGTCGAAAATCGTAGTGAAAACGATACATTCGTGTTTTATGATGGCCCTCCATTTATTACAGGTGTGCCACACCACGGAACACTCCTTAGTTCAATCGTAAAAGATGTCGTTCCGCGCTACCAAACAATGCTTGGCAAAAGAGTTGAACGCCGTTGGGGTTGGGATACGCACGGTTTACCAGCCGAAAACTTTGTTGAAAAAAAGCTCGGTATCACTTCTCGACACGAAGTTGGTGAAAAAATTTCGCTTGCCGAATATATAACGACTGCACGCGAAAGCATGGTTTCGAATGCGGCGCTTTGGGAGAATACGATTGATCGCATTGGTCGTTGGGTTGAATTTAAAAATGCCTACAAAACGATGGACAAAGATTTCATGGAAAGTGTTTGGTGGGCGTTTAAAACTCTTTACGAAAAAGGTAAAATTTATGAAGGTGAACGTGTTTTGATGTATGATACGGCGTGGGCAACTCCACTTTCGAAAAGTGAAGTCACAATGGATAACGACGCCTATAAAACCGTAACCGACCCAAGCGTTTTTGTGAAATTCTGGTTGAAAGATTTTGAAGATACAGAAGGCTCAAAAGATAAAACTGCAATACTCGCCTGGACAACAACTCCTTGGACTTTACCAGCAAATATGGGGTTATTCGTTAATCCTGAAATTACCTACGCAAAAGTAAAAGTTGGCGATGAATTCTTCATTTTAGCAAAAGATTTACTTGAAAAAGTTTTTGTTGATGAGAAAAAGCAACCAATTCCTTTCGAAATTGTTAATTTGATTGATGGCGCGGATTTGATTGGTTTGAGTTACGAACCGCTTTTCGAAGATTACGATTTTAAAAAAGATAACTATTATGATTCAAAAACTAACTCATGGAAGAGTAAGCATATCAGTAGTGGTTCAGTGGAAATGCGAGACGATAATGCTTTTTTGAAGAACGCTTATAAAGTTTGGGGCGCAGATTATGTTTCTCTTGAAAGCGGAACGGGAATTGTTCACTCGGCGCCAGCATACGGCGAAGAAGACTTTAACTTTGGTAAAAAATATGGAATTCCAGTTTTTCATGTGTTAGATGAATATGGAAAATATATTGACGGCGAATTTGCCGGTGAAGATGTGTGGGAGTTTAACAAGCCACTTGCCAAAATTTTGAAAGAGCGTGGCGTGGTTTGGAAAATCGATTACATTCGGCACGAATATCCGCACAATCCGCGCACTGGCCATCGATTGATGTATCGAGCTCACCCGAGCTGGTTCTTTGATATTCAAGGACAAAAAGAATTAATGCTTGAGCAAAATGAAAACATCAATTGGTTCCCAGCGCATTTGAAACACGGCCGTTTCGAAAAAAATCTCGAAGCCGCACCAGATTGGAATTTATCGCGCGATCGTTTTTGGGCAACAGCAATGCCAGTTTGGAAGTCTAAAAGCGGCAAGATTCGCGTGGTTGGCTCTTATGCTGAGCTTAAAGAGTTGAGCGGAGTAGAACTTGAAGATTACCATCGACCTTGGGTTGATGATATCACTTTTGAAATTGATGGCGAAAAATACACTCGAATTGATAAAGTACTTGACTGTTGGTTTGAAAGTGGCTCGATGCCATTTGCGCAGTTCCATTATCCTTTCGAAAACAAAGAAAAGTTCGAAAAGAATTTCCCGGGTGACTTTATTGTTGAATATATCGGTCAGGTTCGTGCGTGGTTCTATTATGTTCATGCGGTAAATACTGCTTTGTTTGGTAAAAATGCCTTTAAAAATGTGATTACAACTGGTGTTGTTGCTGGAAATGATGGCCGAAAAATGAGTAAATCTCTTGGAAACTATACTGATCCAAACGATCTAATGGACCAATATTCAGCCGATAGTTTGCGATTTTTGTTGCTAACGAGCCCACTTTTGAATGGTGAAGATTTTGCGCTTCACGATAAGGATGTTTCGGATGTTGCACGCAAACTTTCGATGATTTGGAATATGTATGATTTCTTCACGATGTATGCAAGTGTTGACGGCTGGGAATTTAATGGCGAGCTTAAAGACCCTTCGAAAAATCTTGAAAATCCGCTTGATAAATGGATTGTGAGCCGTGTTCATGAACTTCGAAACGAAATTACTGAAAATATGAATGTTTATAATATTCCGCGCGCGCTTGAGGGTGTTTTGCCGTTCCTAGATGATGCTTCGAACTGGTTTGTGCGCCGTTCGCGCCGCCGTTTCTGGAAGAGCGAAAATGGCGCCGATAAACTTCAAGCTTATCAGACACTTCATTATATTTTGAGCTATCTTGCACTGATTCTTGCACCATTTGTGCCTTTCTTGGCGGAAGAGCTTTGGAGCA
Organism: uncultured bacterium; assembly: GCA_938030735.1. Taxonomy (GTDB): domain Bacteria; phylum Patescibacteriota; class Saccharimonadia; order Saccharimonadales; family Saccharimonadaceae; genus Nanogingivalis. The sequence goes on from CALHIM010000007.1 coordinate 34,795, forward strand.
AAATGGTTGGTGATGGCTCAGTTCATTTGAAAGATTGGCCAGAAGCTGGCGAGATTGATGAGAGCTTACTTGCTGAAATGGCTGAAGTTCGTGGCTACGTGAATGAAGCTCTTGCGCTTCGAGCAAAAAATGGCGTAAAAATTCGTCAGCCACTAGCTAGTGTGAAAGTTACGCAAAATGCAAAATCTTTTGATTTTACGCCAATTTTGATGGAAGAATTAAACGTTAAGAATGTTGAGTTTGGCGGTGAGAGCGTTGAATTTGACTTTGAGCTAACTCCTGAACTACGTGCAGAAGGCTTAATGCGTGAGATTATTCGCCACATTCAAGCTGCGCGCAAAAAAGCTGGTCTAAACGTTGATGATCGAATTGAACTTAACTTTACATCTGAAAATGCTGAAGTTCTTGATGTGTTCAAGAAATTTGAACAAGAAATTTCGAAAGAAGTTTTGGCTACAAAGGCTGAAATTTCAGAAAATCAACTTGATTTTGTTCAGGTTGTAAAAGTTGAAGGTTCAGAAGTGAAAATTTCACTTAAAAAAGCTTAACCAAAATATTGACAATCAAAATAACTTATGCTATAATACGAGCATAAGTTATTTTTAAAACAAAAAACATGAAAAATCAAAAGGCAAAAATGGAAAATTTTAAGATAAACGATTATACGAAAGAGCAAAAGAAATCTCTTGAGCAAAAGAGTAGTTCTGAAGAGTTTCAAAATCTTAATTTAGATTCTCTCAAAAGCTTGGACCCAGCACAACAAAAAGAAATCGTAGAAACACAAAAGAGATCAGAAAAAGAAGCTCTTGAACACCTGAAAAATATCTATGCACACGCTGAACTAAAAGCTGATCGTGAAAAGGGTAGTTTTTTATTGCGAGATGATGAAGCTCAAAGCTCGAATATTATACATTTTATACATTTCAAAGGTCATTGCGCAAACTTCGAAACTTATAAAGGCCGTGAAGATAAATTTAGCTTGCGGGAAAATCAATTTAAAACACAAGAAGAACTCGTTCGAGAAATTCGCACAATGAAATCTGTTCACCGAGAAGTTCCAACGGGGAAACGTTTTTCGAACATTATTCGAGCAATTTCTGGAAATATCGCAGCTTAATATCTAGTAAAAATAAAATCGGTAGAAATATCGATTTTATTTTTAAAAAAGTGTTGACTTTTTAATACGCTTGTGGTAAAATACGGTAGTAAAATAAATTAAAAATAAACAAGGACAGAAATGAAAAACGGGGAAAATTTTAATTCTGCGCCAGACGCAAGCAAGTCTTTCGAAGACGTTTATGGTTCTTGGGATGTTCTTCGTGAAGAACTAAACCAAAAACAAGAAGCAAAGGCCGAAGCTGATGCTCTTAAGAAGCGTGAAGAAGAATTGAAGAAAGGTGCGAAAAAATTTGATAAATCTGTTCGCGATGCGATTCATAAAGGCGATAAAGTTGCTTTTGATGAAATGATGGAGCGCGACGAACACTACCGCCAAATGGAAAATGGTGAAAATCGAGTTGAAAGCGAACAACCTTATGAAATTTCTACTCTTTCAAAAGAAGAAATGGATCAAGCTGTAGGAGCGAGTTCGGAAATTAAAAGAATGAATTCGTTGGCTAAAATGATTCAAAATGCGGAAAGTGAAGAAGTTAAAAATAAATATCGTCAGCAATTGATTGAAGCTTCGAATGATTTTTCAAAAAACGGTGTAAATTTTGACGGTTTAAACAATAAGCTTGAAGATCGATTTATATGGGAATATTCGAAAAAACCAGAATATCGACAAAAGGTTCTTGATACAATTTGGGAAAATGCAATGACGGAACCTGCAGTCAAAGATTCTGGCGAAAAAAATAATGCTCAGGTTCAGATTGAACAACCTTCAAATGAAAAAAATGAGTCTAAAAAAGATTCTATTGAGCTAAGTGATGCTGAATTTACGTTTAGCAAACAAAAACGAGCCGATAGGGCAAAAAATGTTGTTGATCAAGATGATAATATCGAAGCTAAAGCTGGACAATCCCGAGAGTTCATGAAAAGAGCTGGTAAGGCTGTTTTAGGAATTATGGCATTGGTTGGTTTTGGCGCAATCTCATTCGTAGCTGGTCGTAGATCCGCTGAACCAGTTCATGTAAATAACAGTGAGCCAAAAGTTGAAGATAATACTAGAACTGAACTTAGTGAAAGTTCTGCATCTGAATTTAATAAACTGGCAAACTTTGATAATAGTAATACTCAAGAGCAAGAAAAGAATTTTAACAACGGTAAATATGACTCTGAAAATGATGATTATAATAACATAGATCAAAAAGAGAGTAAATATTCTATTGGAACGGATACCTCAAAACTTTCGAATGAAGAATATCAAAAGAAAATGATTGAATCGCACAACGAAGATAATATTGAATATATGGGACAATTCTTCGTGAACGATGCCGAATCTGCTCGGAACCTACTTGGAATTTCGAATACTGAGGTTGATGATTTGGTTGATGCTGCTCGAAATGGCGATCAGACGGCTTTCCAAAAATTGAATGACGCATATTCGAAATATATGGAAGGCGCTAAAGTTGTTGGAAATCAAACTTTGGATGGTGATTATTACTCGCTATTTGTGAATTCTAATAAAGACTATGCTCATGCTGAAGGTGCGTTTGGTGGAACAGCTCGTATAGTTGAATTGAAAAATGGGCAACAAATTTTGATTCGTGACCAGTGTAAACAAATGGTTATGAAGAAGATTGCTGAAGTTCCAAACACTTGGACAACTCCAGTAATTCCATTCGAAGAAGCTTATACTCCACCAGCTCCAAATACTGAAAAACCACCAGTACCTACACCAGAAACCCCTCCTGAAACTCCACCAAAAACGCCACCTACTACACCGGAGACACCTCCAACTCCTGAAACTCCACCAAAAACGCCGCCTACCACACCTGAAACTCCACCTGAAAAACATGATGATACCAAATTTAAGACCGATCAGTCTATCTATAATATAGATAATGCGGTTACTAGAATGGATAAAGGTGAATTAATAGGTGAAGCTTCTCAAGAGGAAAGAAACAATAATATAAATCCTGAAGTTACTCCTGGAACAGCAACCGGAAAAATAAAAGCTGAAGGTGTTGATGAATCTATAGATGTCTCAAAAATAGGTGAGCAACCAGCTGAATATACTGGCGAAACTACTGCAGAAGCTCGAGCGCAAGCTGCGGAACAAGCTAGACAAGCACAGGCTGAAGCTGAAGCTAAGGCTCGTGAGGCTGAGCAAGCGCAAAATAAAACTGTAAATATTGGTGGCGAAACTGTGAATTATAACGATGTTTGGGCAGCTCAACAAAATTATAACCAAACATATGGCGCTTCAGCTGCTACAAATCAAAATAATACACAACAATAAAATAAAAAAGGTAAGAAATGTTAGTAAAAAATAAATTACAAACTTTGGGGGTTGCGGCATTCGCAGCCCTCATCGGGGCGGTAGCTTTAGGCGGAAGCGCTTTCGCTTATGGTCCAGAAAGGCAAACCTTCACTGCCGAAAACCCTGCCGACTATGTAACATTTAACTCTATTACAAATAATCCAACCGTTGGTGATGAACGAAATTTCGTTCGAGTTCGTCAAGCTGGCGTGGGAAATTTTGTTGATAGTATTGATATTGTACCTGGTCGAGAATATGAAGTTTATATCTATTATCACAATAATGCAAAAAGCTCTTTAAATTCAAAAGAGAATAGCTATCGTGGAATTGCTTTAGATGCAAAACTTAACACAATTGTTCCTTCAACTATTGCGAAAGGTAAAGAAGGTCTTGTGCGGGCAGAAATTACCGCTCGAAACGCACGACCGCAGAAAGTTTGGGACCAAGCTGTTTTGCGTTCTCCTTCTCGAGATGTTGCTTTGAGATATATTCAAGGCTCAGCTAAAATTACAACAAAAGGTGCAGTAAATGGTCAAATCTTGAATGGAGGAAATCTATTCGGTTCTGGCACAAACCTTGGTTATGATAGCTTAAATGGAATACTTCCTGGATGTGACCAATATTCAGGTGTTATAACTTATCGATTCAAGGCAGATTATGCAGATTTTGAAACAACTAAAACAGTTTCGAAAGCTGGTGCAAATAACTTTGCAAAAAATCAAAATGTTGGTTTAAATGATGAAGTTGAGTTTAAAATCACTTATAAGAATACTGGAACAATTTCACAAAATAATGTGAATATTAAAGATTTACTTCCTGCTGGATTAATTCTTGTTCCTGGAACAACTCGAATTACAACTCCATCAGATGCTGCTGGTAAAATCTTGAGTGATAACGTTGTGAAATCTGGAGTTAATATCGGAAATTACTCGTTTGGTGGTTCTGCAACGCTAACTTTCCGTGCAAAAATTGATGCTTCGAAATTAATTTGTGGAAACAATACAATCACAAATACGGCTCAAGTTTTAACTGAAAACGGCGGAAAGTCTGATAAAGCAACCGTAACTGTGCAAAAAAATTGTACACCACAAGAACGCAAAGAATTTTGTGAAATTCCTGGAAAAGGAAACTTAAAGAAGAATGACCCAAATTGTAATGATAAATGTAAAATTACGGGTCTTGAAAATCTTGCAGCTAATGATCCAAAATGTGCTGAAGTTCCAAGCGAACTGCCGCATACTGGTCCTGCTGAAGCTGCAATGATGGTGATTGCGATTATGACAATTACTGGTGCTGTAGCCTACTGGTACCGAAGTCGTGAAGAAATGAAAAAAGCAACTGCTGAATTTACGAAAAAAGCAAATGAAGCTGTTGAATCTGAAACGACAAAAACTCACGAAGCTAAAAAATCTGAAAAAGTAGAGAAAAAATAGTTTCGAAAAACTAAATAAACCTCGCATTAGTGGGGTTTATTTTTTTTGGCTTTACTGGACTTTACGTTTAAAAAGTTAGTAAAATGATTATGTCGCACAATTTAAATATTAAGCTTTTTGTCGAATATGTCAACCCTAAATATATATAATTAAATCTATAAACTAAAAATAAAAACTAGCCCTTGAGTAGAGAGCTAGTTTTTGAATGGCTGGCCGCCTTTTAATTATTTAATTGAAGCAATTTCAATTTTAGTGTATTTTTGACGATGTCCGTTTTCTTTGTGAACGCGTTTTTTAGCTTTGTAACGGATCACACGGATTTTTTCGCCCTTAACAAGTTCGTCAACAACTTTAGCGGAAACTTTCGCGCCTTTCACAACAGGAGTTCCAACTTCCACTTTGTCGCCATTAATAAGCATCAAAGCATCAAGTTCGAGCTCTTTTGTTCCTTGCGGGAGGAGGTCCACCAGAAGGGTCTCTTTTTCGCTAACGATAAATTGTTTACCGCCAACTTTTATGACTGCTTTTTTCATAAAATCCTCATTAAATTTAATATCTTTACTATTTTAACATACAAAATTCCAAAAATCAAGATTAAAATAAAGTTGAAAGTGCTAAAGGTTTGTGATATAATATGAACATTATGAAGGTGATTTCGATAACCAATCAAAAAGGGGGGGTTGGTAAAACAACCAGCGCTATAAATATTGCTTATTTTATTGCAAAGCGAGGTTTTCGAACACTTCTTGTTGATTTTGACCCACAAGGAAATGCAACTAGCGGTCTTGGTATTGATAAAAATAATCTTGATTTTACTATGGCGGATGTAGTTTCTGGCGAAAAACAATTAGGTGAAATTATTATTGAAACAGAATTTTCGAAATTAAAAATTGCACCAAGCACGCCGATTTTAGCTAATGCCGAAGTTGAGCTTGCGTCAGCGAAGGGTCGATTTACTAGATTGAAAGATGCTTTAAAAACTGTCGAAGCCGATTTTGACTATGTTATTTTAGATTCTCCACCAAGTTTGAGTTTATTGACTGTGAATGGTTTTATTGCGAGTGATTATTTAATCCTACCAGTTCAGGCCGAATTTTACGCGATGGAAGGCCTTGGTCAGCTTCTTGAAAGCATGAAGCTTGTAAAAAAGGGGATGAATCCGAACCTTGAGCTTCTTGGGGTTTTACCAACAATGGTGGATTCTCGCACAACTTTAGGCGGGCAAGTTCTCGAAGAAATTAAAAAATTCTTTCCAGATAAGATTTTTTCGAATGCAATTCCGCGGAATATTCGTCTTGCAGAAGCTCCAAGTCACGGTGTTCCTATCGGTGTTTATGATAGATTTAGTAAGGGCGCTCGTGCTTATAAAGCAGTTTCGAAAGAGATTATTCAGCGTATAGAAGGGGGAAAATAATGGCAAAAAAAGGACTTGGTCGTGGATTTTCTTCTTTGATTCCAACCGAGATGATTGTTGATGAAAAAATCGATTCAGAGTTAGGTTTGGAATATGATAAAAGCCAACTAAAAGAGCTAAAAATTAGTGATATTTCGCCTGATCCAGAGCAACCTCGCCGGTACTTCGATAAGGAAAAACTTGAAGAACTCGCAAGCTCAATTAAAATTCATGGTGTTTTACAGCCAATTGTAGTTATTCGAAAAAACTCAAAGTTTTTAATTGTCGCTGGTGAGAGGCGCTATCGCGCCTCAAAGCTCGCGGGGCTAGAAAAGGTTCCTGCGGTTGTTCGCGAGCTTTCTGACCAAAATCGCCTTGAATTAAGTTTGATCGAAAATATTCAGCGCGATAATTTGAATGTTCTTGAGATGGCTGAAGCTTATTCAAAGCTTCGTGAACAATTTAATTTAACGGCAAAGGAAATTGGCGAACGTGTTGGCGGAAGGAGCGAAAGTGCAGTTTTGAATACTTTGCGTTTATTAAAACTTCCACAAATTGTTAAAGATTATATTGTTTCTGGCGAGTTAAAAGAAGGCCAAGCACGCCCACTTTTAAAGATTGATGAGGAAACTATAAAGAAAATTCTGCCAAAAATTATTGAAGAAAATTGGAGCTCACGTAAAATTGAACAATTCTTGGTGAATTATAAAAAACAGATTGAAGAGTCTAAAAAAGTTGAACCTAAAAAAGTGAACAATCCTTTCGAAAAAACAGTTAAGCATATTTCGAAAAAACTGAGTGCAGATGTGGATATTAAAACTTCTGCAAGAGGTTCAGGAAAGATCGTCATTAAATTTAAAAGCGAAGAAGAGCTAAAGCGACTTGAGGAAATTCTTTCAAAATAAAATAACCCCTTTAAAAGGGTTATTTTTATATTTTAATAGTTTTGTGAATATTCAAAATTGCGAATTTTATTAAAAGGAAAGATTCGAAAGGCGACGGGGCCAACAATTTTATACAGCGGAACAGTACCAAGGCCACTTCGGGAATCATATGAATTATTTCCCTCGCGATTATCACCTGAAACGAATATTTCATTTTCTGGAACAGTCCATTCTCCATCATGACTTGTATACTTTTTTGGTTCATTATTAAAATTATCATCTGGGCTAAAACCGTTAGGATGTTTATCGTTGTAAACTGTCAATTTTCCTTTTTCAACTTTCACTTTTTCACCAGCAAAGGCGATCACGCGTTTAATAATATATTGATCTTTCATCCCGTCAATAAACTGTGGGTTTTCGAAAACAATGATCTCACCACGTTTTGGTACAAATTTTGTGTTCGTAAAATTTGCCCAAGTTAAGGGTAAGCGATTTATAATGGCTTTATCGCCGTCTTTAAAAGTTGGTTCCATACTCGAGCCAACAATCGTGAAGCTTTGAAAAATAAAATTATTAATAAAAATTGTTCCTAAAGTTACACAAAAAAAGAAAACAAAAATCCCGAAAGTGTCGGCTATTCGAGGATGCCTTTGCCAAAAATTACTCTTCATTTTTATATTTTAGCATGATTTTTAAAGATTTTCAATTATGGTTATTTTTAAAATTGTATGATATAATAGAGAAAGTATGGATTTTATTAGAATTTCGAAAAAACATTCTTTTTGGGGAAATATTGCGCATATTTTTTTAAATATTATTTTGGCGGTTATTGTTTGGCTCTCCATTTATATTACTAAAACTCCTTGGATTGCAATTCTCTTGGTTTTTGTGAGCAAATGGCGAACTTTTGCTGTTCGGCCAAGATTTTGGCTTGCAAACGTAAAATCAAATCTTGTTGATTTAATCTTTTCGTTGAGTATAGTTATTTTAATGTTCTCAACAGGTATAGATTATATCTTTTCGCAAGGGCTACTATTGGCTTTATATATATTTTGGTTAACAATCATCAAGCCAAGCTCAAAAGAATTATTTGTGCAAGTTCAAGCTCTTTTCACCGTATTCTTTGGGTTTTCAGCTTTATATTCGATTACTTACGGTTGGAACGAAGCTTTAATTTTTATCTTGGCATTCTTGCTCGGATATTCAACAATTCGGCACATTATTTCATCTTATGCAGATTTAAATATTGAGATTTTCAGTCTTTTTTGGGGTTTAATTATTGCTGAATTTGCTTGGATTTTTAACTTTTTGGTGATTGGTTATCGCATTAACTTTGCACCATATTTTAATTTTGTAATTCCTCAGGCGGCGATTATTTTAACAGTTTTAAGTTTTATTGGTTTTAATGTGATTGTTTCATATAAAGATAAAGAAAGGGAACGAAAAGAATTTCTACCAGAGGTGATTTTTGCAACAATTCTCATCTTGACTTTATTGCTATTCTTTTCTTCAATCCCAGTTGCGAAAGGTTAAAATATGAATTTTCGAAAATATTTTAAAAAGCCAAAAAGTCAATTTTTAATAGCCATAATTATGGTGGCGGTTGTCTTTTGTATAATTATTTTAGCTCAAATTATATCAAAAAGTTTTAATAAGAATAAAACCGGGTCTGCAAACTTCAACTTTTCGGCAAGCGATAAAGCTTCAAATTTTGCGAATCAAATGGATTCTAATTCGATTGAGTCGGTTGCGAATAGAGTTTCGCAAAGTGTTGTTTCTATTGTTAGCAAAAATCAAAAAAGTTCAAGATTCTTTTATTCAACAGAAGATTCTGCAAGCGCAGGAACGGGAATTATTATCAGTGAAAATGGCTATATTTTAACAAACAAGCACGTTATTGAAAAATCTTCTGAAATTTTAGTTGTTACTAATAGTGGTGATTCTTATGAAAGTGTTAGAGTGGTTATGGTTGACCCAATGAGCGATATTGCGATTTTAAAGATTTCGAACGCAAAAGGATTGAAAGCTGCCGAACTTGGAGATTCGAAGAAGATAAATATCGGACAGCAAGTGATTGCGATTGGAAATGCTTTAGGCGAATATGACGGTACTGTCACGAGTGGTATTATTTCCGGAATTGGTCGTACGGTTGAGGCTTCTAGCGAAGACGGTTCTTCAAGAGAAGTTTTGACTGATATGATTCAAACAGACGCAGCAATTAATAGTGGAAATTCTGGTGGTCCTTTAGTGAATGCACAAGGTCAGGTGATTGGAATTAATACTGCGGTCGCCTCTAAAGCTCAAAGCATTGGTTTTGCAATACCGATTTCTTCAGTAAAAGGTATCTTAAAGTCTATTAGTGAAGGTAAGGAGCCGAAACGAGCTTATCTTGGAGCGAGTTATATATCAATTAATTCACAAATTAGAAAAAAATACAATCTTGATGTTTCGAAAGGTGCTATAGTTAAGTCAAGAAAAGGTAATGCTATTGTCTATGGTAGCCCTGCACAAAAAGCTGGTTTAAAGGACGGAGATATAATCACAAAAATTGATGGTGTTGAGGTTTCTAAAAATTCCAGCGTTAGTTCTTTGATCGGCGAAAAGTCCGTTGGTGATACTGTTGAAATTTCTTATATTCGAGACGGTAGAGAAAAATCTACTCGCGCAACTCTTGAAGAATATCATAAATAAAAATAACCCCTTATTGGGTTATTTTTTTTCGAAAACAATTGTGTAATTTTCTGAGTAAGTTTTTGAAAAACCACATTTTTTGGCGTAATTTTCAATTTCCTCAAATTGAGAAGGATCAGCTTCAAGAATAATTTTTTGCAATTTTGGTAAATCTTGAGTTTGAAAAATTAAATTAAAAATTGTCTCTAATCCATTTTTCTGAGCATAAAGTGCAATTTGTGGTTCATGGTGTAGCTCATTATTCTTTTCGAAATTTACCCAATCTTTATTAACATAAGGCAAATTTGCTGTAATTATTGTTATTTTCGAAAGAATTTCTGACGGTATTTGGCTTAAAAGATCGCTTTCGAAAAGCTCAATTTCACTTTCAAGGATTTTTACAGCGTTTAGATTCGCCACAGAAAGCGCTTGAAGCGAAATGTCGCTCGCAAAAAAATCAATATTTTCGCCGAGCTCAGCTTTTAGAGTGATTGGAATTATTCCAGAACCTGTACCAACATCTAAAATTTTATCACCTTTTTTGGCAATTTTTTTAGTAATTTCAATTAAGGTTTCGGTTTCTGGGCGAGGAACTAATACATTTTCGTTCACGAAAAAAGTTCTTCCAAAAAACTCCTTTTCTCGAAAAATATAAGCGAGCGGAATCCTCTTCAGGCGCTTATTTAAAAAGTTATTTGCGTGAAAAACTAGAGTTTTCGAAAGCTTTTTTTGCGGATTTGCATGTAAAAAAGTTCGTTCAACTTTTAGAACATTTGCCAAAATTAGCTCAGCATCAAGTTGTGAGCTTTCAATTTTAGCATTTCTAAGTTTTTGAGCTGATTTTTTCAGCCAAGATTCAATAGTCTCTCGCATAAATTAGTTATTTTCTGAAGCGTTAGCGGCCAAGAATTCAAGCTCGGCAGCTTGCAAGTGTTCAACAATATCTGAAATTTGCCCATTCATTGCGGCTGGAATATTGCTTCTTGAAAAGCCAATCCGGTGGTCGGTGATGCGATCTTGCGGGAAGTTATAAGTTCGAATCTTTTCGGAGCGGTCACCAGAACCAATTAGGCTACGGCGTTCGGCGGTAAGCTTAGCGTTTTCTTCATCAATTTTAGCTTGAAGCAGGCGCGCTCGCAAAATTCCAAGGGCTTTCTCCTTGTTCTTAATTTGTGATTTTTCATCTTGGTTTGTAACCACCATACCAGTTGGAATGTGAGTAATTCGCACGGCAGAATCGGTCGTGTTCACACTCTGACCGCCATGACCACCCGAACGATAGACATCAATTCGTAAATCATTCGGATTGATTTCAATATCAGCTTCTTCTGCCTCAGGCAAAACTGCTACTGTTACGGTTGAAGTGTGAATTCGCCCCTGTGATTCGGTGGCTGGAATGCGCTGAACTCGATGAACGCCACTTTCGAATTTTAATTTTGAGTAAGGAGCGTCACCTTTTACTCCAAAAACAACTTCTTTATAGCCGCCAGCATCGTTTGCAGATTCGCTCAAAAGTTCGGTTTTTAAGCCATTTTGCTCACAATATCGTAAATACATGCGGTAAAGTTCGCTTGCAAAAAGTGAAGCTTCATCGCCACCAGCTCCTGCACGGATCTCAACGATCACGTTTTTCTCGTCATTCGGATCTTTAGGAAGAAGCATTTCGAAAAGTTCTTGCTCAAGTGTGGCAAGCTTTTCTTCGCTTTCAGCAATTTCCATTTTGGCAAGTTCTGCGAGTTCGCCAGTTTCGAGGCTAGCAAGTTCGCGTGCTTCTTCGATATTTTTTTCAAGATTTTCACGCATTTCACCACGTTCAATAATTTTTTCAAGTTCGGTGAATCGCTTGTTTTTGGCAGAAAAATCAGGCGAAGAATAAGCGCTTGGCTCGCTCAAAAAAGCCTGAATTTCTTCGCGCTCATTTTTAAGTTTATCAAGATTTAGATCAATTTTTGGCATATAAAATATTATACCAGAAATTCGCATAAATTTGAAGTATTGAAATTTGATTGTGATCATGGTAAGATTTTGATATGAAAATAACCTCTTGGCGAGAATTTATCGAAAATGAAGCCACCAAGCCATATTTTAAAACTTTGTGGCAAAAAGTTGAACGTGAACGCGCTTCGAAAGAGATTTTTCCCGCAAGAGAAGAGATTTTTTCTTGTTTTAAAAAATGCCCGCTTGAAAAAACTAAGGTTGTGATTATCGGTCAAGATCCTTATCATGGAGAAGGGCAGGCGCACGGAATGAGTTTTTCGGTTAAAAAAGGCGTTAAAATTCCACCAAGTTTGCAAAATATTTATAAAGAACTGCAAAGCGATTTAGGAATTGAGCCAGCCAGCGATGGTTTTTTAGAATCTTGGGCGAAGCAGGGCGTGTTACTTTTGAACACGTCTTTTAGTGTTGAAAAAGGCAAGCCAGCAAGCCACGCAAATTTTGGTTGGATGGAATTTTCAGAACATGTTTTAGACTTTTTGAATGATTTCGAAAAGCCGTTAGTTTTTATTTTGTGGGGAGCGCATGCACAAAAAATTGGCACTCGAATAACGAACCTGAAGCATCTTAAAATTGAGAGTGCGCATCCTTCGCCATTTTCGGCACGGCGTGGATTTTTTGGTTCAAAGCCTTTTTCGAAAGCGAATAAATTTTTAGAACAAAATGGTGAAATTCCAATTGATTGGCGGGTAAAATAATAAAATAAAAAAATCTCACGTTTAATTGTGAGATTTTTCTAGATGAATTATCGTTCAGCTTTTTTAGCTTTTTCAGCAGCTTGCTTTTTGGCTTTGTTTGCCAAAGCTTCTTTACGCGCGGCAGCCATTTCTTGAGCTCGTTTGAAGCGATCAACACGACCTTCGGTGTCGATGATTTTTTCCTCACCAGTAAAGAATGGGTGAGAAGCACTTGAGATGTGCATTTTTACAAGTGGGTATTCGTTACCGTCTTCCCATTTGATAGTTTCTTTTGAATCTGCTGTTGAGCGAGTCAAGAAAGCAAATCCAGCCACCTCGTCGCTAAATACGACAGGGCGATATTCGGTTGGATGTAAATTCTTTTTCATAACTTTTCTATTTTAACATATTATTTTAAGAAAGTAAATAGAAAATTAAGTTAAAAATAAGCATATTATATAATATTTTAAATAAAATAAAATGCCTATGCTTGCTTTTAGTTTTAAGGTGTATTAGGATAGTCTTGAAATAAATTTTAAATATGGAGTAATATATGAAAAGAAAATTTGGGTTTTTTATCCTATTTTGCGCCTTTTCTATTTTTGGCGTTTTTTCTGAGGGAGTAAATAATAGTGCATACGCTTCTGTAGAGCGGTGCGGTAATACTAGTGGTGTAGTTGGAAATTCTAACTATACAATTAGTATAAGAAAATACTGTATTGATTCACAAAAGACCCTTACGATTTATGGCCAAATTGATAATTTGGAAAATGCAAAAAACCAGACACTTACTGCCACTATAAAAACTACAGGTGGTAAAATGGTTAGCGTTCCAGTAACGAAAGAAAATTATATTGGCGTGAAAGAATATGAAAAAATAACAAATAATTATTTTGAACAAGATGGCACTCCATATAAGGTTGATATAGATATTTCGTCATTACCTTATGGAAAATTATTTGTTAGCATGAAGGGTTCTTGGAATGGTTACGCTCCTTATGGCCCCGGGGTAGATAATGATGTTTTCGGTATAGATTACATTGCGCAAACTAGTATCGATACAACTATAACATTAGATGAAAAACGTGGAATTTTAAATATTACTGGAACTACTAAAAATGTACCCGCAGGTGAAACTGTAACATTTGAGGTTAATGAGGGATTTATGTTGGATAATCCTGTTAAAAATGGTTCGGCAATCGTTCAAGCAGACGGAACATTTTCTACAACTATTGATGTTTCATCTATGCTACTAGATCCATGGTTGAGACAGCTCTCTGTGGTATCTAAAGTAAAAGATATTAATGGGGATATTATTCAGGATTTTGATACAGTGGATACTCCACCTATATACCCCTGCAGTTTTGTAGAAAATAAAACTGTACAACGAACAATTAATTATTTATATAAAGATGGATCTATTGCTGCTAAACCTACAGTTCAGAAGGCATATTTCAAACGAATTACTAACGGGTCATGTTATCGTGGTAAATTAGTTGAAGAAACTTATACTGTTGATGATAGCGATTGGAAAAAATCTTATACTTTCGAAAAGGTTAATGCTCCGAAGATTGAAGGGCATACTTACGATAAAGAAACGGTAAATGAATTAGCAGTTAATGCTAATAGTGAAAATATTGTTGAAAATATTATTTATAAAAAGAATATAATTCCGAAAGATGATAAAATTCCAGCACAGGAAATAGACAATAAAGGTGAATTTAAAACAAAAATATCTCCAGTTTGGGTTTATGCTCCAAACACTGGTGTAGAAAAACAGAATTCTAATGCATTTCTTGCGCTAAATTATATTATTTTAACTTTAATCACTAGTGCAGCTGTTATTCGAAAAAAGCTCTAATTTTAAGGGCTAGGTATAGCTGAAAAGAGGTGAAAGCCTCTTTTCTTTTTGTTTTAAATATGATACAAAATACTTATGAATAAAAAATCAGATGTTGTTATTTCAAAACCTTCAGCCATTGAAGTTGAAAAATACTTAAAATCGTGGAAAAATCTTAAAAATTATAAGTTGCAAGAAGATGCTTTAGATAAATTATTTTTTGAGCTATTGCCAAGCAACGAAGAAATTTCTGACATCTTATTAAAGGTTGCTACGTTGAATGATTTTTACAGCACAAATATTTTTTCAGTTTATCCAGTTGCAGAACATATACTGAGTCTTAAAATTGACGAGAGGTTGAGACAAGGTGATGTAACTTTAGTCAATGAAATTCAAAATGTTACGATCAATGGTGTAACTAGAAAGTTTTATTCTTTTTCTACCAAATACTGTTCCCATCATAATCCTAAAGAATACCCTATTTATGATAGCTATGTAGAAAAAGTATTGAAATATTTTAGAAAAACAGATAAATTTTCCAACTTTAAGAATGCAGATCTAAAAGATTATCAAAAATTTAAAAATATAATTATTGCTTTTAGAGAATACTACGGATTAGAAAAATTTAATCTTAAAGAGATTGATCAGTATTTATGGCAGTTGGGAAAAGAATATTTTCCAAATAAATACTAGCGACTTATTTTCACTCAGAAAGGAAACTTAATGTCTTGCAAGATTCTACTCTTTGACTTTAATTACGTATTGCTTGATTTTGATCCACGTATATGGTAGAATTATAGAGTAATATAAATTAATGAAACAATTTTTGGGAGAATTCCTTTCGATAGTTTTTCGAAATTATCCCCAAAAATGAAGACAAAGGAGTTAAAATGTCTGTAAAAGTTGACATCAAGCAGTTGCTTGAAGCTGGCGTTCATTTTGGTCACAAAACTTCACGCTGGCACCCAAAAATGGCGCCATATATTCACAGCAAGCGTCAAGATAGCCACATTATCGATCTAACTAAAACTGTTGAAGGTCTTGAAAAAGCTCTTCCAGCTATTACTAAAGCCGTTGAATCTGGCCGAAAAGTTCTTTTTGTTGGAACTAAAAAACAAGTTAAAGAAGCTGTTCGTGAAGCTGCTGAAAGCGTAAAACAACCATATGTTGTTGAACGATGGGTTGGCGGAATGCTTACAAACTCAGCGACTGTAAACCAGCAAATCAAGAAATTAAAAACTCTTGAAAAACGAATGGCTAGCGGTGAACTCGCAAAACGATACTCAAAACTTGAAGTTCAACGATATGCTGAAGAAATTGAAGCTTTAAATACAAAATATGGTGGAATTAAAGATTTGATGGGTCGCCCAGGAATTTTGTTTGTAACTGATGCAATCGCTGACGCAAACGCAATTCGTGAAGCTAAAACTTTGAATATTCCAGTGGTTGCAATTGTTGATACAAATGTGAACCCAGACGGAATTGATTACGTAATTCCAGCAAATGATGACGCTATTAAAGGTGTTAAATTGCTTTTGGATTATGTGATTGAAGCTATCAAAGAAGCTAAAACTGATAAATAATTCTTAAATTCGAAAGGATAAAAATGGCTGTTTCTATTGAAGAAATTAAGAAACTTAAAGAATTGACAGGTCTTGGCTTGACCGATGCCAAAAAAGCCCTTGTTGAAGCTGAGGGTGATTTCGACAAAGCTCTTGAAGCTCTTCGCAAAAAAGGCCTAACAAAAGCCGAGAAAAAAGGTGACCGCGAAGCTCGCGAAGGTTTGGTTGAAGCTTACGTTCACGGTGGCCGAATCGGCGTAATCGTTGAAGTTAACTGTGAAACTGATTTCGTTGCTCGAACTGAAGATTTCAAAAACTTCGCACACCAAATCGCTATGCAAATTGCTGCTATGGCGCCAGTTTATGCTACTGAAGCTGATATTCCAGCTGAAGAAATTGCTCGTGTTAAAACTGAAGCTGAAGAGCGAGTTTCGAAAGAAGGAAAACCAGCTGAAATTGCTGCCAAAATTGTTGATGGCCAAGTGAAAAAATACTTTGCTGAAAAAGTTCTTCTTTCACAAGCTTACATTATGGATGACAGCAAATCTGTTGAACAATTCTTGAAGGAAACTGTTGCAAAACTTGGTGAAAATATCGTTATCCGACAGTTCTCACGCATTGAACTTGGCGTTAACGAATAATAAATAGTGTATTTCGTAATAAAGCTCCACTAATAACGGTGGAGTTTTATTTTTGTGATTTTTAAAGTCTTGACTTTTTATGCATAGCCAGTTATAATTTTAAGCATAAGTAGTTAAAATAAAAGGGAGAAAAAATGTTTAGGAATAAAATAGCAGTTTATGCTTTTATGGGTGCTGTTTGTGCTATGTTTTTGGCTCAACCTGCGTTTGCCGACACAGCAAAGAGAATTGATGTTGATGCAACGGGTGAGATTAAAGAGCTTTCTTCAGGCGGGTCAGAAAACCGAACTAGCACCAAGGTTAATATTAATGTTAAAAACGGGCAGAATATCAATGCCGGTGATTATGTTGATCTTAAATTTGAGAGTCTTAACGATGCTGGGCTAGATAATAGAGAAGTACGTTATAAAGATATAATTATCGGTAAGATAAAATTCATTAAAGCTAAAAACAATGTTGGTGAATTTTCTAGAAGATCTATCAAAGGTCATCCTGAAGCAGAGAATATTATTCCAGAAAAGAGTACAGCCCAAGATTCAGAATATAGGCTAATTTTTAGTGATCAAGCTAAAAAATTCTCCAATATGGATTTATCAATAGATATTGTTGCTTATAATTATGCTGCTTGGGTTAATCATAAATATAATGTTGAACATTCTGTAAAAGTGAATAATAAAGAAATTGCACGTAAAACTGGTACGATTAATGGGGTTGGTAAAAAATTACCAGCGGTGGACGCTAGGTTTAATATTTTTCACGCCTCTAGTCAAGATGGTGAAAATTTAAATGGTAATATATTTGACTTTACTTTATCTCAATCAGATAAAAATGATCCTAAACATATTAAACCAGGTGATATTTTCAAGATGAAACTACCGCAATCTTCTGGTATTGCGTTTGATATAAAATCAAATCCAAAAGAAGGTGCAGTTGGTTCTGTAAATACCCAAGAATTATATGCTAACTATGGTGATAATACTACTTCAAAAGGCGTCTTGCTCAAAACTGGTGTAAACTTAAAGTATAAAGTTATAAAAAATTCAAGCCACGAGCTTGTGTATCAGATTTTAGAAATTGCTGATGATAAATCTATTTATCAATTCTTGCCAAAATTAACCATTTTGGATACTAGCGAAAAAACAATTAACTATAATGAGAATAAATTGAACCCAATTTCTGCAACTACAGAAATTTACCGAGGTGATGATAAATATTTTTCTCTAGACAAACCAGCTGCAGGTGTTATAAGTGGCACAAAAATGAAATCTTACGCAGATATTAAAAAGCGTGGGTCTGTGATTGTGCGTTATCAAGATGAGAATGGTGCGAGCCTTGCTCCTGAAGTTTTATTAGTAAATAAAGTTCAAGTGGGCACAGACTATGCCGCCGAAGAAAAGCAATTCGAAGGATTCGAAAAAGCTGAACTACTTAAAAACTCATCGCCTAAAACTGGAAAAGTTGAAGAAGGCGTAAAGATTGTAACGTTTATTTATAAAAAGAAAAGCGTTCCTGCGCCCGAAAAACCTTCAAACCCAGTAAAAGAAGAGAAGCCGAAAGAAAATATTACTGCACCAAACACAGGTTTCGAAAATAATTTTGTTAAGAATCTACTTTTCATGGGTGGTACTGCACTTTCTGTAATTTCTATAATAGTTATTAGAAAAAACTATTAAATGGAATAAATAAGATAAAAGACCTCTTTCACTAAGATTTAAGAGGTCTTTTATTGTTGCTGAGATTAATTATATTAAGCTAAACTCTTTTCGATAAAGGCGATAATTCGTACGTCGCGAGATTCTAGCTCGCTTTCTTCATTGATTTCATTTACGCCGAACAGTTCTTCTGCGCCTTCACCAAATTTTGCATGTAAAGTTTTGATCCAGTTGCCATTTGCGAGCTTTTTTAGACTAACATTTTCACTAAAGCTCACACCACGAAAGAAGTTTTTTTCGTTGGGTAGTTCAATTTTTATTTCTTTATTGTTTTTTTCAATTTTCAATTTAAATTTTTTCTTAAAAATTGGGTCAAAGTATTCAATTACTTTTTTAATCTTTTTTTGTTTCATTTGATTCCTTTTTGTTTTTTTGCTTTAAAACATAACTATAATAACATAAAAAAATAAAAAAGTCAATAGAAAACCCCGCCATTTTGGCGAGGCGTGTTGACCGCAGCTGTTATGATTTATGATACTTATGGCCTTTAGGGAGAAACTTCCTAATATCTCCTTTGAGCCAGACTCTAGCAAATTTTGTTTTTTCTTTATAGAAAATTTTAAGCCGACAAACAGATTCAAACAAAGGGCTCATTCGAATAACATTATTGATGTCATATTGGTGTTCTTCTTCGAAAATATCACTAACGGGAAACTCAATAATATATTTGCGTCCTATAGAGCATTGATTAACTGCATTCTCAATTTCTTGATCACTTAGATCTTCTGCAAAGACCTTTCGAATTTTTATCGAAAGTTCATCATGCAAAGTTTTCCCATCAACAGCCTGATGGTTTTCGATCAATTTAGCATTTGATATAGTTGTAACCATAGTTGGTCCTCCTTAAGGTTCGTCCCTGAAAGGGAAGGTTTTATAATATAAATTATAACACTTTTAAAAATAAAAGTCAATTAAAAGCCCCAAATTCAAATTGGAGCTTAAGGATTAAAAATCCAGTCCGGTCACTTTGACGTATAAGTTGTAGCCTTTCTTTCGAGCCTCACTGTTAAGATGAGGTCTCCTAAAGCCAGTAATATTTTTAAATACTGTCTTTTGTCTCTTTAGATATCTATATAAGGATGACGGATGAATATTCTCTGGTAAAACAATTGGAATTTCAATTGTCTCATCAATGCGAATTTGCTCGCAAAGATCATCGTATTCATCTTTAGGAAGTTTTCGAAGATACTTCTTGATTTCTTCCAATATTGCTCCATAATAGAGATCAATTTTACCGTTTTGACTTGGCTTATCAGGTTTCGAAATCATTTTTGGCTCTATCAAGAAGAATATCTGCTTTGTGCCGTCTTTTTCGGCTTCATATTCTTCATAAATATGAAAATTCCTATTGACGGTTCCGCGAACCTCAATAAATTTATCATTGCTATATCCCATTTTGACTGCAATTTCTTTTGGAATACTAATTTTTGTGGAATATTTTCTCCAAAATTTATAGTGCTCCTCTGAAATGGTTTTCTGCTTGGCTGATTGGCCAAGGTTTTTTGTGATATACTCAATAATTTTACACAAGATTATTAAGTATTCTTCTTGTAGTTCTTCTAGTTTAGCCTTGCTAAGTAACGGTTCTACAAAATTATCGTTTGTCGTTTTAGTCATAAAAATTTCCCCCTGGATTTTTTTGCGTAGTTTTTAAAGAACTATACTTGCATATTATATAATTTTATATTAATAAAGTTAAGTTAAAAAGGGGTTATTTTTTTGCCAAAACTGTAGTATAATTGTTATATGTTAGATATTAGATTTATTCGTGAAAATGCTGAGCGTGTGCAAAAAGATGCGTTGAATAAAGGTTATAAAAATGCTGATGTTCAAGCTGTAATTTCGCTTGACGACGAAAGAAAAACTCTTACAGCTAAAATTGATGAGCTTCGAACTCGCCGAAACCAAATTGCGGCTTCGATGAAAAATGCTGGCGGAAAGCCAAGTGATGAACAGATTTCAGAAGGCAAGAAAATCAAAGAAGAGCTTGCCGAGCTTGAAAAAACTTATCGCGAACTTGATGAAAAACTTTCGAATGCTTTAAACAGTATTCCAAATATTCTTCAAGCTGATGTGCCGATTGGTGAGGAAGGTGAAGATGATTTGGTAAAAACTTGGGGCGAAGAACTTTTCGAAAGCCGTAAAGGCGCCGAAGACCACTTAGATTTTGCAAACAAAAAAGGTTGGGTTGATTTTGAGCGTGGTTCGAAGGTTGCTGGAACTAAATTCTATTTCTTAAAAGGCGATTTAGCTCTTCTTGAAAATGCTATTTATCAGTTTGCTCTGAATAAATTGATTGCTAAAGGTTTTAATTTTATGACTGTTCCGCATATGGTTAATGGTGAAGTTGCCACGGGAACTGGATTCGCGCCTCGTTCAAGCGAACAAAGTGACGAATATTTTATTGAGGGTGAAGATCTAAGTTTGATTGCTACTGCTGAAATGTCATTAACTGGTTTTCACGCGGGTGAAATTTTGAACGAAAAAGATTTGCCAATTTTTTATGCTGGCTATTCTCCTTGCTATCGAAAAGAGGCGGGAACTTACGGTAAACACACGCGCGGGCTTTTCCGTGTTCATCAATTCAATAAGCTTGAAATGTATGCTTATACTTTGCCAGAGCAGAGTGCTGATGTCCACGAGAAAATTTTGGCGGTTGAAGAAGAAATTTATCAAGAGCTAGGTATTCCTTACCGTGTGATCAATATTGCCAGTGGTGATTTGGGCGCGCCAGCTTCGAAGAAGTATGACATTGAGTATTGGAGCCCGGTGGATGGCAATTATCGTGAAATTACGAGCTGCTCAAACTGCACCGACTATCAAGCGCGAAATTTGAATATTCGCGTGCGTCGCGAAAATGGTGAATTACAAGTTGTTCACACTTTGAATGGTACAGCTGTTTCACTTGCGCGATGTTTGGTGGCGGCAATTGAGAATTTTCAAGATGGGGAAGATCTTGTTTTACCGAAAGTTCTTCAACCATATATGAATAATCGCGAACGAATCTAAAAAATAAAATAAGCACTAAATATAGAGTTTTGTAAATTTTACAACACTATATATAGTGCTTTTTTGATTTGCTTATGTTATAATATAAATATAGCCAAAATAGAAAGAGGTGACTAAAATGGCTCAAAAAGTAGTTCTTTACTCTAAATATGACTGCGTACAATGTAAAATGACCAAACGCCTTCTTGATTCATTGGGGATTGCATATCAGGAAATTAATCTCGATGAAAGTCCGCAATTTCGTGAGCATGTCGCGAATAACCTTGGCTTTATAGCTGCACCAGTTGTTGAAACAGATACGGGCGCCTGGTCTGGCTTCCAGCCTGGTAAGATTAAGGCAATTAAAAAATAGCTCGCAACAAAAGCGGGCTTTTTTCTTGACAAAATAAAATGTTTATGCTAATATAGAGATATAAACTAACAAAAAAGGATTATATATGATCTCACAGACTGAAATTACAGGAAATAAATACGAAATTGACGAAACGACCAAAAAATACGCAGAAAAACACATTGGTAAATTAGATAAATACTTGCCACGACACGCTAAAAAATCAGCTTCAGCCCGCGTGGTGATTTCGCAAATCAATGGCACTCACGACAACAAATATGAAGTTGAAGCGATTATTGATGTGCCAGATAAAACTCTTGTTGCAAAAGATCAAAGCTCAAATGTTTTGGCAGCAATCGATATTGTTGAAGCGAAGCTTGACGGGCAAATTCGCCGTTATAAAACTGAGAAAAATCCACGTCTTGGCAAAGCTGGAATTATGGCGAAATTCAAGCGTTCTCTAAAACGAGGCTAAAATTTTCGAAAAATATTAAAATCTCTGCAATTTTGTGGAGATTTTGCTTTTTAACTGAAATATGATATAATTAAGTTATTGTTATTTAAAATTATTTTAAGGGGTGAAAAAAATGAATAAGAATAAACAACAAGAACTTTTATATGAGATTCTACATCGCAAGTCGGATGAAATGCTGGCTTGTCTTCATCGTGAAAAAGAAGCAGAAAATTCGATTACCTATGGGCTTGTTTTCTTTCGAAAAACTCGACAAAAAATTGTTCCAAAAATTGGTATTCGGGTTCAGTTTGTAAAAGGGCTTTGCGAAGACGATTCGTTTTCTAAGGTTTTAGATTGGTTTTTTGAGGAAGATCAAGGTCCGGAATATCGGCCTCATAAGGTTGAAATTTTTGGGCGGGAAATGCTTAAAACGCTAAGTATTAAAAAATGTCTTCAAAACTATCGACATTTTGTTTGGTATGATTCTCGAGAATGGACGGATCAGCTTTTCGAAATTCAAGATATTGCAGAAGTTGTTGTGAATGAATTTTTAAGCGGCGAAACCAAAGAAGTTGTAGGTGAAGATTTGACTTATCTCGGATATCAAGTTCAGGAAATTGTTCCGTATTTTTGCGCACATATCAATAAAGATGGGAGTTATAGCTATGAATGGTGAAATGATAACTATTAAGGAGATTTTTGCCAAATATGGTCGGAGATTTGCCTCTGTTTTTAAGAGTTCTGACGGTATCAACACGGTTGTAGTTTATGAAATTATAACCGTTAAAGGCGAACTGCCAATAGTCAAATTGAAAGTTATCGAATTTGATGAGCTTTCGAAACAGCTTTATATTTCCGACGATCGAGACGAAGAAAACTGGATCGAACCTTTTGAACTGGTCGATTTTATCGACGAAGAAATTTTATTTCCGCTTTCAGGAATTTCAGAACAGTCAAGTGAAAAAAACTCAGCTAATCCTTTCTGGAATTCGAAAATTGAGTTTGAAGGTTTCGGAATACGAAAAATTACTCAATGATCTTGAAACTTTTACTGAGAAATCTGAAAGCTTACGAAAAGAGTTGATTAAGATATTCACGGGTGTGACCGATGTGGTTTTTAAATAAAAAGTCCCTTAAAGGGCTTTTTTTAATATTTAAATTATGGTAAAATATAAGATAGATTTTATACTGTTTTTAATGGAGAGGGAAATGTCTAAAAAAACTGCGAAGAAAAAAAATGTAATGGTGGAAGAAAACAAAGTTGATAAACTTTTGACTACTGTTTTTGGTGACCCGCAAAAGAAAGTTTTGCGCCGATTGCAACGAAAAGTTGATGAAATTAATAATCTAAGCGAAAAATACAAAAAAATGAGTGATGAAAAGCTCAAAAAAGCTTTTAAAAAGCTCAAAAAAAGCCTTTCGAAAAAAGATTTAGATGATATTTTGCCAGATGTTTTTGCGCTTGTGCGTGAAGCTTCAACTCGTGTGCTTGGAATGCGACACTTTGATGTTCAGTTGATTGGTGGAATGGTTTTGCATGAAGGAAAAGTTGCAGAAATGAAAACTGGTGAAGGTAAAACTTTGGTGGCAACTTTGCCGGTTTCTTTGAACGCGATGGAGGGAAAAGGCGTTCATGTTGTAACCGTGAACGATTATCTTGCTCAGCGCGATGCATCTTGGATGGGAAATCTATATGATTTTCTTGGCCTTTCGGTTGGTGTAATTATCAATGAAGCAAGTTTTATTTTTGATCCAGAATATGACAACGAAGAACACGAAGACGAAAATATGCGAAAGCTTCGCCCAGCAACTCGAAAAGAGGCTTATGCTGCGGATATCACATACGGAACAAATAATGAATTTGGCTTTGATTATTTGCGTGACAACATGGTGAATGAAGTTGAACTTTTGCGCCAGCGTGAGCTTAACTTTGCAATTGTCGATGAGGTTGATTCTATCTTAATTGATGAAGCCCGAACTCCGTTAATTATCTCTGCTCCTGCGGCTGAAAACCCAGAAAGCTATATTCAATTCGCGCAAGTTATTTCGCAACTTTCGAAAGAAGACTATGAAGTTGATGAAAAACGCCGAAGTGTAGCTTTGACTGAATCTGGAATTGACAAAATCGAAAAACTTCTCAATATGAAGAATCTTTACACACCAGAACATTCGCGTGCAGTTTATCATGTTGAGCAAGCTTTGCGTGCTGAAACTCTTTTCAAGCGTGATAAAGATTATGTTGTGACAAATGATGGTGAGGTGATTATTGTCGATGAGCACACTGGTCGTTTAATGAATGGGCGTCGCTATAACGAAGGTTTACACCAAGCAATTGAGGCGAAAGAAAAAGTTCCAGTTCTTCAAGAATCAATGACACTTGCGACAATTTCGTTCCAGAATTTCTTCCGCCTTTATAATAAGCTTTCTGGTATGACTGGAACTGCTTTCACTGAAGCCGAAGAATTTCAGCAAATTTATTCTTTAGAAGTTGTGCAAATTCCTTCGAATAAACCAGTTATTCGTGATGATAAAGAAGACTTAATCTTTAAAACCGAAAAGGCAAAACTTAAAGCCGTTGCAGAAGCAATTAAAGAATATCATGCACAGGGTCGCCCAGTTTTGGTTGGCTCAGGTTCAATTGAAAAGAACGAGCAAATTGCGAAATATCTTGATCAAGAAGGAATTAAATATAACCTTTTGAACGCTAAAAATAATGAGCATGAGGCTTCAATTGTTGCTAAGGCTGGCGAAAAAGGTGCAATTACGCTCGCAACGAATATTGCTGGTCGTGGAACCGATATTAAGCTTGGTAAAGGTGTGAAAGAATTGGGTGGACTAGTTGTGATTGGTTCAGAGCGCCATGAATCTCGCCGAATCGATAATCAGTTCCGTGGTCGTGGTGGTCGTCAGGGCGACCCTGGTGAAACGCAATTTTATGTTTCAACTGAAGATGATTTGATGCGAATTTTCCAAGGTGAACGAATTGCAATGTTGATGGATAGACTTGGTGTGCCAGAAGATATGCCAATTCAGCATAAATCTGTTTCGAAAACTCTTGAAAACGCTCAAAAACGTGTTGAAGGCTTCAATTTCGATACGCGTAAAAATGTTGTTCAATATGACAACGTAATTAACCGTCACCGAAAAGTTGTCTATACAATGCGCCGAAAAATTCTTGAAGGCGAAGATATTACAGATGAGATTAAGGCTTTGTTTATTTCTAAAGCAGAAGAACTCGCTGAACTTCCTTCAAAAAATAATGAAAAATTTGTTTCGAATTTTACTGAAATCTTCCCAATCGAAGAAGAAAAAGTTGAAGCACTTGGTCGAATTTCGAACGATAAAAAACGTATCAAATTAGCAAAACATATTGCCGAAGAACTTTACCAAGATAAAGAATACGAAATTGGTAAAGAAGCGTTCCAAAAAGTTGAACGTGAAGTTTATATGCAAATTCTTGATACGCTTTGGATGAATCATCTTGAAAATATGAATTTCTTGCGTGAGGGAATTCATTGGCGAAGTGTTGGTCAGCGTGATCCATTAGTTGAATATCGCGCCGAATCACAAAAATTGTTTGATGGTTTGCAAAATACTTTGCGTGATGAGACTATTCGAATTTTGACTAGAATTACACCTAATGATGCTGCTGTTCGTCAAGAAGAAGATCATGATACCGAGCTCACTCGCCTTGCTGAAAATTCGGTTGAGAAAGGTGTTAATGAAATTCAATCTGGTGAAAAAAACCGAGATGAAGACTTTTCGAAAGCTAAAAAAGTGTCTTCAAAAAATAGTGAAAATGCCAAGAAAAATAACGCACGGAAAGCTAAAAAAGCTCAACGTCAAAACAAGAAGAAGGGTCGTAAATAAATGCGGCACACCGTTGAAGAAGTACGCCTAAAAAATGGCGTACGTGGCCTTCTTGTAAATGTTCCAGATGCAACGGTGATGAGTTTTCAATTTCAGTTTAGGGCCGGTTCGCGTTATACGAAAAGTCCAAAAATTTATGAAACTGCTCATATCATGGAACATATGGCTTTTGGTGCGAATGCAAAATTTGCCAGTGAACATGAATTTGAAGCTGAATTCACTAAAAATGGTGCTTACCACAACGCTTCAACCTCAGATATGAGTATGAACTATGTGGCGGATTGTGCTGATTTTGAGTGGGATAGGATTTTTGAACTTCAACTCCTATCGATTAGTCAGCCTAAATTTAATGAATTTGAGTTTAAAGCTGAAAAGGGGAACGTTCGAAATGAACTTACAGGCTATTTGAACAATAATGCGCGTCTTCTTTGGCCAAAAATTCAGCAGGAATTTGGTGAAAAAGTTCTAACTTATGAAGAGCGACTTAAAACGATTGACAATATCACTCTTGAAGATATTTGCGAGCATCATAAACGTACGCACACAACCGATAATCTGCGTTTTGTGATTGCCGGAAAAATCACACCAACTCGCAAAAATAAAATTCTTGAAGGCTTTGAAAATTTACCGCTTGAAAGAGGTGAGCGTTTCGAAATCATTACTGATGAAATGAAAAAACCAAAAGAGCCAATTTTTATTTATCGCCCAGATTTGAAAAATATAAGTTTTGGTATTTCGCTTTTGCTTCCACGAAAACTTACAACATCTGAAATGGATGCAATGCACGCTTTGAACCATATTTTAACTGGCACAATGCACGCTCGAATCCTTGGTCAAGCTCGCAAACGCGGTTTAACTTATGGTATTTATTCTGGTGCTTCACGTGGCCCAAAAGATTCTTCTTGGGATTTCGAAGGGCAAACTAATTATGGAACCGCTAAAGAGCTTTTTGAATTAATTGTTTCAGAGCTCAAAAAGGTTCTAAATGAAGAAATTACCGAAGAAGAACTAGACGCTATGAAGAGCTATTCTCTTGGCTCGTTTCAAATGGGCGGTCAAACGGTAGCTTCAACAGCAGGATTTTATGCTTCTCGATATTTTTGGGATGGACATCTTCGAGATTATAAGTCTCAGCCAAAATTTATTAAGCAGATTTCTCGCGAGCAAATTTTTAAAGTTGCGAAAGAATTTATAGACGCAAATACTTGGATTTTGGGTGCAGTTTCTGGCGGTGAAAAATCACAAATTCAAGAGTTAAATCAGGAATTTTCTAAAATATTCGAAAAATAATCGCTTCAAGGCGGTTATTTTTTTATGCTTAAAATGTGCTATAATAGTTTTATATGGATTTTGATGAATTTGAAGAGTTGTTAAATTTTGAAATAAAAAAACCTCAACCGCACGAGGTAATTTATAGCGTCTCAGATTTTATTGCAACTAGCAATGATATTTTCGAAAAGAGTTTTCCGAGTGTTCTGATTGAAGGTGAAATTTCAAGCTTTAAGGTGAACCACAACAAGTTTGTTTTTTTTGATTTGAAAGATGAAGACTCGGTTCTTGGTTGCTTTATGACGGTTTGGCAAATGCGATTTCCACTCGAAGATGGAATGAAAGTTGTTGTGCAAGCAAAGCCAAAACTCACAAATTGGGGAAAATTCAGCCTAACAATTGAAAAAATCATACCAAAAGGTGAAGGGAGCCTCAAAAAATCTTTCGAAATTTTAAAGGAAAAGTTAACAAAAGAGGGCTTATTTGATGAAAGCCGCAAACGTGAAATTCCGCGAAATCCTCAAAAAATTGCGGTGATTTCGAGCATTCAGGCAGCGGGTTATGCTGACTTTATTAAGATTATTAATGAGCGTTGGGGTGGGCTAGAAATTACTGTTGCGCATACGCAGGTGCAGGGAATTTCTGCGAGCGACCAGATTATTCGAGCAATTGATTTTTTCAATTCGCAAAGTGAATTGCCAGATGTGATTACTATTATTCGTGGTGGCGGAAGTGTTGATGATTTAGCGGTTTTTAATGACGAAAAATTAGTTCGTGCGATTGTTGATTCTCGCGTACCAATTATTACAGGAATTGGCCACGAAATTGATGAAAGCTTATGTGATTTAGCGGCAGATTTTGCGGCTTCAACACCAAGTAATGTTGCGCAATTTTTGACACCGAATAAATTTGACGAAATGAGATTTTTATGTTCAAAAATTTTGCACACAAACGATTTTATTCTTTCGAAGATCGATGGATTAAAAATTGAAAACCATCAAAAGATTTACAAAATGAAAGATTTAATTTTGAATAATATTTTTGAACAGCAAAGAGAAATTCAAGCTAAAAAGCGAATTTTAGAAAGTTACAATCCGCAAAACATACTTTCGAAAGGTTATGCTTTAGTAAGTGGAAAATTGGCGGCTGGTGAAGAAATTATGATTCAAACAATTGATAAAAAAATAACGGCGGAGGTAAAAAATGTCGAACGAAATTAGTAAAAAAATGGCTGAAATCGATGAGATTCTAATAAAAATTGAAAGTGGCGAAATTCCTCTTGAAGAGGTTTTTGAAAAATATAAAGAAGCGATTTCGAAAGCCGCAAAACTCGAGGAAGAACTTGATTCGCTTAAGAATGAAATTCAAATTTTGAGTAAAAATTTTGCACAAGAAGAATAAAATCTCGCCGTAGCGAGATTGAAGATTTGAAAGAATTTCAGTATTTTTTATTTTCGAAGAGCGAGAAGTTTTAATATCTTAATATTTTTAGTCAAGAAAAGCCCCGCAGTTTGTTGCGGGGAGTAAGGAATGTGCTATCTACCAAATCGGCATGTTAGCGAGCTCTTTATCTAAGCTTATGTCTACTTCGCGAAAATACCATTCCCCAAAGTACTCGCTGAAGGTGTTTTCATCTTTGCAATAAAGTGATATAGTTAGCTGGATATTTGCTTTATCACACTCTTGTTGTAAAATAACTAGATTACCAAGCTTATCCTTTGCTTGGTCTGCAAAAACGATGAGTTTATCTTCTACTCGCTTCTTAAGAAATTTTTGAATAATCTTTCTAGTTGTTTTCTCTTGAGAGGGGTTATATTGAAGAATAGCTTCTTTAATGTCTAGATCAGTATGATCTAGTGCTGATTTGGTAAGTTTGATTGATACTAGTGCCATTCTGGCACCTCCTTTTTATTTTTTTAGCTTTCTAAAAAGCTATAACTAGTATTATAGCATAAAAACTCTTAAAAGTCAATTTGAATAATAATGGCGATGTATGATATAATAGAGTTATGTTTGATACAGATGAATTTAAATTAAAAATGACTGAAGCTGTTGAGCATTTTAAGGGTGAAATGAAGAAGGTTCGAACGGGTCGAGCGCATCCTTCAATGCTTGATGGTGTTATGGTTGAAGTTTATGGTACAAAAATGCCATTGAACCAAGTTTCGAATATGACCGCACCGGAAGCAGGGATGATTCTAATTACACCATTTGATGCGAATAATATTTCAGCAATTTCGGCTGCAATTCGCAACGATCAAAGCCTTGGATTCAACCCGAGTGATGACGGTCGCGTTGTTCGCGTGCCAGTTCCGCCACTAACAGAGGAGCGCCGTAAGCAAATTGTAAAACAAACTTCAGAAAAAGTTGAAGGCGCAAAAATTACACTTCGAAATATTCGCCAAGATGCTTTAAAGCACGCCAAGAAGCTTAAAGATGAAAAATCTTTAACTGAAGACGATTTAAAGCGAGTTGAAAAAGAAATTGACGCTGAAATTAAAGATTTTAGCACACAAATTGATACAATTTTTAAAGAAAAAGAGAAAGAAATTCTCACAATTTAAATTGTTTTTTTGCTAGCACACAAAGTTGTGCCGGCAAAAGGTAATTTAAAGAATTTCGAAAGGGTAGGATGGAGATTTTGAATTTAGTTTTTGGGATAATTATTGGTCTAATTTCGCTAACTTTTTTGGTTGCAATGCATGAGCTTGGCCATGCGCTTGCGGCTAAGAAAAATGGTGTAAAACTTAAAGAATACGCAATCGGTTTTCCGCCAAGAATTAAAAGTTTTAGAGCAAAAACTAACAAAATTCTACCAAAAAGCACAAAAATTTCAATCGGTGCAATTCCACTGGGCGGTTTTGTTCGGTTGAAAGGTGAGCACGATTCAGATTCAAAAAAAGGTGATTATGGTGCGGCAAGTTTTTGGGCAAAAACTCAAATTTTATTTGCCGGTGTTGCAATGAATTGGCTAGTTGCTTTTGTTATTTTTACGATCCTGTCAATTTTTGGAATGCCAAAGTTAATTTCGAATCAATTTTATCTTTCTTCTGATGCAAAAATATCTGGCGGTGGTGTGCAAGTTTCTGCAATTTCAAAAGAATCTCCAGCAGAAAAAGCCGGGTTGAATAAAAATGACACACTTTTAGAGTTTAACGGTCAAAAGGTTGAAAACTCCACTAAGATTCGCCAAGATTTAAAAAATAACGCCGGCAAAGCAGTTTCTTTAAAGATTAGTCGAAACGGTAAAGAAATTTCGAAAAGTGTAAAACTCAACGAAAAAGGCAATAATGGCTTTTTGGGTGCGGTTTTGTCTGACGGAATGCAAAAAATTCATGCAACTTGGAGCGCACCGATTGTTGGGCTTGGTACAACAATTCAATTTACGGGTGAAACTTTTAAAGGTGTTGGCGAACTTTTTATGAACTTTTTTGGCGGGGTTTTCGAAAAGCTAATTCCGAATCAGCAATCACAGCAGAAAGCAAATTCTCAACTTTCGAAAGCAGGCGAAAGTGTTTCTGGTCCAATTTTAGTGATTGGTGGAATCTTCCCAAATATCATCTCAATGGGGCTTGATATGATCTTAATGCTGACTGCAATTATTTCAATTAGTTTAGCGTGCATGAATGTTCTACCAATTCCTGCGCTTGATGGCGGTCGTTGGTTAATAACTTTCATTTTTCGAATTTTGCTCAGAAAGCCACTTTCAAAAGAGACCGAAGAAAATATCAACGGCTGGAGTTTTATATTTTTGATGGGGCTTTCACTTTTAATTATTTTTCTAGATTTTACAAAGATTTTTAGAGGTTAAAAATGAAGAATAAATTTAAAAATATATTTTTAAAACTTCAAAAAAAGAATGAAGAAATGCTTTCGAAAAAACCTTTAAAAATTATTTTTTGGATAATTCTGCCGATTTTATCATATTTTGCGGCGAGTTATTTTGCAGCTGTAATAATTCGGCTTTCTCTCACTTTAATTTTTTGGAATAACGATGTGGGCTATCGAAATGCGGCTTCGAACACGATTACTACTACAATTTATTCAGCGTTATTTCTTGGATTAATGCTTGCGATGGTATATTTTATCCCGACCAAACTTTTTAAGCAGAAGATTTCGAAAGATGATGTCGCTTTAAAGGGTGTGATTACTTGGCAAGATTTAGGTTTGGCAATTTTAGGATTTATAGCCTCGATGATTGTTTCTGGCGTTTTGCTAGATTTTTTGCCGAATATTCTTAATTTTGATAAATTGCAGGTTCAAGATTTAGCTTTTCAGCGCAGCGGAATGATTCATTCTTGGCAATTTTTGCTAGCTTTTATTTCAATTGTTATTATTGCACCGTTTTTTGAAGAATTGATTTTTCGCGGAATAATTTATGGCCAACTTAGAGAAGTGAATGTTCCGCTAGCGATTTTTATAACGAGTTTACTTTTTGGATTTGTTCATTTTCAAATGAATGTTGGCGTAACTGTATTTGTGATGAGCGTTGTGATGTGCTTTATTCGCGAAAAATGGACGCAAACAATTTGGTCGGGGATTGTGATTCATATGATTAAAAATGGGATTGCTTTCTTTCTGCTTTATGTTTTGCAAACTATTCAATTCTTTCAAGCTTAGCGTTGACTTGAATTGAAAAATTTGATATAATTATAAGACTTATTTAGAGGATTTTTATTTTATGAAACAAGAATTTAATATTACAAAAGTAGGAAAAAAAGAACTCGAAGCTGAACTAGAGCTTTTGATTTCGCAACGTAAAGAAATTTCAGAAGAAGTTGCTACTGCACGCGATTTTGGTGATTTGCGTGAAAATTCAGAATATGATGCCGCTCGCAAAAAACAAGCTTTAGCAGAATCTCGAATTATGGAAATTGAAAACATTTTGCAAAATGCTGTGATTATTGGCAGTGGTGAAAAGGGTGTTGTTTCTCTTGGCAATCAAGTTAGCTTAAAAAACCTAGAAAACGGTAAAGAGGTAAAATATACAATGGTTGGTGCGGTTGAGGCAAACCCCCTTGAGGGTAAGATTTCGAATGAATCACCAATCGGTCAACAGATTATGGGCAAAAAGCTCGGCGAAGAAGTAGATATTACGACACCAAAAGGTGTAATCAAATACGAAATTACAGAAATTAACTAATTTTTAAAGCTCGGTTGGCCAATTCAGCCGAGTTTTATTTTTCGAAAAGGAGATTTTATGCGATTATCAAAATTATATACAAAAACAAGTAAAACGGTTCCATCTGGCGAAGAAGCTAAGAATGCGCAACTTTTAATTAAAGCCGGATTTGTTCATAAAGAAATGGCGGGTGCTTACGACTACTTACCACTTGGTTTTAAGGTGCTAGAAAACATTAAAAAAATCGTGCGTGAAGAGCTTGAAAAAATTGATGCAAATGAGATTTTAATGACAACGCTTCAGCGCCGTGAAATTTGGGAGCGCACAACTCGCTGGAATGACGATGTTGTGGATGTTTGGTTTAAGACCGCGCTCAAAGATAAAACAGAGGTTGGACTAGGCTGGAGCCATGAAGAACCAATTGTCGAAATGCTTAAAAACCATGTTCAATCTTATAAAGATTTACCAGTTTCGGTTTTTCAATTTCAAAATAAAATGCGAAACGAGCTCCGTGCGAAAAGTGGAATTATGCGTGGTCGAGAATTTTTAATGAAAGATCTATACTCAATTCATGAAACTAAAGAAGACTTGGAAGCGTATTATTCGAAAGTTTCAAAAGCTTATGAAAGAATTTTTGAACGGCTTGGTTTGGGCGAAGATACTTTTGTGACATTCGCAAGCGGTGGAGCATTTACGAAATTC
This sequence comes from uncultured bacterium, assembly GCA_938030735.1. Classification (GTDB taxonomy): domain Bacteria; phylum Patescibacteriota; class Saccharimonadia; order Saccharimonadales; family Saccharimonadaceae; genus Nanogingivalis. Next base: position 67,783 of record CALHIM010000007.1, read on the forward strand.
AGTCATGAATTTCAAACAATTTGTGATGCCGGTGAAGACTACGTTTATTTGAAACGCGATGGTGAAAAAACTTTGGCATTTAATGAAGAAATTTTAGACCAAGCGATTGAAGAGGGTGAGATTGATTCGAAAGAAGGCTTGGAAAAGGTTAAAACGGCGGAAGTTGGAAATATTTTTAATTTTGGAACACAAAAGACCGATGAAATGGGGTTTTATTTTACCGATAAAAATGGTGAACGAAAATCTGCCTGGATGGGCTCTTATGGAATTGGAATCACTCGCGTGATGGGTGTTATTGCTGAAAAATTTAGTGATGAAAAAGGTTTAATTTGGCCAGAAAATATCGCTCCAGCAAAAATTTATCTTGTGCAAATTGGTGAAAAATCACAAGAATTAGCAGAAGAAATTTATGATGAATTTTCGAAAAAGGGAATTGAGGTTCTGTTTGATGACCGCAATCTTCGCCCAGGCCAAAAATTTGCCGACGCCGAATTAATGGGTATTCCGTATCGGTTGACAATTTCTGATCGTTTGCTTGAAAGCGGAAAATTTGAAGTTGTAACGCGTGCAAATGGTGAGGTTGAATTACTTTCGAGAGAAGAACTTTTTGAAAAATTCGTAAAATAATCTCAGCTCTTGAAAAAAACAAGTATAAGCATTATAATTGATGTATGAAAATTATTGCTTATAGTGTACGAAAAGATGAGCTCCAATATTTCGAAAAATTCGCGGAGCAGTTTGGCATTGAATATGCTACAACTCCAAAAGACTTAAATACTGAAACCGTAAAACTGGCTGAGGGTTTTGACGCGGTTTCATCTTATACTTCGAGTGAAGAACTCAATGATGTTTGGGAAACTCTTTCGAAAATGGGGATTTCTTACTTTACTGTTCGAACGGCCGGGTTTGATGGAATTGATATTGAAAAAGCTAAAAGTTTCGGTATTAAAATTTCGAATGTACCGCAATATTCGCCAAGCGCAATTGCTGAATTTGCTGTCTCATTGGCACTAGCAACAATTCGAAAAATCCCACTTTGTCTTTCGCGCGCCAAAAATCAGAACTTTTCAGTAGATAATTTGATGGGTCGCGAACTTAATACAATGACCATTGGAATTATCGGCGTGGGTCATATTGGCTTAACAACCGCGAAGGCTTTTAAAGCTTTTGGTGCAAAAATAATTGCTTATGATACTTTCGAAAATGATTATGCTCGTGAGATTTTGGAATATAAAAGCTTAGATGAAGTTTTTGCAGAAAGCGATTTGATTTCACTTCATATTCCTTTAACGCCAGAAAATCATCATATTATTAATGCAGAAAGTATTTCAAAAATGAAAGATGGAGTAGTTATTATTAATACTGCTCGTGGTGGACACATTAACTCTGAAGATTTGCGAGATGCTTTGGTGAGCGGAAAAGTTGCAGCAGCCGGCCTTGATGTTTTTGAACACGAAAAGAATCTAATTCGAAAAGATTTGAGCGGAAAAATTATTAGGGATGCTGTTTATCGCGATTTAGCGAACTTTCCGAATGTTATTATTACTCCACACGTTGCGTTTAATACGGATGTTGCCGTGCAAAATATGGTAAAAATGTCAACTGAGAATTTAATTAATTTTAAAAATGCAGGAACAACCGACAATGAAATTACAAAATAATTTTATTCGAAAAATTACCAAAATTACGTCACTATTTTTAATGGCGGTTTTGGTTTTTAGCTTTGCTTTTGGCGAATTTTCGAACCAAGCTTTCGCTAGAAGGCGACGAAATCGTGAAGATGAAGAAATCGTACTACGACTAAAAAATGAGAATATCGTTTTTTCTAAATTTGACGCGAAATATAATTTTAGCGCCGACCAAAAAGGAAATACGAATCTTGAAATTACTGAAAATATTTCGACATATTTTATCCGTGATGGCATAAATCACGGAATCGAGCGTGCAATTCCACGGTTTTTTAATGGTGAAGCTATTTTTGATGGTAAAGCTGAAATTGAGATGGATGGCAAAAAAGTTTCATATTCAACTTATGAAAGTGACGGAAATATCGTATTTCGAATTGGCGAAAGCGGAAGTTTCGTTTATGGAAGACATAAATATCAGCTAAAATATCGGTTTAAAAATCTACTGTTAACAGATGGTAGTGTACAAAAAATGATTATGAACACCAATGGAACTCATTGGAAACGACCTTTTAATGAAGTTATTGCAACAGTTAATTTAGATTCATCAGTTTTGAAAGAATTTAATGGTACGGTGAGATGTTTTGCTGGAATGCAAGGCTCAACTGAAGAGTGCAATACTTTTGAGCGTAAGTCGGAAGAGGGAGTTTTTAAGTTCTCACAAAAAGATGTTCAAGCTGGCGAGAATCTAACATTTGAAATTGACTTTAATAGTAAATTTGCTCAACCAGAAGCGAGCGGTATTGATGTAAATACAATAATTTTTGGAATTTTGGCGTTAATTTTGGCGGTAATTGCACTATTCTTTGCCGTTCGGGTTATTTTAAAATATAATTCAGTTAAGAGAGAAAACAAGGTTTCGAAAGCGGTTGTCCCGCAATATTTGCCGCCAAAAATTGAAGAATTAGATATTTTGGATGCGGGGAATTTAGTAAAATCAAATAAAAAACTTACTGCTGCAATGCTATTTTTTGCGGTGAATGGCAATATTCAGATTGTTGAAAAAACTTCGAAGGGCTTTTTGGGTGGCGAGAAAAAGAGCTATACAATTCAGCTATTAAATCGAGATAATTTGAATCGAGATATGCTTTCGTTATTAAATTCATTTTTTAGAAGTAAAACTGAGATTGATTTATCTAAACAAATGAGTAGTATGCAAGCCTCTGATATTTCTTCGAAAGTTTTAAACTCCGCATTTAGCGGAACTTCTTACTATGTTCAAGAAAAGCCAGCAGTGTTCAGCAATTCTCAGTTTTTTGCTGGTGGAGTGATCGTTTTGTCTGTGGTATTGTTTTTTGCGAGCGGAATAATAGTTAATTTTATTTCAACTATTTCACCTTGGTTTACGGTAGCTATATTTTCTTTCATTGCAGCCGTCGCACTTTCAATTTTAATATTTACTATTTCAAATATAAAAATTCCATCTCGAAAAGGTTTTGAAGCAAAGAATTATCTTGAAGGTTTGAAACTTTATATTTCAGTAGCAGAAAGCGAACGGTTAAAATTTTCGCAAAGTTTACAGAATTCTGAAAGATTCCAAACTGAATTTGGTGGTTCTCGCGTAAAACTTTATGAAAAACTTTTACCTTGGGCAGCATTGTTCGGGCTAGAGAAGTCTTGGGCAAAGGTGCTTGAATTACAATTTCAAGATGAAAATTATCTACCAGATTGGTATGTTGGCTCAACAGTATTTAATGCTATGGTGTTTTCGAATAGCTTGAATAGTTTTAATAGTGCAATGAACAGTTATTCTGCGCCAAGTTCGAGCAGTTCTGGTGGAGGTGGTGGATTCTCTGGCGGCGGCGCTGGCGGCGGCGGTGGTGGCGGTTGGTAAAACCGCACCTTTCTATAAAGCAGATTTTCGAAAAGTAGCTTGCAAAAAATGTAAGCTACTTTTTTGTAGTAAAAAGCATAACTATATTGATTTTTTTGCTTTTTTGTGATTAAATATAAGCATTATGAAAAGAATTTGGGTTGGGTTGAAAAATAAAAAAGTTTTAGTAGTTATTTTTTTAGTATTTTTTTCTTTTTTTAGTAATAATTTTGCAAATGCTATAGATTTGACTAATCCTAACAGTAATTTTGTTACGCCTGATGAAGTTAAGAAAAAGGCGGAGGAAGAAAAGAGAAATAGGGAAATAGAGGAAAAAAGAAAAAAAGACAATCAGGTTATTCCTACAACCCCAACTGGTAGATCTTCGCAGCCTACAACAGATAAAACTCAACAGGATGTAAGAAATAATACAGCTAATAACGATAGAATTAAATGTGAAGAGGCATATAAAAAGGCTAAAGCGGCTGGTGTTGACGAGAAGAAACTTAATGAGCTCAAGAAAAAATGTAATTATTCTCCCGCAACAAATGATGGCGATTGGACTAAAAAGAACGATGAAGCCAAAGCTGCAATTGAGGAAATGGACAAGCAAACTAAGGAATCTAATAAAGACAAAAATTCCTGCGCTATTGAATGGGTCGGTTGGATTGTTTGCCCGATTATCCGTGCTTCAACCGGTGTTGTTGTCACTCTATATAATTTTATGCAAACGAATTTCTTAAATATTAAGTCTGATCAACTTTTCTCAAATTCTGAAAAAGGACAAAAAGCATTTAAACACTGGATGACATTTAGAGATATTGCGAATATATTTTTTGTAATTATGATTGCAATAATAATTTTCTCGCAAGTAACTGGCGCAGGGATTTCTAACTACGGCATTAAGAAAATGCTACCAAAAATTATTATTTATGCAATTTTAGTTAATATTTCTTGGTATATCGTTGTGATTGCTATTGATATCTCAAATATCGTTGGCAGCACCTTATTTAAATGGCTATCAGATAATGGTAGATGGGATTTTTCAAGTGATGCTCAAACGGGGCAGTCTCCTGTTGAAGGTATTCTAACAGGTCATGCAAAAATAGGTGCACTAATTGCAGCTGGAGTTACCGCTGCTCTTGTTGCGGGTAGCACAATTCTTCTTTTCCTTGTATCTGCGGCATTTGCTGTTGTGATGACAGTATTTATATTAATGGTAAGAGAAGCGGCTGTTATTATTCTTGTAGTAACTTCTCCTTTAGCTTTTGTTGCAGGGTTATTGCCGAATACAGAAGGAATTTTCAAGAAGTGGACTAAGCTTATGAAAAATATGCTAATGATTTACCCGATTTGTTCATTAATGGTGGGTGGAGCCTTGTTTGTTTCTAATCTATTATATAGCGTATCTGATGATGAATTGCTTAAAACTATTTACGGCGTTTTGCCTATACTATCACTATTTGCAATTATTGCAGTTATTAAAACTGTACTTTCGTTTATTGATGGCTTGACTGGCGGAAATTTGCGTGGCGCTATTGATAGAATGTCTGGTAAAATTAATTCTGTTGGTCAGAATTCGAACTGGGCTAAAGCTCTAAGAGAGAAAGAAGCAAAAAGAAGCATTAGTGGAATTGCTATCGGTGAAAAAGCTCGTGCAGCTAAATATGAAGAAAAGCAATACGGAAGAAACCGCAAAGAGCTTCGAAAACTTCAAGCAAAGAAGAACCCTACCGCTTCAGACTATCGAAGAATGGGGCAACTTGGTGCTTCTATTGGCGGTTTTGAAAAAGGTCAAACCGACGGAATGGTTACTGCTATGGCTTCAGGAATTGGCAACAGCGTATCGAATGTTGATTCCGAGCTTGCGAGAATTTCGAATGTTTCCGATCCTGTTCAACAAGGTTTGATGTATAGTGCTCTTTCACAAGCGGTAACAAAATCGGGTCTTAATGGTGCGGGCCAAGCTGCTGCAATGAGCAGTATTGCTAATAGTGCTTTAAATATTGGTGATGCTGAACAAAGAAAATCTGTTGCTGCTCAAATTGCATCAAAAGCAGGTAGTGATATCAAGAAAGTTAATCCTGCCGCAGCAAAAGCAGTTATGCAAGATTTTTCTTCAGGAAATATTAAATCTGTTCAAGATTTCGAAAATGATATTTCAACATACTCAGGTGCAAGTGCTAAACAAATGGCTGATTGGTCTGACATGTCTAGCGCAAATGTTAATGACAACAAAGCGTTTAAGGCAATGCAAAGCGCATTTAATAGTGGTGACCAAAGTAAGATTTCGCAAGCGCAGAATATGGGCAAGATTGCCGAGCAAGCTCTTACCGCTAATGCAAATGGAACAATGTCTCTAACACCAGATCAGCAAGCTAACTTTATGGCGATGCAAAAGTTGGCTCAATCCCATACTCCACAAACAGCGCCGGCCGCTGCTACGACAAGCAATAATAGCTCTGCGAATACTCAATCTTCTCCCAGTCAAAAGGTAGAAGTAACTGCTGGGCAGAGTTGGCAAGCATCGGCTCCGCAACAAGCTCAGGCTAGCTCTTCTGATAGGGCTTCCAGCTCTAGCTCTGTTACGTATAGTGCGCCTGCAGCGCAAGTTAGCCAAGCCTCGCAGCCAATAAATAATAGTAATCAAAATATTCAACCTCGGCAAACTGCGAGCGATCCAACTAAACCAAACAGAAAATTTGGTGCTAACTAAATGTAAAAACGCTCTTTCAAAAATAGAAAGGGTGTTTTTTTGCTTAAAATATGCTAAAATAAAATAAAGATAATCTAAACTAAAAGGAGAAATATGAAAATTGCATTAATTGGTTTTGGGCTCGAGGCAAAAAGTGCTTATGATTATTTTAAAAGTATTGATCAAAATAATACTTTTGAAATTTATGACGAAAACCCGAAAAGCAAAATTGAGCTACCGAATGGCGTTAAATTCTTTGGTGATTTTCATGATTTTTCAAAAATTCAAGCAGATTTGATTGTGCGAACACCCGCAGTTAACCCTAGCCGTTTACTAAAAAATACTAAAATTACATCTGTCACAAATTTATTTTTTGAAAAATGCCCAGCTCCAATTATTGGCGTAACTGGTTCAAAAGGTAAGGGAACGGTGTCGAGTTTTATTGCTGAAATTTTGCGTGCAGCTGGTTTAAGAGTTCATCTTGTTGGCAATATTGGCTTACCAGCGCTTAATGATCTTTCGAAAATTCAAAAAGATGATGCCGTGATTTATGAACTCAGCAGTTTTCAGCTTTGGGATGCTCAAAAATCGCCGCATATTGCAGTTTTAAATAATCTTGAAGTTGATCATCTCGATGTCCATGATGGTTTTAAAGATTATGTGGCGGCAAAAATGAATATTGCTAAAAATCAAACCGAGAATGATTTTTTTATTTTTAATGCTGAAAATCCAATAGTTTTAAAAAATGTTGAAAACTTAAAGAGCCAGCTCAAGGCAGAACTTCAGCCTTTTCAGAATTACAATTTAGCTCATATTCAAGAAAACTATTTTTTATGGGGAGATGAAGTTCTCTTCGAAACTGATATTTTGAAAATTCCAGGCGAACATAATCAAAAAAATGCTTGTGCTGCAATGATTGCAACTTTTGATTTTTTGCGTGAAAAAGGTTTTGAAATTGAGGAAATCTTCGATTTTTGGCGAGAAGGGCTTTCGAAATTTACGGGTTTACCGCATAGGTTAAAATTTGTTCGCGAGTTTGAGGGTGTGCGATTTTATAATGATTCAATTGCAACTACACCAGGTAGTGCGATTGCTGCACTAAATTCTTTCGAAAAGCCAAAAATTCTAATTCTTGGTGGAAGTAATAAAGGTGCTGATTTAAGTGAGCTGATTGAAAAAATTGCAAAAATGCCAGAGCAAGAACTTCGGAAGGTAATTTTAATGGGATCAGAATCTGAAAAACTAGCTCAGAAATTGATATCAAGCGGATTCGAGCGGTTTATAAATTTAGGTGTAAAAACAAATATGCAAGAAGTTATAAAAACTGCTTTCGAAAACGCAAAAAGCGGTGATGTAGTTATTTTAAGTCCAGCTCATGCCAGTTTTGATATGTTTAAAAGTTATGTTGATCGCGGTGAACAATTTGTTGAAAATGTAAACCTTTTATGATAAAATTTATATTATGACTAAAAAACAAGCTAAATCTACAAAGAAATCTGCTTTAAAACTAAAAGCAGTAGACCCAAAAGCACAATTTGCAGGTTTTAAAAAATTTATTAAAGATCAAGGATTGATCGGAATGGCGATCGGTTTAATTCTTGGAACGGCTTCTGGTGATCTTGTTAAATCTTTGATTAATAATATCATTATGCCACCACTTGGTTTCATTCTTGGATCGGCCGAAGGTTTGAAAGGCGTTGTTTGGAATATGGGAAAAACACCAGCAGGCAAAGAAGCGGTTCTTTCTTATGGTGCATTTTTGAACGATGTCATTAACTTTTTAGTAATTGCGTTCGTTGTATATTTCGTACTTTTGTTTGTTGAAAAACTTTTTGTAGACGACAGCATTGAAGAAGAAGCTGAAAAGGTAACAAATAAATAAATTATGGATAAGCTGAAAGCTCGCGTTGGCGAAATTTTAAATGAGCTTGAAAAAGCGAGCTTGAAGCTTAATCTTGAAAGCAAAAAAAATCAAATCTCAGATTTAGAGGTTGAAATTTCGAATCCAGAAATTTGGCTAAACCCTAAAACTGCACAAGAAAAAGTTAAAAAACTTGCTGATTTAAACAAGGAAATCCACCCTTGGTTGGTTTTAAAAACGCAAGTTGAAGACATTTTAGAATTGATAAATCTTAGTGACGATGAGCTTCTTGAAGAATTTGAAGCTCAAATTTTGCAATTCGAAAATGATTTTGAAGAGTTAAAAAAACAGCTTTTATTTGATGGAGAATTTGATAGCGGTGATGCAATCGTTCGAATTACTGCTGGTGTTGGCGGAACTGATGCACAAGATTTTGCTGAAATGTTGGAGCGAATGTATTTGCGTTGGGCTGAAAAAAATAATCTAAAAACCGAGCAAATTGAGCGAAGCGTTGGTGAAGAAGCTGGAATTAAAACTAGCGTTTTCGAAATTCAAGGCCTTTATGCTTATGGTAAAATACGAAGTGAAAATGGTGTACATCGTTTAGTGCGAATTTCGCCATTTAACAGTGGCGGAACTCGTGAAACTTCTTTTGCTTTAGTTGAAGTTTTGCCAAAAATTGATACGCCAGAACATGTTGAAATTGCTGAAAAAGACCTTCGAATTGATGTCTATCGCTCTGGCGGAAAGGGTGGGCAAGGTGTAAACACAACTGATTCGGCTGTACGAATTACACACATTCCAACTGGTACGGTTGTGGCAATCCAGAATGAACGCTCGCAAACGCAAAATAAAGAAACCGCAATGAGTATTTTGCGTGGAAAGCTCGTGCAAATGAAAATGGAACAGCACGCACAGAATTTGAGTGAGCTTCAAGCTGGAAAATCTGCTGATTGGGGCTCGCAAATTCGAAATTATGTCTTGAACCCTTATAAAATAGTTAAAGATACACGAACCAAATATGAAGAAAAAGATGTTGAAAAGGTATTAAACGGTGAAATTGACGGATTTATCTTTGCATTTTTAGAAAATTCGAAAGAATAAAAGTATGAGTATACAATAAATTTTTTTAAAAAAACTCTTGCAATAAAAAAGCTTATACTGTATAATTGATGAAGGTTGGCTCTTTAGCTCAGTTGGTAGAGCAGAGGCCTGAAGAGCCTTGTGTCCCCAGTTCAAGTCTGGGAGGAGCCACCAATTTTTTGATAAATTCCGCTTTTGCGGTTTTTTATTTTTATAAAATAAATTTTCGAAAAGCACTTGAAAAATTTAAAAACATAAGTATAATGGTAGATATGAATAGATTCAAAAAAGGTGCAGTTAAAGGTTCAACAATCGCAATTATTCTATTGAGTATTGGTTTTGCTGGTGCAGGTTCATTTGGAATTTGGGCTTATATTGAATATAACAATGTAAAAACAGATGTTGAAGGAAAAATTGACCTACAAGTTGCTGAAGGAAAACGAAAACAGCAAGAAGACGATGAAAAGAAATATAATGAAGAACGCCGAAAAACTGTTAAAGAATTTCGTGCTCCAGAAGATTTAGGAAAGGTAACTTTTAGTTATCCAACATTCTGGAATCAATATGTCGAATCTAACGGTTCTGATCGAAAGGGCTTCTTCTCTTATTTCTATCCAGATACAGTGCCGCCAGTTCCAAAAGACGGTAAAGATACTCAGCGTTTCGGTTTACGCGTAGCTATTTATGAGAAGAGTGTAGACGAAGTTCTTAAAGAATTTAACGAAGCTATCAAAAAAGGTGAGCTTTCTTCTGAAGCTGTGACAGTTAATGGATATCCAGCAACAAAAATTGCAGGTTTATTCCCTGGACCAGAGAAGAATAATCGAATTCGTGGAACAGCTTATTATTTTAAATTGAATAGTAAAACTTTAATGATTCGAACCGATGCTGATACCTACAACAACGTCTTGAACGAAAATGTTTTAAGCACTCTAAAAATGGATTAGCTTTTAAAAATAGCAAAAATTTGCTATAATAAAAATATGGATGAGCGGGAGTTTTTAAATCTGGTAGCAAAAGAAAGTAGTTTTCTTATTGCTGCTCACGAGATGAAAACCCCGCTTTCAATTATTCGCCAGCTTTCTTTAACTTTGAATGATGATGAAATTGAGCTTTCTAATTCTGAAAAAAGCCGAATTCTACGCCAAATTGATATCACTAGCGAGAGGGCTTTGCGACTCGTTCAAGATTTAACTAAAATTTCAAAGCTTGAAGATGCAATGTTCGAGCTTGAGCCTATAAATTCAAAAAAAATCTGCAATGATGTGGTTGCAGAAATTACCGATGTTTTTAAACTCCACGGTAGAGTTATTAGGTTTAAAAATGTTCGAAAAAATGAGTTAATTATGGCGAATTATGAATTGCTTCGTTCAATTTTAATGAACTTCTCAGATAATGCACTTTATTCTTCAAATCAAAATAGTGAAGTTGAAATTAAAATTTCAAATATTGGTGAAAAAGTTCGAATTTCAGTTCGAGATTATGGCGAAGAATTACCACTTTCAATTTGGCGTTCAGTTAAAAAACAGAATCATCAGCCGGTTCAAGCGAATTCTCGGCCGCAGAGTTCTGGCTTGGGTATTTTTATTGCTCAAAGTTTTGCAGCGGCAATGGGGGCAAAAATCGGTGTGATCCGCCACCGTGATGGAAGCACTTTTTATGTTGATTTAAACCGTTCTGGTCAGTTGAGTTTATTGTGAAAAAAATTTTAATTATTGAAGATAATACAATCTTGGCAGATAATTTTGAAATAATTTTGCGTTCAAATTTTTTAATTTCAAAAATTAATTCTGCACAAAAAGCAATATTAGAGATTGATAGAAGTTTGCCAGACTTAATTTTTCTTGATATTTTGCTTGAAGGGCATTCGGCTTTTGCTCTTTTAAATGAATTGCAGAGCTATGCTGATACGGCAAAAATTCCAGTGGTGATTTGCTCAGATTTAGCAAATGAAATAGATTTCGAAAGTTTAAAATTATTCAATGTTCGCCATATTTTTGATAAATCGCAGGTTTCACCAAAAGAAATTCGCACAAAAATTAAGGAGATTTTAGGTGAATAATTCACGCAAAAAAACTCTGGCTATAGTTTTGCGGCGAACTGATTTTGGCGAGGCTGACCGAATTATAAATTTATTGACTCCAAGTGGCAAGCAGGCGGCAATTGCACGTGGCGTTCGAAAGCCAAAATCTAAATTAGCTGGTGGAATTGAGTTTTTTTCGCTGAATGAAGTGGTTTTAATTGAAGGAAAAAGCGAAATGAAAACGCTTTCTTCAGCGCGAATGTGCGAGTTTTTTGGTGAAATTTTGAAAGATTTTGAAAGAACTGATTTTGCCTACCAAACAATTAAAAAGGTTTCGAATCTTTGCGAACATATTGAATCGGCTGAATTTTTCGAAATTTTGTTAAAAGTCTTTCGCAGTTTGAACGATTTTGAAATCAGCTTAGATTTGGTTCGAAAATGGTTTATTCTTAAAATTGCAGAATTTTCTGGCGATGAAATTAATCTTGAAACAGATAAAAATGGCAAGAAATTGCAGGCAAATTTAAAATATGACTTTGATTTTTATGATAAGGTTTTTGTGGAAAGTTTTAGCGGTAAATTTGATGCAAATGATATTAAATTTTTGAGGCTAATGGTTTCAAGCGAGCCAAAAGTTGTCTCAAAAATTAAAGGTTGTGATATTTTTTTGAACAAAATTGAAGAGATAGTTCCAAGATTTTAAAATAGGCTTTCGAAAGTCTATTTTTGTTATTTACTTTTAAAAAAGAAAGTGGTATAATAATTTTAAGCATAAGTGTTTATATAATTAAAAAGGGAGAAAAAATGAATTTTCGAAGTAAAATAACAATTTTCATTCTTGCTGCGTTGTTTTCTGCAGTTAACTTCGGAATAGCTTTTGCAGTAGATCCACCCAAACATATTAAAGGTGTTAAAACTAGTGTATTGAAAGCAGATTGGGATGGTGGTAAATATACAGATCTTAGTTTAAACTTTAAGTTTACAGAAACCGTAAAAGCTGGCGATTATTTTTATGTTTATCAAAAAGGACTCTTAGATCTTCATAATAATTATAATATAGAAAGAGACGGCAAGGTTGTTGCTGTTATGAGCGCTGAAAATCTAAATAAATCTAGGGTTGAATATTGGAAATATACTGAAGACCCTGCTGAGCTTGCAAAATTTGATAAATATACGATTGATGAAGCTATACCTTGGGTTTTATATAAGGTTAAATTTACTAATGAAGTAAATCAGGGCAATCTTACTGAAATGAATATCAGCATTAAGAATAATAATGCAAGGATAATTTATCCTATTATTTCTCGCCCTTATACTTTTGATGGTTTTCTATCTGTCAATGATGAAGAAGTTTTAAGACAACCAAACATTAAAATTAACCCTTGGCCAATTCAGAATATTCAATATAAGGATGAAGTTGGTTGTGGAAATGTAACTTTCAATAGTAAAATACTTAGAGGCAATTTAAACTATGGATATTCTACTTTAAATAGCTGGCGTGGACATAAGGTGATTATGAAAATGGCCGAAGATAGCTCTTTGAACTTTTTGTCTCCATATGAAAAGACTGAAACTAATGGAACTAATTTTATTAGAACAACTGAAAACCGGGTTAGTGCTGATGGTATTATTATGATCAACGCTCCAAATAATGCAAAAATAAAATATCTCGGTATTGATGACAAAAATTTTGAAATTCATTTTCTAGAACAGAATAATCCAAAACGAAGCAGTGGTTTATACCCGCCAGTCGTATTGAACCCTAATCGAATTGATAGTGGTGATATCGATTTTAAGAAAGGAACAATTAATAACATTAAATATCATGTTCAGATTGTTGCGAGTGATGGTTCTATAGTTTATCAAAAAGATTGTGTTGCTCAGGGGACTATTCAGGGTGTAATAACTGATGCAGATATTGCCAAAATTAAAGAGGAACTAAAGAAAAAACCTTCATCAGAAACAACAGGTGATAAAAAAGATAAAAATAGCACAAATGATAAAAATGATACTAAAGAAGACCACAAGGATAATAAAGACATATCATCTGCTAAATCCCTAGAAGCTCCAAATACTGGTCTTCAACCTTCAGGTTATGGAATCATAATTGTTGGTTTCATGGTTCTATCATTGCTTGGATTTATCATTAAAAATAAGCTCGGCTAAAATACTGAGCTTATTATACGATTTACTTTTAAACAATAAAGTAGTATAATGGTTTTAAACATAAGTGTTATATTATAAAAAAGAGTTAAAAAAGGGAGAAAAATGAATTTTCGAAGTAAAATAACAATTTTCATTCTTGCTGCGTTATTCTCGGTATTTAGCTTTGGTTCTTCGGCCTTTGCTGCTAAGGATATAGCCAGCCAGCTAAAGATTGAGCCTAAAAGCATTAAGAGCAGCGGGCGCGAGTGGTCTATTGATATCTCTGGCCAGAATGTTAAAGAAGGGGACTGGGCAACTTTTCGTGCTGAAAATATATCGTTGATTCCGGGTAATAGTGTTGACTTGAAATACAAGAATGATAAAATTGGTATTATTTCTGTAGATAAGATTTATAGTGATGGGCACGGATTAAACGTTTCAAGTGTTGTTCGCAATGATGAAAATGCGAAACCAGGATCTACTGTCTGGCAGGGGAAAATTGTTTTCAATAAGAATATTGAAAAATATGCCGATTTTAAAACATCTATTTCTAACAATAATACTAATTATTTCTCATATGTAAATCGTGATGTTACTGTAGAAACTAAAATTATTGGTAGCACCACTCTAAAAGGTGAAGATGTTAAACTTACGAAACAGCCTCTTATAAATATAAATAAGACAACTACCGGTCTTAGTGGGGGTCAATTTAACTCTAACAGCGGTGGCTCTGTCTTTGGTCCAACTATAGTTTATTCTAAGAATGATCCTATCAAGGCTGGTTCTAAGATTAAGATTACTATGACTGAAGATTCTTCGATCCGTTTTGATGACAAGACCTATCCTGTTGGCTCAACTGTATTGTTAAACAGAATGCGTGAAAGTATAACCGCTTCCACTCCTGTAAATAAATATGGCGTTTACTTTGTTGGTGGGCCTTCTATGGAGTTAAAGGTTGTTTCTCGCTCTGAGACTGAGATAGTTCTTGAATTTATTAAAGATGCACCCGCAGTAGACGGTATCTATAGGGGCTGGATTTCTTCTATAAAAGTGGTAGATGGCTCGGCTATTAAAAACGGAACGATCAATAATATTAAACATATAGTTGATTTAGTTGCCCCTAATGGAAACACTATTGATAAGAGGGGATTTAATGGAAGCGCGCCGATATTTGGTAGCAACGTAGAAACTTATGCCAAAATTCGCAAACCTGAAGCAAAGCCACAAAAACCTGCACCTGTACCAACTCCAGCTCAACCGCAACCGGCTGTTGAGGTTTCAAAAGATGAAAAGCCTTCAGAAGAGAAAGTTCAAGCTCCAAACACTGGTTTCGAAAAATCTCAGAATTTCATTATTTTAGCTTTTGCTGTTTTGGGCGTAACTACTGCAGTAGTTTTTCGCAAAAAATTGGCAAAAATAAAAATCTAATTTTATAGCAATTTAAATAAAAAGCTCTCGAAAAACGGGAGCTTTTTTGATATAATAGTTAAAAGGTTATACGGAGGAAAAATGAAGAACGAAGATTTGATGGATAAAATTGTTAGTCTTGCTAAACGGCGTGGTTTTATTTGGCAGGGTAGTGAAGTTTATGGCGGAATGCGCGGAACTTGGGATTACGGCCCACTCGGGCTAGCTTTAAAACGCAAAATCATGAACGAATGGTGGGATTTTTTTGTTGAAAATCGTGAAGATATGTTTGGCGTTGATGCCGCAATCATCATGAATCCAAAAGTTTGGCAGGCAAGTGGCCATGCTGCAACTTTTGCCGACCCTTTGGTGGAAGATTTAAAAACAGGCGAGCGATATCGTGCTGATCACCTTTTAAAAGATGCTGGAATTGAGGCAGAAGGCCTTTCGAACGAGAAAATTACTGAAATTATCCGTGAACAAGGCTTGAAATCGCCAAAAGGGAATGAGCTTAGTGAAGTTCGAAGTTTTAATATGATGTTTCAAACTAATGTCGGCGCGGTGGTGAATGAAAATTCAACCGCATATCTTCGCCCAGAAACTGCTCAGGGAATTTTTACTAATTACAAAAATGTAGTTGATTCGTTCTATCCAAGCCTGCCATTTGGCCTTGCGCAACAAGGAAAAGCTTTTCGAAATGAGATTTCTCCCCGAGATTTTATTTTTCGTTCTCGTGAGTTTGAACAGATGGAGATTGAGTATTTTGTGGATCCTGAGAATTGGGAGACTGAATTTGAAAAATTGCTTAGTTTAGTTCGAAAATTCTTAACTGAAAAAATGGGCTTGCCACAAAATTCACTATATGAACTTGAAGTTTCAGAAGAAGACCGCGCGCATTATTCAAAGCGCACTGTTGATTTTGAATTTAATTATCCAATTGGCAAAGAAGAACTGATGGGGATTGCTTATCGCACTGATTTTGATCTTGCGAATATTCAGCGAGTGAGTGGCAAGAATATGGAATATACTGATAAGCAAACGCGTAAAAAGTTTATTCCTCATGTGATTGAACCGAGTTTTGGTGTTGAGCGGCTTTTGATGGCGGTTCTTTCGAATGCTTATCGCGAGGTTGAAACTGATGGTAAAACGCGTATTTTTTTGGCATTACCTGAAAATCTTGCTCCAACAAAAATCATTGTGGCGCCACTTCTTAAAAATAAAGAAGCTTTGGTTGAAAAAGCACGAGAAATCTATCTTGAGCTTCGCCAAAAATATAAAAATGTCGAATTTGATTTGAGCGGAAAAGTTGGAAAAGTTTACGCCAAGGCCGATGAAATCGGTGTGCCAAAAGTTGTTGTGATTGATTTTGATACAATTGAGGGTGATGGCTTGGTGAGCGTTCGAAATCGAGATGACGCCTCACAAATTCGTGTAAAATCGAGAGAGATTTAATGAAAAAAATTAGTTCATCGCAAAACCCTTTGGTTAAAAAACTTGTTCAACTTTCGAATAAACAAAGCTTTCGAAACAAACAGGGGGTAACTATTATTGAGGGCGTCCATTTGGCTAGTGAATGGCTTAAAACTTTTGGCTCGCCAGAGATTTGTGTTGTTTCAAGTTCTTCTAAAAGTTTCGAGGTTGAGCAAGTGATTAAAAAATGTAAAGAGCTCGGCGTTGAAATTGTTGAGCTTGAGCCGAATATTTATACCAAAATTAGCCCTGTAATTGAAGGCGTTGGAATACTTTTTGTTGTAAAAACATCAACTTTTCAAGATATTGACTTTCGAAAAGATACGATTTTTCTTGAAAAGATTCAAGATCCGGGTAATCTTGGCACGATTTTGCGTAGTGCGGTCGGTTTTGGCGTTGAACAAATTATTTGCTCGAAAGGGACTGTTTCGGCTTGGTCTCCAAAGGTGCTGCGATCTGGAATGGGGGCGCATTTTAAACTAAAAATTTTCGAAAACCAAGATTTAAATTTATTAGTTGATAAAATGCAAGTTCCAGTTTTTGCTACAAGTTTGAGGGCTGAAAAATTAATTTATGATGAGGATTTTACAACAAAAACGGCTTGGATTTTTGGTAATGAAGGTTCTGGTGTTTCTAGTGAGCTACTTTCAAAAATTGAAAATCAAGTAATGATTCCGCAGGTTGGCGAAATTGAAAGCTTAAATGTGGCAATGGCCGCTACGGTCTGTTTGGCAGAACAATCTAGACAAAGGTTGAAGCATAAGCATCTTGGCGAAATCTAAATAATATGGTATAATCGAATCATGAAGAAAGTTATCGTAAAGGCAAAAATTAAAAATAAGGTTGATTTTATTAAAAGAATAACGGATACGGGGCATGATTTTGGGCGAGTTATTTTTCAGAATGATCGCGTGTTTTTACCACGAGGTTTTCAGCCAAGCAGAAATTTACCAAAGTTAATGATTCGAACAGAGATTATTGATCCAAAACGCAAACCTTGGTATCAGTTAATTCAAAAGCGTCATATTGATGCTGAAAATGTTGATTTAATTCATGAAACGCCAGTTTTAAATTATTCTGAAACAGCGCATATTGTTCAGCAACTTGGTTTTGAAATGAAAATTGAGGTGCTTCGAAACCGTCAAAAGCTTCAAGTTGAGGATACTACTTTCTTTTTAGATGATGTTGAAGGATTGGGGACTTTCATTAAACTTGAACGAGAAGTAAAAAAAGGTGATAATCCAGATACGATTCGCCAAGAATTGTGGGATGTTCTAGAAGTTCTAGGAATCGATAAAACTGCAGATTCACCAGAAAACTATACAGCACAGCTTCTTCGAAAGAAAAAAGCTAAAAAATAACTCAAAAATCACTCGAAAGGGTGATTTTAGTTAAAATTTTTAAATAAGCTTGAACACTTTGAAAAAAGCTGGTATAATAAAAAGTGATGATATTATTAGATCGTGTGACAAAAGTTTATGGTAATTCAAAAACTCCTGCGATTAACAGGGTTAGTCTTCATATTAAGCCAAAAGAGTTTGTTATTTTGGTTGGAACGAGTGGTGCGGGGAAATCTTCACTTTTAAAAATGCTCACTCGTGAAGAAAAGCAAACCAGCGGTAAAATTGTTGTTGGTGGAATTGATTATGACAAATTGCGAGATAAGGATATTCCACTTTTGCGGCGCCGAATTGGTGTGATTTTTCAAGATTTTAAGCTTTTGCCAAATCGAACTGTTTTCGAAAATGTAGCTTTTGCGCTTGAAATTGCCGGAATGACTAATCATGAGATTAAAGCGACTGTTCCAAAAGTTATTAAACTCGTTGGTCTTGAAGGAAAAGAGGGAAATTTTCCACATCAGTTAAGTGGTGGCGAAAGACAACGCGTAGCAATCGCCCGCGCAATTGCTCGCCAGCCAAAAATTCTAATTGCCGACGAGCCAACAGGGAATCTTGACCCAAAGCATAGTTGGGATATTATTAGATTGCTTGAAAAAATTAATGACTACGGAACAACGGTAGTTCTAACTACACACAATGTTGAAATTGTAAATAAACTTAAACGGCGTGTAATTACCTTAAACGGTGGAAAAATTACTCACGACCAATCGCAAGGGGAGTATAGGCAATAATGAGAGAGGAAAATTTAAAACACCATAAAAGTAAAGGCTCTCAAGCGCAGCAAGGTAGAAAAAAACAAAATTCGAAAGTTATTATGCAACAGAAACAGCGCCGCCGCAAAACTTTAACTCTTTGGCGAATTACAAAATATGGTGCAAATAGCTTTGTTCGAAATGCTTGGCTTTCGGTTGCTGCAACTGCTGTGATGACTGTTACTTTGGTGATTATTTTCGGATCGCTCCTTGCGCGTTCAATTTTGATGGATACGGTTGATGACATTAAAAATAAAGTTGACATGTCTATCTATCTTAAAAAAGGTGTTTCAAATTCCGATATTGAGAAAATGAAAAAATCAATTAAAGATCTACCTTCAGTTACAGATATAACATACATTTCACCACAAGAGGCACGTGATAGATTTGCTCGAAAAAATTCGGCTGATGCGGATATTCGAAAAGCCTTAATTGAATCGAACAATGAATTTTTTGGAATTTTTAATGTTAAACTTGTGGATATTTCGAATTCAACAGAGCTAAAAAATCTTGTTGAAAATAATAAGTTGATTAAATCGAATCTCGATCCAGATCATCCACCAACATATGCAAGTGATCGAAACGAGATTATTAAAAATATCTCAAATACGATTAATTTTGCTGAAAAAGTTGGAATTTTAGCTGGCTCAATTTTTGTAATCATTGCTAGTTTAATTATTTTTAATACAATTCGAATGGCTATTTTTAATCGTAGGGAAGAGATTTATATGATGAAATTGATTGGTGCAAATAAAAGTTTTATCGCTGGACCATTTTTGGTTGAAGCTATAATTTGCGGAACGATTGCAGCGATTTTGGCATCAATTATTGGATATTTGATTATTTTTCTTTCAAAGACCAAGCTTGAGACTTACGGAATTATCATTTCGCCTGTAATTTCATTCTTGCAAATTTATGGATTTTTGGTTGTTCTGGGGTTGATATTTATCGGTTCATTTATCGGCGTTGTCTCAGCATTTACGGCAACAAGAAAATATCTAAAAATATAGAAAGGGGCTTGTTTTTGAAAAAAGATTGTGATATAATCTATTTAGGAATAAATTTAAAATAAAAAGAAAAACAACTATGAAAAAGATTAAGAAGAAGAATTTAGTGATAAATGGCGCAATTTCTCTTGGAGTTGTTGTTGCTGGTGTTATTGCGGCTTTGCCAAAAAGTGCTGAAGCCGAGAAGAGTGTTGAACAGCTCGATAAAGAAATTAAAGCGCTGGAATCTCAAATTAGCGGTGCGGAATCTCGTGCGAGTGATCTTAGAAATAAAGCGCAAACACTTCAAAATGAGCTTAGCGGTATTGAAAATGAAAAAGCTACAATTCAATCGCAAATTGCAATATATCAAAAACAATATGAAAAGTTACAGCTTGAAATTAAAAATAACGAAGAAAGTATTGAACGAAATCGAAATGCTTTGGGATCTATTTTGGCGACAATGTCGCTTGAAGATAATATAACACCAATTGAGCGGATCGCAGGAAGTAACAATCTTTCGAAAGCGCTTGATAATTTTGAATACCAAAGTGCAGTAAAGAATCAGTTGGTTGAAAAGGTTGATAGTATTAAGCGAGCAAAAGCTGAACTTGAAAAACAACGAGATGAAGTTAAAGTTGCTTTAACTAACCAGCAACAAGCTGAATCTGCGCTTCAGGAAAAAATTCGCCAGCAGAATGAATTAATTGCTCAAACTAAAAATGATGAAGCTGAATATACAAAATATGCAAACGAGCGAAATTCGCAAAAAGCAGCTCTTCAAAAACAACAGCAAGATATGATTCAAGCTCAAATTTTGCGTGCAGCCCGAGCGGCTGGTAGCGGGTCGATTCCACAAGCTATTGCTGGAACAAGCAGTTACCCTTGGAATGATGCAAACTGTTTTGTTGATGCAAATGCAGTAAGCTATGGCGGCGCAGATGGAAATGGAACAGATGGTTATGGCTATGGTTGTCGCCAATGTGTGAGCTATGTTGCGTGGAAGTTACGCGCAACAAAAGGTATCAACGCTGCGTATTGGGGTAATGCTAAAGATGTGCCAGCTAGCGCACGGCGAGCAGGTTTTCGAACTGGAAGCACTCCAAAAGTTGGATCATTCGGCGTGATGAGCGGCGGTCAATATGGTCACATTGTTTGGGTTGAAGCCGTGAATGGTAATATGGTTACGATTTCGCAATATAATTACTTTGTTAATGGTAGATGGGGTCAATTCTCAACAATGACCGTGCCCGCAAGCACTTATGATACATATGTATATTTCGATTAATATTTAGCGAGCCAGTTTAACTGACTCGCTTTTTATTATTTGTTATTTTTAGCGATTAACTAAAAGTGCTCATTTAAAAATTCCACGAGGTAGGGTATCTTTATAAAGTTTTGGATAGATTTTTATCAAAATAAGCTATCAATAAATTTTTATTATTAAAAGTTTCTCTTTATCATGATATAATAAAGAATGAAAGGGGATGTAATGGATGTTTTTGTTAAAGAAATAAGGATAAAACCTATACCTAAAGGGAAATACTACTCTGAAATTCCATCAATAAATTCCATTGATTATTTAAATTTGTCTTCTCCTATTACCTTTTTTATGGGCGAAAATGGGAGCGGTAAATCAACTTTACTTGAAGGTATTGCGGTTTCTTTAGGATTTAATCCTGAGGGAGGAACTGTTAATTTTAATTTCGCAACTAAAGAAACGCATTCAAACCTTAGTGAATATATTCAGATTGTTAGAGGGGCTAAGCGACCACGGGATGGATTTTTCTTGAGGGCTGAAAGTTTTTATAATGTAGCTACTTATCTGGAAGATATATACAGTAGAGAGATTGCTATGGGATATAAGTTAGATTCTTACGGCGGAATCCCTCACGAACGCTCACACGGTCAGGCATTCTTAGGTCTGGTTTTAAATAAATTTAAACCTAATGGATTATATATCTTAGATGAACCAGAAGCTGCTCTTTCGCCACAAAATCAATTAGCCTTTATGGCAAAGATATATGAACTAACGCAAAGCGGAGCTCAATTCATCATAGCTACTCATTCCCCTATTATTACAGCTTTACCAAATTCAAAAATATACAATTTTAATGAATCTATTCAAGAAATTGATTATCACGATTCAGAAAGCTATCAAATTACAAAACTTACTTTAGAAAATCCTGAGCTTATATTGCGAAATCTTTTGAAGAAATAAAATAATATATAGCACAAAAACAGTGCAAATTCAAATTATTTTAAGGCACCAAATATTAAACTTATCTTTCAGAACTTATTTTTTTGTTATGCTTGTGCTTTTGTGATATAATGGAAATTATGGATAGAGGTAAAAAAGTTGAACGCTCAACGCTGGTTTTGGTTTCAGTTTTTATGCTGGTTTTAGGCTTTGCGGGTGGCTCAAGGATAGATGACATTAGAAATTTAATTGCGCCAGTTTTTGGACTGAAAAAGGTTGAAAGAATAGATTTTTCGAATGTCGAAAAAACTTATCAAGCTTTAGCCTCAAATTTTGATGGCGAAATTGATAAACAAAAAATTATCGATGGTGCTTCGAAAGGTTTAGTTGAAGCGGTGGGAGACAAATATACAGAGTATATGACTTCTAAAGAAGCTGAAGAATTTAATAAGAGTTTAAGTGGCGACGTTGGAGCGGGAATTGGTGTTGAGCTCGCAAAAGATGGCGACTCTGTTAAAGTTGTGCGAGTTTTAGCTAAAAATCCAGCTGAAAGTGCAGGAATTTTAGTGGGTGATGTTATTTCGAAAATTAATGGCGAAGATGTTTCGAAAGAAAATACTTCTGAAATTAGCAAAAAAATTCGTGGAGACGCTGGAACAACTGTTAAGATTGGTATAATTCGTGGTAGCGAAAATAAAGAATTCTCAGTAACACGCGCAAAAATTGAAAATCCAAGTGTGGAACTCTCGAAAAGAGATGGTATTGCAACGCTTTCAATTTATCGTTTTGATAGCGAAACTGGTGTTTTAGCAAAAAAATATGCCGAAGAAATTAAAAATGAGGGAATTTCGAAAGTTATTTTAGATCTACGCGGAAATGGCGGCGGATACGTTCAAGCTGCAAAAACTGTTGCAAGCTTATGGCTTGAAAAAAATGCTTTGATCGTTAGTGAAAAAACTGGTTCAAAAACGGTTGAAGAGATTCGAGCGACTGGTGATAATCCTTTGAAAGGTGTTAAAACTGTAATTCTGCTTGACGGCTCCTCGGCTAGTGCGAGCGAAATCGTTGCAGGCGCTTTAAAAGAGCATAAAGCTGCTCAAATTGTTGGTGAAAAATCTTATGGTAAGGGAAGTGTTCAAACTACTATCGATATGCCAAATGGAGCTTTATTAAAAGTTACAATTGCGAAATGGTTTACGCCGAGTGGAAAAAATATTTCGAACAATGGAATTTCGCCAGATATTGAAGTGAATGTACCGAAGGGTGAAAGTTATTTATTGAATGATACTCAAAAAAATAAGGCATTAGAAATTTTAAAATAATTGCAGACTACTATTTAGGAGGGAAAATGGAGACAAGAAAAAAGATCTTATTGGTCGAAGATGATGAGGTTTTGGCTAGCGTATACCGCGCAAGGCTCGAGATGGAAGATTTTGAGGTTATGGAAGTTCATGACGGCGAGCAAGCATTGACTGCAGCTTTAAAATATCGTCCAGATTTAATGATTCTTGATGCAATGATGCCAAAAATCTCTGGCTTTGATGTATTGGATATCCTTCGAAACACTCCTGAGACAATGAATTTGCAAATTATTATGCTGACCGCTTTAAGTCAAGAAAGTGATCGTGAGCGAGCTGAAAAACTTGGCGTTGATGAATATCTTGTTAAATCTCAGGTGATGATTTCGGATGTGATTGATAAAGTCCGTGAACATCTAGGCATTGGTGAAGATTACTAGCAGATCCAAAATAAGTAAAATAAAAAATGAGTCAATCTTTCGAAAGGCTCATTTTTTATTGCAATTACGCAGCAACAACTTCTACAACTGTGCGTCGTTCAGTTTTACCGGTAAATTTGCGTTTTTGAATTTGTTTAAACTTCACAACGCCAGTTTGCTTAGCGTGGATTGTAAAGTTTCGGCTCATGTAAGTTCCTTCGCCGGCTAATTTGGTTGCACCAGTTTGTCGAACGAGAACTTCGCCCTCGTTAACTTTTTGGCCACCAAATCGTTTAACACCAAGACGTTGACCGGCGTTATTGTGGACGTTCTTACTTGAACCACCCGATTTAACGTGTGACATTTTTACTCCTTATTAGTACTAATAATTCACGCGCCACAACTTGATTTTCGCGATAATATATTAAATCTTGTGGTTTAACGCGCATAAATTCTTTTCTATTATAACCCAGCTCGTTTAAAAAGTCAACAAGTGGAAGGTGAGAAAAATCACCATTTTGAGTTTTCCAGGCGGGAACAGCAATGCAGATCTGTGTGCCTTCTGGAATTTGATGGGCTAGATTTTTCAAAAAATTCGAAATTATACGATTACAGTTTTCGCGAACTTCTGCTAATTTTTTGGGCGAAGGTGGAGCAGAGAATGGTTGCCCTAAGTAGGTCTCGCAAACCACGCTTGAAAGTTTTTTTGCAAAACTCCATTTTTCAAATGTAGCATCAGCCTCGTAAATTTCTCCAATTTCACCATGCGGTTTAAACTCTCGCATAAACCAATCACTATTTTCTTTCGAAAACTCCACCATTTTTTCACTTAAATCTGTTCCGTTTGCTTTAAAACCTTTTAGAAGTGCTTCTTGAATAACTGTGCCAGTTCCGCAAAAAGGATCGAGGATCTCTGGCTTTTCAAAAGTTTTTTTACCGACAAGCGCTTGAATCTGTGGCTGATTTTCGCCAACACCAAGATTGATCATTGTTTGGGCGAGTTTTGGCGGCAGCATCCCAACAAAAGCATCGCGCTTTGGCCTGTTTTGATCGCGTCTAGCGTAGCTTGTGATATTTTGCGCGCCTTCACTTAAAGCAATAATCGTTTTTTTACCGCCACGAACTGCTAAAATTTCGATTTTTTTCTCGCTTAAGCCAAGCTTATTATTATGTGAAATTGCAGTTGAAAGTTCGGCAGTTTTTGAAGGGATTATTCGCACTGAAATGCCGTGATTTTTAAGCTTTTGTTTAATAATTGCTCCAGTTTTCGAAACTTCGTTTGCCCGAGTTTTTAAGCCATAGGTTGAAATTCCTAGTGTAATTTTTCCGCTAAAATCCGCAAAATCGTGTTCAAAAATTTTGGTTATTTTTTTTGAAACATCTCGCCAATCTGTTGAATTGACTTCAAAAATAACTTGGCCGGTTTTTAAAATTGAGCCAAAATGCGAAACATTGAGTTTTTCGGTTTCAATAAGACAGGCGTAATCACCCAGCACGCGAATTTTATCGCCGCCAAAAACACTTTCGAGTTCGGCGATCCCGATACTTGGCTGACGCCCTAAAATTGCAATTTTCATTCTTAAATTGTATCATAAAAAGTTAAAATCAGCAATTTTTAAAGAGATTATTTGCTTTATTTTAGAAACATAACGAGTTGTTGGCGGGTGAATTTTTTCTGATATTCAACTAATATTCAATCAGATATAAATATTTTTTAATGTTTATGGTATAATAGAACTATATGGAAGAAGATATTAGAACTGAAAATGCTGAGATTAAAAATACTGAAAATCTAACAGAAAACGAGGCTGAAATTTTAAGTAAAGACCAAAATTTTGAAGAAGCTGAAAGTTCGAAAAAAGATGAATCAACTGATATTTTTCAGTGGGCAAATTTGACTGATGGAATTAAAAATGAGCTTGATGTAGAATTTTTCTTATTTAATAAAAATTTTGTGCCTTTTACAACTAGTTTTTCGAGCGAACTAAACTCGCAAATTAAGCCGTTGTTTTTGTTTGATATGATAAACTTTGTAAATATGGGTGCAGGAACTGGTTTAAGCGTGCGAGACTATGAAATGGATGGTGGCGCAGGTAAAGACGTGCTTTTAAAAACTGAACTACAAAAAGTTCAACACGCTGATGCGCTATTAAACATAATCGAAACGCAATATTCCGACATTGTGGAATTTAGCGAAAATGAACACGATTTTAAGCGGATTAAGGGAATTTTGGCAAGGTTTACAAATTCGAAAGGCGAGAAATTTTATGTTGCTAAACAAATTATGCAAGGGCAGGTTTTGCGCGGAGCAACTGCTTGGGAATTTCGAAATGGTAAATTTGGTGCATTTGAGCCTGAATTTGGTTTAAAAATCCAGCCAGATAATCAAGTTTTGATCGTAAATAATGATATCTTTATTTTCAACCAAGGAAAATTCGAAAAACTCTTTAATTACGATTATAAAAAACAAGTTTTAGCTGATAAAAAAGTTTTGGAAATCGAAAGAAAGTATAAATTGAGTTTTCCTGATGGTTTAGATTTGCAAACTTTGGTTCGCGAACACAAAAAGGCTGCTACGAAATTACAAAGAATGGATGAAATTGGTGAAATTTCACAAGAAAAAGTGGTTGAATATGCCGATGAAATGCAGCTTGAATTAATGACGGACGACAACGGTGCGATCATTATTATGGATGGCAACGATTTGGATATGTTTGTGAATTTAATTAATGAAGATTATATCTTGAGTGAAATCACTGGGCGCCGTTATGAAATTAAAAGTAAAAAATTGCTCGACGAGCCAGAAGGTGAACCGCCACGAATGATCGGAAGTGAGTAGTTTTCGAAAATGAAGCAAGCGTTAGCACTGGAGATTATGCTCTCAGGCGAAAATGTTTTTTTAACTGGTGCGGCAGGAAGCGGAAAAACTTTCACGCTTAACCAGTTTATTAAGCTTGCAAAAAATTCTGGAAAAAAGGTTAGCGTTACGGCTACTACCGGTTTAGCGGCAACTCATCTTGGAGGAAATACTATTCACGCTTGGAGCGGAATTGGAATTTATGATTACCTTTCGAGAAAATTTTTCGAAAAATTCCCAAAAACGCGGGCTGAAATTATTAAAAATACAGATATTCTTGTGATTGACGAAATCTCTATGTTGCACGATTTTCGACTAGATATGGTTGAAGAAATTTGTCGCACAATTCGCCAAAATGATAAGCCTTTTGGTGGGATTCAAGTAATTTTATGTGGTGATTTTTTTCAGCTACCGCCAATTAACCGAGCTGGTGGGCGAACTGGCAGCTTTGCAATTCATTCGAACGCCTGGAAACTTGCCGAATTTACAATTTGCTATCTTGAGGAAAATCACCGCCAAAAAAATGATGAGCTATCTGAAATTTTAAACGCACTGAGAGCGGATGATTTACGCCGAAAACACGCTCAAAGTTTGCTTGATCGTATTGACGTTGAGCCTAATTTTGAAAGTGATGATTTTTCGAAAAACTTAACCGAACTCCACACTACTAATATAGATGTTGATAAAATAAATGAACAAAAACTTACCGAACTCGAAGGTGAGGAATTTCATTTTTCGCAAACTACAACTGGTGCGAAAAACTATGTTGAAACTTTACAGAAATCTGTTCTTGCGCCAGAACTCTTGCGACTTAAAAAAGGTGCTTTAGTGATGGCAGTAAAAAATGCCCAAAACCGCCAATATGTTAATGGTTCAATTGGTGAAGTTATTGATTTTGAAAGATTAACAGATTACCCGATTGTTCAATTTCGAAATGGTAAAATTATTACAATGGTGCCAGAAACTTGGGAGATGCGTGATGGCGAAAAAAAGCGAGCAAGTATTATGCAAATTCCACTCCGACTAGCATATGCAATTACAGTTCATAAAAGTCAGGGGATGACACTCGATGCTGCACGAATCGACCTTCGAAAAGCCTTTTCTGAAGGAATGGGTTATGTGGCGCTTTCTCGTGTTCGCTCGCTTGATAAACTTTATTTACTTGGAATAAATCGCACCGCTTTGATGGTTAGTGAAGAGGCACAAAAGATTGATTTTAGACTTAAAAATGAAAGCTTAAAAGCTGAAAAGCGTTTTTCGCACTTAAAAGAAGTTGCTAAAAAGCGTGAAGCGGGCGAAATTGTTGAGGCAGCGCAACCATCAAAAACAACTTGGGCTGAAAAGCTTGAAAAAATGCGGCAAGAATATCCAAATGCATATCGTGCGTGGAGACTTGTTGATGATTCGAAATTACAAGAAATGGTTTTCGAAAATGGCAAAATTGATGCAGATTTAATTACTAAATTAAGCAAAGAACTCGGTCGCCATAAAGGTTCGATTGAAGCTCGCATTAAAAAACTTTTTGGTGAAGATGCTATATAAAGTAGATTTTTAGTTAATTTGTTTAAAATTAATTGTGTACAGAAGGCTTTCGAAAATTCGAGAGTCTTTTAGTTTTGAACATTTTTTATGGAATAGTGAGGGTGAAGATTTAAAAATATGAAAACAATAAAATAGTGAAATGTCAAAAAATAAAATAAAATAAAACTATACAATGTCAAGCGAACAGATTACTGGCAGAGGGTTTTAAAATGTTTTAAAATAATTTAGCATAAAAGCTATTGACTTTTAAAAAAACTTATGCTATTATATAAACATACAAAACAATTAAGATCAAATAAGTCAAATAAACAAAAAAGGAAAAAAATGACAAAAAAACAAACAGAAACAAAAATTGCTAAAAAAACTACGGCTAAAAAAGTTGCTGAAAAAACTACAAAAGTTTCAAAAAAAGAACAAGATATTAAAAAAGCTAAAACTTTGCTTACAAATAATGGAATTATTATCGCTGAAGATGGAACAGTAGTGGTTGACCAAGTTACGCAAGATTTTCGAAGTGCAGTTTTAGTTCTTTCACTTGCAATCAATCTTGTTGTATTTGTAACATATTTGATTCTAATGTCTACAACAAAATATGATACTGCATTAATTAGCGCATTATTGCCACGATAAATTAGTTTTCAACAATTAAACACAAGCATTGTGGAAAAGCGGGGAATATCTGTTAAAAGGCTTGCTTTTCCACATAGTTGTGGAAAAATATATAAAAAATTATTTCTAAATTTGCGTGTTTGTCAAAAATAGGTCTTGCGAAAAAAAATAATTCGCGGTAAACTTAAATCAGTGGCAACGACAGAAACAAACAGAAAAACCACTAAACAAAAATAAAAGCACGTTAAAATAGATGTAGTTTTTAATTTAAGGTCAACTATCTGGTGATTAAACAGCTGGACAAATTCCAGTAACCAGGTTAAAATAATAGCTGGAGCACATTTTAAAACCTCCCAAAATAAAACTCCACCTCATATATAAGTCTCTCAAACAGCAATATGGTTGGCTATACGCCAAGCAAAAAGCTAAACTTATAATGAATCTTAAAACAAAAATATAACAAAAACAAAAAGTTTAATCATCAGTTAGGTGGCTTTAAATTTATGAATTACACAAAAGAATCAGTTCACATACCAGTTTTATTGCAAGCGAGTCTACAACAAATCCAGCCAAAGAGAGGTGAAAGTTATCTCGATCTTACGGCAGGATACGGAGGACACGCTGGCGAATTTTTGCGTATAACCGAGAATTTCGAAAACTCGGTTTTAGTTGATAGAGATGAAAATGCAATTCGCACGCTTCAACGGTTTAAAAATGAAGGTGTAGAGATTTTGCACAAAGATTTTCTTTCGGCCGCAAAAGAATTGGTAAAAAGAGGTCAAAAATTTGATATAATTTTGGCAGATTTGGGTGTTTCTTCACCTCAGTTAGATATTGCAGAAAGGGGATTTTCTTTTCGAAAAGATGGTCCACTTGATATGCGAATGAATCCTGCGCAGAAAAAAACAGCGGCAGATATTGTGAATTTCGCAAGCAAGAATGAACTTTTGCAAATTTTAATTGAATTTGGTGAAGAAAAGCGTGGTTTTGCTGAAAGAATCGTTTCGAAAATTTTAGAAGTTCGAAAAAAGCAGAGAATTGAGACCACAACGCAGCTGGCTGATTTAATTTTAAGCGTGCATAAAGGCGGTTGGCAAAAAACACACCCCGCAACGCGCACTTTTCAGGCGATTCGAATCGCGGTAAATAATGAACTTCAACAAGTTGAGGAGGTTTTAGAATTGCTTCCGAAACTGTTAAATTCAGGTGGAAGAGTTGGAATTATAACTTTTCACAGTCTTGAAGATAAAATAGTGAAGAATTATTTCAAAGATGATTCAAACAAAGGTTTAGAGTCTAAATTTCAGACAATTACTAAAAAACCGCTTGATGGTGCGAAAGAAGATGTTAATAATCCGCGAGCCCGCAGCGCAAAGTTGCGAGTAAGCATTAGAAAATAAAAAACAAAAGGAGGCGAGATGCCAAAAACAATCAAAGTAAGCTACGCTAACGAACAAGCTCGCGTAAAAGTTAATTTTCGATAGTATTTGACACTTTCGAAAAACAAAAACAAAAATTTAAAACAGAAACTAAACTTTAGAGCACCAGCCAAAAAACTGGTCTGGTGCTTTATTTTATTGAATATTAAATTTAACGCAACAAAAAACCAATGTATAAAACAAACACAAATTATGTTAGTCGCCGTCGCCAAACACAAGTTTCGTCGCGGTCATATGGAAGAAATAACAATATCGCTATTTTTCAGCCAACAGCAAAACTTGGTGCAGTAACGCAATTTTTGATGCTTGGTATTTTGATTGCGGTTCTTGGGATTATCTTCTTAATGAATTCTTCTAAACCGGCACTTTATGGAAACGAAATTCAGCAAATTGATTCGAAAATTTCAGATTTAGAAACTAAAAAGGCTGATTTGGAAGTGGAAAATGCGCGGCTTACAGCACTTTCGAATATTGAAAATAGCGAAGTTGCCAAGAAAATGACAACTCCGGCGTCAGTTTCTTACGCAAAATAAGGTTAAGCTTTTTTCGAAAAATCACAAAAAGTGTGATAAAATAGAATTATATGATTTTAGGTTTTAAGAATAAAAGTCGAACAGGTTATCTCGCAGTCTCAATTTTAGGGGTTTTTGCGGTAATTGTGGTTCGGCTTTTTTTCTTGCAAGTTATTGAAGGTGCAGATTATCGCGCTCGTGCCGATAAAGGTCAGAGAAAACAATTTGAAATTAAAGCTCAACGCGGTTTAATTTATGCAATGGACGGCAAAAAACTAACTAAAATGGTTTTGAATGAAACTGTTTATACACTTTGGATTGACCCGCAGGAAATTGCAAATTCAAAAAAAGTTAAAAAAAATGAAATTATTTCAGAGTTTAGGAAAATTGCTGGCGGAAATTTAAGGGATGATTTTGAAAAGCTTTTCGAAAAAACCAGCACGCGATATCAAGTTGTTGGAACTAAACTTTCATTAAAACAGGCAAATACAATTCGTGAAAAGAAATTTCATGGGGTTGGCTTTACTGCAGAAACTCGCCGAGTTTATCCTGAGGGAAATTTAGCTGCGCAAGTTCTTGGTTTCGTAAATGATAATGGTGGAAATTATGGCGTCGAACAGGCAATGAATAAAGAATTGACAGGGACTGATGGCTATAAAAAAATTACTACTGATGCATTCAATCAGGTTATTGAAGTTGGAAGTGAAAATATCGAAAAACCAGCCGTAAATGGAAAAAATATCGCATTATCAATTGATCGTAATATTCAGGCTCGTGTTGAAAAGGTTTTAAAATCGCAAATGGAGTCAAAAGGTATGAAAAATGGCTCAGTTTTGGTTATGAATCCAAAGAATGGCAAAATTATGGCAATGGCGAACTATCCAACTTATAATCCAGCAGATTATGGCAAGGTTGAAAAAAGCTCAGTATATAATAATAATACTGCAACAATGGCTTACGAAAATGGCTCGGTGATAAAATCTTTCACAATGGCAACAGGAATTAATGAAGGTGTTGCGAGCCCTTCGACTCGATACAATAATACTGATTCAATTAGAATTGAAGATATTGTAATTCAAAATGCAGTTTTGGGGCATACTGGTTCAATTACACTTCAAACAGCTATGAATTATTCGCTCAATACTGGAATGGTGACTATTGGAAAGCTTCTTGGTGGTGGAAGCCTTAACTCAACTGCTCGGGATAAGATTTATCATTATTTCCACAATCGTTTTGGGCTTGGGCGGGAGACTGGAATTGAAATTCTTGAAAGCAAAGGTTTGCTAGTTTCACCAAAAAAAGCTGAAGGAAATGCAGTTCGATATTCGAATATGACTTTCGGCCAAGGTATGACCACAACAATGCTTCAAACGGCAAATGCTTTTTCTTCACTAGTGAATGGTGGAACTTTATATAAGCCAAGCGTGATTGGAGGAACGGTTGATGAAAATGGAAAGCTTTCGAAAAAAGAGCCCGAAATTAATAAAGAAGCGGTAATTTCTAAAGAAACCAGTGAACAGATGAAGCAAGTTCTGGAAGGTGTTCGAAAAGTTGGCGGCGCAAAAGATCCATCGGGATATCAAATTGGCGGAAAAACTGGAACAAGCCAGACGATTGTTGGTGGAAAATATGTTGATTATCAAACGATTGGTAGTTATGTTGGTTTTGGTGGCGGAGATGAAGCTGAGTATGTTATAATGGTAGCGGTTTGGGGCGAAAATCAGAATCTGCAAGGTTCGAAAGACGCTGCACCGATTTTCACTGAAATTTCAAACTGGCTATTAAATTATTTAGAGATTAAACCAAAGAATTAAAGAGGGAATATGTTAAATATCACAAATCAATTAATCGTTTCTGCATTATTTAGTCTTGCTGGGTTCATTCTGGCAATGGCTTTAACGCCAATTTATACTTTTGTTGCTTATAAGTATAAATTCTGGAAGAAACAAAAAACAGCATCTGTTACGGGTGAAGCTTTAACTGTTGTAAATAAATTGCACGCTAAAAAAATCGCACGTAATATTCCTACTATGGCAGGAATTATTGGCGTAATTGCAGTTATTATTATTTCTGTTTTATTAAATTTGAAGCGTGAACAAACTTGGTTACCTCTTGCTGGGCTTGCTGGTGGTGCATTTATTGGTCTGATCGATGACATCTTAAATATTTGGGGTTCGAATCGTAAAGATGCTGGACTCCGTGCTCCTGTTAAGTTTGCAATGATTATCTCTCTTGCTGGTTTCTTGGCGTGGTTTTTTACTTTTAAACTTCACTTTACAAGTGTTATGATTCCTTTTATTGGTAATCTTGAAATCGGATACTGGATGGTTCCACTCTTTATTTTTGCGATTGTTGCAACAAGTAATGCTGTAAATATTTCTGACGGGCTTGATGGTTTGGCGGGTGGACTATTGAGCGCTGCTTTCGGTGCTTTCGGAATTATTGCTCTTGTTCAGAATCAGCACAACTTAGCGGTATTTTGTTTTACTGTTCTTGGCGCACTACTTGCATATTTATGGTTTAATGTCTATCCTGCGCGTTTCTTTATGGGTGATGTCGGTTCTTTCGCTTGGGGAACGACTCTCGGAGTGGTTGCAATGCTTACAAATTCACTCCTTCTTCTTCCTGTGATTGGCTTAATTTTTGTGATCGAAGCTGGTTCGAGCGCGATTCAAATTTTTTCAAAAAAAGTATTTAAACGAAAAATCTTTATTTCTGCGCCAATTCATCACCATCTTGAAGCTACCGGCTGGGAAGAAACTAAAATCACCATGCGTTTTTGGATTATTGGAATGGTTATGGCCTTTATTGGTGTAATTTTGGCGCTGGCAGAGCATAAAATTCTTTAAAATGGAAAGAAAGAGTAGGAATTTGAGTGAACGACGGGGTTTCGAAAATTATTCATCTCGTCGTCAAGCTCGAACGCCACAAGTTCGAAATTCATCTTTTCGAAAATCACGCAACCAAAGCTTTTTAAAGAGTAATTTGAAGAATGATAATTTTTCTGTAATTTTTCAGCAATTTTTAAATGGTGATTTTGCGGGTTTTTTGGAACGAGTTATATTTTTAATTCGTTCAATGTTTTTAATTTTTATCGTAAATCCTTGTATGAGAATTTACGAAAGTGTTAAAGCTGACAATAAAAAACGCCTCAATCTTGAAGGTTTTGAAAAAATCCGCAAGCATCGTGCAAATTATATGTTATTCCTTTTTATCTGTCTGCTGCTGCTGATTGGTTTGGTTGTAATGTTTTCATTAAGTCCGCAGCGGGCAAATTCGTTGAATATTGCTAAAGGTGCGAACTATGATGATTATTATTTCTTCTGGCGACATTTAATTTATATTGTGGTTGGTTTGGTTTTCTTTTTTGGAATGAAGGTAATTCCGCTCAACTGGATTTTTTCGAAATCATTACAATTCTTTATTTTTTCTCTAATTTTATGTGTAGCTCTTGCAGGCTTAGCATTGTTTAATCTTCCTCCCGTAAT
Source organism: uncultured bacterium (assembly GCA_938030735.1). GTDB lineage: Bacteria > Patescibacteriota > Saccharimonadia > Saccharimonadales > Saccharimonadaceae > Nanogingivalis. The sequence continues at coordinate 101,467 of CALHIM010000007.1, forward strand.
TTGTGAGAATGGAGCTTGTCGCTGGTTTGGCTTTTCTGGTTTCAGTTTTCAGCAAGCTGAGTTTTTAAAGATTGGCGTGATTTTGCTTCTTTCAACTTTCCTTGGCGCTCAAGCTTCGAAGGGAAAAATCAACAGTTATAAAGAAACAATTCTACCGGCTTCAGTTGTGATTATCGCGGTGCTTTTGGTGATTGCTGGTTTTCAAAAAGATCTCGGAACGGCAACGACAATTATTATTGCGATTGCATTCCAGTTTATTATTGCAGGTATGAAGTCTAAAAAATTAATTCCAATTGGTGTGTTGGTTTTGGTTGGGGTTGTTCTTCTAATTGTTTTCGAGCCTCATCGAATTTCTCGAATTTTAACTTTTTCGAGCGGTGATTGTAGTAATATTTTAACTGAAAGTGGTAAGGATCAATATCATATTTGTAATGCAAAGCTCGCGATTGGTTCGGGCGGAGTTTTGGGCTTAGGGATTGGAAATTCAGTCCAATCTGCTGGTTATTTGCCTGAAACCATTAACGACTCAATTTTTGCCGTAATGGGTGAAATGTTTGGTTTTGTTGGTTTAATTTTTATTATTGCAATTTATTTTGGGCTGTTTTATCAGCTTATTGTGATTATTTCAAAAATGGAAAACCCTGCGAGCCGCCTTTTTGTGGCCGGTGTTGCTGGGTGGCTAGCTTCGCAAACAATTATTAATATTGCAGCGATGGTTGGGCTATTTCCGCTTAAAGGTATTACAATTCCGTTAATTTCTTATGGTGGAACGAGTTTGGTTGTTATTTTGACAGTTCTTGGTGTTGTGTTTAATATTTCGAATTACACATCATTTACTCAAGTTGAAGATTTTAAGGAGGAAGGCGATGAAAATATTGGCAGTCGGCGGCGGGTCGGGCGGTCACGTAGTTCCAATCGTGGCAGTTTTTAAGGAAATTTTAAAGAAAAATCCAAAAGTAGAATTACATTTTTGGTGTGATAAAAAATTTGCACCTCAGGCTAAAAAAATAATGACTGATTCTTTTGGCAAAAGAGTTAAAATTTCGAAAATTTCAAGTGGAAAATTTCGCCGCTATAATCACTTAACTTTTTGGCAACATCTTACAATTCCAAGTGTTGTTTTTGGCAATCTTATAGATATTTTTCGAAATATTGCTGGTATTTTTCAGTCTTTTTTCAAACTAATTTTTTGGCGACCAGATGTTATTTTCTGTAAAGGTGGGTTTGTCTGCGTTCCTGTTGGAATAAGCGCTTGGATCTTGAGAATTCCAATTGTAATCCATGATTCTGATGCTCACCCAGGTTTAGCTAATCGTATTATTTCGAAATTTGCTAAAATGATTGCAACAGGCGCACCGCTTGAATTTTATAATTATCCAAAAGAAATTTCAAAATACGTTGGAATTCCAGTTCTTGAAAATTTTAAAAAATATAGCAAAAAAGAACAAGATAATTTTAAGGTTGAGCTCGGGTTTTCGAAAGAAAAGCCTCTTGTTCTAGTTACTGGTGGCGGTCTTGGTGCGGCTCGGCTTAATAATGCGGTAGTTTCGAAGAGCAGGGAGCTTTCAAAATCCGCTCAAATTGCTCTAATTTCTGGCGTATCTCAATTTGATGAACTTAAGAGAAAAACTGATGGATTTTCGAAGGATTTTTGCTTGTTAAGTTTTGTATCAAAAGACATGTGGAAGTTTTTAGCTGCTGCAGATTTGGTTGTTGCTCGGGCTGGTGCAACTTCCAACCTTGAACTTGCTGCGCTTCACAAGCCAACAATCCTTGTTCCAAATGCAAGATTAACGGGTGGACATCAATTAAAAAATGCGCAGGTTTATCAAAAATCTAATGCTGTTAAGATTGTTTCAGACGATGAAATTGAAAAAAATCCAGAAATTCTTTCAGATGAAATTTTGAGAACTCTAAAAAAACCAGAAGAAATGCTTAAGCTTGGCAAAGAATTTAGCAAATTTGCTAAGCCGAATGCTGCCAAAGATGTTGCAGAAATGATTTTTGAAGCCGCAAAGCTATAAAAAACATTGAGCTTATGGTATAATTATAGTTAGATGAAAGAAGAAAAAAACTTAACTCGACGCGAAATGCGCGAAAAGATTCTAGAAGAACGCTCAAGAGAGAAGGGCGATTTTCGGCGTGGAAAAACAATTTCACGACATCAAAAAGAGCATTCTGAGCGTTCAGAAAATCAAAAATTAGTTATTCGCCGAAGAAAGCTAGGTGCTTTTTTCGTGATTCTAGCTATTTTTATAAGTTTAATTTCTATATTTTTATTTCAGTTTATTTCTAAGGTTTCAGTAGTTTCAAATGAGCCAAAAAGCCAAAATTTAAGTAAATATGAAAAATCGGTTGAAGAATATTTAAATATAAATCCGAGTGAACGAATTTTATCAAATTTAAATAAAAATGCTTTACTTGGAAGCCTTCAGAAAGATTATCCAGAGGTATTATCTATTTCGGATATTAAATTTAATGGTTTAACCTCATATAAAATTTATCTTGATTTTCGAAAACCTGTTGCTTCTTGGTTGGTTGATGGTAAAGAATTTTTCGTCGATTCTGAAGGTGTATCTTTTAACGTTAATAATTTTGAAAAACCGTCACTAAATATAATTGATGATAGTGGTGCTATAGTTTCTAACGGTAAAAATGTTGCGAGTAGTAGCTTTTTTAGCTTTATTGGAAAACTAGTTTCTGCTGCAAACAAACAGGGTTTAGAGGTTTCGAAAATTCGTATTCCGCCGCTTAGTTTACGACAGGTTGAAGTTTCTGTAAAAGGTGTAAGTTATTTTGCGAGGATGTCGACAGCCGATTCTGCAGAAGGGCAAATTATTAACTTTAAAAAGGCTATTGAATATTTTGGAACTCATAAAATTTCACCAAATTACATAGATTTAAGAATTGAAGGAAAAGGTTATTACAAATAAGAACAAAAAAGGAGAAGGGGTTTGTTCGTTTTTTGTTCTATGCTACAATTTAGAACAAGAAGAGTAGGGAGAAATATAAAAAATATATTATAATATTAAAAAATAAAAAAGTCAAATTGTCAAAAAAATGAATAAGGTAGGGGTGTGAAAAATTATTTTTATCTATTAGAAAAGATGAATATCTAAGAAATTAAACTCAAAGAATTTTTTAGGTCGTATAAGAAAAAAAAATTGCAATTCCCGCTCTTTCCTTGTTAATAATTTGCTTTATTATAATTTATATAGGTCTGTTATTATATTCCACAAAAAGATTTATATAAAATAAACCCTCGATACAGTATAAATACAATAGAGTAATATTTAATTTCTAATTATAGTTTTATTTAGAAGTTATTTTTACATATGATGTCGTAAAAGATATATTGTGCGACGCGTGATATAATTCGATTGTAAGTATAAACAATCATATTTTTTAAGGAGAAAAATAACTATGCAAGAAAAAATTAATGTATTAAATCGTATCTACTCTGCTAAGATTGCAGAAAAAGAATTCGTAAACCCTGAAACTCAACAATCTATTAAATATAATGTCCTTGAACTCGGATTGTCTCTCAACGGTTCTGATCAAGTTCTTGAACTTAAATTGTCGAATAAATCAAATGCTAAACTCTTGATTCTATCATCGACACCTAAACCTAATGCATCAGAATTCCTAAACGAGGCCTAAAATATGTAGATAGTTTAAGCCTCTGAGTTCCATTTTTTCACCCCACCGTGAAAGAAAACAAAAAGCGAACAAAAAAATAATATTAACTTTAAAGGAGAAAAAACAATGGCTTCAATTTTTCCAGCAGACACTGCTACAAAATTGATCGAATCAATTACCACTGTTATTTCTGACAATATGGGCATTGTTATTGCCCTACTCGGATTTACAATTGGTGTTTCTCTCGCATTTCGATTGATTCGCAAATATTCAAAAGTTAAAGCGTAACCTTGACCTGAGCAAGTCGCTAAACTGCTCTATAGCGCTTTAATATTCTGTAGACCTGGGCATAAGTCTCTAAACTGCCCCTGTCCATATTAAATTAAGAGAAATTATTTATGAATTATACAACTGTCGATTCTGGAGTAGTTTTATCTTCACTGCTCGAACTCATTAAAGAATTTTTTATTTTTATTCTACCAGTTATAGCGTTTTTAGCAGGCGTTTATTTCGTATGGAGAATGATAATCTATCTATTGTTTAAGCAAAGGATGTTTTAATGCGTATCTGGTCGCCACTTCACGAGCCTGTATATTTCGATCATATAACTTGGCTTGCGATAATAATAGTTTTGATAATTGGTTTTGTAATAATAAAAAGTTTAGGAGAAAAATAAAATGAAGAAAATAGCTATATATTCGATTTTGTTTTTCTCTATTTTTTCAACCTTTTTTTCGACAAGTTTAGCTTTTGCTGATGATAATAATAACGATGAGTATAAGCATTATAGAAATATAAAAGCCCAAAATTATTACAATGAATCTTGGAAAAAACTTGATAAGTATAATATGCGAAAAACAACAGATCTAGATGTTGTATATAGTAATCATCAAGGTGATTTACACTATTTTAAACTGTATAATGAACGATTCGACCCCGTTCTTGGTAGAATTGTAATTGAAAAAAATGTACAAAATGAATTTCACCCTTTGCAAAGTTTTTGGGGTGCAGTATGCGATCAGAACTCAAGAAAATTTTATGGAGAATTAACAAAACAAAAACTCGATGAGGCGTGTAAGGCTCACTTTAAAGGTGCAAAATCTTTAATGTCAGTATCTTATCAAAAAACTAACAATGAAACTCAAGCTTATTTATTAGTATATACTGGTAAAAAAGATATAGAATTTTCTTTTAAAGATTCTGGATTTTTTTCTCAACCATTAGATAAAAGTGAAGAACAAAATTTTATTCAAATCAGTGTAAGAATTTCAATAGCTCAAGATTGGCAAGAAAGAACAAAACAATACAATAGCATTGAACTATCTGCCTCTAACCCTCAATTTTATACTTTTGATTATGGATCTGAATTTAGATTATTCGGATTAATGGGTAAAAATGAAGTTGATAGTTTTCTCGCTTATGCACCTTTATATAATCAATTTAAAGTTGTTTACCCTGATGATTTTAATGCAGAAAATAAACCTTTAAGCGATATCGAAGATTCAATTACTCAAAAAAATAAATCTAAATTCTGGCCATATTTCTCGTATAAGGTATCAAAAATGAACCTTAACGGTTTTATTATAGCGATCGACAATAAGGGTAAAGAACCGTTCCAAATAACGCAAGTTCGCCCTTATTACGAGCTTTACAATGAAGATAAAAGCCAAAAAATGTTCTCATATTCAGGTGATTCATTACTCGATAATTTCAATTACGATTTTGAAGAAAAAGGCACATATTGGGTAAAAACTCAAATTCAAGCTAAACCGCCACTTTTAGGCTTTGGTCAAAATGTCGAAGTTATTCAGCCTGTTTGGACTAAAGTTTTGATTAACGGTGAAAGTTATGAAGTCGCAAATACTTCATTTGATAAAAACTCAAATGTTCGATGTGATGGCCAAACTTGCGATGTTCCTGCTTTTGCAAGCGATTGTGCCGCCTTGAACCCCAAAAATTTTGGCGATTTCACCCGTTGTAGCTTTAACAAGATTGATACTAAATCAAGAGAACGATTCGGCGTTATTTATTCCCCTTTTCGATTTTCACAAGATATAATTGGTCGTTTAAGCAACATTAACACTGTTTCGTGTAATATAAGAATTCATAATTACACTGCTTCTCTCTGTTTTATTCAAGAAAGAACGCCTCAATTATACACGGTTATGACTATTTTATCTAACGGCGTTGTTTTATTCGGTTTTTCACTATATGTTTATAAGCAAGCCTTGCATTTCTTTGCTGGTGATGGAGAAGATAACTAATGGATATTTCAGGTTTTATTTCACAAATTTTAACAGTATTGATAAACCCCGTTTTTGAGATAATTTACTGGTTAATTTCGCTAGTTCCAAAAATTCCAGACTTCCCTTATTCAGTTTATCAGAATTTCAAAGCTTTTCTCGATTTCGTATTTTCAAGTAATGGTTTAGGTTTCGTGGGCTGGTTTTTCGGTGGCTGGACTATACCGCTCACGGTTATCTCTATCGGTGTAGCTATCAGCTTAGCAAGACTTGGCTATTTATTGATTATGTTTATTATTACAAAACTACCTGTTGGGGTTAAACGATGACATATGCGGATTATATCAAAAAATCGATTAAGCCAGATTTTGGCGTTATAATCGATGACTATCACGATAGAAAAAATAAAGATTACTTCCGCCCTTCTGGTGTTTCGGTTTATGTAGGCTGGCAAGGTGGAGGCAAAACCCTTTCTGCTGTTTATCACATCGATAAACTTATGCAGATTTACCCTAAAGCAAAACTCGTAACAAATATTTTGTTTAATCGTGAATTTATCGACTATGCAGATAGAATTATTGAATTTCAAACTGTTGATGAATTAGCTGAATTACTCGTAAAGACAAACAACAATGAGTTAGGTGTTATTTATTTAATTGATGAGATTCAAACATATTTTAACTCGCTCGAAAGTAAAAATATACCACCATATATCTTTACTGAAATTTCGCAACAACGAAAACAGCGCAAGCTTATTATTGGCACTTCTCAGTTATGGGATCGAATGGCGAAACCCTTTCGAGAACAAGCAAATTATGAGATTCACTGCAGAACAATTTTTAATATTTTCACGATTCAAACGGTGATCGATGCGCACACATTAAAGCTTGATGAAAAGACTGGTCGATCTGTTGGTAACATCGTAAAAAGAGGCTGGTTTTTCCACAATAGAAGAATTAGAAAACTATATGATACTTTCCAAAAGGTCGTTTCATCTGCAAATCAAATGGATATTTTCGAAAATCGACCAAACTATATAATATCAAAGAAGAAGTAATTTTCACTGCGCGCGATACGCAATGCGTCGCGTGCAGTGATTGGAGGATTTATTATGCTATATGAGCTTAAAATTACACGCAAATTTCAATATACACTTTATCATAACAGAACACCACTTGCGCATTATAGAACGAAAAAAGACGCAAAAACTGCACTTTGGATAATTAAAAATAAATTCGACACTTTAGACAAAATTCAAAAACATATGAAAATTTATACAGTTAGTTATCTCAATAATACACATCTATCTGTATATCAATATTGTCAAGATTTTGAGATAAAACAATATTTCAAAATTGAACGAGAACAAATCGGCTGACAAAAGGAGATTAAATGTTTAAAATATTTTTAGAAAAACAATTTAAAAATGAAGAAGAAGCTGAAAAATACTTTAATTATTTAAAAGCAAAAGCAATTATCAAGCAAGATAGTAAAGAATTTAAGCCAGATTGGGATAACCCAATTGAGAAAAGGTTCTTTGGTTATTATAATCTTATAGACAAAGAACTATGTTACTTTAATGCTTTTGAAAATATGGAAAATAAAATATATTTCAAGACTAAAGAAGACATCAAAGAAAGCTTTAAAAAACACTTCGAAGAATGGAAAATTTATCTTAATTATTACGATTAAGTGGGGGTCGTTGCCCCTTGGGGCAACTCTTGTCAAAGACCACACTTAACGGACAAAAACGCTAATTTAAGGAGATTATTTAATGCAAGTATTTTCTATTAAAAAACAAATAATTTTAAAAACACCTTTAAAAGAACAATCATCAGGTATTTTAAACAGAATTTATAAAAAAAGACCAGATCTTAAATTTAAAGAGATCTCAAGTTATGCGAAAATTTACCCTGATTTTGTTAAAATAGTTAAATATAATAGACCTATTGTATTCACTAATTTTTTAGACCGTGGCTATTCTGCTTTTTTAACTAATGAAGAAAATGATGAAGAACAAGATTATCTGCAAAAGTCGATTAACCGTACAAAAACTAAGATATCAGATTATATACTATGTAATAATTTTACTCATTTCATTACTTTCACTTTCGACCCCAAAAATTCTAAAGTTAAAAGCGAAGAAAACCGTCACGATTTACTCAAGATGTCAAAACTATTGATTACTTGGATAAATTCAGAACAGATAAATCACTTTAGACTTCACGGCCACCGATTTAAATATTTAATTGTTCCAGAACGCCATAAAAATAACGCTTGGCATTTCCACGCCGTTTTTGAAGATTATAAAAATGAAATTGAAGACTTTTATAGCTCAAAAAACAAATATTTAACTGTCGATGAAATACGATCAAAAAACAAAAAACCTAAAAATCAAAGGGGTTTTATTCCCCGTTACACTTTAGGTCGATCTGAAATCGCCCCTATTAAAGACAAAACTAAAATGTCGAATTATATCAAAAAATACATTACTAAAGAACTTATTAACGAAAAAAATAAAAAGCGCTACTGGTGTTCAAAAAATCTAAAGACACCTGAAATTATTGAAAATATTGTCGAATCTTCAACTACAATATCTAAAGAATATCTCTTAAAAGAATACGATTATCACAAAATTTATATAATACCTAAAAATAGTGAGTATTTTAATTTTTTAGACTTTGCAAATAAAGTAAATCTCACTTTAAAACGCCGAAAATTTAATATAAAAATATAACAGTTATATCTTAACTTGTTAAGTTATAACTCCTTATTTCAATTCATTGAAATAAGCTTATTCTTGATGTATAATTAAAATATGAACAATGATGAATTCACTGAAAAAGACTATCTAGAGGCTCAATATAAAATTCAACGAAATATTCAAGCTAATGTTACAACTATAGCGGTTGTAGTTATTATTCAGCTATTTATTACTATTGCGGTTTTAGCTTTTTTGTATTTTAAATTATCACCTTTCTTCTCTACTTTGCATAAATAATTATAAAATAGTGTAAATATTACACTATTTTTTATTATGTTCCTACTTGATATATTGTGCGACGCTTGATATGGACAAACTTCGTGAGTATGAGTTCATAAAAACATTGTAGTTTTTTGCCCTATAATACTCGACAATATCATTTAAGTATATCTTATAGCTCCTTTTAATGTTCTAAACGCTTTTATAGCACGCTTTTTATGTAATTCTACTACAATATACTTATAACCATCTTCATACCGTGAAAAATTCTTCTTCAAAATCCTTCTACGCCTGTGGAACACTTTAAAGTTGCTCCATAAATCTAATAATACCATAATACTACAAAAATTTAAAATGCTTATGTTCGTTTTCTGTTCGTATTTGCATTATTAAGCCGAGCCGTTCTGAGCTTAGGAGGGTTGCTCCAACGGCTCTACGACTACATTGACATATTTTGACTTTATCACTACTACCCAGCATTTTAAGGCGGTTTACAAGGGGACTGCATAACTTTAAAGTTGAGTTATACCCTACTCTATACTTACAATTTATCAAGTAAGCGAACAAAAATAAACAACTGGCTACCTGCGCGCAAAAGCACGCTACGGTAGCAGTTAGGGTAGTTGATCCCAAAAACCGCAAACCGAGCCGTATAGCGATAAACATACGCCAAAAACGGCTAACGGTTATTGCTATTGCCCCAGTTATTCCCTATTTTCGACCATTTTCTAAGGCTTCTAATTTTACCAGAACTAAAAACCTTCCAATTTAACTGCACTTTTACTAATCCAATGTAGACAAATATACCCTAAAAACTACTGTTGAAAAGTTGAGTGTGTGTGTTAAGTGTGGCTGTTGACAAGAGTTGCCCCAAGGGGCAACGCCCCTCCAATTGAACTTATTTAATGCCCCTATTATACACTAAATTTTTCGACCATTCAAGGGACTTGTCAAACTTCTGAACTTGTTTAAAGCTCATATATGGAAAACTGGAAAAAGCCGTCCGATATCTCATCACCACATATCTTTTGCGACGTCCAAATACGCTCAAAAACGACGACGCGTCAGTTCCGATATATTGTGCGACCCTTCTTGTATTTCCTTTTTGAGTATGCTATTATGTTTTTGTAATTAAAAAATATAATTTTCAAGGAGAAAAAATAAATTATGCAAGAAAAAATTTTAAATCAAGACAATATTATTTCAGCAGTTTCCCGTGTAGCACTTCGAACTCAAAAATCTGAAAAATCTGGAAATTATTTTACTATTCTAACTCTTCGATTCAAAAATGGTTTAGAAATTGATTATTTTGTTGATAAAAAAGATAAATTTTGACTTATGGATACCATAAAATCATTTCACAATCAGATAAAATTGATAACTTTCTAAATGAGGACTAACAGCCTATGTGAAACTTAAACTATTAGCCCAAGCTCATAAAACAAAAAGCGAACAAAAATAGAATACGTGTTTATTGCCAGCCTATTGAGCCAGTTGAATTTCCGACCGCAACAATCCAAGATTGGCCTCGATTTATTTTAAAATTTGAACCATCATTATTTTGTAAAATCAACGGGGAGCTTTCGCTTGATTTTACCCATTTCACTTCTTGAGCTACTCCATCTTGAAATATAATCGCTACTCCACTCCCAATATTCCCGTAGACATTATGATATCTGTCTGCAGCCAGCCGGTTTTCTATTTTTAAAACAATTAGGGTTTTCGTTGAGATTTGAGTTCCGTTTGCGTCTGTATGAGCGACTCCGGCCTGACTTCGCAAATAGCAATTACAGTTTTCTCGGTAAACATAGGTTGAATTATAAGAAAAACCTGAAATATTAACCTGAATTTGGGTTGCATTTTTCTCTTTTGTTGGTGAATCTTCTTTTCGACTAAAACCTTCAAAATTTGAAGAATTCCAACCCTTCGAAGAGCCTAATGCTGATAAATTTGCAAAATTAGTATAGACATTATGAGGCGCGTAGCGATTTTTCGAACGCCAAAAGGTATGTGTGTTTAAGAACTCATCCATATCTTTATGCTTGCCATCTCGCATTCTTGCTAAAGCATCGCCTGGGCCACCAACATGAGCAATCGAGGCATCAAATCCTGAAGCCCAATCAATATAATAACTGCGAACACTTCTAACGGGCCCTAATAGCTCAGGCTTATTTTGCTGATATAGAGCCAAAAAACGTGTAATTCCACCTTCAGCAATTGCTTCAAAAACAACCTCAGCTTGGCTTAGTCCAGATTGTGGTCTTGCTGGAATTGAATTTTCGATCATAACACCAAAAACTGGTGCGTTTTCGAGCGATTTTTCAGAAACTTCAACTCCAGATAATTTTGAATAAAATTTTTCTGGTTTAGCTTTCTTTTTTGGTTCGGTTTTTTGGCTCTTTGGAGCTGGATTTTTCACGAATGCGCTTTCTGATTTTCTAAAAAAGAACAAAAAACTAAAAACAATAACCAAAATTAGAAATATTATACCAATAATTAAACTAATTTTTTGTTTTTTTGATAATTTCGAAAGTAAAAAACGTGATTTTTTAGGATTATCTAATAAAGCTTTCTCTTTTTGAGGATTTTTCTTTATTCTTTCAATATTTTTCTCGGCTTTATCTTGGCGAGTCATCTTCATTTCAATCATAAAAAATTTCGTATTATAAAATCAATTATAATACTTATGTTTTTAAAAATCAAGATGATATTGCTGTGATTGCAGCTTTTGATCTCTGGTTTTTATTCCAAATTTGCCAAACCGCAATTTTTGTAGGAATTTCACCCGACCAGATTTGAATAGGTGAAAGCTTTCCCAGGTTTACATTAGAATTTAGCGGAGATGAAAAAACTTCGCCATTTTCAGAAATAATAAAGTTTTCGTTATTTAAAGTTAAAATTTGAGCAGGATAAGAAAGCGTAAATTTATGCAGAACTTCAACAATATTCGAAAGATTCATCGAGAAAGTTAGAACTTTTGGGTAAAAAACTTTCGAAAAAATCTTTTGAAGTTGTGTAAAGCTTGCTAAGATACTTATATTTTCTTTTAACAAAATCTCACTGAAAGAATCAAGTAAAATATCAACTGCATCGCGAGCGATAAAAATAGACTTCTCGCTTTCAAGAATAAATTTTTCGAAAAGAATTGCCGTTTCGGAGTTTTTGTTCGTATCTCCAATAAATAAAATAGAATCCGCCCACTTTTCACCAGCTTTAAAATCTACCCAAGCTTCATTCGAAAATCCACCAGAAAGATTACTTTTTACGAAGATCAGCTCGCTTGAATCGATTTTAATGTCTTTTTTCAAACTGTCTGGCAATAAAATTCGAACCTCCCCAACGCCAGTCTTTAAGGCAGTTTGGTGAGAAGTTGCGAGTCCGCGAAAAGCCCCTGCCCCACCTCCTATAATCAAAAGCTTGCCGGCATGTATTTTTTGCTCGGGTTTATTCCAAGCAATTTCAGGAAAAAGTAATTTTGAAGATTGAACTTGCCAAAAATTAAACATCTTTAAGCTCCAGCGAAATTGGACAATGATCGCTCCCTATAATTTCGTTATGAATTTCGGCTTTATTTTTTTCTGAATTTAATGATTTTGAAACAACAAAATAGTCAATCCGCCAGCCAACATTTCGTTCGCGAGATTTTGCAAAATGGCTCCACCAAGTGTAAATTTCGGCCTTTTCTGGGTTTTGATTTCGAAAAATATCGAACAGATCGGCTTTTAAGAAATTAGAAAATCCAAGGCGCTCTTCATCTGTAAAACCGTGTTTTCCTCGATTAGCTTTTGGGTTTGAAAGGTCAATTTCCTCGTGGGCAACATTTAAGTCACCACAAAAGATAACCGAACTCGGCTTAAAAATATCTTGCGGATTTTCTTCAATAATTTCTAAATTTTCTGCAAAATCTTCTCTTGAAAATTCGCCATTTTCTAGACCTTTTGAAAAAGCCAAAAAAGCTGCATCCCAATTTTCTCGTAATTTTAGGCGGCCCAAATCGTTTTTAGTATTTGGAGTGTAAACTGTAATTAGCCAGAAATTATTAAATTTTGCAGCACAAATTCGCCCTTCAGTTGTGGCGTCGCCAAAATTATCACTAAGTTCAAAATTTTCTAAAATTTTTTTTGGAAAATTTCGCAAAATTGCTTGCGGTTTTTGCTTTGACCAGATTGCTGTTCCCGCATAACCTTTTCGTTCGGCGTGAGAATAAAATTTAAAATATTCAGGATATTTTTCGTCAAAATTCTCTTTCGAAATTTGCGTTTCGTCAATTTTGATTTCTTGAAAACATGCGATATCGGGATTTTTTACGCTTAAAAATTCCGCTAAATTCCCTTTTTTTTCGACCGCACGAATTCCATTAATATTCCAAGAAAAAATTTTCATCTAATACCTCTTTAACATTCTTGCATTTTCGCGCTCAGATTGGCGACGTTTTAAAGTTTCACGCTTGTCATATTGTTTTTTACCTTTTCCAAGCGCAATCACAATTTTAATAAAGCGACCTTCGGCTAAAATTTTAACTGGCACAATTGTAAAGCCTGCCTTCTTTTGGCTCGAAAAATCCTCAATTTGTTTGCGAGTTACGAGTAGTTTTTTGGGTGAAGTATCAATAGCGTCGGCTTTTGAAATTCCCTCGCCCTGATTTTTGAGCGAAAAACTTGCATTGTTGAGCCAAAGTTCTTCACCTTTTCGCCCGTTTCGAAGAGTCACAAAAGCGCCCTTTAAACTAACGCGGCCATCACGCACCGCACGAACTTCAACTCCACGCAAGCTCATCCCGGCAATAAGCTCGTCGCCAAGTTCATAATCGAACTGCGCCCGACGATTAACAATATTTTTAGCAGAAGTTTTTGGCTTTTTCATCTTAAAAATTATACCATTTTCAGCTTTTTTTTTCAACCAAGCGTGCTAAAATTTGAAGGATAATAGTATAAGTTATTTTTTCTACAAATCAATTAAAAATTTTACCCCAATTTCGCTCTTTTCTATTTTATATTTAATTTTATAATTTGTTAAAATATTTTTAACAATATAAAGTCCGAATCCGCTACCTTTTTCTTTATTTAGGTCAAAATCTGTTTCGAAAATTTTAGTGTTTTTGTTGTCTTTGATCTTCTGATTTGAATTTTCAATATAAAACCAGTTATTCTTGACACCAATATGTATTTGACCGTTTTGGTCGGAATGTTTTACAGCATTGCTCACTAGATTTGAGAGAATGATTTCTAACGCTGTTTCGCCAATATAAATTTCTTCTTGGCTCAGCTGATTATTTATTGAGATATTTCTTTGCTTGGCTAATAATTTATAATTATCTAAAACCTTTTGCAACACTTTATTGATTTTGATAAACTTTTCGTCATTTTTTAGACTTTCGAATGAAGAGGTTGATAATATCTGAGCGATGTTTTGAGTTAGCTGATCGACAATATCAAGACAATCTTCAATAGACTCCTCTTTGTTTTTATATCTGCCAATTCCATATTTCATATTTTCAAGAATTATTTTAAGGCTTGCTAACGGGGTTTTTAGCTCATGGGAGGCGCCTCTAAAAAACTCGCTTTTTAGTTTTTCGAGTTTAGTAATTTCTTGATTTTTGATTTCTAGGCCGTCAATTGATTCTATGAGTGTTGAATATAAATCATTTATTTGGCTTTTTAGAGCGCCAACTTCATTTGTGGAATTGACTTTCAGCTTGGCATTTCGGTTAAGTTTCATCATTTGAGTAGTTGTAGTTTTAATTTCGTTGATATTCTTGGTAATGATTTTGGCATAAATTAATGAAACGATAATCGAAAAAATGAAAGAAAATAAAATTGAAATTGGCAAGAACTGAAAAGTTAGCTCTTTTGCGTCTTTGCTCATATCTGTTGTTGAGATGAATTTAACCAGTATTTTTTCGTTAGAAGCGGTCTGAACTTTTCTGTCTTCAATAACTAACGAGTTATTATTGCTGGTTAGATCCGCCTCAATCTGATTATCAATTTTAATCTCATTTAAATGGTCATTATCTTTCACGAAAGCTTTAACTTTGCTACTTTTAGAATACAGCTCAAGTATTTGCTTTATACTTTCGATATTTTTTCCTTGGATATTCTTGGTGATTTGGTCTGCTTTTTGGGTAATTTCTTGCTTGCGAGTTCCGAGGTAGACTTTTGGAAAAATGAAGTAAATTAACGCATGAATTAAAATCGCTAAAATGCTCAACGTAGAAAACGTATACAAAAACATCTTTGGAAAAATTTTCAAATTTCTCATTTTCTCTCCAGTGTGTAACCTATATTACGGATAGTTTTAATGCAGTCCAGCCCGAATTTTTTGCGTAAATCTTTTATATAAACGTCAATCACTCGGTCAAATGGTATATTTTCACTTTCCTTCCAGACATTTTCTAAAATTTGATTTCTGGTCAAAGCTCTGCCTTCGTTGAGTAATAAGTATTTTAAAACCTCAATTTCTTTTGCGCTAATTTCTACAGCGGAATTATTTATTTTTGCAGAAAAATTACTAAAATTAATTTCTAGATCCTTATAACTAAAAACTTCGAATTTTTCATAATTTTTTGTAATGAGCGCGTCAATTCGAGCTTTCAAAACTGGGAGTGAAAACGGTTTTTCAATATAACCATCCGCCAGATTCGAAAAGGCGGTGATTTTGAATTCTTCATCACTAAAAGCAGTTAAAATGAGAACTGGTAGATTGCTTTTCTCTCTGATTTTTCGAAGGACATCTAGACCGTTTATAAATGGAATTTGGATATCTAAAATCACCAAGTCGATTTTATTTGATTCGAATTTAGACAAAGCCTCTCGCCCATCGCGAGCCTCGATTGTTTCATAATTAAATTCAGATAGATATGCACAAATCCCTTCTCGTATTGTTGCGTCGTCTTCTGCGATAAGTATTTTCATTGTCATCTTTTAATATTATAACATTTTAGTGTATTGACTTCAAAGAAAATATCAGCGCAATTGTGGCACTGATATTATTTCTTTATTCTGCGTCTGATAGTAAATCTTTAGGGTTTTTCTTTAGAATACCAGATGAAGCAATGTATAGCGAAATTGCTAGCATGATAGTCATGAATATAATTACCCAGACCAGCATATTTGGATTGATTGTCATATCAAGACTACTGAGAGTTTTATTAAATCCATCCACCTCGGCGCCACCACCTAGGCCTGTTGAAGCTGATTGTTTGGCGATTTGCTTGGCGATATTTCCGGTAACACTTTGCAAAATATTATTTCCGATGTGTTTTCCTGCATAGCTAGCCAAGAAATATGAACCGATTAAAGCCGGGATTGTTACGAAAGCTAACTCTACCGCAAACTGAGCTAAAATTTGGCCTTTCGAAATTCCTATTGAAAGTAGCACTGCGATTTCTTTTTTGCGAGCATTGATCCATAAGAATAGTAGTAGTGAAACTATAATTCCAGCGAATAATAATGACCCAATGAATAACTGGTTAGCTATAGAATAAACTCCTGAAATTGATTGTTGAAGCGCAGGATAGTTCGAAGAGCTTTTAATTAGACTGTATTCTTGCCAGTTTATATCTAATTTTCCAAGATCTTTTATAACTTGGTCAAGGTTTTTATTTCCTTTAACGGAAAAAGTCGCATCTTGGTAAGTTGCCGTGTCTTCGGTGTTTCCATAAACCTTTGCTGCAGTGTGAATATCTGTAACTAAGGTATTTTCGTAAAGTTCTTGTGCAGCAGTAACGCCGCCTTTGTTGTGCCCGTCAAAAAGGCCTTTTATCTCAACTTCTACTGTTTCGTTAGCGCCTTTTTCATTATCTGCATCAAATAAATTTGATTTTAGCTTAATTTTATCGCCAACTTTGAGATTGTTCTTTTTGGCTAAATCTTTGTGAATCAAAACCTTATTTTTGTCTTGAGTGGTTAAATGCTTGCCTTCAACTAATTTATATGCGCCTGAAACAAATTTAGTTTCCTTAGAAGAATCATTAACACCAGTAAGCATTACAGCTCTTTTAAAATTCTTAGCTCGCTCAGGTGATTGGTTGGCTGCGGTTTCGGCTGTTTCAATGATGTCATGGCCGTCTAAATCAGCAACGCTATTGATTCTTTTTACATAGCTTTCTATATTTTCAGAATTGGCGATTTTTTTAATATCTTGGCCCTTGACATTTCCTCCGCCTCTTGGCGTGCCAGGATTAACTCGGCGGTTTATTTCCATCGAAAAGCTATTTGTGATATTGCTAAAAGTTTTGGTTGAAGCTTTATCGGTAGCTTCTTTGATAGATAAGCTAATTAAACTTAATGCTGACATTGTCAAGATGACCAGCAAAATCACTAGTGATTTTAAGCCTTTTCTCATTACATACGCAAAAGCATTTTTTAACATTATTTTACTCCTTTCTACCCACGTTTATTGATTAATTTTTTATTTTTAAGTTCGAACACGATATCAGCTGCGCGCGCAACTTCTTTGCTGTGAGTTACGACAATTACGCATTTATTTCTTTCTTTAGCTAACTTTTTTAGAATTTCGATAATCTCGCTAGCTGTATTTTCGTCTAGATTTCCAGTTGGCTCATCAGCTAAAATAACTGGTGCACTCGAAACTAGTGCGCGTGCAATCGCTACTCTTTGCTGCTGGCCGCCTGAAAGTTTCATTACGTTTCGTTTAATTTGGTGTTCGCTAAGGCCAAGTTCTAACAAAATATCTTGCTGAGCCTGACTGTTTACTAGGCGAATATTTTCGAGTGGTGAAAGGTAATCGATGAGATTATAATTTTGAAAGACTAATGAGATGTTGTTTTTGCGGTGATTTGTGTAGCCGGTTTCTTGGATATTTTCTCCATTAAAAAGTATCTTTCCGCTATCTGGCTCATCTAGGCCAGCTAGTAATGAGAGCAATGTGGATTTTCCGGAGCCAGATTTACCAATAATTGCATAAAACTTTCCCTCTTCGAAACTTTCATTAACGTTTGCTAGAACTTTTTCTCTCGAATCTTTATAACTATAAGTTAAATTTTTAATCTCTAATATTTTCATAATATTCTCCTAACTAATTTTTGATAAAATTTCCTTTGGTTTTTTAACTAAGATCATCGTTGACGCAATAATCACAGACAGAATAATTATTGTGATTAATATGCCGTAACTTTGCGTAAAAACTATTAAGCTGTCTAATCCAAAAATATTGTTTGTGAAACTTGATGCTATAGATGAGGTTTCTTCGGCTTCACTGAGTCCTTTTGTGATTAAGCTGAAAACTGAATTTCCAAGAATGAAAGAGCTGATTATTGTTGGGATTGAAATTAAAACTAACTCTATGATAAATTGTAATATTATTTGAAGCTTGCTTGCGCCAATTGAAAGCAAAATTCCTATCTCGTAAATCCTCTCGCGCAACCAAAGTATCAGAATTAAGCTAAGTACCGCACTTCCACCAATTATTATCAAATAAGTCATTAAATTGATAATATTTTTAACTCCTGCTATCGATTCTAGAGTATCCTTGAAAGCGGCATTATTTTTCTCGATCTTATATTTGGACCAGTCAATATTAAGTTTTTCAGTTTTTGCGATGGCTTTTTCTAGCTGATCTGCTGTTTCGGTGTATAGAGTTATTTTGCTTAAAAGGCCTTCATTTTCTGGTAGATTAAGCGCTTGCATAGTTGTTTTGAAATCTGAAAATATTGTATTTTCGCTAAAATCAGAAGATAAACCAGTATATTTCTCTTGCCTTTTACCGCTAAAGATCCCCACAATCTCAAACCTAGTTTTTTGAGATTCAGTTCTTTTGTCGCTTGTATTTATTAAGCTGAGCTCAATCTTGTCACCAATTTTTAGATTATTTTTTTGAGCAAAAGCTTCGTGGATCAAAGCTTTTTCCCTATCGTTTTGCTCCAAATGGCGACCTTGTTTGAGTTTAAATACGCCACTACTAAAGAGCGTATTTTTAGCGGTATTATTAGTGCTGTGAATTGCAACTGTATTTTTTAAGTCTTCATCGAGATCGTCTCGCTGAACCTGCTGATTAGCAGATATAGCTTTAGCATTTTTAGGTTTAGCCAATCCTTCGTATTCAAGCAATGATTCTTTGATTTCTTTAATATTTCGAATATTCTTAACATCTTTGTAGCTAAAGTAGCCCTGAGAATCTTTCTTAACTATCGAGAAAGATGAATTCGATGCTTTATATAGTGAATTCTCTAGGTTCCTACTAGAATTAACTACGCTCAAACATGCGTATAGGCTTGAAAACACCGCGGTAAGAATTAAAAAAACAATCGTAGTTCTTTTTTTCTTTCGCGTAACATAAGCCAGTGACTTTTGTATGATTCTCAATCTATCTCCTTTCGCTTTAGTTTCATACTTAACTATATTTTATGATAGTTTTATGAAGTGAATATGAAATTTGATAGTTTGGTGGTTTTTTAAAAAGAAAATTTCTAAACAGATCTACTATTTTTCTAACTCTTTAATAATTGATTCAACTTCTTCTGCGGAAGTAACTTTTCGCCATTCTGTTTTGACTGTGTTTAGGAAAGTCTCCTGGCTATTAATCACAATTTTGTCACTTCCTTTTAGATTCTCAGGTTTCGCTTCAATAAACAAATCAATCTCGATATTCTTGTCGTTCTTAATTGCATAAATAAAATCTGGCGAAGTTGTCCCGCCTGTGAAAAGTGGAATTCGAATTGCTCGCTGCGGAATTTTACCAAATACCAAAACTTTTTCAGCTGGTTTAATTTTACTAATCTCCATTTCAGGATTTACAGAATCATAACAAATTTCATTCCACAGATTACGGTCATCAACTTCAATTTCCGTTGAAGAAAACGCTCCGAGCGAACTTTTCGAAATTTCCTCCACAAACTCTCCGTTGCGAATCAATGAAGTGTTTGCAGTAAAATCAAGTTTATTATATCCAAATTTTTGCGAAAATTCTTCTTCAAAAACTTTCTTAAAATCTCGGATAATATTCGCTAAGCTGATCACGTTAAAACATTCTTTTTTAAAATTATTCTTTTTTGATAATATCGCTTTGTGCCAAATTTTTGGTGAAATATTTGTGTTTTGCGACAATTTTTTCAAAAAATCACCATAATGAATCGCTTCCAGAGTATAACCAGAATCAACGCGCGAAACCTCGCTGCGTATTTCCCCTCCGTCAGAAACCAGGCTTTCTTTTTCGTTATAAATTTCGCTTTCACGCAAGTTTTTGCCAATTGATTTTTCCGCAATTTTGAAAATTTTATCCTCACTCAATTCCTCGAATTTAATCATATATCTTTGTGAAACTTCAAGCCACAACTGTTTAATTTTCTCCCAGTTATTTTTGCGAAGTTTAACTTTTTCAGCTGATTTCTTTGGATTGTTTCGAATTTTATCTTTCCGTACGCCAGAGCTTGGCAATAATTCTTGGAGTTTTTCGCTATTGATAATTTTTTCATTGTCGTCAATAATCTTTTCGTCGGTTAATCTGTTTCGAACTTTTCGTCGATTTTCACCATATTTGATAGAGATTAATTCATCGACAATATCATCGCTAATTATTCCTTCGAAAACTTTACCGCCATCAGTGTTGATTTCGCTAACAAGTTTTTTAATAAAATCATTTTCACTAAAATCAACAATATAGCTCAAGCGAAACTCTTCTTCGCTTAGCCGGCGTCCATTTTCATCAACTGGCAAACGTAAACCGCGTCCAACTTCTTGAAGTTTCGAAATCTCACTTCCAGAGCTTCGAATCTTTGCAATCACAAAAACATTTGGATTATCCCAACCTTCTCGCAAGGTCCATTTTGAGAATAAGAATCGTCGTAAAATCCACTTCCCTTTTTCGTCTTTAAAAGAAATCAAGCGATTTTTGTTACGTAAAATATCATCAACTTCATTTTGAATTTGTTCATCGCCCTTCCCAGCAGCATCTTCAGCAAAATATCCGCCGTGGCATTCCGTGATGTTTCCAAGCGATTTTTCGAGAAAATCTTTATATTCGATATTTGTTTCTTTCGAGATTGCATCTTTAAGCTTTTTTCGTAAAAGTTTTTCGAAAGTGCTTTTCAGCCAACCATCCTCTTTTCGATAAGATGAAATCGAATCGATAAAGAAGAGCGAGAGTGTTTTAATTTTTGCTGGATTTTCACCAGCGTTTTCACGCACCCAGTTTTCGCGTTCTTTTTCGAAATGTTTGTCTAAGGCTTGTGAAATCATAATTTCTTGATATGAAGCGTGCGAAGTTTTTGGGAAGAGCTTCATTCCTTTTTCGAGTTCTAAACCGCTTGAAAGTGCTTTCGCTCGCCCACCTTCAAAAGTTAGACCGCCCTCAAAATCGCTTGGCAAACTTTCGCCTGCAAGAATTTCGAACTCTTTTGCTCCTTTTGTTAGGGTTAATTTTGACGTGGTGGCGCTTTTTACGGTGTATTTTTCATGCTCATCACTGTGAATTTCAGGATAAAACGCATCAACCGCTTTCACTAAACCTTGGTTAAAGCTCTCAACAGCATTTAAATCATAAACTAAATTCGAATAATCTTTTTGAGTAGTTGCACTTTTACCCTTGCCAATTTTAATCTCAGGA
The DNA here is from genome assembly GCA_938030735.1 of uncultured bacterium. GTDB lineage: Bacteria > Patescibacteriota > Saccharimonadia > Saccharimonadales > Saccharimonadaceae > Nanogingivalis. Next base: position 122,893 of record CALHIM010000007.1, read on the forward strand.
AAAGTAGCACCAAAACGCAAAATCAGTTGCGGTTTCAAATTTTCAATAGCTTGAAAAGCTTTCGAATCACGTTTGAATCTGTGTGGTTCGTCAATCATTAAGATCGGTCGCGTAGCTTTGATTGCTTCTAGTGGTTTTGAAACGCTCGAGATTAAAGTTTGGTCATATTCTTCTGTCATTGATTTTGAAGTGATCATCGCGTCATTAATCAATAAACATTTAATTGTTCCGTACTGATTTCGCGTTCCCTCCAAAAAATCCACCAATTCGCTTGGTAGGGTTTTTCGCCCTTTTTTGGTATTGAAAGCTCCGGCGTTAATCACACTTAGATCAATTTTTACATCAGGATAAAAAGTCGAAAAATATCGTCGGGCATAATCTGCTGAAATGAAATTCTTCGCACCTTCTTTAATCGCCAAGCTCGGTACAAAAATAATGAATTTATTCAACCCAAAATTTTTATAAAGTTCATACATCGTTTTTGTATAAACAAAAGTCTTTCCTGTTCCGGTTTCCATTTTGATGTCGATAATATTGTTCGAGCCCAAGTTAAAACTACTTGGCTTTGTGCTTTTTTCGACAAATTTTCTCACATTTTCGGTACGTAATTTAACTATTGGATTAGCATAAACATATCTAGAATCCGGATCGCTTTTTTCGTCAAAATCACGGCAACCTTCCATCGCGCCAACAATCGCATCAATCGCTTTTTGTTGGTGTTCCAAAGTCTCCAAATAAATCGCCATTAGTATCGCTCCAAAAGTTCAATCTTATTACTTTTTTCGAAAGCCGTTCGAAGGTTTATTTTAAGTTCGTTCAGTTCATTAAAAGTAAAGCTATATGGAAAAATCACAATCGACTGTACCGCTAATTTATTTTTACCAATTGCATTCAAAAGCTCGCGCGTGGCTTCACTGCCCCAGCCCGTCGAGATCAAATATAAACGCTGCTCAATATAATGCGCTTGATAGCCTGCAAATTCAACGATTTTTGGTATTTGGTTAAATTCAAAACCGTCGTCAATCGACCAAGTTTGCAAAATTGCCTTTTCGCCACCGTCAAAAGTGGTGGTCATATCTTCTGGAAAAGCCACAATTGCATTTGGGTCAAATTCTTCCAATTTCGAAAGAGCGTTTTCGTCGTTTAGTGTGGTGAGGCGGAAGTGTTTAAAGCCAGAATTATCACCAATTTTTGCGGCCGCCCGCTCGATTCGTTCGCGCGAAATTTGATCAATAGTTTTATATCCAGCCTTTTCAGCCTCGCTATTTTTTGAGACTTTTTCCGGTAGTTGCACTAAAATATATTTGCGATTTCCACCGTCTTCTTTATTAAGTTGCATCACAGCGTCGGCGGTTGTGGCCGAGCCAGCGAAGAAGTCGAGGATGAGGGAATTTTTGTTGGGTATTTTTGAAAGTAGATGCTTCAATAGTTCTGGGCTCTTAGGATATAAAAATGTCTCAGTCAACCCCAGTTCTTGAAGTCGTAAAGACCCTTTTGTTGTTATATCTAAGACAGTTTCAATATCATCGCTACCTATTTTTTCCATTATGGGCTGAAAACGGTCGCCATTGAGATAAAAACGAACTAATTCCTTTCCAAACTTATTATATATAGGTTCGGTGGAATTTAATGATAGTTTTTTCATATATGCTCGAACATCGTTAGGATTAGACCAGCGACCTTTTAAAACTATATCATGATCAAGGACTCCGTTTATGACAGTTATTTCATCTCCGATAAGATGCAAATCTTCATTTCCTCCGGTCTTTCGAACTTTAGTGTATTTACCGTCAGGGAGATCTATGACTTCAATGCCCTTGAGAATTGTTATTTCTGGTTGGGTTTGAGAGGCTTTTCCGGTAGTACACCTAGCATATTGCAGTATTTTATCACCTTCTAAAATTTTTCCAGAATCTATGTTTTTTGAGTAGGCTAGAATATATTCATGAATTTGTTTCTTATTTATATCAGATGTTTGATTCGGAGTTTTACTTACTATGCAGGCTATTTTATTCCGTTCATTAAAAATCTCATCACAGATCATTTTTAATTGTGCCTGCTCATTGTCATCAATCGAAATAAAAATCACACCAGTGTCGCTCAAAAGCCGTTTTGAAATCATTAATCGAGGTAACATAAAAGTTAGCCACGCACTGTGTGAGCTTTTACCGTTTAGCGCACGCACGCGTGAAATTTCTTCTTCAGTTAAGTTGAGTTTTTCTTTAAAATCATCATCAGAAAATTTAAAATTATCAGCATAAACAAAGCCGTCGCTACCAGTGTTATATGGTGGGTCGATATAAATCATATCAACTTTGCCAGAATAAGCGTTTTCAAGGTGTTTTAATGCATCTAGGTTGTCGCCAGTGATGAAGATATTTTCACTGTTGGCGTTCTCTGGTTTTGAATTGTGTGCAGTGTCTGGTGTGATGATGGTTTCGGTTTTTAGTCCAGCTTGAAGCTTAGCATAATCTTTACCAACAAATTTTAGTTGATAGCCGTCGCGGATTTCATCATTATCTTGCTGATCTGCGGGGATTTCGGCAAGCTCGTTATGGAGTTTTGCTGCCATGAATCCACCGCTGGTGAGTTTTTTGAGCTGAGATTTTTGTTCTTCAACTAGCTTTCGAAGCTCGCTAAGCTCTCTCTCTCTCTCTCTCTCTCTCTCTCTCGATTCCGTTCCGCTATTTTCGTTCATTTGTTACTCTCCTTAATTTTCCTAAATCTTCTATAATTTTAGCATAAAACTAATTAAAAATCTATTTAGACTGTTATTTTATCATTTTGAAGCGAATCTTTTACGAATTCTTCAACAAAATCTTCGCAAACTCCAAAAATCTGGGGCAGTTTTTCGTTTTCACTTTTCGAAAATTTTGCAAGAACAAAATTCATCGCGCCGATTGTTGGCAAAAAATCATTAGCGATGCCAATTTTAATTCTTGGAAAATCTTCGCCAAAAACTGAAATTAAAGATTTTAAACCGTTGTTTCCAGCAGAACTACCGCTTTTTCGAACGCGAACCGTGCCAAAATTTAAAGCTAAATCATCATGAATCGCTAAAAAATCTTTTCGAAAATCAATTTTATAAAAATCACAAATTGCCTGCGCCGAAAAACCCGTTTCGTTATAAAAAGTTGTCGGTTTAACAAGCAAAACCTTTTCACCAAAAAGCGAAATCTCAGCAATAAAAGCTTTAAATTTTGGCTTTTCTTGGAATTTTGCATTGAACTTTTTTGCTAAAAAATCTGCAAATTCAAAGCCAATATTATGGCGCGTTCCATTATATTTTTCTGGAAAATTGCCTTGAAAAAGTATAATTTTCATTTTATCCTTTCGAAAATCGCCCCAAGCACGGGGCGAAAATTATTGATTTTTTTGAATTCGAGCAAGTTTTTCGTCGCGTTTGCGTTCGCGTTTATTTTGCGTATCAGTTGCCTTTTTAAGAGCGCCTGAAGCTTTATTGATAACTTTTTTACCAGCCGAAATTCTTGCACGGTTTTCTTTGATTTGCTTTTCGTCACGGAAAGAAAACTTAATCGGCGTACCAGAATAATCGAAATTCTCGCGAATTAAGCGCTCTAAATATCGTTTATAGCTCCAGTGAACAAATTTTAAATTCGAGCCGTGAATAATAAACCAAGGTGGGTTGCTATCACTTTGCGAAATGTAGCGTAATTTTGGATGTGTATTCTTCAATCCAGCCGGCGGATGAGCTTGAGTTGCTTTTTGTAGAAGCTGATTTAAAATTGAAGTTTTTGCTTGCCTTGCACGGTTACGGTGAACTTTTAAAATTAAATCATAAATTTTAGTCACATTTTGGCCAGTTTTCGAACTTGTAAAAATCAACGGTGCCCAAGGTGTAAATTTGAAGTAATACGCAATTCGTGGCGCCAAAGCATCGCGAGTGTAAGCATCTTTCCCTTCAACACTATCCCATTTCGAAACTACGATAATCATCCCTTTTCCGGCATCATTAATTAAGCCAGCAATTCGTTGATCGAGCTGAGTATTAAGTTCGTTGGCGTCCATTAAAAGCAAACAAATATCGGCTTCGTCAATCGCACTCAAAGTTCGAAGCACACTAAATTTTTCAATTCCGACTTCTTGCTTACCAGGTTTTCGCATTCCGGCTGTATCGATAATTTCGATGGTTTTTTCATTAAAGCGAATTTGCGTTTTGTTGGTGTCACGCGTTGTTCCAGCAACATTCGCTACGATCGCCTGCTGTTTGCCTGCCATCGTATTGAAAAGATAAGATTTTCCGGCATTTGGGCGACCAACCAAAGCCACACGAATTATATCTTCGTCGCGTTTTTCTTCTTTAACTTTTGGAATTTTTTCAGCAATTTCGGTCAAGAGCTCATCAACACCAGCATTGTGTTCGGCAGAGGTTCGAATAATCGGTTTAATACCAAGTCGTAAAAATTCTTCATTTGGTAAATTCCCTTTTAAGTCAGTTTTATTCAAAACCAAAATTACAGGCTTTCGAGATTTCAAAGCCTTTTTTGCAATCAAGCGATCTTCGTTCGAAAAAGGTTTAGTGCTATCAAGAACCACCAAAATCAATTCACTGGCGTCAACTGCATCTTGAATTTGTTCTTGAATTGTAGCCTCGAACTCATCATTTGGGTCTTTTAAACCAGCTGTATCAATCAGCCAGAAAGCCTGTTTTTTATAAGTAACTTTACCAAGAACACTATCACGCGTCGTTCCAGCTTCTCGTGCAACAACAGCTTGCTGGGCACGAATCATTCGATTAAAAAGCGAAGATTTTCCGACATTCGCCTGACCAATAATTGCAACTTTAGGGAGATTTTTAGACATAGTTTCTTAATTATAACACAATATACCTAAAAATTCAAACTTTTCGAAATCAAAATCCAACTTTAATTTTTTGTTTTCGAAGATAAATTTCAGATAAAAAGAATTGCAAAAATCCAACAATTGCAGTGGTTAAAAATACGCCAGTCAAGCCAAGGTTTAAGGTTTTTAGAAAAATTAAAATTCCAATTGGGGTTAGAATACTGGTTGCTGCTGCATAAATAACTTGCATTATGCCATTGTATTTTTTCAAAAATGAACGTGTAATTGAAAGCAAAATATAATAGCGAATTTTTGAACCAACTTCGATCGCGAATAAAATCAAAATCATCGGATTGAGGATTGCGTTTTTCACTGCTGAATCGTTTGAAATAATATTCACCCAAATTGGCGCCGAAAATCCAATCGAAACTGTAAGAGTAAGGAAAAGTCTTAAAGCTAACCGCCAAATAAATTTGTTATTTTGATAAACTTCTTTTCGTGTTTTAAAGCTTAATTTCGAGTTATAAGAAACGTCAACATTTGCAAGACTTGCGCTTGCATCAACTACGCCTTCAAGAAAAGCACCAATCGTATAAATCCAGTATCGGGCTGAAACGAATGATGGTGAAAGATATAACAACGATGATGTTGTGAAAATAGCAACAATTCGTGGAGCTAATCTGCGGATAATTTCCCATTTTGTATTTAACCAAAGTTTTTTAATCCATCTCTGATCAAATTCAAAACCATTTTTAAAGAAGTTCGGGCAAGGTTTAGCAATTAAAAAATAAATCAATGGAATTGCGTTAGCCAAAAAACAAGCAATCATCATTCCGTTCGCTCCCCAATTTAAAACCCAAAGTGCTATAAAAGAACCAATCGCCATAAGCCAAGTTGTAGCATGGTCGAGAATCATTGCTTCTCGTGTTCGAAAAGTTGCTTTCAGATAAGAAGTTATTAACATCTGGCTTGGGCAAACCAAGAAAATTGTTGCTACACAAATTCGCCAATAAGGCACATACATTGAAAGCAATTCTTTCGAAACTCCAAGGCTACCAAGAATTTCGCCCGCAAAAATAAAAGAAACAAGAGCGGCTGGTGTTAAAATTAAATAAACCAAATAAAATGCATTTTTTAAAGGTTTCGAAGCTTTCTCGGCGCTTTTGCCCACCATGTAAGCTGGTAAATTTGCAACTAAAGCTGTTCGAACAGCATAATAAGCGCACGAAAGCACCACCCACAGCGTATCTGATACTGCGAACATTGTTAATGATTTTTGAGCATAAGCCACATTCGGATACCAGGCCATTACTAGCGCCCAGTTTGCTTCGACAAGATTATCGGCAATCGTGCCTAGAAAATTATCGAAGAACATTTTTCGGAGTTCTTTTTTAGTTTTTAGCATATTCAATTATTGTATAATTTTTTGAAATAAAAATCAATGTTGAGAAACTTGCTCGAAAACTTAAAAAATGATATAATAATAATCCAGTAAAAATTTGGAGGTACAGAAATGCAAGAACATTTCAAAAATGTAACAGCTACAATGCCATTAGCGTCAATGGAAACTCGTCGAATGGTTGCAGAAAATACTCGAAAGATTATCGAGCAAGCTTTTGCAAGCGGTGAGCCTTATGCTAATTTTGAGATTTTTCGAAATCTTTTTGATATTGAAGAGATTTTAGATATTCAAAATAAGTTTAATTTTAAGATTGATATTAAGAAATTCAAAAGTCCAGTTGTATATGGGCAGCTCGTGCGAGTTTATGCTGCAAAAATTCATTATTTTAATTTTCCCGGAGAAAGCTTGACCGAAAAAATTGCTAGAGCTTGCGAATTTGAGTCCGATTCTGGCAATGAAGATAAAATTCCGATTGAAATTAAAGAATATTTCGAAAAGATTTTGGATATTTTTTGTCAAATTATGCTTGATGAAAGTGTCGAAATATTAGCTGGCTATATAAGGAGTTTATTTATTAATATTGCTGATCTTACTGAATTACAGTAATTAACAAAAAGACCTCAATTGAGGTCTTTTCTTCTTTTAAATTACAGCTTTTCAACTTTTCGAAAATCACCAAAATTTAAATCTTTCGGTAAAATATATGAACCAAAAACTATTCTGTGTAGTTCTTCGACCTCGTAACCTATAGCTGAAAATGTTCGGCGTATCTGCCTGTTTCGCCCTTCGCTCATGATAACTTTCCAGTTTTTTCGTGAATCATCAAGTCGTTCAAGCCCAAGTTGTGATTTTCCGTCTGGTAGATTAATTCCAAAATCAGCAATCATCTGTTGATGAATTGGCTGAAGTGGCGTGTCAAGAGAAACTAGATATTCTTTTACCTTTCGAAATTTTGGGTGGGTCATTTGAAAAGCAAAATCGCCATCATTTGTTAAGAGTAAAATTCCACTTGAATCTTTGTCAAGCCGACCAACTGGTTTTAGCACGCTAAATTCTTTTGGAAGAATAGCATAAATTGTTTCATTTTCGCCCTGTTTTTTACGCGAGCAAACATAACCGCGAGGCTTATTGAAAATTACATATTTTTTTTCTTCGCGAGTTTTTGAGATTATTTTTTCGCCAAGCTTTATTTTATCACCTGCTTTGAATCGTTCGCCGAGTTGAGCAGTTTTCCCGTTGATAGAAATTCGCCCTTTTTCGATAAGTTCATCTGCTTGCCTACGCGAAATTCCTAGCTGTAATGCCAGGAATTTGTTTAAGCGTTCTGTTTTTTGCTCCACAACTTATTGGGCTCCAAAAGGAGGTTGAGAATTGTTATTTAAGGGATTTTCGCCCGTTCCGCCTTTTAGGATATCGTTAATTTGAAAAGATAATATTTCTTCATCGCTTCGATTATTTTTGATCGGCTGAACTACTCGCTCGCCAGAAACAATCGGTGTGGTTGGCTGATTATTATTTTGAACGGCTGCTTGAGGCTGATTTACAAAATCACTAATTGGATGAGCTGGAGTTTCAATTGTCGGTGATTCTGGTGCTCTGAAATTTTGAGCTGGTGCTACTTTAGTGTAGGGCTGTTCAAGCTGCATAGATTGAGGTGCTGACTGAATTGGCTGGTTTGTAGAAAAAGATATCGGTTGTTCTCTTTCGAATTGAGCTAAACCTGGTGCTGCGGCACGTTCTGGAGATTGAATAGGTTTAATTGGCCGAACTGGTGCTGGCGCTGGTTTTTCGAAATTTTGAATTGGCGCTTGAGTTGTCTGTGTTTGCGCGGTAGAATATAATTCAGCTGGTGCTTTAATTTCTTGCGATTGAACTGCAGAAGTTTCTTCGGCGGGCATAGGTATTGGTGCTTGTTTTTGTGCAGTTCGCTGTTCTACTGTTAAATCGCCATCTTCAAGAACCTCGTGAACTGTTCGCACGACATCTTCAATTCCTACTTGAGATTTCACTAGATAGCGGTCGGTGCCAAGTGCTTCACCGCGACGGCGCTGCTCTTCACTTGAGAGGGCTGTCATCATAATAACTTTAATACCACGCGTTTCAGTTGTTGAGCGCAAAATATCAAGCATATCAAAGCCAGAAATCTTTGGCATCATTACATCGCTTACAATTAGGTTTGGGCGCTCTTTAATCGCCATTGCGAGCGCTTCTTCTCCATCACCAGCCGAAACGATATCATATCCTTCCGCCAATAATCGAACGCCATAAATCTCGCGCAAACTTTTATCATCTTCTACTAATAAAATCTTTGTCATATTGCTCCTATTATACTATTATTTTTCGAAAAAATCTATACTATTTATGCTTAATTTTTCCGCTGATTCATTATTTTTTGAGCGTATTCAATTTTCATTCTTTCGATATCGTTTAAAGTTGGCTGATTTGATGGATGCTGGCTCGGCTGAGGTTCTATATTCTGCGTAGTTTCCATCATTTGGGGCGGTTGAAATTGTTGATTTTTTATGTCTATTGAACTTTGAGGTGAGTAATTATTTTGAACAGCTTGTGTATTTTGTTGTAAATTTTTATCCGCTATTTGAGTATCATAATTTTGTACTGTTTGAGGATTTGGTACAGAATTTTGGCCATCCTGATTTCGCGCTCCCGATAGAGGGCTAAAACCTTGAATTGCGCCATAGTTAGAAAAGTCTTGCTGTGCTTGAATTACCTTTTGTGCCGGTTGGTTTTGCTCAGCAATTACGCCATTTGATTGTGGAATTGGAGCTGTATTTTGCACGAAATTGTCATAAATTTGTTGTTCTTGTTGTTGAGTTGATTCAGTCGTATTTTGTGTATACGGAGCTTGTTGAGCTTGCGAATTCTCTGGTTGTGTATTTTGCGGAATAGTTTCAGGAATACTAATTGAAGTTTCTGGCTGAATTTCTTGGGTGATTTTGAAAACTTCTTCGCTTGGATTTTCTATTTTAGGATCTTCAAGAATTGCCGTAATATCGCGGTCGGCCTCGTCGATTTCGCGTTGATTATTTTTTTGTTCAATTTTTTGGTGCTCTTCAGCTTTTTTAGTATCTTCAATGGCTTTTAATTTTTCGGCGTTTTCTCGCGTAATTCTTGGTAACTTTACAGTAAAAGTGCTACCTTTTTTATATTCACTTTCAACATCTAAAAAGCCACCAATCGACTCGGTAAGTTTGCGCGACAAAAATAGCCCGAGCCCTGTACCATTAATTTCTCGCGTTTCAGAATTATCTACACGATAAAATTTTTGAAACAAATGTGGAATATCTTCGGCCGGAATCCCAATTCCATTATCTTTAACAGAAATTTGAACATTGTTGTTGTCGCCGGTAATATTCACAGAAACCATTCCGCTCGGCGTATATTTTATGGCATTTTCGAAAAGGTTATTTAAAATTTCATGTAAGTGATCGCGGTCGGCATGAATAAAAAATACTGGCGTTAGAGTTTTTTCGCCTGTTTTGTGGTTGTCTGGTTCGAAAATATAATTCAAGCCTTTTGCTTCAGCTTTTGGTTTTAGCCCTTCCCAAATATTTCGTGAAAATTCAATTGCATCTAAAACAACAGGTTCATTTTTGAGCCGTCCATCTTCTGCTTTTGTAATATCAAGTAAATCTTGAAAAAGTTGGCCTAAATGCTTGGTGTTTTCGTGAGCTTTTTTAAGGTAAGATTTTGCGCGTGCGTCAATCGTTGCGGTAGCTGGGTTGAGAGCCAAGCCAATATATCCTTCAATGCTTGCAACTGGCGTTCTCATTTCGTGGCTCGCAGTTGATATAAATTCAGCTTGTTCACGGTTTTCTTTTAGCTCTTTCGAAATATCCCTAAAAACTACAACTACGCCAGAATTTTGACTATCAATCGAGTTTACGGCCAAGAAAATCGGAACAATTTTCCCGCTTTGAGTTTTAATGAATAAATCTCGTGTTGTGAAATCTTCACCAGTTCGTAAAACACGATTCACTGGGTTGGAAATTTCAATCATCTCGCCACCTTCATTGTTTGTAATTTTTAAAACTGAATTAAAAACCAATCCAGCCGCATCACTACCATTCCAGCCCGTAATTTGCTCTGCTGCTGGGTTGATTGCCAAGATATTCCCTTTTGAATTAACTGCTAAAACTCCATCATCAACAGCATCTAAAATTGCTTTTCCGTCGCCTAAAAAGCTGCTCGAAGTATTTTTCGAATTTTTATTTTCTGAGTTTTCGCTAAAAATATTTTTTAAGTTAAACATTGCCCACTTCCTTGATGTAAATAGTTTAACATAATCACTTTCAAAAATCAATAAAAAAGCGAGCATTTTGCTCACTCTGTTTTAGAATAATTTTGCAACTACTACATCACAGCAGTGCAAATTATTCTTGAAATTATCGATGTAAAAATCGATAATCTTGTAATGTACCTCTATGTCATGATCAATTTGCTCTGTGCTTAGATCTTTTCGAGCTGCAATAGCGTTAATCTTGAGCTTGTTTTCGTTGATTGAGTTTTCGAAACGATTCCGCCGTTCAATTCTTGCGCTACTAAGTTCTTCCTCAATTCTACGAAGTTCTCCGTGTCCTTCTTCTAACTCTGGGTCTTGAAGTTCCTTTTTTCGAAGCTCAAGATCCATTAGATGGATTGCGTGTTCATTTCGGCAAATTGTGCGGCAAAGATTGAATGCATAAGCAGGCGTGATATCCGCCGCGTTATAGAGAACTCCTTCCTTTCGAAGTTCGCCTCTGTAGCCATTCACTGCAAAACTTCGCGGAGATTTGGAATTCAAAAAAGCGTATGTGCCATCAATTGTAGGTTGAGCTTCAGCCCATTCATCAATTTTATGAACTAAGTAGCTAGCACAACCTTGGTTTTGATATTCTTCGAGAGTGAACATTGAGCCGATTTCGCCCAATTTCCAGCCGAAAGAATTAATTTGTGGCTTCATCATTGAAGCCGATGCGATAACCTTATCGGTTTTTTTGTCAAAAAGTAACGCAACGCAAGCTTTTTCCATAATGTCATCTGGTGACATATTTAATACTGTGTCGTCTTGTTTTGTCAAATTTGAAAGCCACAATGCAATTTTATGCTGCAGTTCTAAGTCTAGATTATGCAAAAAACAAAAAAACCATTCGCCATTTAAAATCTTTTGTATAACATTTAAAATACCTCTATCTTTAATTTCCATTTCTTCCACCTCCAAAATATATTTCGAAAATTCGATAGATTTTATAATTATATCATAAAATTAATAAAAAAGCAATAATCTAAAAAATATTAAAATAAAAAACCGCCCTTCTTTAAGAAAAGCGATTTTTTAAAATTTTTAAAATTATTTTGCGGCCAAAGCTGCTGCAATTCGTTCGCGGCGTTTTGCTTCGCGGCGTTTTTCAATTTTTAGTTTTGCGCGCAAAGCTCGTTTGCGGTCTGCTCCATGCCAACTTTTATGTTTAGCCATTTCTTTCCTTTCGTTAAAAAATAAAACAATTCTGAACAATTATAGCACACTTTTTTGAGAATTTCAAACTATCTGCCATAAACCAATCGTGAGACATTCTGGTAGTAAACTTGCACCGCATGGTGAAAATTTTGAAGTTCTGTTCCTTTTAAATCAAAATAGTGTGGTCCAGCTTCAATTTTAATTACTTGGTCTTTTCGAAGCTCGTATCTGGTTGTATTTTGGTGAACTTTTCGCTTGCCGTCAATCCATTCTTCATGATAAATCCAAGAATTATGGTCAAGCACGAAAAATTCTCGCCGAATGCCGTTCGTTGTTGGCCCAAAAATTTGTGCGCCAACTTTACTTTCAAGATTAATTAACGCTCGCGAAATATCTTGCGGATTTTTCTTAAATTTTGCAAAAAGATATTTATAATAGAGTTGATTACTCTCGTGTTTTTTTGAATTTTTCAAAAAAGATTTTCTAGTATATTTTAAGTGCGAAAGACGAATTTCTTCTTCGGCAATATTTCGAAATTGTAAAATTTGAGCGCTTTTTGCAAACATTTCACCAAAAATATCAATTTGATTATTTTTCAATATTGGCTGGAATGTGGGCTTTTTAACCTGTTGAATAGGTTTTAAGGGCATTTGTTTTGGCGTGTCATAAGCAATCTGGATTTTTGGTTTTTTGAAATCGGGCTCTTTCTGAGCTCCTGAAAAATATGGAATTTGGTATAAACTTTTGTCAGAATTGTTCATTTTTAAACCTTAAATATGATTAAATTGTATCATATTTTAATATTTTTGTCAATATTTGGTAAATTAAATTTTAAACAGTTTTTCGCAATTTTCGGTTGTGATTTTAGCAACTTCTTCGGCTGAAATTTGCCGTTTTTCTGCTAAATCTTCGATAATTAATTTTGAGAAAGCTGGCTGGTTTGGCTTGCCACGCTTACCTTTTGGTGCTAAAAATGGTGAATCTGTTTCGATTAATATTTTCGAAAGTGGAATGCTTGCAAACATTTCAAGATCTTCGGGCTTTTTTGTAAAAGTTGAAATTCCATTTACGCCAATAAATAAATCGCGCTTTAAAGCTTTGCTTAAATTATCTTTCGAATCTGTAAAAGAATGCAAAACTCCACGAATTTTACCGAATTTTGAAATTTCATCAAAAATCGGCCAAAAATCTTCGAAAGCATTTCGAACATGAAAACTTACGGGTAGATTTAGTTTTTGAGCAAGCTTGAGCTGGGCTTTTAGAATTTGTTTTTGCGCCTCGCGGTTGGAATTTTCATAAAAATAATCAAGACCAATTTCACCAATGGCCACCACTTTTGGAGCTTTCGAAATCTGTTCAAGTTCATAAACTAACTCTTCTGGGTCGTATTTTTCGGCTTCATGTGGATGGACGCCAATAGCTGCGAAAAGTTTAAATTTGCTAGAATTTTCTTCAGCAAATTTAACGCCAATTTTAGAATTTTCAAGATTTTCGCCAATACAAATTGCTTTCGATATTTTAGAATTTTGCATATTCTCAAAAACTTCTTCTTGCGGAATTGGAAAATTTACATCGTGAATGTGGCAATGTGAATCAATGATTTTCATTTTGTCCTTTCGAAAGTCGAAACCTCAGCATTAAAGCCGAGGTTCTGGTTATTTTTTAGCTTGATTATTTTGTGCAGCTGCGATTTTTGCGGCACGCGGGTCTTCGGTTTTAAGATACATTTTTGGGAAAAGTAAGCCAATTTCTTCGTCGCGAATTACGCCACTGCCAAAAATCGTTTGGAGTTTTTCGGCTGTATCTGGCATAAACGGTTCAAGCATTTTGCTGATTTGCAATAAACCTGAAACGGAGTGTGCAAGAACTTCTGCTAGATGATTTTCTTCATCTTTATTCTCTTTTGCTTTTTTAGCAATTTCCCAAGGTTTTACACCTTCAATATATTGATTGTGGGCGCGAACCAATCCCCAGATTTCATCAATTGCTTTGTTGAATTCTAGAGATTTCATATATTCATTGTAAGTGTGGCGATCGTGTTCATCGCTAGGAATTTCACCAACCACGCCAGATTGATAACGTTTAACCATATTAGCTACGCGTGAAGCCAAATTACCGAGGTCGTTACCAAGTTCGTTGTTATAGGCATTTTCGAACTTCTCCCAGGTAAAATCTCCGTCATCTTGAGTTGCAACATGCCGTGAGAAATAATATCTAAAAGCATCTAGCCCGTAATTATCAATAATTTCGTTCGGATCAACCACGTTGCCGATCGATTTACTCATTTTCACACCGTTGCTTGAAATGTGTCCATGAACAAGCAGAGTTTTTGGTAAAGCCAGATCAAGCCCAAGCAGCATTGCTGGCCAGATTCCCGCATGAAAACGTAAAATATCTTTTCCAATAACTTGCACATTTGCTGGCCAAAATTCTTGCCAACCTGCAACATCTGGATATCCGATCACAGTTAAATAGTTTGCAAGCGCATCAATCCAAACATACATTACCTGCTCTGGATCACCAGGAACAGGTACACCCCAAGTTAAATTCTTTTTTGGCCGTGAAATCGAAACATCTTCAAGCCCACTTTTCAAAAAGTTTAAAAATTCTTTCTTGCGATATTCTGGCATGATTTTCATTCGGTCAGTCTCAATGGCTTCGATAATTTTTGGTGTAAATTCTGAAATTCGCAAGTAATAATTCTCTTCTGAAAGCCTTTCGAAAGGTTTTTGATGGTTTGGGCAAACGCCATGAAATTCAGTCACTTCTTTTTCAGTGTAAAAACTCTCACAACCTGTACAATACCATCCTTCATAAGTATTTTTATAAATATAGGGCTGAAGTTTCATCCAGATATACTGCGAAGCTCCAACGTGATGCGAATCTGTTGTTCGAATAAAATCTGTGTAAGTTGTCTTCATTTTGTCCATTAAATTTTTAAAATTCTGGACAGTTCCGTTAACGTATTCTTGTGGAGTTAAACCGTTTTCGGCGGCTTTTTCAGCAATTTTATTACCATGTTCGTCTGTTCCAACCTGAAAACGAACTTCATTTCCTTGCTGGCGCTGGTATCTCGCCCAAATATCGGCAATTAAGTAATCAAGAGCGTTTCCAATATGAGGCGCTCCATTTGCATAAGGAATCGCAGTTGTTATATAAAGTTTTTTCTTTGGCATACTGCTTATAGTATAACATATTTTTCGAAAAAGAGAAAGTTGGAATCATTGTTAAGCTTATGAATAAAAATTATTTATTTCAAATCAAGATAGTATCGAGTAATTTCAAGCCAGTTTTCGATAGTTAATTCTTGTGCGCGTGCATCTGGCGAGACCTTGGCTTGTATAAGGATTTCAATTGTTTGTTCTTTACTCAATGCCAAATTTGCGCTTAATACTTTTAGGATTTTTTTTCGTCGAGCGGTAAAACCAGCTTTAACTATACGGAAAAATTGTTTTTCTGATATTTTAGTATTATTTTGCTCATTAAAACACTCAAGCTTATTCTTTTCTAGAATTTTTAGAATTACTACTTGCGAATCAACTTTTGGTGGCGGCGTAAAAAGCTCTCGTGGTACGAATTGTCCAAGTTCGCAATCGGCATAAATTTGTGATGCGATTGATAAAACACTTAAATCGCCAGATTTTGCACAAATTCTCTCGGCAACTTCTTTTTGTACTAAAAGTGCGGCAATACTTGGCTTATTCTCGCTAGTGAGTAATTTTTCAATAATTTTTGAAGTAATATAATACGGTACGTTCGCAGCAACTTTATAATTTTTTGGTAATTTCGAAAGATCGAAATCTAAAAAATCCGTATTTTTTACGGTTAAATTTTTCCCTGGGAATTGCGCTGGTAGTTTTTTTGCCAAATTTTCATCAAACTCGACTGAGAGAACTTCACCATCTTTACCTGCGAATTTTAAAAGTGAAGAAGTTAAAGTTCCAAGCCCTGGGCCAATTTCAAGTACGAAATCACCATTTTTAATTTCAGCTTCTTCTGCTATTCCATCTAGAACAACCCTGTCTCGCAACCAGTGCTGACCAAGTGATTTATTATTTTTTAAATTTGAATTTTCGCTATTTTTGGATTTTTTCGAAAACTTTTTACCAGATTTTTGATTAAATTTCAAATTTGCCACTAATACCAACCCTTTGCTTTTTTATGGGCGTAAGCGTTTTGCCAGCTTCCATAGCGACCAAGTACATAAGAATTCATCCACTTAAGCTGCGTGATTGGGTTTGTTTGCCAGTCAGCTCCAGCTGAAGCCATTTTCGAACCAGGCAAAGCTTGCGGAATGCCATAAGCTCCACTTGATCTGTTTGTTGCATTAACTCGCCAGCCAGATTCTTGACCGATAATTGCATTTGCAGCTCCGTGGTCGCTTGAAGAAATTCCTGCCGCACTTAGCCAGTCACTGTGCGAGCCAGCTGGTAAGTTTACTTTTGTACCAACAATCTCAACTTGTTTTTTAGCAGATTTAATTTCGGTCTCGTTAATTTTTTTGCGCGAAACTTCTTTACCATTTTGCATTTCAATCTCATAAGTTACGCTTTTCGAGCCTTTTTCTCCAGCTTCTTTTATTTCTTTATAGCTAGAATCTTTATTCGCATCTTTAATTATTTCGGTTGAGAAAGCAATTTCTTCTTCGGTTGTAATTGTTTGCTTGCCGTTTCGCCAAATTCGAAAACTCAAACCATTCGAAATCGTGGTTTTTTTATCAATTGAAATTCCATCATCTTTTGTGAGCGATATATTCTTTTCTTTTAAGAAATCTTCTACGGTTTTGCTTTGTGTTCGAAAACTTTCAGTCTTACCAAAAAGTTCAACCGAAATTTCTTTTGCTCGTGTAATTTTTAATGAGTTTGTTGTTCCATCTTCAAGAATGCTGCTGGATTGTTCGAAGGCAACTTTATCTTCATCATGAATTTTAATTCCAGATTTTTGAACAATCTGCCGTGGGGTTTGGGCAGCAGTCATTACTTTTATTTTCGAATCGCCATCTTCAATGATTACTGGTTTTGCACGATAAATATTTACACTATATTCCGTGCCTGTTAGTTCGCCGTCAAGGCTTGGTTCAACCGTATCTTCTTTCGAAAAACTAATTTTTTGCGCATTTAATGCTTCTCGAACAGTTTTTGCATTAGTTTTAAAAGAAAATCTTTGGCCATTTTCGAAAACAGTTAAAATTTTGTTTCCTTCACCGCTAGCTTTGGCGGAATTTCGCCCAGCAATTGCAAAAATGTTTAATAAAAGTAAAAATCCAAGCGAGATAAATCCCGCAATTGTGATCTGTTTTTTATAAAAATAAATTGGTTGTAAAACTCGCATTATTAAATCTATTTTAGCAAATTAAATTCGAAAGGTCAAATTTTTAGAGCTTTTCAAGGCGCGCAAATTCAGCATTTAATTTGCGAATTTTGCCGTTTTCGAATTGAATCTCAATCGCCATTCCGTCAATTTCAAGCACTTTTCCCACACCGAAAGCTGGACTTTTTACGCGGTCACCAATTTGCAATCCTGCTTCGTCATAATAAAAATCATCAAAAGAAACTTCTTGGCTAAAATCATCTTCGTAATTATCTGAAAAATTATTCCATCCGCCAAAATCTTTTTTCGGTAATTCCAGTTCGGCATCTGTAATGAATCGGCTCGGGCTTGAATAATTCCTTTGTCCAAAAACCGCTCGCGATTCGGCGTAGCTTAAAATTAATTCTTCTCGTGCGCGTGTCATGCCCACATAGCAAAGGCGGCGTTCTTCTTCTAGGTCATCTTCTCCTGCATCAAAAACTCGGCTGTGTGGAAAGATGCCTTCTTCCATTCCGGCAAGAAACACGACTGGAAATTCCAAACCTTTTGCTGAGTGAAGTGTCATTAAGTTTACTTCGTCGCCACTTTGCGCATCGCTTGAACTCATCAGTGCTGCATCCTCCAAAAAACTTGCTAAATCTGCGTAGTTTTTTGCTTCACTCACTAATGTGGAAAGATATTCACTGCGTTCGGTTGCTTCGTTTTCGGTTAGTTTTTCGTTTTTGCCATAATTTGTCCGCTCTAAAATTCGTTCGATAATTTCACTTGGGTTACTTGAATTTTCACTTAAAATTTGACACTCTCTAAAAATTTCACCCAAATTTTCTAAAGATTTTCTCGCTCGTGATGCTAAAGTTGAAAGTTCGCTTGCTTGAAGTAGGCTTGAAATCAAATCTAAACCGTTCGAACTTTGCCAGTCCAATAATTTCGAAAGACTCACCGCACCCAAACCGCGCGCCGGTACGTTCACAATTCGTTCAAAAGCTACACGGTCAAGTGGGTTATAAATCACTCGCAAATAAGCTAAAATATCTTTAATTTCCTTGCGGTCATAAAAACGTGTTCCGCCAAAAATTTTATACGGAATTTGAAAACGAATCATCGCTTTTTCAAAATTATAACTTTGTGCATTTGTGCGATAAAGAATTGCAAAATCACTAAATTTTCGTGCGCAAACAGTTTTGAAACTAAAAATCTGGCCTGCGATTTTTGCTGCTTCCTCGCTTTCATCTCGTGCACTTTGTACTAAAACTGGCTCACCTTTGCCGAGTTCGGTAAAGAGTTTTTTATCGGTTCGGTTGTGGTTTTTTGAAATCACATTGTGTGCGGCGTTCAAGATATTTTCAGTTGAGCGATAATTTTGTTCTAATTTTATCACTTTTGCACCTTTGTAATCGCGTTCAAAATTTAAAATATTCGTAAAATCTGCCCCACGCCAAGAATAAATACTCTGCCAATCATCGCCGACCACGCAAATATTTTGATCAGTATTTACAATCATTTTAATAATTGCATATTGCGCGGCGTTAGTATCTTGATACTCGTCAATCAAAATATGCTTAAATTTATTTTGCCAAAATTCACGAACTTCTTTATTTTGTTGAAGTAGTTTTACTGTTTCGAAAAGCAAATCATCAAAATCTAAAGCATTAGCTTTGTTTCGTTCTTCTTCATAACGCAAGAAAATTTCAGCCACTTTTTGTTCGAAACCCCAATTCGCACCGTTCGAGAATTCTTCGGCCGTCAAAAGCTGGTTTTTAGCATTCGAAATTGCGCTTGAAACACTTTGTGGCTTTAAGCTTTTTTCATCGATTTTTAGATCTTTCATTATTTTTTTAATTAAATTTCGGCGATCATCTTCATCATAAATTACAAAATTATTTGCAACGCCAATCGCCTCGCCTTTGAGCCGCAAAATCTTCACGCAAATTCCGTGAAAAGTTCCCATCCAAGGCATAAAGAATCTGTCGTTTGCGTTTCGATCAAGTAGCTCGGCAAGTCGCTCACGCATTTCTCTTGCGGCTTTGTTGGTAAAAGTTACCGCCAAGATTTCCTCGCTCGCTACGCCGTGCGCAATTATATTCGCAATTCGGTGTGTTAAAGTTTTGGTTTTTCCGCTTCCTGCGCCAGCCAAAATTAACATCGGCCCGCTTAATGTCTCCACCGCCTCTTTTTGATTTTTATTTAATCCTGCCGTAATTTCCATTTTTCGATTATAACAAATTTTCTTTTAAATTTCCATTTTTTTCGAAAATGTGCTAAAATATCTTTATGAAAAATCACGCTTATTCTGATAAAAATCTTGAAGAATTTTTGCAAAAACATTTTGGTGTTAATTTTGGAATTGAAGAAGTTATTTTGCGTAATCTTTCGGTTGGATATTCAGCCGAAGCTACAATTTTCAAAAGCAAAAAAGGTCGTGTTTATGCTTTTATTTCACTTGAAGCTCGTGCAACTTTGGGCGATATTCAATATATTCTTTCAAAAATGAACTTAAAACCAGCTTATTTCTTTCCGCCAAGCGGTTTCGAAAACTATTTTTATGACCGTGCTAAGGTGCAATTCTTAGAAGTATTTCCGGGGCGTCACGATGTAAAAGATGAAGAGCTACGATATTATAAGAAACGCGTACTCTACAACCCCGCCCTTGTTGAAATTTCTGAAATTCGCGATGGTGAAATTCGCTGTTTTAATGCTGATTCTATTGGTTCGTGGCGAACAGCTCAAAGGTATTCTTACAAAAAAATTTTAATGAAATAAATTAAAATTGTGGAAAACTAAAAAATCCTCAAAAAAATGCTTGCAAAATTATTATGCTTATGTTTTAATGGTTGCATACGGACAGACCGTAAATAAAAATAACAATAATAATCGTTCATTAGAAAGGTGGATTTTCAGTATGAACTCAATTAATAAAAACAATAAAAAAGGTTTCACAATCATTGAAGTTGTGCTCGTGCTTGCCATTGCCGGACTTATCTTCTTGATGGTATTCTTAGCACTACCTGCCCTACAACGAAGCCAACGAGATACGCAACGAAAGAATGATGCTTCACGATTGCGCGCAGCGGTAACTGACTACACTTCAAACAACCGAGGAAAATTGCCTTGGGATGGAGCAGCTCTAAAGAGTGATTTCATTAGTAAATATATCACAACAAATGATACAACAACATTTAATGATCCTACAACAAACTCACAATATACAGTTGTCTCTGCTACTGGAGCCATAAATGCACCAACTGCACTTGGACAAATGAAGGTTTCTAACCAAGCTAAATGTGGCACAGACGGAGCTATTATAGCTGGTAGTGGAATTGCCGTTTCTGTTAAGACTGAAAATGGCGTTGCGAACTGCGTTGAAGGTTAGTATTTAATCCATAAAACTTAATTAAATAACTCTCTTTGGGGAGTTATTTAATTTTGCGGAAGTCTATTCTATTCTATTCTATTCTATTCTATTCTATTCTATTCTATTCTATTCTATTCTATT
>CALHIM010000008.1 GCA_938030735.1 uncultured bacterium
TATGAGCTCGTTCCTTAGCTTTGCGAAGTTCAAACTCAGTCCTGCGTCGAATAACACCTTGACGATGCTTAATAAACTCCGCCAAAATCTCTTTCAAGCCCATAACTTTAGGCTGAATACCATTGACCAAAGCCAGGACATTATAATGGAATGATGTTTGCAATCCAGTCAATTTATACAACTGGTTAAGAATCTTCTTTGGATAAGCATCCTTCTTCAGTTCAACAACAACTCGAACCTTACCGCGAGCACTTTCATCTCGCGCATCAGCAATGTGCGTTATTTTTTTGGCAAGGACAAGTTCTCGAACCTTATCAACAAAGCCTTCCTTGCTCATACCATACGGAACTTCGGTGATTATAATACTGTAACGGCCATTTTTGCGCTCTTCAATCGACGCAACCGCACGAATCGTAACTGAGCCGCGCCCAGTTTCATATGCTTGACGCATTGGCGCACCACCATAGACTTCCGCACCTGTCGGAAAATCAGGACCCTTAATATGTGTCAATAGTTCGTCTAATGTAATTTCAGGATTATCTATTTGAGCGACTGTAGCGTCAACCACCTCACTAAGGTTGTGTGGTGGAATATTCGTCGCCATACCAACGGCAATACCCATCTGACCGTTCAGCAGGATATTCGGAACGGCCGACGGCAAAACCACCGGCTCTTTCTCTGTTCCGTCGAAGTTATCACGAAAATCAACTGTTTCTTTATCGATATCAGACAGCAACTCGCCACCAATCTTATCCATTCGCGCCTCAGTATAACGAGAAGCCGCTGGCTCGTCACCGTCCATAGAACCGAAGTTACCCTGACCTTCAACCAGCGTATAACGCATCTTCCAAGGTTGAGCCAAGTTCACCATAGCGTCATAAATTGATGAGTCGCCGTGCGGGTGGTAGTTACCCATCACTTCACCGACGATCTTTGCCGACTTCACTGTAGCGTGAGGAGCGCGCCAACCATTCTTATTCATCGCATACAAAATACGACGATTAACAGGCTTCAATCCGTCACGAACATCCGGCAAAGCACGGTCAATAATAACCGACATGGAGTATTTAAGGAAGGAATCTTCCATAACACGCTCAACTGTCGACTTTTCAATACCGCGAACTTCTGGCTCTTCGTTCAGAATTTC
>CALHIM010000009.1 GCA_938030735.1 uncultured bacterium
AAGCCATGGATCAGGTTGCCAAGATGAAACGCATGGAAGAAAAACGCATTCCAGCTAACATCGACTGGGATGATATTGACTCGATTGCGACTGAAGCGCGTCAGAAGTTCAAACTTATCAATCCAGAAACCATCGGCCAAGCTAGCCGTATTTCGGGGGTTAACCCAGCAGATATCTCCATTTTGATGGTGTACTTAGAAGGTAAAAATCGTAGTATTTCTAAAAATCAAGAAAAGAAAGCATAGAAAAAACAGCTCCGAAGAGCTGACCTGACACCCAGCAGTTTGGTTATTTGGGTTAATATTAGCGAGCCAATTTGTTTGGCTCGCTTTTTTCGTTGTTTAGTTTTCCGATGAAATTATAATAAATGTCAATCTGAATAACACGATTACATTTCGTGCCAGTTGGCTTGTGAATTACAATCTTATCAATCAACTCATTCACTATTTCGACGGTTAGTTCTGGTAGCTCTGTATATTTCGAAATTCTCGCCATAAACTTGGAGATATTAAGGCTGTCTTCTTGTTGTTTGGCGAGTTTTTCGGTTAAGTCAGAAATGGAAGTTTGAAGTTGTTTCTGTTCTTCTTCGTAGCTCTGACTTAGCTTCACAAAGCGTTCATCTGAAATTTTGCCAAGTAGATTATCTTCGTAAAGTTTTTGGATAATGCGGTCAATCTCTTTAGAACGGTATTCGTCCTTTTGAAGTTGCAGTTGCTGGCGCTTGTTATCTTTGCTGAATTGAGCTTGGCTTTGCTGTTCTAGCTTCTTCAAAAAGGTTTCTTGGTCTAATTGGCACTCGTGGATAGTTTGACGAAGTTTGTCGCTTACAATCTCAATCAGGGCGGATTTTTGAATGTAGTGTGGATTTTCACAACCATCAATCAGCTTACGGTAGCCAGAACACTTGTAGTGGTCGTGGTTGAGTCCATTTTTCTCTTGTGGGCAAAAATAATGCTTTCGCCCACAAGTTCCACAAAAAACTAATCCTGCAAACAAATTTTCATGACCAATCCGATTTTTATACCGTTGATTAGAGCGCTTATGACTTCGCATTTTTTGAACAATATCGAAAGTCTCTTGGTCGATTATCGCTTCATGAGTATTTCTGAAAATCAGCCAAGCTTCTTTTGGGTTATCTAGTTTACGTTTGTCTTTATAAGATTTTTTCCGTGTACGAAGATTAACCGTATGTCCAATATATTCTTCACGTCCTAAAATATTACTTAGAGTCTCTCTCGTCCAAAAATAAGGCAAGCTCTCAACATTTGAGCTGGCGGAAATGGGTTTTAAACCTATTTCGATTCGGTGGCGGTCTGGCTTGAAAATTTTGTCATTTTCCAACCCTTTCGAAATTTCTGAAAGACTTTTTCCGCTTTTCGCTTCCTGAAAAATCCGCTTCACAACTTCACTGGCAACTGGGTCAATAATCCAATTTTTAGGATTGTTTGAATCTTTGAGATAGCCGTAAGGTGGATTAGTAGTTACTCGCTCACCAGCTCTCGCTTTAGCTTGCACCACCGCTCGAATCTTCTTACTAGTATCCGCCGCATACATTTCGTCCATTAAACTCTTGATTGGCAAGAAAATAGAATTAGTTTCATTAGGCTTATTTGAATCCACACCGTCATTTAAGGCGATGAAGCGGACGTCAAAACTAGGAAAGGTGATTTCCGTTAGTTGACCAACCTTGATATAAGAGCGACCCAAACGGCTTAAATCCTTAACGACGAAGTTTGAAACTTGCCGATTTTCCACCAATCTAATAGCTTCTGAAATAGCTGGACGGTCAAAATTTGTGCCACTAAAGCCATCATCGACAAACAAAATAGGATTAGGGAGATTTTCTCTTATCACTACATCAAGCAGAATTTTCTTCTGATTGATAATCGAGTTACTATCTCCTTCCAGTCCATCGTCTTGACTTAAGCGACAATAAACCACTGTAATATCTGAAAGTTTCGAAGTATCTACTTGTCTATAATCTGAAATTGTCAAAGTTCTGTTCATGTGTTTTTCTCCTTTCGGAGTTCACACACCTTATACCTCTATTATACCATTTTTACTACTGTTAAAGCAGTGATTTATCGCTTAAAATCAACCTTTCTAGGACATTCTCAAGATTGCGATTCCCAGTAAAACGGTGACGGATTAAGTAAGTCGTTCGACCAATTCGACAAATTTCATCGGCGGTGCGTGAGGGCTGGTTTGAGTCTCGGTCTTTATTTTTTTGATTCATTAGCTATTCCTCCCTTGATATAATCTGGGTATTCTTCAAGTGTTATTACGGTGAATAGTTCCCAAAAGTTATATAGTTCTTTTTGAATCGCTTTTGAAATCGCCAGTTTGCGCTTATCATCTGGCACAACCCACAAAACATAGGGGAAAACTTCCTTTTGTCGCTGTTCAATACCTGAGCGATAATATTCAATATATTTTTTACAAGTGTTCACAATTCTAGATAAGCTTTCGGTGTTTCGGTCGATTTCTAGAAAATAATGGTCTTCGTAATCGTGATTAACCAGCTCCAAATAAGCATCTGGTTTTAAAGTCATTCCAATACCAGAGAGTTTTTGGTAGCTGCGCCAAGAGTTCGGCTCAAAGGAAAAAGTTTCAAGCGATAGCTTTTCTGAATCTCGAACGGTTTCTAGTGTCTCAACAAAGATTTCCGTAATTGCTAAAGTATGTTCAACGTGGTGCTGAGTCGGTTCATATCGATTTTTATAGCGCAAAACAACTGTTTCATCTTGGTTTTTAAGGAATTTTAATCCCTGAAAAGTAATTTGCCAAACATAAGAAGCAGAGCCACGGCGTGCACCACCAATTCGCCGTTTTAAGTGTGAAACCAATCCAGCTTTCTTCAGACTTTGAA
>CALHIM010000010.1 GCA_938030735.1 uncultured bacterium
CTATTCTATTCTATTCTATTCTATTCTATTCTATTCTATTCTATTCTATTCTATTGGCTTTGATAATGAGTTTATTTTAGAACTATCGGACGACCGGATACTAAGACACATTTTGCGCCACAATAAAAACAGCTTCCTTAACGAAAAGCTGTTTTTATTTTATTAAGATTATATCTAGTTATTTACGCAGTAGAATCCACCGGCTTCTAGAACTATTCGAAGTGCTACTTTACCTTTGTTTCCTTCTTCTCTTCTCACTCCGTCTGGTTGTGATGGATCGCATACTCCATTTGCTGACCATTCAATATCTACATATTTAAAATAATCATTGTATTCTAGCTTGTGCGGAGTTCTGTCATATACTGCATAGTTTCGCCCACTTGGGTCCTTCATTTCTTCGCCATCTTTGAACAAATAATTTTTCACAAATCCTGTTGCACCTTTATCTTCTTTTGGAAAATCTCCTAAAGTAGCTTCTCCTTGATTGGAAGGTAGTTTTCCTTTATTGGCGGCTCGATATTCATTTACCGCTGCTAATATTCTACTTAGGTCATTCTTTCGTTGCGTATCTCGTTGGCTTCGTTGTAGGGCAGGTAGTGCTAAGAATACCATCAAGAAGATAAGTCCGGCAATGGCAAGCACGAGCACAACTTCAATGATTGTGAAACCTTTTTTATTGTTTTTATTAATTGAGTTCATACTGAAAATCCACCTTTCTAATGAACGATTATTGTTGTTATTTATCTGTATGATATTATTAAACCATAAGCAAGATAAAAAATCAATATTTTCAAATATTTTATTGATTTTTAAGTTCTAAAATAATTAAGTTTTCAATATGTGGTGTTCGTGGAAAGAAATTATAGCCACGAGCGTAAATTATTTCATACTTTTTAATCAGAATTGCCACATCGCGTGCTTGCGTTGTTGGGTTACAGCTCAAATAAATTACCTTTTCTGGCTCTATCTCAAGAATCTTTTCGCAAACTTCACGGTTCATTCCAGCTCGTGGTGGATCAACAATTAAATTTGCACCCTTTTTAATGAAGTCTAAAGCTTTTTCACTTGGTGATAAAATAGCTTTTGCAGTTTTTTCTCGCCCAAGCTTTGTAATATTTCTTCGCATTTCTTCAACTGCTGGCTCGTTAATTTCAACTAAAGTTAAATCGCCCGCACCAATCGTTAAACCAATCGATCCTACACCGGAGTATAAATCAACTGTTGGTTTTGAAATATCGATGAATTTTTTCATGTCGCACAAAGCCTGTTCATAAACTGGTAGGTTTATCTGAAAAAAGCTCTCGGTTGCATAATTAAAATTTACGCCAAGAACTGAATCTTGCAGATTCTCTTGGTTTTGGCTTTGAATCTTTTTAGTTATCACACTGGCTGGCGATTTTGGGTTTGAAAAAATAATCTCAAAATTTTTAAATCCAAGGCTAGTTATTTCTTTTTTCGAAAATGGCTCAAACTTTTCATCTTTTACATAAAGTTGGGCTGAAATTTCACCTTTTTGGTTTGCGCGAATTAATAAAGTCTTCAAATCTCGACTTGCAGTTTTTCTATCTCGTAAAATTGCAAGCACTTTTTGGCCTGCTTGATTGATTTCTGGCTTCGCTAAACTCGTACCTTTTACTGGGATTTTTCCCTTTCCTCCACGCTTAAAAAATGCTAAACTTAGCTCGCCATCATTTTCATTTTCTCCAGATTTTTCCCACCAAAATGAAAACTCCACTTTATTGCGATATTCAAAAATTTTACCATCAGAATAAAAATCTTCTTGGTTTTTGAGTTTAATTTTTTCTTGGCGAAAACTTTCAAAAATTAGTTCTTGTTTGGTTTTTTGTTCGAAATCAAAGTTAAAAATCTGCCATGGGCTGGTTGAAAGAAAACTCTCCTTATCTTTTGGCTCAATTCTCTCGGGCGAACTTTCGAAAATTTCAACCGCAAAACCCTCTACAAAACTCGATTTACTTTTTGTAATTTGAATTTTTGCGGTTTCATTTGGTAAAACTCCCCAAGCAAAGATTTTTTTGCCATTTTCAAGCGTGCCTAAGGCTTGCCCGCCAGGCGTAATTTTATTAAATTTAGCTATTTCGAACTTAATTTTCCGTGCCATAATTATTCTATTTTATCAGAATTTTGCCAAAAATTCCATATCTCTAACCATTCTTCTCCTTTTAATTCGCTTGGCTTTTTAGTTTTAAATTTTGGTTGGCAATTTTTTTTATAAAATTCTGGCACGGCAAACATTTTTTCAATAAAATCATTAAAAATTGGCCGTTCTTCTTTCGAAATTAGCGGAGCTTCTCGCCGTTTCATTTCGAAAAATACCGTTTCAACAGCCGGTGGTGGCGTAAAATCAGATTTTTGAAGAGGTTTTTTAATTTTACTTTCGAAAAACGGAAATATTTTTACACCAAGCGCAGAAGTAAAATTTTTATCACTCACAATTAGTTTGCGGGCGAATTGTTTTTGTAAAATTAAATAAATACTTTTTGGTGAATTTTGAGCATTTGTAAGATTTTGGATAATTGGCGAACTCAAGTGAAAAGGAATATTTGCGCAAACTTTGTAATTTTTTGGTAATTTTGAAAGATTGAAGCGCAAAAAATCTGCACATAAAACTTCAACATTCTCTAAATTTTTAGTGTTATTTTGAAGTTTTTTGAAAGTTTCGCGGTCAAATTCGATTGCTAAAACTCGCGCAGACTTCTTGCTAAGAGCATAAGTAAAAACACCGCTTCCAGCACCTATGTCTAGCGTAAAATCTCGCTTTCGAATATTGCTGTGCCCAACAAGCATTAATGCAATTCGTGGCGAACGCAAGAAATTTTGTGAAATGCGGTGTTCTCGTGCCATCTATTCGTATCTCAAAGCTTCGATTGGGTCTTTTTTGCTGGCGCTGCGTGCTGGCAAAGCGCCGGCCAAAAATGCCACAACCGCAATAATTAAAGTTATAGTTATACTGTTTTTAATTGTAAATTTAGTTAAATTAAATCCTTCAAGCCCTTTCAAGAAATCTTTTGAGGCAAAACTATTTAAAGCGTCTCCCGCTAAAGATGCGAGTAGAATTCCTAAAATCGAACCAATTAAACCGATCAGAATTGCTTCAATGCTGAAAAGTTGGAAAATCTTTCGGTTCGAAAGCCCCATTGCTTTCATTAAACCAATTTCGCGAGTCCGTTCGCGCACGCTCATGTAAAGCGTGTTAATAATTCCAAAGCTAGCTGCAAGAAGTGCAATCGCACCAAAAACAATCAAAGATCCAGTAATTCCGTTTACAACATTCATAATAGTTTCAATTTGGTCTTTAGCTGTGTTTGCTGAATAACCTGCTTTTTTAGCATCTTCTTTGATTTGATTTAATTTATCCTCAGTTACTTTTCCTTCAATTTGAGCTAGTGCAGAAATGCTTTTCTCTTTCGATTCTAGTGGCAAGCTTTTTGTCTGAAAATCATAAAATTCATTAAAGGTTGGTTCGTTAATTGTTACCATCGCTGATTGAATTAAGCTCTTAGCTGTTACGCCTGAAATTTTTTGAGTAAAGGCTTTAGTCTCGCCGGTCAAAGAATCTGAAACTCGAAAGGTTACTTTTTCACCGATCGCTGCTTGGGCATCTTTAAAGCCTAGAGGTTCAAGATAGTCTTGAGAAATTGTTACCTCATCTTTATTTTTTGCTTTACCTCCAGCTAGGAAATCAAAGTCAAATTTTTGTCCTTCAACTTCTACTATAAGAGATGTGATTGTAAGTTTCTTGCTGTCTTTATATTGAATATAATCTGGTGTTGTTATTTTGTAGAAGCGGGCATTTTTAACGTTTGAAATTTTGTTAATTTTTTCAAGATCTTTAGAATTTAGAGTCTGCTGAGCATATCTAGAGCCAGCTTTTTTAGAATCGCCTTCTTTGTATTCTTGCGGTCCAAAAGTTACACCGTTATCCTGCTTTGGTTGAAAATAAATTATAGAGTCGTCACCAAAAACTGAAAGCTGTTTTTGGATATAATCATTCACACCGATATTTACAGCAGAGGTTAATGCTATAGTAAAAGAGCCGATACAAACCGCGATAATTGTCAAGAAAGTTCGGCCTTTATTTCGCCACAAATTTGATGCTGAGGTTGCAACCATATCTAAAAATTTCATTATTTTTCTCCTTTCGAAACAATTTGTCCATCTTGAATTCGAATCTGGCGATCACATTTTGCTGCCAAAGATTCATCGTGCGTTACAATAATTAATGTAATTCCATTTTCCTTATTTAAACCAAAAAGTAAATCCTCAATTTTTTTACTTGTTTTTGAGTCGAGATTTCCTGTTGGTTCATCGGCAAAAATAATTTCTGGCGAATTTGCAATTGCGCGAGCCACGCAAACACGCTGTTTTTGGCCACCAGAAAGATTTGAGGCTTTATTTTTAGCTTTATCGGTTAGTTCAACAGCTTCGAGAGCTTTTAGAGCAATTTCTTTGCGCTTTCTAGAACTAACTCCGGCAATTTTAAGCGGTAGAATTACATTTTGCAAAACTGTGTCTTTTGGATTCATAAAGAATTGCTGAAAAACAAAGCCAAAAGTTTGGTTTCGAAGTTTATTCAGCTCGCGTTTTTTCATTTTAGCAATATTTTGTCCATTAATTAAAATTTCGCCCTCATTTGGTTTATCGAGCGCCGCTAAAAGGTGCATAAGTGTTGATTTTCCGCTACCAGATTTACCGATAATTGCAACGCTTTCACCTTTTTGAATGCTAAAAGAAACGCCATTTAGTGCTTTAAAATACGTATTGCCGTCGCGATAAACTTTGACGAGATTCTTAACTTCTATTAAATTACTTTTGTTCATTAAATTCCTTTCCTGTAACTATTTAATTCTACCAATCATAATCTTAGCTGTCAAATTCTAATGCTCAATTTTAAGATTATTTGTATTTTGAACTTCTCGAGTTTGCGGTTTTAAATTTCGCGAACGCGGTTTGCGGCGTTTTTTTACTTGCGGAATTTCAATTCCCTTTTCAGCAAAAGCTTTCGAAAGATCCTTAAGGCCCAAACTTGGCTCTTTTTGTTCAGCAGAATTTGGACTAATCTTTTTTGGATCAATTGGTGCTTTCGAAAAATCAATTTTTTTCGCTTCAAACATTGGTTGAACTGGCGTGAAGTTTTGTGGTTTTGCTATTGGTTTTGTGTTCGGGGATTTTTGGTTTGAAATTCCTTGATTTTTAACTGGCGCAAAAACATTTTCTGCAACCTTTTTTGAAAATTCTACCCCGTTTCGTTCTGCCCAAGCTTTTGTCATTAGCTCTTTTGGTGGCACCAGAATATCGCGGATGCGTTGTTCAATGACGGCTCGTGGTGTGCTGTAATTTCGGCGCGTGTTTTCAATAATCTTTGCACTCAAATCATTAAAAGGTTTTGGCAAAGTTAAAGTTGTTGCGCTAAATGGTGTTGATTTTTCACCGTTAATAATCATCGTCATTACAAAATGGCGGTTATTTAAGCTCATTAAATCTGAAGCATCGAATTGCGGCTTAAACTGCTCGGCTAAAACTGGAGCATCTTCAACCGAAACGCGGAACGAAATAATTGATCCAACGTTTCCGAAAACCGCATTTTTAACGCTGTCGGTCATTTGTGAAACATATTGATTGGCAACGGTTAAAGTTAAGCCATATTTTCGAATTTCTGAAAGAATTACCGCAAAAGAATCGGTAGCAAAGTTTTGGAACTCGTCAACATAAAGATGAAACGGTCGGCGATCTTCAAGCCGTTCGATATCTGCGCGTGATTGGGCTGCAAGCTGAATTTTGGTTACCAAAAAGGAACCAAGAACTGAGGCGTTATCTTCACCGATCAAACCTTTCGAAAGATTAACGACTAAGATTTTACCTTCATCCATGATCTCGCGAATATTAAAGGTCGATTTTGGCTGACCAATGATATTTCGAATAATTGGGTTTGCTGTGAAAGCTCCAACCTTATTTAAAATCGGTGCAATTGCCTCATTCACCTGTTTTTCACCCCATTGGCCAAATTCCTTTTTCCAAAATTGAAGTACAGAGTCATCTTTACAGTAAGTTAAAGTTTCTTTTCGAAAATCCCCGTCTGTTAGCATTCTTGAAATATCGAGCATTGTTGTTTCTGGCCGATCAAGAAGTGCAAGAAGTGTGAAACGCAAGATATATTCAAGGCGAGGACCCCAAGAATCACCAAACATACGCTTTAAAACACCGATAACTTCGGAAGAAATATTTGATTTTCGACTTGGATCGGTTACTTCAAGCGGGTTAAAGCCAAGTGGGAATTCGGTGTCGGCAGGATTAAAGTAAATTACATCATTAAGGCGATGTTCGGGAATAAACCGCATATTATTTTGCGCAAAATCACCATGTGGGTCAATAATTGCATAACCTTCCCCGTGAAAAATATCTGAAAGCGCCAAAAGCTCAAGCGACCCAGATTTTCCAGTTCCCGTTTGACCAATAATATAAAGGTGGCGCGAACGATCGCGACGAAGCATTCCGAATTGGTGGTTAATTCCACGAAAGTTTGTTAAACCGAAAGCTGAAATATTTTCATCGTGTGCACGGTCGCCAGTAATTATTGGTAATTTCGAAGGTGGTTCAGCGGTTTTGCTTGAAGCCCAAACAATATTTGGAGTTTCTACGTTTGTGTGCGGTAAATGCCAAATGCTGGCGAGTTCTTGAATATTTAAAATAAAGCCGTCATCAAAGAATATTCGTGACTGAAAATCTCGAATTTTATCTTTATCGAGTGAAGAATTTGAAGCCTTAAAACCGTTTAAATTTGTACTATTAAACTGTTTAAAAGTTCCAGTTAAAGCTTGAATTTGAAGCCGCGCAGTATCTTCATCTTCACCTAAATATGCCAAGCGAATTTTAACTTGATAACCAAGTTTTGTGGCCTTCTCTTCAGCTTTCGAAATACGAGTTTTATCGCGGTCAGATGGTTCTTTTTTAGCATTTTCTGAACCTTCCGGTGGCGTCCAAAGTGCTTCTAAAATTCGCAAAATATATTTCCAATCGATTTTAAAAGCTTTTTTGCCAGACTTAACTTTTTTCACCCATTCGTCTGACTTTTTATGCCAATCATCGGCAACTGGTCGTGCTAAAACTTGAATCCAAATCTGGTCATTTGTTCCATCTAATTTCGCGAGTGTTCCAGTAATTCCTGCAAGTGGGTCAACTTCGAAACCATCAAAAGTTTTAATTGGTAAGGCCTCGTTTTCAATCAAGTCAATTTCGGTTGAATAAATTACATGTTTATTTTCGAGATTTTCTGCGTAATCTTCTTTTGCTTCATAAATTTGAACTGTTGGATATTGTGAATAAATCTGCCCTTCCACAAAACTTTGTAAAGTTCTCGGCATCCAAACATAAAACCGAATTGCACCATTAACAGATACAATTTCGAAACTTAAATGTTCCTGAACGCCATTGTTGTTTTTAAGTTCAGTTGGGTCTCGCAGAATTCCGTGCAAACTGGCAAGAAGTTGCTCGGCGGCAAGCTCAGATTTATCGTTAGTTTTTGGAATTTCCAACGCTAAAAGAACGCTGTCAGTGTTCATTACAGTTAATTTATCGATTTTTTTGTAATTTTGCCAAGTTAGAAAAGCTAAAATCGCCACGATTGTTAGCCAAACTAAAGGGTTAAATAAGATTGAAAAAAATGCCGTCATAGTGTTTAAATAATAGCATAAAACTGCAAATAAATCAAGATGGTGGTTATGCTTTTTAGTTTTTTGAAAATAAAATACGCCCAAATTTTTGAGCGAATTTTAGTTCTAGGCGAGTTCAGCTAAAGTGTAAGTTGCTTTTGCTACGCGCTTGAACTCTTTTTTGCTTTGAAGATTTAATAAAACGGTTGTTTCTTTAACTTTGCGTTTTTCAAGTACTCGTTTTACAATTTCATCTCGGTAAAGTGGTTCGCCCGCTTCCTTAAGAACTGCCGTAATTATATCGGCCACAGTTCCGCGTTTGAAACCCCAGGTATCGAGTGCGTAAATTCCGCGGCCAATCAAAACGAAACGTTTGTCTTTAATTAGTTCGTTATGAATTGCCTGAGTTGTAACAGCTTTTCGACTAAAGTCGCTCTTTCTAATTTCTTCAGCAATTTCTGAAAAATGCATTGGCTTTTTTTGGCTTTCTAAAATCACAAAAATTTTGTCGCGAATATTTTTCGGATTCACTGCTGGCCACTTTTCAAGACCCCAAAGCCCGTTTAGAGTTGCGAGTAATTTTGAAACGCTGGCGATCGCACTAATTTGGCTTGGATGTTCATAGCTCAGTTGCTCATCTAGCTGCTCCAAGGTTACTGGACTTTTATTCTTTTTGATGATATTGACAATTTCATCGATTGATTTTTTAATCTTTCGTTCGTCGCCGTATTCTGCGTTGGCGATTGCACTGTGGTATTTATCGTTTTCCTGGACTAAAACTAATTTCGAACTAATTTCAGCAATAAATAAAAAGTTAAAAATTTGCTGATCGCTCGACTCAGATTCAATAGTTTTTTCAACAAGATTTTTAGTTTTCGAAATTCGCCCAACCTCAGCAAGATTTCGAATTATAGTTTTTTCGATTTCAGCAAGATGCTCGATATTTCCCTTTTCGGCAGCAATTTTTAATCTAATGAGCGCGGCTTTTTCAAGCTGACGAACTCGCTCACGAGTGATGTCAAGCCTTTCTCCAATTTGCTCGAGAGTTTCTTTTTGCTCGCCAAGCCCAAAGCGGCGGTTGATAATTTCGCGTTCTCGCGGTTGGTCGATAACTTGCAAAGCATTCGAAATAACCGTTTGAATCAACTGGATTTTTTCATTCTGAATCTGAGTTTCTTGTTCCATAATTCCCTTGATTAAAATTAATACTTTATAAAAACCAAGTATTATTTTTCAATAACACTTGAGTATTGTCAATACCATTTATCTCTTCTTTATTTATATTATACCACAAAATTGTAAAAAACAACAAAAAATGACATAAAAATTTATTTTTTAAACTTTTATGTCATTATGCTTGCGCTTATAATAAAATATTAACTACTATTTTTAAGATTTTTTTGTTTTCGAAACGGATTTTTTAGTATTTTTTGAAGCTATTTTTCGTTTAGTCGATTTTCTAGTTGTAGTTTTTTTGCCAGATTTTCGAGATTTTGCAACTTCAATTAATTCATTGGCTTGTTTCTCGGTAATTTTATCAATATCTAAATCTTTCGGGAGGAGCGCTTTAATTTCGTTATCGGTAATATATTTCCTTCCGAATCCACCACGAGAAATTGTAATTCCGTTTTCGAATTTCTTTAAAATCCGCTTTTCATCAGACTTCAGCTTTTCTTCGTAAAGCATCTTAGCTTCAGTTTCGGTAATTTCGAAAGGAGACATTGGCTTAATGCTTACAAAAGTATTTTCAATTTTAATATATGGGCCATATTGTCCAATATTTGCTGTAATTTCTTTACCGTCCTCAGTTTTGCCAACTTTTCGTGGTAAGAGGAACATTTTTAAGGCATTCTCAAGTGAAATTGTCTCGATTTTTTCGCCGGCTGGCATTGGTGCGAATTTTACTTCTTCGCCTTCAACTTTATTGTCGCCAAGCTGAATCATTGGTCCGAAACGACCGAATCGTGCAAAAATTTTTCGCCCAGTTTTTGGATCAACTCCAATTTCACGAGCGGGCGCTACAGCATTGCGGTCAATTTCGCCTGAATCCATAATTAATTTATGAAATGGTTTATAGAAATCGTCAAGCACTTCAAGACGATCTTCTTCGCCTAAAGCAATTTTGTCGAAGTCATTCTCAAGATTTGCTGTCCAGCCATAATCAACTACCTGGTTAAAATAATCGTTCAAGAAATCACTCAAAACTTCACCGCTCGCAGTTGGCAGTAATTTTCCTTTGGTTGAACCAGTTTTTTCTTGAACAACTTCGCGGTTAATTTTGTTTTTCGAAAGTGAAATTTGAATCACGTCGCGTGGATTTCCTTCACCTTCACCCTTCAGGGCGTAGCCACGAGCTTGAATTGTATCCAAAATTGTAGCATAAGTTGATGGGCGGCCGATTCCTAAATCTTCGAGTTTTTTAACAAGAGAGCCTTCAGTGTAGCGTGCTGGTGGTCGTGAAAAACCTTCTTTTGCAATGATTTCATTAAAATTCAAACTATCACCGCTTGTGAGCTCTGGTAAAAATTCATCTTTCTTTCCGTTTGAATAAACTTTCAAGAATCCGTCAAAAATAACCACTTCGCCTTTAGCTTCAAAATAATTTTCTTGACCAGAAATTTCAATTTTGATAGTGGTTTTTTCGATTTGCGCTGGCGTCATTTGGCTAGCAAGTGTTCGGTTTCGAATCAGCGTATAAATCTTTTGTAAATCTTGGCTGGTTGAAACTTTTTCATTTGCTATTACGGTTGGTCGAATTGCTTCGTGTGCTTCTTGAGCTGCGGCCGATTTCGTGGCAAAATTACGTGCTTTGTGGTATTTTTCGCCAAAAGTTTTCTTGATAAATTCTTCACTAGATTTAATTGCAAATCCACTCAAATTTACGCTGTCGGTTCGCATGTAGGTAATTTTACCAGATTGGTAAAGCTTTTGTGCGGCTGCCATCGTGCTCTTGGCTGAGAATCCAAGCCGTGCGTTGGCCTCTTGCTGAAGTGTTGAAGTGGTAAAAGGCGCACTTGGGTTGCGGGTTCCGGGGGTTTTCGAAATATCTGCAACTTTAAAGTTTGCCGTTTTTAGGCTTTCGAGAAAATCAGTGGCAGCTTTTTCGCTTTCGAATTTTTTATTAAGTTCAGCTTTTAGGATCTCACCAGAATTTGGCACAATAAACTCCCCAGTAATTTTAAACGAACTTTTTGCGCCGAATTTTTCAATTTCACGCTCTCGCTCCACGAGTAATTTAACTGCTGGGCTTTGCACACGGCCAGCGCTTTTGCCGCCGGGAACTTTCCGCCACACAACAGGGCTTAAATCAAAACCAACCAGCCAGTCTAAAGTTTGGCGAGTTTGTTGAGCTTCGACCATTTTCATATCAATTTTTCGTGGATTTTTAATTGCCTCTTCAATTGCATTTTTAGTAATTTCATGAAAAACAATTCTCTTGGTTGTTTTTGGGTCTAATTTTAAAACTTCGCAAAGGTGCCACGCAATCGCTTCTCCTTCGCGGTCTTCGTCGGTTGCAAGCCAAACGTCGCTAGCTTCTTTCACTGCTTTTCGAAGCTCGCTAACTACTTTTTTCTTGCCAGGGTCAACTTCAAAAGTAATTTTATATTTATTGTTTGTTTCTATTGGTCGCCCGCCGTCTTTATTTTTTTTGGCAATCTGGCGAATATGCCCAACGCTGGACATCACTGTAAAATCTTTGCCAAGATATTTTTCAATAGTTTTGGCCTTGGCGGGGCTCTCTACGATTACTAAATTCTTCATAAGCTTAATTTATTTTATCACTTTCAAAATTTTTCTGCAAATTTTAAAATTAATAATTTGGCAGAATTTCAGATTTTTATAAAGAAAATTGTTTTTTAATTAAAAAAAGTAAAAATATGAGTTAATCACAATACTTTTAGGCGCCTAGCTAGAAATTATTACAGGTTGTTTTAAATTTTTAAGCATAACTAATTTGGTTTGAAATCTGCTGCGAAATCTGATATAATCAAGCTTATGAAAATTGCAATTGCATCTGATTTATTCTGGCCGATGATTAATGGGATTTCGGTCTTTTCGAAAAACTTGGCTGAGCAAATGACGGCTCGTGGCCACGAAGTTGTGGTTTTTGCGCCAAGTCAAACGGGTGAATATTATATTGAAGAAGTTGACGGTTACCGTGTGGTTCGTTTGAGCTCGACCAACTTTCCTTTTTACCCGAATCAAACTGAAACTCTGCCTGAGCCTCGCAAAATTGCTGGTGGCCGAATTACCATTCCGCGAATCTATCTTCATAACGGCTATCGACTTTCACTTTTGCCGATCCGCGAAATCCGCAAATTTTGTAAAGAAAATAATTTTATGCCAGATGTTTCGCATATTCAATTGCAACTTTTTGTTGGTCAAGCGATGATCGATTTTTCGCGAAAACATAACATTCCAGTAGTAATCACTAATCATTCCAGCCCCGAAAACTTATTCGATAATTTAAAAATGCTTGCGCCGCTCTCGCCTATTATTAATCGTACTGTTTTGCTTTATACTAAACGCTTTGCGCTTCAAGCAGACTATGCTACGATGCCAACTCAGCAAGCAATTGAAAGGCATTTTCGAAATCCAGAAAAAGCCAAAATGCCGATTGAAGCTGTTTCAAATGGCATTGATTTAAGCCGATTTACTCCTGAAAAACCGCCAAAAGAATTTTTTGAAAAATTTGATTTGCCGCAAAACTCGCCAATTGTAATGAATATTGGTCGTGTTGATGCTGAAAAGCACATTTCAACATTGATTTTAGCGTTTAATAAAGTGTTAAAAAATAACAAAAAAGCCCAGCTAGTGATTGTTGGCGATGGCACTGATCGGCCAAATCTTGAGAATTTGGTTTATAAACTGGGAATTTCGAAAAATGTGCACTTTATGGGTACGCAACTTGGTGAAGATTTGGTGAATTTTCACCGTGCGGCTAGCGTGTTTGTCTCAGCTAGCCCAACTGAAACCCAAGGAATCGTTTTTCTTGAAGCGGCGGCTTGCGGTAAACCCGTGATTGGCGTTGATGTTGGTGCGGTTAAAGAAATCTGTCAAGATTGCGTGAATGGTTTTTTGTGTGAAACTGATAACGTTGAACAAATTGCCGAAAGTATTTCGAAGATTTTAAACGATAAAAAACTTGCGGCAGATTTTTCGAAAAATGGACTCGAAATTATTAAAAAACATGATTTAAATTTTACAATTTCGAAATTTGAAGAAATTTATAATTTTGTAATCGAAAAGAAAAAGCAAGAACCGAGAAATTGGTTCGAAAAACTCTCGCGAAAATTAAAGAAATAATATGATTCTTAGCGTAGAAATTACTGAAAAATCTTTTGGCAACAAGCAACTTCTTCAGAACATAAAATTCAGCATTGATGAAGGCGAAAAAGTTGGTTTAATTGGGAGGAATGGAATTGGAAAGTCCACACTTTTTAGTATTTTGTTTGGTCGTGACCAAGATTTTTCGGGTGAAGTAATTTTTCGAAAAGGTTCAGTTATTGCCAGCACACAACAGGAATATTCCAGCGTTGGTGAGCAAACTGTGCTTGATTTTATCTTGAATGATCTGCCGGAATATGCTCATCTTTCGAAACTTTTGCGTGAACTTCCTGAAAAAATGGGCGAAAATATGATGCTGATCGAAAAATATACTGATGCCTTAAACCGTTTTCAAGAGAAAAATTTCCACTTTATTGAAGATAAAATTAAAGCCGAACTTCGTGATTTTGGCCTTGGTGGTTTTGAGAATCGGCAAATGAAAACACTTTCGGGCGGTCAGAAACGTTTAGTTGATACGATTAAAATTATCCATTCGAAAGCTGATTTGGCGCTCGTTGATGAGCCGACCAACTTTATGGATTCTCGTGCAAAGAATCGTTTTTTAAACTGGATGAAGAATTCTAACGAGGCGGTTTTAGTAATTACGCACGACCGTGATGTACTTTCGAAAGTTGATAGAATTATTGAAATTCGCGACGGTAAAACTTATATTTTTAAAGGAAATTATGACGATTATTTGCGAGCAAATATGTTTTCGACAACCAATCAAATTCAAGATTTTGAAAGCATCCAGCGCCGAATCGCAAATTTGAAAGATAAAGTTCGCGAATATCAACGAATGAAGGAAAAAGCTCGTGATCCGAGCACGATCCAACGGTTTAAGCGACTTGAAAATAAATCACGCGAAGAACTTGCGAGCCTTGAAGAGATTAAAAAGCCAAGTTTTTGGATTGATCAAGAAAATGTTGAAAATCTTGATTTTAAGGCAGCGAAATCTTATCAAAAATTTAAGGCCAAAAATGTTAAAATCGGTATTAAAAATGAAGAAACGCGTTCGGTGCGAAGTTTAGTGCGTGCAGAAAATCTTGCGCTTGGTTATGGCTCGCTTGAAGATGCACTTGAGAACAAAAATGGCGCAAAAATTCTTTTTGAAAATGTAAATTTTGATTTAAAAGTTGGTGGAATTTTGGAAATTTTTGGTCGAAATGGTGTTGGAAAAACCAGCTTAATTAAAACAATTTTTGGTGCAGAAAATGAAAAAGCGGAAATCTACGATGGTAAGATTTTTCTTGATGAATCCGCGAGAGTTGGAATTTATAGTCAAGAAATTGGTTCTGAATTTTTCGAAATTAATCTAAAAGATGCAATTGAGAAAATCTACCTCGACCAAAATCTTTCTATTTCTGAAGAGGAAATTTACCGAATTTTGCACCAATATCTCTTTTCTACTGAAGATTTCGAAACACCTATCCGTGAACTTTCTGGCGGTCAAAAGGCAAGATTTCAGCTGATTAAAATGCTTTCAAATGAACCGCAAATTTTGATTTTAGATGAGCCAACTTCTCATTTGGATTTACCAAGTATTGAGGAGCTTGAACGAGCTTTGAAGAATTATTCGGGCGCGATTATTTTTGTGAGCCATGATGATTATTTTCGAAAAGTAATGAAATCTACTGAAAAGGATTTTCAGACTGTAGAAATTCGCGGAAATTAAAAGTAGAAGTAGTTATTACTTTAGTTTATGCTTTCTGAAAAATCTTCTGAATATTTTTTACTTTATAATGATATGAGTTTTTCAGTGAATATTAAAAATAAAAAGTAGCGAAAGTTTAATCCTTCACTACAATTTTTTCAGTTAAAATCGTTTAATATCAAGTAATTTCGAAAGCTTTGCGCGATCAAAACCGAGTACAATTTCGCCATTTATATCTGTCACTGGCACACCACGGAATTCCCCACCCATTTTTGCAAGGAGCTCATCGCGAGCTTCAGTATCTTCTTCAATATCTTTAGCTTCGAATTTTACACCGTTGTGTTCAAGCCAGTCTTTTTCAGCTGAGCAAAATCCGCACCAGCTTGTTGAGTAAATAATAACTTTTTTATCCATAAATATAGTTTAGCATAAAAAGCTTAAAAAATCATTAAAATTTACAAAATATTAAATTTTCTTGGTTAAATACCAGCCGCCATCTAAATCTTGATAAACTTTAAGTTCAATTGAAAAATCCATCGTCATCAAATAATCCGCAGCTTTCTCGGCTTCGAACTTCGAAGCATATCTCTTCTTTTTTGAGCTTGAAAGCTGCATTTCGAAACGTTCAAACTTCACTTTCTGCTTATTATTTTTGCGTGGCATTTCGAAAATCCTTCAAAATTTTACGAACTTCATCGACTGATTTTGCTTCCATTAATTTTGCGCGTAATTCGCTTGCGCCCGCAAATTCTCGCACATAAATTTTAAAGAAACGTTTTAACGGCTCAAAACGGCGTTTTTCGAGTTCGCGGGAATATTTTTCGAATAAATCAAGTTGAAGTTCAAGAAGATCTAAATAGTCACTTGAGGTTCTAGGGGTCTCTGGCGAATTTTTTTCAAAACAAAATGGATTTTCGAAAACGCCACGGCCGATCATAATTCCATCAATTTTTGGGAATTTTCGCCAAAGTTCCAAGCCTTGCTCGCGAGTTTTTATATCACCATTAATCTGAATTAGGGTTTCTGGCGCAATTTCATCGCGTAGCACTAAGATTTCTGGAATCAATTCGAAATGCGCTGGAACTTTACTCATTTCTTTCTTTGTTCGAAGATGAATCGTTAAAACTGAAATATCTTGCTTAAGTAAAAATTTGAGCCAATCTCGCCACTCCTCCACTTTAGAGAAACCAAGTCGCGTTTTTACTGAAATTGGCAAACCGCTGGCTTTTGCGTTTTTGATGATTTTGGCAGCAAGCTCAGGGTTTCGAATTAAATCGCTTCCGCCACCACTTTTAATTACGGCTTTATCTGGGCAACCCATATTGATATCGATCGCTTGATATCCAAGTTCTGGCAGTTTTTCGCACATAAATTTAATATCGTCTGGTCGCGAGCCCCAAATCTGAGCAATAATTGGTTGCTCATCTGGTGTGAAAGTTAGCCGCCCGCGTGTACTATGGATTCCTTTTGGGCTGGCGAAACTTGAAGAATTAGTGAATTCGGTATAAAAAATATCAGGTCGTGCCGCTTTTGAAACTACGTGCCGAAAAACTACATCAGTCACAGCTTCCATTGGTGCTAACGAGAAAAATGGTAGTCTTTTACCGTTTTGTTCGCCAGTTGATTCAATAATTTTATTCCAAAATTCACTTTTCATAGATAATAGTATAACACAAAAACCAACTTTCGAAAACTTAAAAAATATGATATAATTATTTTTATGAAAGTTAAAATTGAAATCGATACAAAAACACTAATTCGCTTTTGGTTGGTGATTTTTGGTTTTATTATTTTTGCAGGATTAATTTGGGTTGCAAAAGACGTTCTGATCATGATAATAATTGCGGCCTTTTTGGCTCTCGCTTTAAATGACCCAGTGGCAAGAATTACAAAAATTTTGCCTGGTTCAAATAAAAACCGCGTGGCGGCTACCGCAGTCGCCTATCTTACGATTGTACTAATTTTTGGCGCGTTAATTTCGCTTCTTACACCAATCATTGCTGATCAAGTAAAACATTTTTCGAAAGATTTGCCTCAAATTGTTAAAAATTATACTGGTGAGGAGTCTGGGATCCGCAGATTTATTGTTGAAAACCACCTTGAAGGAATGATCTCGCAAGCAGTTGATTCAATCACTCGATCAATTAATTCTTCAGTTTCAAAGCTAGGTGACTTCTTCTTCGGAAGTATTGCATCAATTGTCAGTTGGCTGATTTCTCTGTTTATGATTCTTGCGATGGCATTTCTAATGCTCGTTGAAGGACCAGACTTAATAGATAAAATCTTTAAAGTTTTTTATACCGATAAAACGCTCGAAAAAGA
Organism: uncultured bacterium; assembly: GCA_938030735.1. Classification (GTDB taxonomy): domain Bacteria; phylum Patescibacteriota; class Saccharimonadia; order Saccharimonadales; family Saccharimonadaceae; genus Nanogingivalis. The sequence continues at coordinate 16,972 of CALHIM010000010.1, forward strand.
TCACCGCAGGATTCTTTCGCGAATGTATGGAGCAGTTTCAGGCTATGTTTCAAGCATCGTTACAATTTGTTCAATTAGTGCAACTTGTGGTTCAATTGCGACGGCAATTTTAGCGTTAATTTTTGGATTACCAATCGCCTTAGTTCCACCAATTGCAGTTTTACTCTTTATTTTCGGAATGATTCCTATGGTTGGTGCCACAATTGCTGGGTTGCTTTCCGCCGTAATTTTAGGATTAAATGCTCCAACTGCGGGATTGTTCTTCCTAATTTATTTCTTAATTTACCAACAAGTTGAAAATAATGTGATCTCCCCAATGATTCAAGCTCGAAATAATCAGCTCTCGGCACTAATAATTTTTGTTGCACTTACAATTGGTGTTTACGCTTTTGGTCTACTTGGGGCGCTCCTTGCAATTCCTTTAGCGGCTTGTATAAAAATTCTTGTTCAAGAACAATTGAAATCTCGAAAACGCCGTACGCGTGAAGAAAACTCGGAAAAATTTGTTGAACTTCTTAAGAAAATTGGCAATTAAAAAACAACTAATAAAATCAGCCTCAAATTCGAAGGCTGATTTTTATTATTTATATTCCCAAAAACTCTTTTTCGGCGTATCTCGTAAAACAATATTTTTCGAAAGCAATTCATCGCGAATTTTGTCACTTTTCGCCCAATCTTTTTCAGCGCGAGCCGCATTTCTTTCGATGATCTTCTGTTTAATTTCGTCTGGAATATCTGGCGTTGAACCAAGTAGATTTAGTCCTAAAAGGTCGTCTATAAATTCTAAAAGTTCAATTAAGTTTTGGTAATTTAGTTTTTCGGGATTTGCTTTAATTATTTCACTAAAAACCTCATCAATTTTCGCTAAAGCTTTTGGTGTGTCGAGATTTTCATTCATTTCTTCAAGAATTGCATTTTTAGCAGCAAGGCTTGGAATTTCCCCTTCGCTTCCTTTAATTTGCCAACGCATATTTGCAATGTTTTGCCAATTTTTGAGCCGATTCTTGGCTGCTTGCAGGCTTTCAAAATTAAAGTTGCTTTCGGTTTGATATTGGCTTTGTAAAACAAACATTTTAAAATCTATTGGCGAAAACCCGCGAGACTTCAGCTCTTCAAGGTTGAAGCCATTGCCAAGTGATTTCGAAATTTTTCGCCCTTCACTTTTCATATGATTGCAATGCAGCCAATAATTCGAAAAAGTCTTACCTGTGAAGGTTTCACTTTGAGCAATCTCATCTGTGTGATGAACTGGGATATGGTCAATTCCGCCAGTGTGAATGTCAATCGTTTCACCTAAAGTATTAATCGCAATCGCCGAGCATTCCAGATGCCAACCAGGGAAACCCATCCTTCCACAAAATTCCCATTCCATATCGCGTTTTTGGCCTTCTGGCGACCATTTCCAAAGTGCAAAATCGCTTAAATTTCGCTTTTCAGGGTTGAAGTTTACGCGTGCGCCAGCTTTTAAATTATCTAAGTCGAGATGTGCAAAATTGGCATAACGAGGAAATTTTGCTGTATCAAAATAAATACCATCACTGGTCTCATAAGTAAAACCTTTTTTCGAAAGTTCTTCAATAATTTTAATTTGTTCAGGAATAAAATCGGTAGCTTTCGAAAGATTCTCGGGTTTAACTAAATTAAGTTCTCGCATTCCATTCAAAAATTCTGCCGTATAAAATTCAGCGACTTCCCAAGCTGTTTTTCCTTCTTGCCTTGCGCCTTTTTCTAGTTTGTCTTCGCCGTCATCTTCATCACTAACTAAATGTCCAACATCAGTAATATTCATTGTGCGAGTAACATTATATCCGTTCAAGCGCAAAGTTCGAACTAAAATATCCCAATAGATAAATGCTACCCAGTTGCCAATGTGTGGGTTGGCGTAAACTGTTGGCCCGCAAGTGTAAATTTTAACATTTTTTGGGTTTATTGGGTGAAATTCTTCAAGTTCTCGATTTGGCGTATTGTAGAATTTTAACATATTGAAACTATTATATCAGATTTAGCTTTCGAAATCAAAAAGAAAAACCCGCCGAACGGGCGAGCTTTTCGAAAGGCTTAAAATTAAGCAATTGGGCTTTCAGTTTTAATGCTTGGGCCTTGTGAAGTTGCGATTGAAACGCTTTTTACGTAAGCACCTTTAATTGAAGATGGCTTTTGTGAAGCAAGACTGTCGAAGAATGCTTTTGCGTTTTCTTCAAGCTTTTCTGCTCCGAATGAAACTTTACCAATTGAAAGGTGAACGATTGCTTGTTTATCTACGCGGTATTCAACTTTACCAGCTTTAGCTTCAGAAACGGCTTTAGCAACATCAGCGGCAACAGTTCCAGCTTTTGGATTTGGCATCAATCCGCGTGGGCCAAGAAGTCGTGCGTATTTACCAAGTTTTGGCATATATGCTGGAGTTGCGATAAGAACATCGAAATTCAATTCTTCTTTATCAAGTTGTTTTAGGAATTCTTCATCACCAACAATATTTGCGCCAGCATCTTTTGCAGTTTTGTGCTCATTTTCTGGAGCAAAAACAGCAACTTTCACATCTTTACCTGTTCCGTTTGGTAGAATAACTGTTGAACGAATATTTTGGTCAGCTTGTCGTGGGTCGACACCAAGTCGAGCATGAATTTCAACCGAAGCGTCAAATTTAGCTGGGTTAGTTTCTGTTGCAAGTTTAAGAGCTTCGTTTAGGTTGTAAACAGTATCTTTTTCAACTTTTTTAGCAGCTTCTTGGTATTTTTTACCTCGTCGTTCAATTCGTGGTCGTGTAATTGGTTTTGGACCTTTTTTAACAACTGCTTCAGAACCATCAAGTGGAGTTGTATCGCCAGCAGCTTTTCGAGCTTCTTTTGCTTCTTTTTCAGCAACTTCCTCGGCGTGTTTTTTGCTGCGTTTTCCGCTTTTTGCGAATTTTTCTTCAGCAATTTCTTCGACAACTTCTTCTAATACTTCTTCAGCTTCAACCGCCTCAACAATTTCTTCTGCGATTTCAGCAGCTTCAGCGCCTTTGATTGCTTCGTTGATTTGAGCGATTGTCATTTTTTCAGAAACTTCAAGCCCAAGAGCTTTAGCTTCTTCTATAAGATCGGCTTTTTTCTTTGCCATTTTCTTATCCTTTCTGTGGTAATAACGGCTTGCGCCTCCCAACATTGATTATTAACCTTTTAATTATAACAATTTTTTGAGAAAAAGTCAAAACTAAATTTTATTGCTAGAAAGAGTTTTGTTTTCGCTAGAACGCATTTTGACGTAATATGCCAATAAGCTTATGACACCAAAAATTAAACCAAAAATAATCAAACTAAAGATGGAACTTTCGAAAATTGGTTGAGATAATCCGCCTAATATTGCTTGCCTGAAAGCGGTTAGTGAATAATAAAGCGGCATAAATGGCGCCATGTTTTGGAAAATTTGAGGTGTTGTTGCAATTGGAAACATTCCTCCGCTACTTGCAAGCTGTAAAATCATGAAAACGATCGAGGCAAATTGACCAACTCTGCCGAAAGTAAACATTAATGCATGAACAATCAAAAGGAATGAAAATGCCGAAACATAAGAATTCAAAACAAAAGAATTTATATCCGCAGGCGAAATGTTGAATATCCCACTAAAAATAATTGTGAGAACTAAAGTTTCAGCTCCAGCAAAGCCAGCCATAATCCCTGCCCTTGAAAGCCACCATCCAAACGCTGAACGGTTCTTTTTTGGTTTATTTTGGATTGGAAACGCAATATTAAACGAAATCGCCCCAACGAACAAACCTAATGCGATGAAATATGGAGCCATTGCTTTTCCGTATGTTGCATCTCCAGAATTATTTGAAATTTCACTTTTAACAGGTGTTGCGATATTTTTAGCAGACTCATCTGAGAAATTGATTTTCGAAAGTTTTTCTGCACCAGATGAAAGTTGCGAAGTTAATAGATTTGAACCATCTTGTAGTTTTGCGGCGCCGGAATTTAGTGTGCTTATTCCTAAATTTAAAGTATTGATTCCGCCCAAAAGTTGAGCTGTGCTTTCAGGGATTTTTTGTTCATTAGCGTTGAATTCGTTCATTTTTGTCGAGAAGGCCGCAGCTCCAGTTGAAAGCTGTCTTTCGCCCGCTAGAATCAAATTATGCGAATTTTGTATTTTGCGTGAATTTTGCGCTAAGCTTTGTGCGGCTGGAACAATTTTTTGCGAAAATTGCGCTTGTAAGTTTTGCGATTTTTTAGCATTTTTTTGGGCATTAGCGGTAATACTTTTTGCCGAAACCGCCAACTCGTCGGCAAGATTTTTAATATTCTGATCGTTAGTTCGTTCAGCCAAAATGTGCATTTTCGCCACTTTTTGATTTAATTCCAATAAGTGTTCACTTTGATTTTTTGCGTCAGAATTGTCGCTTATTGCAGAGTTTAGTGTGCTTAAACCATTCGAAAATTCTTCACTTTTGGCTGAAAAATCTTGCAATCCTTTCTGTAAGTTTTCGCTATTTTGGCTTAAAAGATTGGTTTTATTTGAAATTTCAGTTGCACTAAAAGCAAGTTTATTGCTCGCTTCGGCTATTTTCTGGTTTGCTGAATTTAATTTTTCTGCGCCATTTTTTAGTTTTACAACTCCAGAATTTGCCGAATTTAAACCATTCTCTAAACCACCAATCCCGTTTGAGATTTGTTCTGAACCGTTCGCTGCTTTCGAAAAACCGTTTTGAACATTTGAAAGTTGAGAAAGTAAAATCTTACTGTAGTTTTTACTAATTTGCGCTCGAACCTGTTCGCTCAGTTTTTGTGCGGCGTTGGTTGAAATCACTTCGCCAGATTTACTTTTCGAAATATTTGTCTTAAATGAAATATTCACTTTTTGTGGATTTTCTCCCAAAAAACTAACTGAATTTTTCGAAAAATCTTTTGGAATATATACAATCATGAAAGTGTCGCCATCGGTCAAATCTTTCTCGGCTGTTTTTAAATCCGTAAACTGCCAGTTTAAAGTTCTTGATTGCTTAAGGTTGTTACTAATTTTGTTGCCAAGTTCAATATTTTGACCATTAAAAATGACAGGTTCATCTTCGTTTACTACTGATATCTTTAGATTTTCGATTTTTGAATAAGGATCCCAGATCGATGCCAAAAAAGTTCCAGCATAGATAACAGGAATAAAACTTACTATAAATAAAGTGGCTAGAAGCACACGATTTTGCTTTATTTTTCTAAAATATTTTTTCATCTTCCTCCTAATAAAAATAGTTGTATTTATCAACGACTACTCTATTGTATAAAATATTGTTGTAAAAGTCAACAATATTTGGTATACTTATTTTATGGAAGAAAAGATTCTTGATTTGTTGCAAAAAATTAATACAATTTATCGCTCGGCGCAAAAATATGCAACACGCGAGCTTTCGAAAAACGATATTTCAGCTATCGAGGCTGCAATTTTAACTAAGATTTGTAATTCTTCTGCCCCACAGGATGAAATCTCTAAAGAAATTGGTGTTGATAAGGCTTACATTTCGCGAGTTTTAGTTAAAATGGAAGAGAAAAATTTAATTTTAAAGAAAAATTCACAGAAAGATAAGCGGATTCGTGAAATTGAAATTACAAAACTGGGTAAAGAAAAACTGAACATTCGGCAGCAAATTCTAGTTAAATGGTGTGAAGAAACCTTTGGTGATGTTTCTTTAAAAGAGTTGAATCTATTAACCGAAGTAATTGAGATTATTTCAAATAAGGCAAACGAAAAGTGACCTTAAAATACAATAGGATTTTTTAAAAAAACTATAATTGACTTTTTTGGTTGAATTTGGTAAAATTATAACATTGGCCTCATCGTCTAACGGTTAGGACATCAGGTTCTCATCCTGGCAATCGGGGTTCGATTCCCCGTGAGGTCACCAATTTGATAATTGAGACTGTTTTGTGAAAACGAAGCAGTCTTTTTATATCCCTGCAGTAGATACGATTCTGCAGGGATATTTTTATTGCTTCGATTGAGGTAAATTATCTACGATTTAAAAAGATAGGAAGGGATAATAATAGATGTGTATAAAGTAGAAAATGGAATTTTTAAAAGCAAGAATATAAAGAATGATATAGATTTTATCGACGGTAAATGTTATTATAAAGGTAAAGAAGTAGAGATAAAATAAGGAGCGATAATGAATTTTAATAACTACCAAAACCAAGCAATCCAAACAGATGTTGCACATAGTGCCACTACCAAATCTGCTCGCTACAATGGCTATATGGAAAAAGCCTTAGGCTTAGCTGGTGAAACAGGTGAAGTTTTAGAAATAATTAAGAAAATGATTCGAGACAAAGGCGGAATTTTCGAAACTACACAAGAAGACCGTGAGAAACTTAAAAAAGAGCTTGGTGATGTTTTATGGTATCTTTCTGCCTTAGCCTTTTATAATGATATCAGGCTTGAAGATATCGCAAAAACTAATCTTGAAAAATTAACTAGCCGACAACGGCGAGATAAGATTCACGGTAGTGGTGACGATAGGTAACGAATATATAAACTAACGAGAATATTTGAAATAACACTTTCTAGTGTTATTTTTCTTAGAACTCTATCGAGTCGGAGTGTATAGTTATGATCGATAATAGTTAAGTATATATGCAAACATCTTTTAGCCAACAGAAAAAGCCCACCACTTTCGTGATGGGCTGTATATCTAGCTATATTATAGTGTAATAAATTATTATTTGAGCTTATTTAAATTATATGTGTTTGCTACGTTAGTAATCTCATTCTCATAACCTGAATTTATCATTTCCTCATCTTCCATAAATGGCATTCTTTCATCAATAAACAAATATTCATATAATTTAGAAGGCCTAAATGACGTTGTAAGTGGAAATTTTAAACAGTCTTCATGTGTAGTATTCTTAACAATAAAATAAAAATTCCTATCAACCAGACTCATCCCTTCGCAAGCATATCTAATATTTACAACCACTAATCTTATACGTAAAAATTCATCATAAGAAATATTCCCTTTACCACCATTATATAGGGTATCATTTTCAAATCTAACCAGTATTCCTGTTTTAATATGATATCCACTATCAATAACATACTCTTCACTACTCGGGTATATTGGTGAAGATGAGTTAAAGTATACTCTGTCTGAATTTTCTATCGGTATTTCTTCAAACTTATTGTCAAGTAATGTCACCCTCATATCATAATAATAGTCTTTTATGAACTTAGTAGGATCAGGGTTAACCACTGATTTTATTTCTATTCTTGAGTGCTCATATTTATCTTTTCCATAGAATAATTCAACATCTGGCTTTATTTCAAACCTTGGAAGTCTACCCGCTGATAAATACATAGCACGTACAAGATTTTCCTCTAATTTCTCAGATTTTGTACCTCTTCTTACAAAATATTCTGCAGGTATATCTATTGGATTTTCTTTTTCTCCTTTTAAACCTTTCGGATAGTTGTTTCTAACCCTATGCGGAGCTATTTTGCTTTGTGGAATATAGATAACTATTGGCTTATTTTCGCTATCAGCTTCTATTGGTTTAACCAAAAAACCGTGGAGACGGGGCTCTAGTAAATCGGTTAGATTATTATCTGCCCATGATTCAATATTTTCGCAGGCATTCTCAAGCTTGAGCCCTCCTCCATCTTCTTGTTTATCTACACCAACAATTAAAATTCCCCCATCAGTATTTGCAAAAGCGCATATTTCTTTTGCAATTATTAATCGAAATCTAGCGGATCCTTTCTTATCTAGCAAATTATCGTGTACCCCTTTAAATTCAAGGTAGCTCGTCTCACCATCTTCGATATCTGACATATACTTTTTAATGTCTTCAATTTTTTCTATTTTATTAAAAATATCTTTTATATCCATATTACCATTATACACTTTCTTAGTTTAAAACAAAAAACTATTCAATTTCTTGAATCTCCCGACTAAAAATAACACCTATTATAAGGTATTATTTTCTGTTATTTTTCTAAGCCAACTCTCCTGCCGCAATCACCGAAACAGTAACATCAAGCTCTTGACTAATTCTAGCTAAAGACACCATCGTAAATTCAACATAAGTCGTAGTCACTACCGTGCTAAACACGGTTAGCGGGTTTATGTCAGCGTTCAAGATTTGAACCGCCATAGTGGGTGGATTTTTTAAATGCTTTAGGAAATTCGATTCTCGTTTTCTCATTCCTTTGGAAGAAGAAGTTATTATTCCAATATGTCCGATCGAACCGCTACGAGAAATAGTGGAGCAAAATCTTTATTTAGACCTTATAAAACCAACTTAGTTATTATTTCTTAGCTCCTTAGCTTAAAGATGGGTTTCAATCCTACAAAAGCATTAATGATCAATCCATTAATTTCAAATAATTCTTTATGAAGATTTTTGAAAATCAGAAATCTTATATAGAATAAAAAGCTTAACTAACAGATTGAAAAAATATTTATCAATAATCTTAGTTTAAAGATTCATATATTTTTAACTCAGAATTTTCCAACAGCAACTGATTAATTCCTGCAAAGTTTCATCATAATTCTCATAAATTCGAAAACCTGCAGCATAAGCGTGACCACCCCCACCAAAATAGCCAGCGATATCGGCCGCAATTGGTGAATTTGTCCGAACTTTCCCTGTCAATTTACCGTCTGGGTAGGTTTTTATAGCCACGCAAGCCTCTACATCTTCAACCATTCGCATTTCATCAATCACCAAAACACTTGGGTTATACTTATCAGAGTATTCTTTAATCTCGCTCCATGGAATATGCACAACTGCCAATTTTCCATCTAAAAAATATTCAATTCGCTGGATTAGTTCTCCCTTATATTTTAAAATTTCAGGCGCTTTTTTCGAAAGTTCACGGCGATCCTCTTCAAGCTTGGCTGAATTTGCGCCAAGTTTTGTTAATTCGCCCGCAACTTCAAAAGTTCTGGCTGAAGTATTGCTCGTTGAAAGCCCAAGCGTGTCGCTAAAAATCGCCCCAAGTAAATTTTGTGCAGCGTTTTCATTAATTTTCCACCGATTTGCTTTTGCAATTTCGAAAATTAATTCACCTGCTGAGCTAGCCTCTTCTAAAATTAATTCGTGTTTAAAAAACAAATCTGGTGTTGCATCGGTATGGTGGTCAATAACTAAAACTGGCGTTTTTTCAAGCAAGTTTTTATAAAGCGGGTCCTCGATTATTTTTGATAGTAGAATACTGCTGGTTGTATCGACAATGATAAAAAGGTCAAATTTTTCATAAATTGAACTTTCCACTCTATCCCAGCCCTTAAAATATCGCAAATATTTAGGGATATCAACTGGACAAAAAAGTTTAACTTCTTTACCCAACTCGCCTAAAATTTCTTCCAATCCTAAAGCTGACCCCAAACTATCGCCATCAGGGTTTTCAGCCTGAATAACGCAAATTTTTTCTGCATTATCAACTAATTTTTTGGCATTTTCGAAAATCATTAAATTGCCTTTCGTCCTTCTAAGGCATGGCTCAAAGTGATCTGGTCGGCATACTCCAAGTCAACACCTACTGGTAGACCGCGTGCAAGTCGTGAAATTACTAAGTTTTCGAAGCCTTTTTCACGTAAATAATTCTGAATATAAAGTGCCGTGCTTTCACCTTCAACGCTAGCGTTTGTTGCGATAATTATCTCTTGAACTTCATCTTTCGAAATTCTTTCAGCAAGCTCGCGAATGTGTAATTGATCAGGTGTGATTCCGTTAATTGGCGAAATAACCCCGCCTAAAACATGGTAGGTTCCGTTAAAATGCTTTGTTTTTTCAAGGGCAATAATATCTAGTGGTTCCTCAACGACCGCAATTAGTTTTTTATTGCGAGTTTCATCAGTATAAAGTGGTGAAATTTCTTCATCTTTTGAAATCAATGCAAAAGTTATAGGGCAGCTTTTAACATTTTTATGTAAATTTAAAAGACTATCGGCAATTTTTTCACTTATAGTAGCATTATTTTTTAGTAAATAGTAAGCATAGCGTTCGGCTGTTCGCGAGCCGACGCCAGGGAGCTTGCCGAGATTTTCGATAGTTTCAGTTAATGCTTGAGGTAGAATTTGTGACATTTTTCTCTTTCGAAAAGATTAAAGTCCCAAGTTTCCCAAACCGCCCATTAAAGGTTGCATTTTTTCAGCTGCAACTTTTTGAGCTTCTTCCAAACCATCACGAATCGCAATTTGAATCCAATGTTCAAGTTCTTCAATGTCTTCAAAATCGATCAATTCTGGGTTAAGTTTTACACTTTTTACTTTTAGCTCACCAGTGAATTGGATTACAACTGCGCCCTCGCCAGCTTCAACTTCAATAATTTCTTTTTTAAGTTCTTTTTGCGCTTTCTGTAGTTCGCGCACCATTTTCATTTGGTCTTTAATTCCTGCCATAATTCCTCCATTTAAAATAATTTACTCTTCTAATTTTATCAAAAAAATGTTTGAAAATCAACCTCGCCGCAAAACATAAAATCTATCAGCATTATATTTACGGTTTGAAACTAAAATTTTTTTTATGCTATAATTTACTGGAATTTTTACATTTTGGTAGGCTTCTTTCGAGAGAATTACTTCATAATCTTCAAATTTATTTTTTACTTTTGCCCTTCCTTGACGCTCAAGTGTTTTATAGAAATCTTCTTCATTTTTCGAAACCATTAAAATGCGGTTTGAATCTGTTTTCTCAAGTAAAATATCTAAATCTTGACTAAAAGCGGCGAGCGGTTGTGGCGAATATCGATAGCTTAAAGCAAAGACTGAAAGATTGGTAATTAATAGGTTGAAAACAAAAATCGAAATTGGAATCAATCCAAAAATTCGAGCATAAGGGTTTTTCGGAAAGAGTGCATACCAAGTGTTAATTAAACCTTGAAGACCTGTAATTGTTAAAATTAAAATTGGCGTAAAAAGAATTGTGATTGTTGTGGGGTTAATAATGCAAACTAAAAGTAGAATTATCGTCCAGATATTGATTAAATAGCTTTTTGCGGAATGTTTTGCGATAAATGTAAAATATAGCCCGATTGCGATTAAAATTGAAGTTGCTGGATTAATTATTGGCGAAATCATTCCGTTACTGATTGGATTTGAAAAGCCGAAAAGTGCTAAAACCAAGCTTTTGATATTTTCGAAAAGTTTTAACGAGTTTGGAATTCCAAAAATTATCTTCAAGATTGAAAAATCGAAAAAGATCGAAACTAAAAGTGGTGCAGTTATTGTTAAAAATAATATTAGCGCTGCAATTTTTTGGTAATTTGGCAATTTTTTAATAATAAACCGTAAATGTGGATGTACTAAAATTGTAATTAAAAAAGCTAGTGTAATGTAAGAGCTGAGCGGCGTGTAAAAACTAAGCCCTAAAATTGAAACTAAAGTGAAAATTTGGCGTTTTTTCGGTTCTTTTAGAAATTCCATTCCGCTCCAAATTAGCAAAATTGGGTAAAAAATATAAAGAATTTCGCTTGTTCCGTTTTGAGCAATAAAGAAAAACTGACTCGATGTGATTGCGATGATGGAAGCCAAAATAGAGGCGCGTTTCGAAAACCACATTCCTGAAATTTTCGTTATGAAAAATATTGAACATAGAGAAATCAAAACCGACGGCAATTTAATTGCAAAATTGCTTAAACCAAAAATATCAATGCTAGTTTTTTGCAAAAATCTAAATGGGAGATCTAGAATATTCTTCGAAAAAATATTTGAAAAGTTTAAGTTTACTGAACTTTTAGCGCTCTCAATTTCCCCGGCAGTTAATCCGTTTGGTGCAAAAAATAAAGTATAAATAATTATTGCAAGATAGCTGAGTGATAAAACCCCAACTCCAATTTGGTAACGAAATTTATAAATCCAAAAATCGCTAATTTTTAAGTTTTTCATTCTTTTTAGTATATCACATTTATTTTTAAAAATCTACTTCAAGCTCCAAATATTTCCGCCATTGTTTGAGATTAACCCTTTAATTTCGAGCATTGTTGCAGCTTGATTAAAATCACTCACAGAAAGCCCAGATTTCTTAATTATAGAATCGCTAGCTGTTGTGCCATTTTTTGAAAGAATTTCGAGAATTACGTTTTCGGCCGGTGTGTCACCCTGGAAAAGCTTGGTTTGTTTTTCGAAACGGTCTGGAATTAAAAAATCGAGCAGATCTTCTATTGAAGTTAAAGGATTTGCACCATTCTTAATAAGCTGATTGCAGCCCGCAGAAAGTGGTGAGGTGATATTTCCTGGAACGGCAAAAACTTCCTTTCCTTGATCGAGGGCATGATTTGCGGTTGAGAGAGTCCCGCTACGCGAAGCAGCTTCAATAATTACTACAGCATCAGCAAGACCTGAAACGATTCTGTTACGTGCTAAAAACTGCCAAGGTTGGGCTGGCGTTCCATTTGGATATTCGCTTAAAATTGCGCCATTATTTTCAAGAATTCTCTGCCCTAAAGCTTCATGTGAACGCGGATAAATTTTATCAACACCATTTGCAAGAACTGCCAGAGTAATTCCACCACTATCAAGAGCTGCCCGATGTGCAACCGAGTCAATCCCTAAAGCCAAACCACTCACAACCACAATGCCGTTTTTCGCGCATTCGCTGGCAATTTTGGCTGCAACTTCTTTACCATAAGCGCTCGGCTTGCGAGTTCCTACAATCGCTACGGTTTTGATCCTTTCTGGAGGCAACTGCCCTCTCATAAAAAGCTGCTTTGGTGAGTCTGGAATATGCTGTAAATCTTTTAAATAATCTAATGATGTAGGTTTAATTTTAACAATTTCCATAAAATTCTAAAATATTGTTGACATTATTGTAAGTTTATGATAATATATAAATATTGATAAAATAATTTAAAAATTTGTCAATGAAACTTAAATCTATTGTTATAGTGTGCGATATAGTCTTAATAATTCTTTGTCCCTCCTTTATATACTATAAGAATTATAAATATTGCACATAGTAACCTCTTTGACCGGCGAGCCCTTTGTTGAATTTTGGTGGGTTTTCAGCTTCGAATTTTTCGAGCCTTAGCGGGTGCGTCGAAGAGATAAAAAACCGCCTAAGCGATGCCCACCCGTGCTTAGGCGGTTTTTTTATGTTATAATATTAAAATATATATTAATTTTGTCAATGTGCTTAAGGTTAATAATTAACACACCTATTTTAACATAAGCGATTATATTTAGCAAGTTTTCGAAAAAGCAAACAAATTAAAAATCGTGCGACCTCGCAATAGTTTCGCACGATTTTTAACTAATATAAATCTCTCAAATTTTTTAGAATGAAGCCTCGACCGCAGCCCAAGTGGTGTCGGTGTTGTCTTCTGGAATGATAATTGTGACCTGGTCACCAACTTGAAGGCGGAAATAAGTCACGCTTGCAAGCAAAATTTTATATTCGTTGCCGCCTGCTTCAACGAAGAACGAACCGTCGTGATTGATGAGCGTTCCGATAATTTGTTTTCGCGGAACTGGACCAATTTGCTTATAAATAAACCCACCATCTTCATTGATTGTAAGCTTCAAAATATCGCCCTCCACAAGCTTTGATTTCGAAGCGTAATTTGCTGGAACTGGGTAATTTTTGCCATCTGGACCAATCATAGTTTGACCATCGAAGACACCTTCAATAACTTTGCCATGAGGGCTTTCGATGATGGAATTGCTTGGAGCCGTCACGGTATTATCTTCACCGCTAATGCTTATTAGCAATTCTTTGGCTGCCGCAAGATTCGTTTCCGCTTCTTGAATCAAGCTTTTTAGCCGTTTTACTTGTTTTTCTGGTAATTCAGACATATTCCTCGCATTTTCCTTGTCTGTTTTCTTTTGATATTATCTTCTAAATTCTATCACGAATTAACCTAAAAGTCAATATTTTTGCATAATTTTAAGCTAATTTTAAGTTTTCCACAATTTTTAATCTGTTAAATGTGGGATGTTGTAATTTTTACAGAAATGCTTATGCTTAAAAATAAAATTTTAGCATTGAATTTTATTTAAAATTAAAAACCCTGTTTCAGGGTTTTATTTTAAAATGACTGGGGCTTCCAATTATGTTTGTAGATTGTCAACAAATGGCCGATTATGTCGACCTCGTAGACTTCTCCTAGTCTTTCAAAGCAGAAGTCAGTTTGATTATTGTCTCCAGTTAGACAATGTTCTTTAATGTGGTCCCAGAGGTTCGGGACTTTTTCCTTAGGAAATGTCTCTGAAGGATTCTCTTTTGTCGATGCTCTTAATTCTTCTAAAGCCTTTCCGTTTATATTATAGCTCATTTTCTTCCTCCTCTAATTTTGTAACTTCAATTATGCCGTTTTCTAAAAACTCAATACTGAATTTTCTTTCTTTCGAATATTGAAAGCTATCGAAAATCTCAAATCCAGTAACATTTTTATTTTGTTTGAATAAGCTACGGATTCGCGATAATTCCTCGAAAACTTCTTTTCGAAGAGCTATTTTTTCGTCCTCAACTAAAACCGTTCCTGTGCGATTCGACCCATCAATTGCGTTTAAGTCTCGCATAAGTTTATCGCTGTCGCCATCATAAAGAAATTCATCACCAGCAGAAGTGCGAATAGAAAAAATATAATAAGCCATAATTAATTCCTCTTTCTAATGTGCTACTCAAACGAGCACTTTTAATATTATACAACTTTTTTAAAGAAAAATCAAGAATAAAAAAATCCCCGCAAAATTGCGAGGTTCCACATTAATTTAATTCGAACGAATTCTTTTGATTTCAATACTGTCACCTCTTCGACAGTAAATTTGGAAACCATTGTTTTCGCCTGAATTTTGAAATATTTTATAGTAATAAGCTGAATCGTTAATGCTCTGTTCTTCGAAAATATCGAAGACTTCTTCCATTAGCACTAGTCTATCACTAAAAATATTGACTCCAGCCGTTATTCTAAGAGAATCCTTTCCCTCAAGGAGCGTTTCGAGATTTTTCACGATTCGCTCTGCAGATTCACCTTCGATTTTAACGGGTTTGATTTTGTTGAGCTCAACCGAAAGCTGTTTTTCGCTTACGGTATTCTCAACCACTTTCACAAAAATGCTACTCATATGCATATGAGCCCTCCATAAGCTATAGATTTCGGATTTTAATAAACACCGATGAGCTTATTGTTTAAATTTTATAACAAGATTTTTTAAAATGCAAGCTTGAGCGAAATAAAAAAAGCCGCGTTTTTGCGACTTTGAGGTTTAGAGAACTCTATTCTTTAAAAACGGGGGAATTTCGAGTTCATCTTTTAATAAATATCTTCCAAAAGGTTTTTTACTGATTTTATCGCTGAAAAATTCTTCTGGAGTTGAAAGATCTTCTTCAATCCGATGTGGAATTTCTTCGCCGCAAAGCATTTTTACGACTTTGAAATCTAAATTAGCCCACACGGCAATTTTTTTAACTTTTCGATGCGTTATGGATCTTTTTAATGAAACGCCGCCAAGATAAACAATCTCCGCTGATCCGCGGATCTCGATAATTGCCTTATTCAGATCATATGTTGAGTCGGGCTCTATGCGGATAATTTTATCTCCGTCCGCTTCAAGCCTAAGTGGTGTTCCGGTTTTTATTGATTGAAAAAGTGCATCTTGTAAGAAAAGCTGTTGGTTCATTCGAATCCTCCTAAATAAAATTTCCAAGCAAAAGCTTAGACAACTAAATTATAGCAGAAAATATTAGTTTTGTCAATAAAAGGTTTTCGAAAAGCTCTTGAAAAGCATTATTTTTTTTGATATAATTGAAAAGTATTGGGATGTCGCCAAGTGGTAAGGCAGCGGGTTCTGGTCCCGCCATTCGGGGGTTCGAATCCCTCCATCCCAGCCAAGATGAAATGTTTATTGTAAACACTTTGTCTTGGCTTTTTAATTATATAGAAAAAGATAAGACCAAAAGAGTGCAGTGTTGTGGCGACGCTGCACTCTTTTTTGTTATACGAATTGAGGGGACTTTGGTTTTAAGCCTCTTCATCAGTCTAGCAAAAACCTGACAATAGGTGTGTTTATTAACAATCTGGCAGCTATAAATTAAAAAACTAAGAACAGAACCATAAAAAAAAGTAAAGATTAAAGATTGCGAGCCAATAGTTCAAAGGTTCATTAATTCATAATCTCCATCTGTTCAGATTCAGAGTCAGTTGTAGCCATTCTCTTTTTTAAATTGTTCAGCACTCTTATATTCTCAATCGAATCTAACTGTTCACCTGCACCAGCCTTGCGGACTGTAAAATTATTTCCGTTTATTTCTACCTCTTTAGTCTTATTTTTTATATACTTTTCAGTGTTAATCGAAATTTTCGATATACAAACTCCTTTGTTTAGTTTTATATACTCATATATTAAACTTAAATAGTCGAGTCCTTGAAATCATTCCTTTTTCAGTGTATTATATCTATATAAATTTAATGAAAGGATCTATATACTAGAGAAAATTACTGGTCAAAAAACTTTTAAAGATGCATTTAAAAAAGTTGCTTGGTTCAGGTTTACGATTATAATAACTATAGCAGTATTTCTAATCATTGGGGTTATTGAGGCAATAAATAATCCAGTTAAACCGACTAAACCAGTTAACAACACACCAACAACTAAAGCTCAGAGCACCACTACTTCGCCAAAAATAGAGAAAAATAAAAGCTACACTACCAGCTCTGGTATCCAATTTAGAATCCATAAAATAACAGATTTAGCTAATCAGAAATACTATAACATACACGCATCAATTTCAAAAAACAACCCGTTATGGCATGACCAAGCTAAAGAAATTATTAAATTCTTATCTGAACAAACAGGCCAAAAAGATTTATCTGTTGCTATCGTAGAACAATCAACTGGAACAGATTTACTCAACTGGAATACAGGCAAAAATAAAACCATTTATTATACTTTCCCAGTTGATCGTAATGAATCGGAAGTTTTCGAGCTATAGACAATAAAATAACTAAATAAATTATTTATATTATGAATTTTATAGACAAACTAAGAATTAAAAACCTAAATATGCGCCAATATGTTTTAGGCAACTACGATGGCGATTTCGAAGGAATAGAAGAAATAGTCACTAAAGCTCGTCTTAAAATTACTTATAATGGTGGCGTAGAGCTTCAATTTTCATATGGTTCAGCTTTTAAATATGAAACTGTGCAAGCTTTTTCTTGGGAAGAAATTAAAGGATTTGACTATCGCCAAATTAAAGATTCTGCAGGCAAAAAGGCTAAATACATTTTCGAAAACATGCTTTACACCACAAAAGGAACCCTAGTATTAAGGGGTGAATATACCAAAGGTGGTAAAATGGGCTCAAATACTTACACTTATGACAGTTTGCTAATGGCCGCTACTAGCGCTAAGAATCGAGTTAATGCTTGCTTGAAATTACATAAAAAATACGCCGACTAAACTATTTTTCAATATCAAAAAACGCCCCCGATAAATAAGGGCGTTTTTCATATCTATTTTTTACCCAACTATCGCTTTTGTTCGTTGTGTCGCAACATCATAGATCGACTTTTGCTTTGGTTCTGATCTATATATAGCCATGGTTAGTATAGATTGTATTTAACGCATTCTGATAAACATTTTCACGAATACTATAATAAAAGTTATTCTGAAGAGAATTTAATCGATCTAAAGTTTCTGTTTTTGATAGAGTCTAAAGAAACTCTTCATCATCTAAAGCGTCTGCGATGTTATTGCAATATCGCTTCATTGAGTCAGTTGATTGCTCTTTTGCATAATCCCTAATTGATTGAGATAATTCTTTAAACATAACTAAATTATACTATAAAATGAACTGATTGTAAAATTATTATATAAAATATTATAGTTATTTGTGTTATAGAATAAACTTGCCAACTAAAAATCGAAGGAGTAGTCTTCTATTTTCTATTTAATTCTGGCTAAAATAGAATTGCTTTTATAGAGGTAAATTTGTTATTTTTCAATTTCGAAAATCTTAAATCGCGATTTTATACCAGTCTTTAGGGAGACTCGACTTTTCGAAACGCCGAATTCTTCTGCCAAAAGTTTGATTACCGCCAGATTTGCTTTGCCTTCAATCGCTGGCTCACGAACAAAAATCTCAAAAAACTCGCCGCTTTCATCTTGCGACTTTTGAATGAGATTTCCTTTTTTTGAATTTGGCTTAATTTTGCAACGAATCTTCATTTTGCTTAGTTTCGAAATCTTTTGCTCGCTCTTCACCGTAATATTTTATTAAAAATTGGCGTTTATATTCAAAAAAAGTGCCGTTTTCAAGACTCTCACGGATTTTATCAACTGTATTAATTACGAAAAATTCATTATGGATTGAAGCAAGTGTACTGGCAAGAATTTCGTCTGCACGGAAAAGATGATTAACATAAGCTTTTGTGAAATTTTGGCAAGTGTAGCAATTGCAATCGCTATCAATCGGTGTAAAGTCTTCTTTAAACTTGGCGTTTTTAATATTAATTCGCCCAGAATAAGTAAAAATTGCACCGTTTCGAGCTTGACGAGTTGGCGCCACACAGTCAAATGTATCAATACCAAATTCCACACCTAAAAAGAGATCGGCGGGTTGCGCGCCCATTCCTAATAAATGTCGCGGCTTTTCTTCTGGTAAGGTTGTGTTCACCCAAGTTAACACTTCGGGGATTTCTTCTGGCTGAAAAATTCCACCAATCCCAAAGCCGTCAAAATCTCTCGAGCCCAAAAAACTCGCACTTTCTTTTCGAAAATCTTCTTCGCGCGCACCTTGAACTACCGCGAAAAGCGCCTGCAGATTTTCGCCTTTTGCGATATGCTCGGTATTTAATTCGTTGTGGCGTTTCAAACACTTTTCGGCCCAAAAATGAGTTTTATCTAATGCGGATTTAATTTGTGCTCGGCCAGCTAGCGGTGAAGTCAATTCATCAAAAGCCATATGAATATCGGCGCCAATTTTATGCTGAAGTTCCATTGAAATTTCTGGCGACATAAAAATCTTTTCGCCTGAAATGTGAGATTTAAACCAAACTCCGTCTTCGCCAACTTTTGCGAGCTGATTCGAATTGTGGCGTGCTAGATTTGAATCGCCCTTCGAAATGTGTGAAGTTGCATCAATTCCCTTTTTATAAGCCATTCCAAGTGAAAAAACCTGAAAACCGCCAGAATCAGTAAAGGTCGGTGCGTTCCAGTTCATAAACTTATGAATTCCGCCAGCTTTTGCTAGAATATCTGCACCAGGCCGAAGCATTAGATGGTAGGTGTTTGCCAGTACGGCCTGTGCACCAGTTGAGCGGATTTGCTCGGGTGTCATTGCTTTCACTGTTGCGTTAGTTCCGCCCGCAATATAAGCTGGGGTTTTAATTTCACCGTGTGGAGTTTGAATTACGCCAGTTCTTGCCAAAGTGCCATTAAGGCGAGTTTTAATTTCGAAACTTAAAGCTTTTTTCATCTGTTAAAGTATAACATAGAAATATTTTTTTTGCAATTTAAAAACCGCCCAGAAGAGCGATTTTTAAGAATGTTATTCAGTAATTTCAACACCCATTGAACGAGCTGTTCCGGCGATAGTTTTCATAGCGCCTTCAAGTGAAACTGCGTTCAAGTGTTCCATTTTAGCTTCAGCAATTTCTTGCAATTGAGCTTTTGTAATTTTACCAACTTTGTCAGTTTTTGAATTTCCTGCACCTTTTTGGATTCCTGCTCGGTCTCGAATCATGTCATCAACTGGTTGACCAAGTGATTTCCAAGTGAAAGTTCGGTCTTCGTAAACTTGAAGGTGAACAATTACGTCTTTACCCATCATATCTTTAGTTTTTTCATTGAATGGGTTGATGAAGTCCATCATATTTAGACCCCATTGACCAAGTGTTGAACCAACTGGAGGACCTGCTGTTGCACGGCCAGCTGGGATTCGAAGTTTCAAATTTCCAATAACTTTTTTTGCCATAATTTCCCTTTAAATAATTTTTTACTTGATAATTCAAGTGCGTAACGTATTAATTTTAGCATATTTTTTTTAAAATTTCAAGCTTCAATTCGTTTATTTTAGGACTATTAACTCATTGTGTAAAATTTTGTGAAGATTGTTCGACGGAAAATTATGAATATGAAAATGTGATTAGCATGAAAAATATTGTTAAAATACATTGCTTGTAAGAAATGGCATTAGTTTAATATAAACCTCTATAGCCCCCAGCTTTGCTATGCTTTTTCTTGTCTTTAATTTTTAACTATGCTATAATTTTAAAATCACGCTTTGGAGGTTTAAAAATGGAAAATCGTGAAGTACTTGAAGTTCTAAAAGATTTTGGGCGGGTTTATATTGTGGGAAGTTTTGCAATATATAAAGCTCTCTGCATTGATTCTGCTCAAAATAACGATATTGATATTGTGGTAAAAACAAATATAGCTGTCTCAAAAATTCGTAAACGGCTTGAAGATCTGGGCGGAACTTTTGTCGAAAATAATAATCACAAAGGCTTTCGAATTAACTATCGCGGACAACTTTTTGATATTTGGAGAATCAAAGATACGGATGCGATTTTTGAACAAGGCTTTGAACGAAAGTATCATAATATTACAGATCTAATTTCGTCATTCGGTTTCAATCTTTACCAGGTTTGTATTTGTGTCGAAGATGGGATGATTCTAGCAACACCTGAATTTCACAAATATTCTCGAACGCAAGAACTTGAACTTATTAATCATAATTTATCAAATCCTGAGTATATGATAGATAAAGCTCTTAGGATTAATAAGAACGTTGTTTCCAAAAAGTAATTTTTTTCTCGCTGAATTTGGCGAGATTTTTAATTTAAATCAAATTAAAACGCTCAATTTTGAGCGTTTTTAGCTTTCGAAATTTAAAATTAGATTTTTTCAATTTGAAGAATATCAAGCTCAACTGGTGTTTCGCGGCCAAACATTGAAACCATCACTTTGATTTTGCCTTTCACGGCGTCAATCTCAGAAACTGCACCTTCGAAACCTTTGAATGGACCATCGATAATGTTGATAATTTCACCTTCAGAAAAGTTAATTTCAAACATTGGCTCTTCGGCGCCCATTCGGCGGCGAATATCACGCATTTCTTTTTCAGAAACTGGTGTTGGTGAATCTGAACCAATAAATCCAGTCACACCTGGTGTGTTTCGAACAACAAACCAAGTCTCCTCAGTTAATTTCATTTCAACCAAAACATAACTTTGTAGAATTTTTCGTTCAACAACTTTGCGTTTTCCATTCCTAACTTCAATCTGCTTCTCTTTCGGAACAAGCGTGTCGAAGATTTTGTCGGCCATATCTACACCTTCAATTCGTTGGCGAAGATTTTCCGCAACTTTGTCTTCATATCCCGCTAAAGTTGTAACCGCATACCAGTTTCGGGAATCATCATATCGTTTATTTGCCATAAATACCTTTCAAAATTACTTAATTAGTGTTTTAAAAATCCAGTTAAACAAGCCGTCTAGCAATAAAATTAATGTTGCAAATCCTACAGAAAATGCAATTACGGCACTAGTCATTTTCCAAGTTTCTTTGCGAGTTGGCCAGCGAACGAGTTTTAGTTCTTTCCAAGAAGCTACCAAATATTTACCAAGTGCAACAAATGGAATTGTAACAAATTTAAACGGTTTCATTAAAATTCGCACAAATTTTGGTGCCGGTTTTTTAGCTTTTTTCTCTGTTTTAATGCCAGCAACTTTTGCAGCATATTTACTTATTTTTAGCTCTTTCGAAACTTCTTTTTCAGGCTTCGATTTTGCGTTTTTTGCCTTAACGCGAGTTATTTTGGTTTCTTTCTTCGCCATCTTTCTCCTATTCCAAAATTAAAAAGCCTATTAGGCTTGATATGTCAAGTATACCATAAAATTTTTAAAAAAGCAAAAAATATGCAAAAATCTATTCTTTAATTTTTGGGAGTTCAAAAAAGAATTTCGAACCGTGGTTTAATTTGCTTTCGAGTTGAATTTTTGTACCAATTTTTGCCGCCAATTTTGAAGAAATATAAAGTCCTAAGCCTGTGCCGCCAGTTTCTCGCGTTCGCCAATCTTCACTCCTGTAAAACTTTTCGAAAATCCGTTTTTGATCGCTTGAGCTAATTCCAATCCCAGTATCTTTAACCTCAAAAATTACACCTTTTTGTGAATTTTTAAAACAAATTTCAATAGAACCTTCGCGCGTATATTTTAAAGCGTTTGTGATAAAATTTTGTAATAATTCTTCTAAATAAAGTTTACTAGCTTTAACATGATTAAGATTATTGTCAATATTTAAATTGAGGCTTAGGCCTCTTTCGAAAGCTGTTTTGTGATATTTTTTGAAAAGTGTCTCGGCAAGCTCTTTTGGGTTAATTTCTTCTGCTCCTTCACCGATTCCTCTTTCTGTACGTGAGAGTATTGAAAGATCATTCACCATTGTTGCAAGAAAATTATTTTGGCTGTAGGCAGTTTTAGCAGATTTTTCAAGCATCTTAAAAGGTTCTTTTTTATCAATTAGCAGTTTTAAATTACTCAAAGAACCTTCCAAAATTGCTACTGGTGTACGAAGTTCGTGGCTCACAACACTAATAAATTCATCACGCTCTTCATCGAGTGTTTTTTGCTTGGTAATATCGCGTAAAATTACCACGAATTTTTTTAAATTAGACCTTGATTTTTTCGAAAAAGATTCTTTAATTTTAATAATTTCAATTTCAATCCGTAGTGTTTCATCTTCTTTTTGAAGAATTAAATCATTGGTTGAGAAATATGGCTTTCCCGCTTTAAGAATTTCTTGAATTTCGAATTTTTGCGTGTTGATTTTTGTAAGCTTACAAATTTTCGAAAGGTTTTTGTTTAAAATTTCACCATTTTCGCCTAAAATTTCAAGCGCTGCAGAATTGTATAATTCAATTTTTCCGCGCGAATCA
The DNA here is from genome assembly GCA_938030735.1 of uncultured bacterium. Classification (GTDB taxonomy): domain Bacteria; phylum Patescibacteriota; class Saccharimonadia; order Saccharimonadales; family Saccharimonadaceae; genus Nanogingivalis. The sequence goes on from CALHIM010000010.1 coordinate 39,816, forward strand.
ATACCTAAAACTGCATCAGTTAAGCTGTTAATGATCGTTAAAATTCTATTTCGCGAATCTTCAGCATTCTTACGGGCTTCAAGCATTTTTTGGCGAGTTTGTTTTTGGCGAACTCCAAAAATTATAAAAGCTAAATTTAAAGCAAAGAGCGTAAATAATATAACTATAAAATCAATAAAATTTAGCGGATGAGTAATAAAAATAATTGCAATCTCAGACAGAAAAATCATTGTGCCGAGCATGAATCTTATTAAGAGCTCATTTTTGCGATTATGAAATTTATCCATAACCATAATTATACGCTAAAGAAAATGAAAAATCAATTCTTAAAACCGCAAGAATAAGGGTAAACTGCGGTTTTAAAATTTATTCACCATGCTTGCGGTCAAGCGACATAAAGCGGAGGCGTTCTGGGTGGAAATAGAGCTCAATTGTACCAACTGGGCCATGGCGGTGCTTGGCAAGAATGAGATCGGTGATATTTTCTCGCTCAGTTTCAGGATTGTAATAAGCCTCACGATAAAGAAACATCACGATGTCTGCATCTTGCTCGATAGAACCAGATTCACGGAGGTCGGCGAGTTGCGGTATTTTGGGGTCACGGCTCTCAACGGAACGGCTGAGCTGCGAAAGCGCAATTACAGGCACATTTAATTCGCGTGCGAGCAACTTTAAGCCACGCGAAATTTCTGAAACCTCTTGAACACGGTTTGCCGAAGATTTTGCTGAGCCGCTTCCCTGCATCAGCTGTAGATAGTCAATGACAATTAAACCAAGCTCGCCATCATGTGCAGCGCGCCGTGCTTTTGTTCGCATTTCGAGAACACTTACGCCCGGTGTATCATCAATAAAAATCGGAGCTTCAGCCATTTCTCCCATCGCATCAGCTAGCTTTGCAAAGTCTTCGTCACTCAAATTTCCCGTTCGAATATTCCACGAATCAACTCCGGCGGCATCTGCAAGCATACGGTCAACAAGCTGTTCTTTACTCATCTCAAGGCTAAAGAAAAGTACTGATTTTTTCTCGATTGTAGCAATATTATAAGCTAAATTTGTTACGAAAGTTGTTTTTCCCATCGCTGGCCGGGCAGCAAGAATAATTAGGTCTGAACGCTGCAATCCTGCTGTTTTGTTGTCAAGATCACGATAGCCTGTTCGAATCCCACGAATTGCCCCTTTGTTCTTATAAAGCTCATCTAATCTTTCGAAGGAGTCGTTCAGAATATCTTCCATTGAAGATAGATCTTGTTTTAAGCTTGCATCTGAAACGCTGAAAAGTTCGGCTTCACTTTGGCCTAAAAGTTGCGGAACGGTTAATTCTTCATTAAAAGCTAATTCAGTAATGTCGCCGCCAGCCTTGATTAGCCGCCTTCGAACTGCTGCCTGAGCAACAATTTCAGCATAGCTTGCTGCGTGTGAAGCTGTTGGAACGTAGTTTGTTAACTCTGCTAAATAACTTGAGCCACCAACTGCGTCAAGCTCTTCCCGTTTTTTAAGTTCATTCGTAAGCGTTAGAAGATCGACTGGCTGGTGATGCTCATAAAGTCGAATAATCGACGCAAAAATTGTGGCGTGGCGTTTGTCATAGAAATCTGCCGCTTTCACGATTTCTACAATATCAATTAAAACTTCCTCATCAATCAAAATAGCGCCAATTAAACTCATCTCGGCATCTAAATTCTGTGGCGGAATTTTACCGCCGGTTTTCTCGCTACTCATCAATTTTTACCATTTCTCCACCCCCCATTAAATCCTGAACACTTGCAATCGCCGGGTCGCTCGCGGGTTTTGCTGTTCCAAAAACTTCAATTGCCCAGCCATCTGCGCCAATTTTCTTTAAAGCTTTTCCCATTGAAGATTGGGCTTTTGCTTTTTCGAGCTGTTTTTGGTTAAAAGGTCTGCCCGTATAAATTTTAATTTTACCATTTTCGAAAATATGGCCAGATTGTTTTAAAATCGTTTGAACTCCCTTATCACCCTCATCAATCGCACTCCAGAAGTCTGTCCATTTAAATTCTTTCTTTTCGCCCAGATCTTGATTTTTATTGTCATTTTTTGGTTGAACTTCATCTAAACTTTCTGGAATTTCACTTTTCAAAGATTCATCTTCTTCATCTTTTTGCGGAATTTCTATTTTATCTTCATGATTTTCAGTTTTTGGCGAATTTTCGAAAGTTTCTTTTTGTAAGTTTGGCTGATTTTCTGATTCACTTTTTGAAATTTCTGCCGTTTTTTGGCTTTCAGCTTTTGACTCTGGAGCTGTTTTTTGCTGAATTTGTTGCGACACATTTTGGTTTATTGAAAACTGCGGTGTAAAACTCGGCTGAATAAAAATTGAAAGTAGTTCCATTTCAATAAAATTTGACTTTTCCGCTCGTGTTAGCGGCACTAAAAATTGCGAAAGATATGGTTTTTCACCAATCTTTTCAGTAATAAAATTTAAAAGCTGGCTGGCAAAATTCTTCAAATCCACGCCAGAACTGCGAACATCTCGCACGATTTGCAAAATTTCGTTTGAATTTTGTTTTTCGAAAGCTGAAATTAAAGCATTGATTTGTGCTTTTGGTGCTAATCCAAGAGCTTCTTCAAGTAGATTTGCTGTAATTTCTTTATTTTTTTCTGCAATGCTTGAAATTTGATCAAGTAGTGAAATACTATCACGAAAACTCCCTTCACCGCGTTCGGCAATAATTTCAATCGCTTCTCTGGAAATATTAATTTTTTCATTTTTGGCAATAAATTCTAAATGAGCACAAACGTCTTCTTTTGAAATAAATCGAAAAACAAACCGCTGAGTTCGGCTGATAATTGTTGCTGGCAATTTGTGGGCATCGGTTGTAGCAAGAATAAAAACGGCGTGTTCTGGTGGTTCTTCAAGGGTTTTGAGAAGTGCATTAAAAGCAGCTTTCGAAAGCATATGAACTTCATCTATAATGTAAACACGATATTTGGCGGAAAATGGCGCAACTTGCACATTATCTCGAAGCTGGCGAATGTCATCTACTCCGTTATTGCTAGCGGCATCAATTTCAATAATATCTGGGTGATTGTCTTCTTCAGAATATGGCAGATTATTAATTTCGTGGGCTAAAATTCGCGCAATAGAAGTTTTACCAACACCGCGTGGGCCAGTAAAAAGGTAAGCATGGGCAATTTTCCCCTGTTTTAAAGCATTTTCAAGCACCGTTGTAATGTGTTTTTGACCCACAACTTCACTTAATTTCTTACTCCGATATTTGCGATATAATGCTTTACTCATTAGTTCTATTTTATCAGCTTTTTACTTAAAAATCAAACAGACTAGCCTGTCGCTCTGGCAAATTAAGTTCAATAATTTTTGGTGAAATTCGAATTTTTCGCCCCGTAAATTTTTTAAGTGGTATTGAAATAATTTCACCTTGTTGTTTAGCGAGTAAAATATAACCGACTTGAGCTTTTAAAATACCTGAAAAAATCAAAGTTTCACCGTTTTGATTTTGCGGACAATTTTGTATTTCAAGCATTTTTCCGCTTGGAATTTCTCCATTTTTTGCATAAAATTTATTTAAATCTATTGGATCTTGCTTTTCGAAAACTACTTTTTGGGCGGTTTCTATTTTTTTGCGAGCATCAAGAAGCGTCTTTTCTGCTTTCGAAAAAACAAAATCTTGTTCAAGAAGTTTTAATTTTGCATTCGCCTTGACATTTTCACAAAAATCTGGCATTTTGGATATTTTCTCTTCATAATTTCGAGCAATATTTGCACTCGAAAATTCACCTAAAATCAACGCGGCTCTCGCCCCTTGTTCAAGCAATCTTGCAATTCCTCGCCCTGCAAAACTAATTCCAACTTTAATAGTTTCATCTGAAAAATATGCTAAATAAACAAAATGTGGCTGCAAATTTCGCTCAATCTGTTGTTTTGAAATTTCCCCATCTTTTACATTGTAGAATGCTGGATTAAAGCCGGTTCTCTTTTGGCAATTTTGACATTGTTCATATTTTTTGTCAAGTTCATAATTTTCTGGGCAGACAAAATCTTCACCCGTTTCCAAACTATGCCAACCAATACAAAATCGTTTTGAAAGGTTAATTTCTATTGAAATCGGTTCTTCAAATTCTGGTGAGAAGCTTAAAATCTCACCAGAATCTAAATCTGCCAACCTCCAACGTGGTTTTTGATTTCTATCAAAATAGACACGGGTTAAAAGATAATCTTTTTCAAAAAAATCTTTATTCATTAGTTATTTGAATCCTTAAAATCCGTGATTAAATCTGCTTCGAAAGCTCGCGTTCCTTTTATATCTTTCGAATATTTTTCTTCATCCAGTTCAAAATTAAATGATTTAATTTTTGCCCAAACAGCTTGAATCAGAGTTTTTAGCCGTTCCTCTTCTTCAGGTTTAAAGAACACTTCAAAATTATAAGTTTTTTCAGTGCGTTTATCTGGCTCAATGAATTCCAAAATTCCCTTTTCAACCGTATAACCCGAAAATTCTGGTGCGTTTTCGATCAAAATTTTATAAAAATATAGCTGTTGTGTATATTCGTGAATTTTTGTTGAATTTGTATCAAATTTATTAGCTTTAGTATTAAAAGGAATTGAACCAGTCTTATAATCAACGACTGTGATTTTTTTATTTTCGCGGTCTATTCGAATTAGATCAATTTTTCCCGTTAGAACCGCATTTCCAATCGTTACTCCAACACCGCTAAAGTTTTTCTCAGCTATATTTCCAGGTTTAAACTCGCCTAAATTATTCTCGAAAAAGTTTTCAAAAATTTGATTAAATCTTTCTAAAATTTCTTCTTTGTCTTTTTCTGAGAGTGGGTATTTCGAAAATCTTTCAATAGCATATTTTTTAATATTGTCAATATTTGGTGTATTGCCAGAATTAATTTCATCTTGAATGTAGTTAAGGCCTTCATGAACGATATTTCCAAGCGTTAGGGCTGGACCGTAAGCTCCGGGAAAACATAAAATTTTATTTTCGAAAAAGGTTTGAGGGCCTTTATATTGGAGGCTTGTATAGGAGTTTAGATCTGTTGGGCTTAATTTGTAGTTTTTGACTCTTGGCTTCAAAAGCTCCCGCATTTCTTCATTTTTGATGGTATAAAATTCATGCCAGTTTGTTTCAATTTCATCAGCTTCAAGTGATTCTCTTTGGATTCTTGAAACTTCTTGCCATTTTTCAGGTAGAATTTTTGATTTTAAAACTCCGTCTTCTTCTCGTTCATCTAAAAATGACAGTGTTTTTTTGGTTTTTCCAGTTAAATCACTGTTGTGGTTTGTAAGATAAAGTTGAGTTTTAGCGCGCGTCATTGCCACAAACATCAATCGCTTGCGTGTGTCTTCACCCTCATCTTCGATATTTGTAAATTTAAGGTTTGCAGGCATTGTGATATTTTCTCCCCCACTACCTTTTCTCGCAGAATTCCAGCTATCTTGATTGAGTGAAATTAGAAAAGTATATTCAAATTCTAAGCCTTTTGCCACGAAGGGCGTCATAACTTGAACTGCATTTTCGCTTGTATTGTGCGGATTTGTACTTAAAATTTGAATTTCAAATTCTTCACATAATTCAACATAATTTATTAAAATATCAAGTTTATTATTTTCTTCGTTCGAAAATTCTCGCAGTTTGTCTCGCAAAATAGTTAAGTTTAAAATTGTATCATAAAATTCTTCGTCAGATTTTTGCGAAATAAAATCTCGAATTGGTGATTTTAAACCTTCGCGAATTTCCCTTGAGCCCAAAATATAATCAAAAAGCTCTTCGAAAGTCTTCTCGTGTGAAAATTCGGCTAGCGTAACTAAAATTTCACCCAAATTTCGAATTTGTTCAACTTCGCTTTTCAATATAGCTTCAATCCAAAAATCACGATCATCTTTGGCTGCCCAACTCATTTTCCAGATTTCAACTGCTGGAATTTGCCAAAAATTAAAGCTCAAAACTTCAGGGAAAAGATTCGCCATTTTATCTTCATCTTTATTGCGAATTGCCAAAATTAGCTTCGAAATCTTAATTAGCTGCGAAATTATTTCATTTTTTAGAATATTTTCACGTTTCTCATAATAAATTGGTATATTTTGGTTTTTTAAATACGGCACAAAAGCTTGCAGAATCTTGTGCTTTGGCGCGATTACGGCAATTTCTTTTGGTGCAACTCCGTTTTGAATTAAATTCGAAATTTTTTCTGCGACCCAAGAAAATTCTGCAATTTGACTTTCGAAATTTGTTCGTTCAAGCTGAATTTTTCGGTCGATGAAGTTTCCTTCCGCTGAAATATCTTTCTCAATTTTAATTGGCAAGTTTTTAGTCAATCGTCCTGAAATCGTATTTGCAACATTTTTTGAAGCAGTTAAAATATCGCCGTGCGAGCGGTAATTTTTAGTTAAGTTGATGACTTTTGTGTTTTCGCCAAAACGATTGTAAAAATCAATCATGTTCGACTTACTTGCACCTTGAAAAGCCATGATTGCTTGGTCGTCATCGCCCACCGCCAAGACATTTGGCTTACCCTCCATAACAGGATTATTTGTGAGCAGTTCAATAATTTTCGCCTGCGAATCATTAGTGTCTTGATACTCATCTAATAGCAAATATTGATATTTTTCTTGAAGCGTGAACCGAAAATCATCGTTATTTTCAAGTGTTTCGATAACTTCCAAAATCATATCATTAAAATCATAAAGCCCACGATTTTTCATTTCATTATTGAATTTTTCATAAAAATCAGCAAATTCAAGTAGTTTTTTATTTGCGTAAGTATCGCTGATTTGAAAATTATCTTCGAAATCTTTTAAATCAAGAAAAGTATTTTTCCAATCTGTTAAAGGTTTTGATTTTCCAGTTTCTTCTGCCTCAAGGTAGGCTTCATTTAATTTTTCGAAATAAAAATACAGATTACTTTTAAACTTTGTATCGTTTAAGTCTTTTGAGATTGAATTTTCTAAATTATCGCGAATTGCTGAGTAAAACGGCTGAACCTTCGCAAAAGTTCTCCCGTCAACGCGTAATCCTTTAATGCTCTCGTTAAAAATTTCTTGCTCAGAAATATTTGCCTTCGCAACTTTTCGCAAATCATCTGGCGAAATATAAGCATTTTTCATTTCTTTTATCGTGGAGGCGATGTTTGAAATAGAGATTTTTTTGAGTTTTGAAGAACTTGGCAATTCGTTTGATATTTTTGTTATAATTTCTTTTGTAACTAATTCATCGGCGGCTTCGTTAAGATTTTTATCTGTAAAATATTCGCGATAGTTTTGAATAATTTCATTTGCGAAACCGTGATAAGTGAAAATTCCAACCTTAAAAGAATCCGTACCGATAAAACGTGAAAGTCGCTCGCGCATATTCGAAGCTCCAGCTTCAGTAAAGGTCATTGCAAGGATATTTTCTGGTGCTGTGTCGGTTTTTTGCAAAATATTAGCAATTCGTGTTGAGAGCAATTGAGTTTTCCCTGTCCCCGGCCCGGCAATCACCAAGACTGGTCCATCGATTGTATCGACCGCTTCTTTCTGCTCAGCGTTTAACATTTTATAATTTTTTTCGAAAATCTTTTGAAAGTCGTTCATTCTTCCATTTTATCATAAAAAGCGAACCTTGTTTAGAGTTCGCTTTGCGATTTATGTGAATACTCTCCGTTTTCGTTTGGTGAATACTTAAGATTGAGCTTTTTCTCGAGTGATTCAATTCTATCTTGATAATTTTTTTCAATTTTTTGCTGTCCATCAAAATTTTTAAGATAATCACTATAAAAAATCCCAAGAATGATACTATTTACGACTAGCCCAATAAGAAGAATAATAGTTAAAATAATATGTAAAATTGATAAATCTCTTTTTTCGAAAAATTTCATAAATTCCTTTCTCGTATTTTATACTAATTAAAGCATAAGTTTAATAAAAAAACAATATTTAGAAAACGAAAAAGCCCGCGATGCGAGCTAAAAATCTATCGGTTGAAATCTGCCGTCCATAAACATATCTTTTGGCCGCGACCAGATTTCACTATTACCAATTTCGCAATAATTTACGAGTTCTTCATCCTGTTCTGTGTGGTGAGAAATACTTAAAATTTCGTATTCCCCGCCTTTATAATGCTTATACCTTTCACCAATTTCAATTTTTTTAAGAGGCTTAAAAGGGTTATGGCCCAAACAATCGTGAAGGATTTTTTTGATAATCTTACTGATTTCTAATTTCGAGCATTCTGTTATCTTAAAATTATTGTCATTAACTAAAAAGCTAAAAGAAACCGATGGGTTGTCAGGAGAAACTCCCTTTTCAGGAATTAACAATCCCGAATAATCAAGCTCTAAATTCTTAGCCTTAAAACTATCTCGCAGAGTATAAGAAAATAAACCTTCCCAATCAATCGCTCGAATTGACAAAATAATTTGCTTATGAACAACAAGCGTCAAGTTAAGCGTTGTATCCTTTGCGGCTTCTTCTAAAGAAATCATAAAACCACCTCCAAATGTACTAATTATAACTATTATAAAATAAAGCATAAGCAAAAACAAGCCCTTTCGAGCCTGTTTTTATAAAATTTTTAAAACTATGAATTAAATTTTACCAATAAATCAATTGTTTTTTCGGTTAAAATTTGGTTTGCCAAGTTTCGGCGAACATCATCAGATGAAAGCTGTTTTTGAACCTCTTTGCTGTTTCCGTATTGCTCTTTAAGCTGTGCAATTCGGGCGTCAAGCTCTTTAGTGTCTGACTTAACTTTTTCAACTTTGGAAAGCTCTGCTAAAGCCAATCCAGATTTTACGCGCATTTCAGCTGCTTCTTTAACGTCTTTTTCGAGCCATTCTTCACGAGTTTTGCCCATTCGTTCAAGATAGTCTTCAAGTGAAAGCCCAGAATACATCAAATTTTGTTGCATATCCATTTCGATGCTGCGCTTTTGATCTTCAAGCAAAATTTCTGGTACGGGAACTTTCGAAACTTCTGCCAATTTTTTAACAAGTTCGTCTTTAAATTTTTCGTCTGCTTCGGCTTGTTTTTGAGTTTTCAGATCCTCTTCAATCTGTTTTTCGAATTCTTCTTTAGTTTTGAAATCACCTAATTTTGAAAGAAATTCTTCGTTGATTTCTGGCTCAACATTTTCTCGAACTTCGTGAATTTTTACTTCAAAAATAACTTTTACGCCAGCCAAGTCTTTTGCGTGGTAATCTTTTGGAAACTCCAAATTAAGTGAAAGTTCATCACCAGCTTTTTTACCGACCAAACCTTCTTCGAACCCAGGAATGAAAGATTTTGAGCCAAGTTCAAGAGGAAATTTTTCAGCTTTTCCACCATCAAAAGCAACACCATCTTTTTTGCCTAAAAAGTCAATGATGACTTCATCGCCATTTTTTGCTTCACGCTCAACTTTTTTCTTTTCGGCAAAATTCTTTAAAATTCGATCAATTGTTTCTTTAACTTCTTTTTTCGAAACTTTTACAGCTTCTTTTTTTACTCCTAATTTTTTGTAGTCACCAAGTTCAACTTTTGGCATAATTTCGGTAGTTGCGGTAAATTCTAGCTCAGTTCCAGGAATAAATTTTTTAACATCAACTTCTGGCCGATTAATTGCTTGAACTTTTTCTTTTAGAAATGCTTCAGCAACAGATTTAGAAAGTGCGTTTTCAAGCGTTTCTTGATTAAGTAAATTTGGATCAACTTGCGCAGCAACCATTTCGAGGGGCGCTTTTCCTTTTCGAAAGCCTTCAATTTTAACTTCTTTAGCGAGCTTTGTTAGCGCAACTTGCTCGGCGGCTTTCAATTCCTCAGCTCCAAGAGAAATTGTAAGCTCAACTTTTACATCTGAAATATTCTTTAACTTTGTCTTCATATCTATATAATTATAACACACCCTATTTTTTTATGCAAAAAAGAGTGTTAATGAGCGCTCAATAGTTTATTAATATGCAGTCCTCATTTATGAAAAATAAAAAGATATAAAAATAAACTGCTGTTGTCTAATGAATAATTATTTTGCCAAATAATTTCGCCGCACGAATTCGTACATTAAAATGCCACTAGCCACTCCAACATTAACGCTTCTCGTTGAGCCGAATTGTTCAATTGCAATCATTTCTTCGCAGGCCTCGATCATTTCTTCTGAAAGACCATCGCTCTCGTTTCCGAAAACCAAAATAGAACCTTTCGAAAGTTGTGCATTGTTTAGATTCTTTGCGCCTTTCTGGTTGTCAATTGCGATAAGTTTAAATTTATTATCTTTCGCCCAATCTATAAAATCTTGCACGGTTTTATGATGAAAAACATTCATATAAGCCTCGGTCTTCATCGCACCTCGCCGATTCCAATGTTTTTTGCCAATAATATGAATTCCTGCAGCGTTAAAAGCATTGGCGTTTCGAGCGATTGTGCCAATATTAAAATCATGCTGAAAGTTCTCGACGGCAATATGAAAATTGTGCCGTGAAGTCTCAAGATCTTTTTTAATTTCTTCAACTGATAAACCCTTGTATTTATCAATCACATTCCGGGTATCGTTTTGAACAGTTAAACCTTCGCCAGTTTCGAAATTTGGTTTATTTTCCATTTCGAACCGATTTCACTAATTCTTTAGTGTTTGGGCGACCTTTTACGCCAGGATTTAAAATATGCATTGGGTCGAAAATGTCTTTAATTTGCGAATATAATTCTTCAATTTCTTCACTAATATTTCTTGCAACAAAATGACCATAAATTCGCCCTTCACCCGCACCATACGCAAATTCACCATCAACTTTTGCAAGTAAAGCACCAAGGTCGGCAATAAATTTTAGTGATTTTTGACGGTCGCTAATTTTCGAAAAGTCGAATTCAGCTAGAATTTCAAAAGTAGAGGTTAGCGCTGAACCTTGAATTGGTGCGGGAATGCTGTGTTGTAAGGCGAGTTTTTGAAGTCCTAAATAGAAAGCTTCGAAACGCTCCATTGGTACATAAACACCTTGAATTGGGTAGATTTCTTGCTTGATTACACCGCTCCTCGCTCGCAAAATTTCACGAACGTCACGAATTGCTTCAAGTTCAGCTTTCGAACGTTCATCGTCTTCTGGAATCCAAACAGTTGCGCCTTCAAATTTCTTGGCAATTTTTTCAATTTTATGTATTTTTGATGTAATTTTCTTCGCACTTTTATCTGAAATTCCAACAACTAAAACTAATTTCGTGGCTATTTTTTGTGAATTCCTATCAAGGTAAAATTGATATTTTTTACCAGAAGCAACAGCAGCTTCAAACATTTTGCCATCAAATAATTCAACAATATCTGGTGCGAATTTGGCAATTTCATCGTTAAAATCACGTGCGTCGTCGCGATTCGAAAAACTTACAACCATAAAATTGGTCTCGTTAATTATGTAATTTGTTTGAATTTTTGCCTCGGTGATAATTCCCAGAGTTCCGAGCGAACCAAAAAATAACGGAATTAAATTAAACGTTCCATCTTCACTTTTTACATTTGCAATTCCAGAATAGCCGAAGCTAGAATCGCTGTCGATTTGCTGAATTAAACTGTAATTATCTTCAATCAAAGTGTCAATTTTGCGATAAATCTCTCCTTCGAAATTAGAAAGTGCGATTTTTTCGCTTAATTCCTTGCGGGAAATTTTTCCAATGTTAATAATATCGCCATTACTTAAGATAACTTCTGCTTCGCTAACGGAATTTACTAAGTCGCCATAATTAAACTTTTCGCTCGGTAAATTCATTGCAATCGCCCCACCAACTGTGAGCCTTTCGCCAGCTGGACTTTGCGGAATTTCCATAGCTTGTGATGCGATTGCGAGATTCAATTTTTGAAAATTTGCCCCGGCTTGAACCTGAACAGTTTTAGCTCGTAAATCAAGCTCTTTAACTTTATCAAGATGTCGTGAAATATCTAATATAATTCCTTTTCCAATTGAAGAACCGTCGGTACTTCCGCCATAACCTCTCGCCGTAACGCCGAAAATATGACCTTTTTCAGCTAACTGCCAAGAAAACCGCATAATTTTTTGAATATCTTCACTAAAACGCGGGTAAACTACTAATTCTGGTTGAATTTTAAGAAAACTTCGGTCGGTTGAAAACTGCTTCAATCGAGTTTCGCGCGCCGAAACTTCACCAATAATGTGTCCATTTAGATATTTCGCAATTTTACTCATTTGTTCCATTTTAGCACAAGCACAATTAAATTTCAACTTTTGATTTTTATTACGAAGAATGGTAAAATAGTTTATATGTATTCAAGAGCAACTCCTTTTCAAAAAGCAGACAAAATTGCTGGAACGCATCAAAAAATTGATCGTGCGGCTCGTTTAATTTTGCGAGAAATTATTTCGAAAAATCCAAAATTTTCAAAAATTCACTTCCCTAAAATTGATGAAATTTTAGTTTTTGAGGGGAATGGTGGTCCTGATGGAATCAAAACAAAATCACCAGGAAAAGATGAACCTTGGCATTTTGTTGAGCCTTATGGCGATTTAGCACCAATTCGAAGCTACGTTGAAAATCATCTTTTTAATATTTCGAAAGCTTTGAACGAAGAAAATTTTGTACGAGCAAGTTTTGAAGCTGGTTGGATGGCGCATGCAATAACCGATGCTTTAACTCCAGCTCATCAGTTCCCGATGACTGATAAAATTATTGAAATTTCTGGAAAAAAACCTGAAGAACGTGATAAATTGATTAAAAAGATGTTTCTTTCTGGAGAAAATTGGCGCGAGCGGATTTTGAAGAACTGGGAATATATTGGGCCAAAAGGTGTAATGAGTTCGCATATGCTTTATGAAATGGGTGTTGCTACAATGATAACTTCAGTTGCTGCAAAGAAAATCATAAAGAGCCCAACAGATGAAGAAATTTTGAGGGTTTTAAAGGGCGAATTTATGCAAATTTTTGAAGAAAAAATTAAGTGGGTCGCCGACCAAAAATATTACGAAAGGTATTTAGAGAAAGGCTGGACGACTGCTTTAGCGCGAGAGACTAAACATGATCTCTTGCCCGAAATCTCAAAAATTGTGGCACTCGGATGGTTTGAAGGTATTCGTCGAGCTCTTGAAGAAGATTTCGAAAATGCAAAAAATAAATCTGAGGATAAAAAATGAATATTCGGTTGATTTCAGGAATTTTTAAAAATCATAAAATTACAGCTCCGAATTCTCGCCAAACTCACCCAATGAGCGAACGAGCAAGAAATGCAATTTTTAATACAATTCAGGCGGAAATTCCAAATGCTGAAGTTCTTGACGCCTTTGCTGGAACTGGATCTTTGGGTCTTGAAGCGATTTCTCGTGGTGCTAAAAAAGTAGTTTTCATTGAAAAAAACAGATTAGCGCAAAAAATATTAGCCGAAAACTTAAAAATTATTGAGAAGAATGAAAATGCTGGAGCAGCTAAAATAATTCGAAGTAGTGTTTCGGGCTGGATTGGGTCAAGTCAATCTCAATTCGAAATTGGTGAAATTTTAGAAATTCCAACTTTTGATATAATTTTTGCCGATCCGCCATACTACGACCCACAATTTCCATCTATCGAAAGGCTTTCGAAAAGGTTAAGATCTGGTGGAATATTAGTTCTATCGCAACCCAAAGAGATTGAAAATTTTAAAGCAGAAAATTTAATTTTGATTAGTGAAAAGCTATATTCTGGTGCAAAAATCTTATTTTTTCGTGCAAAATAATAAAATAACCCTCAGGAGAAGGGTTATTTTATTATGGTTAAATTATAATCTTTCAAAAGAGTTAGTGAAATCTATGAAATTATTATCAAGAATATCTCCGCCATTATTTGAAACCATCGCAATAAAGAATGCTCGAGTCTTCCCAGACTTATCTTTTTTAGTAGGTAGGGCTAATATTTTTATAAATTGACTGTTGTGTGAGATATTTCCTTCAACTGCCCGAGCTCCTTTAAAATTGATTACTTTGAAATCTTCTTCTGAAACATAACTTGAAAAATTACCGCCGACACCATTGATCGCAGAGTGTATTAATTCCTCCTTGCTAAGTTTTTGAGTATCTTCATAATTTTCATCTGTGTCTGTATAACCAATGATGTAGGCATTTATTGCATTATTTGTGGAGTCTGAGGATGCACAAACATAGCCAACTGAATTATCGCCAGTATTTTGTTTTGTAAAATTATCACATCCTTTTGCTTTGATTGCAAAAATGCCTTCCTCAGGTATGAACTTACCTGCATTTTTAGCTTTTCTAGTTCGCTCTTTAATTTTATCCTTATTAAACAGTTCGTCATCTTCTGCTAATCCTGTTGTCTTATGCTGTGTAGTCTCATTGGCTACATTTTTTATTGTATTCAATGCATTTATAGTTGTTAAACTGTAAATTGTAGCGGATAAGACGGTAAAAATTATATACGATAACCAGCAAAAAAGGTTTGCTTTTTTATTTGCGATAGGGTCATTTTTAATAGCTGGTTTAACTATTACAAAGAATAAAATTAATCCCAGTATATTTAAGCCGAGTGGTAACGCCATTGAAGCTCGTTTAACATCACCAATTTTTAAAGTTTGTTCTTTAACTTTTTTATTGAAAAGAATAATTTCAACAATAGCCCAGACAAAAAATGCGATCTGTGCAATTCCTAAAATCATTAGGAAGACTCCCATTAGAAGCATTCCACCAATCATGTTATTTACCATTTTCTAATTCCTCCTTTTCATCTTCAAAAACTGTAAATAGTGAAATCGCCACTGGTAGAATAATCAAAAAGAAAATTTCAACCTGCGGCAGAAAAATTGATATCAACGCAATAACCGCAATCCACAAAACCATCATTCCCGTGCGAATTAAATGGTAATTTCTTTGAGCTTTACGATTTTCACCGTGAAAGAACCCTGTATTTTCGCCTAGGGCGCTCGCAGTAATCCAGCGCATGCTTAAATCTGTAAAAAGGTAAACCATTGCATAACAGAAAGCAGGTAAAACCTCTGTTGGCGAGGAGAGTACCCAACGCATAAATAGTGGAATAAGCGACAAAAAGAAAACATAAATCATGTTTTTCCAGATGAAGCTATTCGTAACCTTTTCAACTCTATCTAAAATATGATGATGACGATTCCACTGGATTCCAACGATTATAAAACTTGCAAAGTAAATCAAAATTGCGAATCCAAAACTTTCCAGCTGAGCCAAATCTCTAACTGATTTTGGTAATTGAATTTCAAGCACCATAAGCGTAATAATAATCGCGGTGGCTCCATCAATTAAACCAACAAGACGATCTTTCGAAATTCTTCCTCCGTGATAAATTTTGTGTATTCGACCAAGTCGTCTGTATGCACTTCTCGTTCTATCCATTTTCCCCTTTCCGTACAATTTTACCATATCTTTTCGAAAATTCCAAGCAGCTTATGTATTTTTACAGAAATAAAAATCACCCTTTCGGAAAAGAGTGATTTTGTTCGGATTAGCCTCGTGCAAAGTGTGCAAAAGCTCGGTTGGCTTCTGCCATTTTGTGAGTATCTTCTTTCTTTTTGAAAGCTGCACCAGTTTCATTGTAAGCATCAACAATTTCAAGCGCCAAGCGTTGACTATAAGGCATTCCGCTTCGTGCTCGCGCTGATTGAACCAACCAGCTAAATGCAAAGTGGAGTTGTCGGTGTCCTTGAACTGGGAATGGAATTTGATAGTTTGCACCACCAACACGTCGAGACTTGACTTCAAAAGCTGGTGAAATATTTTTTAGTGCTTTTTCGAAAACTTCAAGAGGGTTTTCACTATCAAGTTTTTTAGCTGCAGTCTCAAGAGCTTTGTAAACAGCTTTCTCGGCAGTAAGTTTCTTGCCGTCAAGCATAGATTTGTTAATTAAACGCTGAACCAAAATTGATTGATATTTTCGGTCTGGTTTTAATTCTCGTTGTAGTTTTTTAGTAACTTTTCGTGGCATCTTTATTTCTCCTTCTTCGCACCGTATTTTGAACGGCCTTGTTTACGATCTGCAACACCTTGAAGGTCAAGCGCACCACGAACGATATGATATCGTACACCTGGAAGGTCTGGCACGCGTCCACCACGAACCAAAACTACGGCGTGTTCTTGAAGGTTGTGGCCTTCACCACCAATATAAGCCCAAACTTCGTGGCCATTTGTCAAGCGAACACGAGCAACTTTTCGAAGAGCTGAGTTAGGCTTTTTAGGTGTTTTTGTTGTAACTTTAACACAAACTCCACGTTTTAGCGGTGCATTTTGTGCATAATATTTAGTTTTTAGTGCATTGTGAATTCGACCAAGTGCTGGCGATTTTGACTTTTTCGCAGCAGTTTTCCGAGGTTTTCGCACTAATTGATTGATAGTTGGCATCAATTCTCCCTTAAATTATTTTAATATTTTCACTTTTTCGAAAGTTGATAAAGTTTTCAAAAAAGCGCCTCATATTTTTCGAAACAGCATTTTCGAAAAATGTCTTTACCTTTCTAGCTGAAATCACCAACACACAGGTTTATTCACCAGAAAGAGGAAACTCACTAGATATTCTAGCAGATTTTGAAACAAAATGCAAGCATTTTAGGCTAATAAGTCGGGCTATATAATTAAAGAATATTATAAGCGGAGAATGTCATCTGTGGTTATTTTAAGATTTTCTAAAATAAAAAAACCCGAGCAAAACTCGGGAGGAAATTACTGGAGGGTTATTTTTTCAAGCTTACTAATAAAATTAGTAAGCTTTCTGTTTGCCGCGTAAAATATGCTTTTTGATTTGTAATCATTTAATTCAAAAGCATCTCGCCCAGATATCTTGCCATTTTCAATTAACAAGATGATACGGCGATGGTTTTTCAGTATTTTAAAATCAACATTGTTCTGCATACTGATCCCAATCTCATCGCCCAGACATTCAATTGAAACATGAATTTCTTGCGAAGAGTTTTTATATAGAAAAGCTTCTGTTCGAAAAGCATTTGGCTCTTCGAAAGATGAAAATGACCTACTTTCAATATTTGAAAATCCAGCCTCCAGTAGTAGATTTTCCACATTTTCTTGCGTGAAAATTAAACCATCCATTTTTAAAACCTCCGTGAAAAGAACTAGATTTTAATTATATACTTAAAGAGTAGAAAAATCAAGAAAAAACCCAGCTTTTCGCTGGGATAATAAAAATTATTTCGCAAATCTTCCTCTGCGGCGTTCGAACTCATTTTCGAGTTCATCAAAAAATGAATTAGCCTTACGCTCGCACTCTCGTAGGAGGCTTGTCTGAGTTTCATTGCCAAAAACTAGACCTTCTGCTACGTTGCTTTCAATACATTTCGGTAGATAAACATCTTTTACAAAAAGATAGTTTACATTTTTAGGAGCCTGTGTATTAGATCGCGCTGAGAATTTTAATTCATTGCCTAGATGATGAACTGAGATTATGAATGAATTTCCCCGTTCATCAAAAAGTTTCGCTCCTAAATCTATCGCTCCTTCTTCAGTTGGTGCTAAAACTTCAACTGATTGAAAACCTGCACCCAGAAGCGCATCCATCAAAAATTCTTCTGAGAAGTAATTCTCGTGATAAAGCTTTTGTTTTGCTTTATATATACTGAGAGCCGATTTGAACCAATTTAGAATTGACATATTTTTTTTACCTCTTTGTAAAATACTTAAACTTAAACTATAAAATTTAAGTTTAGCTTGTAGTATTCTACCATAAAAATATAAAAATGTCAATGTTAAATGACGATTCCGCCACCCAAACAAACTTCACCAGAATAAAATACAACACTTTGGCCACTAGTAATTGCACGTTGTTCATCTTGCAATTCAATTTTTGCCAAATTATCGCTTTCGAAAAAGATTTTTGCATTCACGAGTGGTGCACGATGGCGGATTCGAACTTGAATTTCTGCCCCATTTTCAACTTTTTGGCTGATCCAGTGAAGTGCTGAAACTTCAATTTTATTAGACCAAAGTTCTCCGTTATTGATGTCAGTTGTTACGAAAACTTCGTTAGTTTCCATATTTTTACCGCAAACATAAAATGGCAGTCCGCCGCCAATATTCAAGCCGTGGCGCTGGCCTAAAGTGTAAAAAATCGCACCGTCATGCCAACCAAGAACTTCACCCGTATTTTTGTTAATAATTTTTCCTGGTTTTTGTTCGGGGATGAATTGTTTTAAAAAGTCACGAATTCCAATTTTTCCAACAAAGCAAATTCCTTGTGAATCTTTTTTTCGAGCAGTAAAAAGCCCGCGCTCTTTCGCCATCTCGCGCACTTCAGGTTTAGTAAATTTACCAAGTGGAAACAAAGTTCGCCCCAAAGCCTCACCTCGCACACGATACAAAAAATAAGTTTGATCTTTATTTTCATCTTTTGCGCGGAGTAACTCGCCTTTTCCGCTTTTCGAAAGGTCGAAATTTTCATCAGAATTTTCAGTAAAAGCATTTCGAACGCCAGCGTAATGGCCTGTTGCGATCAGGTCGGCTCCATCTTCAAGTGCGGCCTCTAAGAAAAGCTTAAATTTTACTTCTTGGTTACACATGATATCGGGGTTTGGTGTGCGGCCAATTTCGTATTCATCAAGCATATATTGCACAACTTTTTCGCGGTAGTATTTTTCGAAATCAAAAACTTTAAAATCAATGCCCAGCTGAACTGCAACTCTTTTTGCGTCGGCTAAATCTTCTGCCCAAGGGCATTTCATTCCTGGTAAATCTTGCGTCCAGTTTTTCATATAAACGCCCACAACGTTATATCCTTGCTCTTTTAAAAGTGCTGCGATTAAAGATGAATCCACGCCGCCACTCATTCCAACATATACTTTAATTTTTGAATTATCCATTTATTCTCCTATATAAAATCTAAAAATTCCAAAAAGCTCGCTCATTGAGAGATACCAACCGCGTAAATTTGTCCACCAAAATCCATTCCAATCTGGATCATTCAAAACTGGTGCCGAAATCACCTCCACGCCTGAACCTTCTAAAGCCTTTTCGAATTCGAGTCTTGCTCGAGTTTGATGATATTTTGAAGTGGTTAGAATTACGCGCTTATAGCCATTTTGCTTGATTATTTTTGCAGTAAATTGTGCATTTTGGTGAGTGTTTTGAGCTTTTTCTTCGAGCAGAATTTCTTCTTCTAAAACTCCTTGTTTTCGGGCTAAATTTGCCATTTGGCGTGCGTCGCTTAAAACTTTAGGGTTAGAATTTGCACCTGAAAAAATTAACTTTTTAGCTTCAACCGATTTAAAAATTTCAATCGCTTCACGAGTTCTTAAAGCAGTATTTCCGCCAGAAATTGCTATAACCGCATCAATTTTTTGAGAACATTCGCCTTTTTTGTAGTTCGGACAAATTTCAGCGAGCCGATTTTTATCACTAATAATCAAAGTTGTGCTAATGATAAAGACCACAACTAAACCCACAAAGGCTAAAATCCAGGCAATAAATTTTACCATTTATTTTTGAATCCTCTCAAATTCGGCTCGTACAGTTTTCGAAATTATTTCAGCTGCACGCTTTATGTTTTCTTCATTCGAAAGTTTTCCTAGCGAAATTCGCAAGCTTCCGTCAGCTTCGGAATCGCTTAAACCCATTGCAGTTAAAGTGTGTGAACGCGTGCCTTTATTTGCCGCACAAGCTGAACCTGTTGCCACTAAAACCCCTTGCGTTTCGAGCGCAAAAACCATCCGCTCGGCGTCAATTCCTGGAAAAGATACTGAAATATGGCTTGCAAGCTGTTTTTTTGGATTTCCAAGAAAAATCATTTCTTCATTTGAAAAGTTTTTGCTTAAAGTTTTTTTGAATAATTCCTTTAATTTTCGAAGGCGTTCATTTTCTTTTTTACGGTGCTTTTCTGCCAATTGAATAGCTTTCGCAAAACCAATTACGCTTGGCACATTTTCAGTTCCGCTCCGTAGATTTCGCTCTTGGCCACCGCCCACAATTTGTGCATTAAATTCAATTTCGCGATTGGCCCATAAAAGACCAGTTTGTTTTGGCCCATAAATCTTGCCAGCGTTTAAAGTTAGCATATCTACGCCAAGCCTTGCAACTGAAATATCCAGTTGGCCAACACCTTGGCTAGCATCAGAATGGAGATAAATTGGCGTTTTTTCACCATTTGAAAGCCGTCGCATTCGTTCCTCTCGCACAATTTCTGCAATTTTCGAAATTGGCTGAATTACGCCCGTTTCATTATTCGCAAGCATAACTGAAACAATCTTTGTTTTTGGTGAAATTTTTACACGCAAATCTTCAAGGTCAATTATGCTATCTTTTTTAATTTTTACAAGTTTTTGGATACCGTATTTTTTGGCTGAATTCAAAACCGCGTGGTGTTCAAATTCGCCCACAAGAATTTCATCGCCATTTTCTTTTGAAGCTGCTGAAAATGCTAAATTTATGCTTTCAGTTGCTCCAGCCGTAATCACAATTTCATCACTTTTTGCGCCAATATTTTGCGCAATTTGATGTTTTGCATCCTCATAATCTCTTCGAACCTCCAAAGCTTGAACATAAGGCGCACTTGGATTGTAAAATTTTTCACTAAAATATGGCAACATTGCAGCCAAAACTTTTTCACTTACCGGTGTTGTGGCGGCGTGGTCAAGATAAATAATTTCCTCGTTCATCTTTAATAGTATAACACATTTTTAAAAAGTTAACAAAAATTATTCTCTATTTTTTGCTATTTTTTCAGAAATTTTTAATGGATTTTTTGATTTCAAAATTTCCTCAATTTCGTTTTTCGAAAGGCTTTGCCATTTTTTAATTCGGTGATTAAATATTTCAATTTTAACATTTTTCTGTGGTAACTTTTGCTCTTTATACCAATCTATAATTTTCGAAAGATTTTCTGGTTTAAAAACAAAACTTTCATATCCATACTCAATACAGCTAAAACTTAGCCTATCACCAACCTTAGTTTTTCCGCCATTATCTTTTTTGCGCTCTTTTAATAATTCTGAAAAATCCAAAATCGCAAAATCTGGATAATCAAGTGCTTCACCATACAGCCGATTTTTTTCGTCTTCGTTTTCTTTCCAAGATAACTTTTGCGCTTGTTTGAATTTCTTGGCATTTTTAGGGTTTCGAAACAAGAAAATGTCAGTTCTAACTTTAGTTTTAGCTTTGTTTTCTTTTAAGGTTATGATTATATTTTTTGAAAAGAATAATTTAAAAATTGCGAACCAAATTTTGTCGCTAATTTTTGGATAAAAACTCAGCCATAAATGCTTTCTTCGATTGGTTAAAAAGGCAAAAAATGAATAAAATTTAATTTTAAATTCCATAATATTTCTCCTAAGTTTCGCAGGGTTTATACCTAATTTGGCGGTTACTGAATTGTCTGTATCACAATTATAAATATTATCTTATATAAAAACTAAAGTCAATATATTTTTCGAAATAATAATACACTTGACTAAAATACAAAAATATAGTATAATTTTTTCGAAGCTTAAATCCAAGGGTCGCGGAAACGACTATGAGCTTTGAAACTTTCTAAAAGGAGAAAAATATGGTTTTCCCTAAACCATACGAAGAAACCAAAGAGTGTCCAAAATGCAAAGGCACTGGATGGGAAAAAGTTCCAGGATTTGTAGGCGCTACCCCTTTTCCATGCAATAGCTGTAATCGAACTGGAAAAGTTAAAGTTTAAATCTTAACTTTTTCTTTTTCTTTTTCGCAGAGTCGATAGAAAGGAGAAAACTGGGCAATCAACAATATAAAGAACTTCATACACTCCTTAAACATGGTATCTACATTCGAGCCGCCGCCCACGGCTCTTTTAATTTTCGAAAAATTATGTTAAAATAGTAGAACCGATTAAAATCTATAAACTATAAAAACGAAAGGAATTATGCTAAAATTTATTTTTAAATTTGCTAAAAAATATTGGCTAAGTTTAAGTTTGATGCTTATTTTTACGGTATCCTCTGCCAAAATCAACCTTGAACTCCCCCAATACACTTCAAAAATTATCACTCAGGGCGTTGCTATGAAAAATATGGAAGCAATCTACTCAAATGGTTTTCATATGATTGGACTTTCTCTTTTGAGTGGCGCTTTAATGCTGGCGGGAATTTTCTTCGCGAGCCGTTCAGCTGGGGCGATGGTGCGAGATATTCGCCATGCAACTTTCGAAAAAATTGAAAACTTTTCGATGAACGAGTTTGGTAAATTCTCGGTTTCGAGTCTTACAACACGAATTACGAATGATGTACGGCAATTTCAACAAACTTTCACAATGAATATGCGAATGGGAATTTATGCCCCAATTGTTGGCATTGGTGCGATTATTAACACTTTAGCTATTTCTGGTTTGATGAGCTTGATTATGGTTGTGACGATTCTCTCTATCATTGCCTTGACTACAATTATTGGTATTTTTGCCGTTCCAAAACTAAAGATTTTTCAAACTAAACTAGATAAATTAAATATGCAGACTCGCCAAACAATTACTGGTTTGCGTGTAATTCGAGCCTATAGAAAAGAAAAAGTCGAAGAAGAAAAATTTGATGAAATCAATAATGAAATGCTCAAAATGAATATCTTTTTTGAAAGAATTTTTGGGCTATTTTCGCCATATATGACAATGGTTTCTGGGCTTGGCCTTGTAGCAATTGCTTGGATTGGTTCATATTTTGTAAAATCTGGTGAAGTTTCAATTGGTGATGTAACTTCCCTTACTCAATATCTTGCTCAAGTTACTTTTGCTTTTATCATGCTTTCGATAATTTCTATGTCAGTTCCACGGATGAATGTTGCAATCAAGCGTTTGAGCGAAGTTCTTGATGAAGAAATTTCGGTAAAAGATAAAACTAAAACGCAAAAATTGCCAAAAACTTTCGATTTAACTTTCGAAAATGTTAGTTTTGCATATCCAGATTCTGAAGAAGCCGTCCTTGAGAATCTCGATTTTTCAGTAAAACAAGGCGAAACTATTGCTGTAATTGGCGGAACTGGTTCAGGAAAATCTACAATTGCAAAATTAATTCCGCGATTTTATGATGTTTCGAAAGGAAAAATTAAACTAGGTGGCGTAGATATTCGTGATTTAAAACAAAGCGAACTACACAATTTAATTGGCTATGTTCCACAAAAAGCAAACCTTTTTTCTGGGAATATCCGTGAAAATATTAATTATGGTTCTTCAAAAAACTTGAGTGATGAAGAAATTATTGAAGCTCTAAAAATCGCTCAAGCTTGGGATTTTGTGCAAAAATTGCCTGAAGATTTAAACGAGAAAGTTTCGCAAGGCGGCAAAAATTTCTCTGGTGGTCAAAAACAGCGACTTTCAATTGCTCGGGCAATTGCCTCAAAAGCTCCAATTCTAATTTTCGACGATAGCTTTTCTGCGCTTGATTATAAAACCGACGCTAAACTTCGTGCCGAACTTACTATAAAAACTAAATCGCAAACCAAATTTATTGTCGCTCAACGAGTAACTTCAATTATGCAAGCCGATAGAATTATTGTTTTAGATGGTGGAAAGATTATTGGAATTGGCACACATGGCGAACTTCTTAAAAACAATGAAATTTATCGCGAAATTGCATCTTCGCAGCTTTCTGATGAAGAAATTGAAACACAAATTAAGGATTTTGAAAAGCAAAAATCTGCTCCTAAAACTAAAAAAGAGGCCAAAAAAGCTGTTTCAGTTTCGAAAAAAATAGCTAAAAAAAGTTTAAGAAAAGCGGTCGCAAAAAAAACTAAGAAAGGAGTAAAATAATGTCGAAAAATCAAAAAAACAAACTTTCATTAAAAACAGTTTGGCGACTTTTGCGATATTTTGTGCCTTTTAAGATTTCTGTCATATTTTTTGCGATTGTGGTAATTTTAAGCTCAATTTCGGCAATTATTGGGCCACAAATTGTGGGTGAGATGATTAATCTAATTACTAAAAATTTCGAAATTCGCGCTGGTGCTGTTCATTTTAATCCTGATTTTTCAAAAATAGCTGAATTTGGCTTTTTACTAACTGCAATTTATGTTGGTTCGGGAATTTTTGGCTATGCTCAAAACTGGATTATGGGGCAGATGGTGCAAAAAATTGTTTTTAAATTGCGTGATGAATCTTCGAAAAAGATTGCTCGTTTGCCGCTTGCGTATTTCGATAAGCATAAAACTGGTGATACCGTTTCAATTATTACGAACGACATTGAGACGCTCAGCAATAGTTTGAGCGAGAGTTTGAATCAGCTTTCGTATTCAATAATTACGATTGTTGGTGTGACTGTTATGATGATTTCTATTAGCTGGCAAATGAGTCTAATTGCCCTTGCGACTGGAATAATTTCGGTCGGAATTATTATGATTATTTCGAAGTTTAGTCAAGTTTATTTTACGGATTTACAAAAATTTACATCAAGTTTAACTGCTCATACTGAGGAGATGCTTTCTTCGCACGAAGTTATTAAGGTTTATAACGGTGAAAAATCATCAGTTGAAAATTTTGAAAAAATCAATAATAAAATGTATATCTCATCTTGGAAGTCTCAGTTTTTTGGCGGACTTCTCTACCCAATTATGGGTTTCATTAATAACCTTTCAACTTTAACCGTTGTGGTGATTGGTGGTGTTCGTGCATTGAATGGTCAGATGACAATTGGTGAGATTACTGCTTTTATGCAATATATGAGCCGATTTACGCAACCGATTTCGAATATCGCAAACTCAATGACAAGTGTTCAGACAACGGTTGCAGCTTGTGAGCGAATTTTTGGCTTTCTTGATGCTGAAGAAGAGACTTTTGTTGAGATTTCAAAAACTTTACCAAAAGAAATTAAAGGCTCTGTGGAGTTTTCGAAAGTTAATTTTTCGTATTCAAAAAATAAGCCAATTATTACGAATTTCAGTACAAAAATTGCGCCGCGTTCAAATGTGGCAATTGTTGGCCCAACTGGAGCTGGAAAAACTACGCTTGTGAATCTATTGATGCGATTTTATGATATTGATAGCGGGAAAATTACAATTGATGGAATTGATACTTCAAAAATGTCGCGGTATGATGTTCGTTCCCTTTTTGGAATGGTTCTTCAAGATACCTGGCTTTTTAATGGTACGATTGCTGAAAACTTAGCTTATGGAAAAACTGATGCCACTCGTGAAGAAATTATTGAAGCCGCAAAAGCCGCTCATGCTGACCACTTTATTCGAACCTTACCAAAAGGTTATGATACAGTAATTTCTGAAGATATTGATAATATCTCAGCCGGCGAAAAACAGCTTCTCACAATTGCGCGGGCGATTTTAGCAGATTCGCCAATGTTGATTCTTGATGAAGCAACCAGTTCTGTCGATACGCGAACGGAAGCGGCGATTCAGTCTGCAATGGATAATTTAACTCACGGCCGTACGAGCTTTGTGATTGCGCACCGTCTCTCAACGATTCGAAATGCCGATTTAATTCTAGTTTTGGAGCACGGAAACATTGTTGAGCAAGGCTCTCACAAAGAATTACTTTCGAAAAATGGTGCCTATGCTAAACTTTACAATTTGCAATTCGCGGAATAAAATTTGAAAAAGAAAAAAGCCCGATTGCTTCGGGCTTAATTTAAATATATGAAAGTTGGCTATATATTGCAGTTTCGTTAACCATTTGCTTAGAATCTGATCTTTCAGCAGCTCTTTCAGCAAAAACACTATTCAAATAGCTGAACATATTACTCATTTCCGCATGGCTGCATTGAGCCAAAGGCCACAATTCTTTAATTTTCTTAAAGAATTCTCTCTTTTTTCTAACAGGAATGCAAAAAACCTGTGCATAAGTAAGCCAAAAGATTAATTCTTTGGGGTCATTTTTTTGGTATGATTTCTCAAGGTTATCTGCGACTTTAGATTGTGATGTTTTTGGTATCACTTTTTCTTCGAGGCGCTTACCTATTTCAGCAAGTTTTTCTTGTCCTTGGGTTTGAACCCATTTAATAGAATTGACCATGTCTCGGTCTCCTTTAAAAAAATATTTGCAAAAGCCAACTTCTTAAAATTCGAGCTAAAAGCTCAATTTTGAAAGTAAGCTTTTAACTTGTTATTATTCTATCATAAAAAAGCTTTTTTGTCAATACTTAGTAGAATTTTTCAAAAACTCTTCACTTTTCGAAATTTTTATGTTAAAATAGTTTCATACGGGCATAGCTCAGTTGGTAGAGCACAGGTCTCCAAAACCTGGTGTCGGGAGTTCGAGTCTCTCTGCCCGTGCCAAAATTATTTCATCATAAATTATATATACACCAAAATTGGTGTTTTTTAGTTTACAGTATTGAAAAGAAACTTTATTTTATAGATTTTTTTAGTTTTGTCAAATTGATTTCATCGCTGTTCTAATATTTGCAATTTCACGAAAAAATCAAAGCTTCAAAAATTTGAATCTCAAAAATTTAAGAATAATTCTCGCTAACCTTTTCGAAAAATGATATAATATACTTATGGCTATTATTGATAAAGAGTTTGGCGAAATTAAAATTCGAAAAAACAAACTCGCTCGCTCTGTGAAACTTTCTGTTGGTGTTGATGGAAGCTTGCGTGCGTCAATTCCCTATTATTCGCCGGAGTTCGCTGTTCAGCGTTTAGTTAATCATAATCGCACACAAATTCGCGTAATGCTTGCTTTGCATAATGCTAAAAATCTTTATAAAAATGGTGATTTAATTGGTAAAACGCATACACTTTTTTTTCGATATTTTTGTGGCGAGGAAATTAAAATTTCGCTTGATGGCAATCAGATTTTAGTTCAAATCCCACAAGATTTAGCTTTCGAAAATCCACTTGTTCAATCAGAAATTCGCAAAACCGTATCAAAAATTCTTCGAAAGCAAGCTAAGGCGTATTTACCTCGCCGAATTGATTTTTTGGCAGAAAAATATGGTTTTAGCTTTGAGAAATTACGTTTTTCGCACACGGGCACGCGGTGGGGCTCATGCTCTTCCAGTGGCACAATTTCTTTAAATATTGCGTTGATGAATTTGCCACACCATTTGATTGATTATGTGATTATTCATGAGCTTTGTCATACTCGGCAAATGAACCATTCGTCTAAATTTTGGCAAGAAGTTGAAAAATATTGCCCCGATTATAAGAAATGTGTTCAAGAAATAAAACAGTTTTCGCCAAGCATTTAGTTTAAAGCGGATAATTGGTTAAACTGCTTGCGCTTTTCTTTTAAATTTGCTAAAATAGAAATGTAAATTTTAATCGTAAAGGCAAAAAATGAAAATATTAATGCTCGGGTGGGAGCTTCCTCCCCATAACAGCGGTGGTTTGGGTGTAGCTTGTTTTTATATGGCTAAGGCACTCGCAAAAAGTGGCGCTAATATTGAATTTGTCGTTCCGTATAAAGATAAACATACCGAAATTGATTTCATGAAAGTATTGAATGCTACGAATTTCTCTGAAATTCATAAATTTGGTGCTGGAGCTTACGATTCTCCGCATTGGGTGCGTTCAAGTCATAACGCTAGCAATTTTTTACCAGATATTCGTTCGATTCAGAAAGAATATTGTGAATTTATTCGTGAATATTTAAGTAGTCCAAAAAATAAACCAGATGTGATTCATGCGCATGATTGGTTGACTATGGAGGCTGGAATCCTTGCTAAAAAACTTACTGGTGCGCCACTAATTACGCATATTCATGCTACCGAATTTGATCGTTCTGGTGGAATTTCTGGCAATCAAGAAATTCATAATATTGAATATGCTGGAATTTGCGCATCCGACATGGTTTTTGCAGTTTCAAAGAATACTCGAAATGTAATTATTAAGAGATATCAAATTAAGCCCGAAAAGGTTGAAGTAGTTTATAATGCGATCGAAACTTCAGCTCTCGCCAATCCGCAAGATTACGATGATCGAACCTACCGTTATCTTGAATATCTAAAGTCACAGGGATATACCGTAATAATGGCTCTAACTCGCTTTACTATTCAGAAAGGTTTAACTTTTTTGATGCAAGCGGTTGCTGAGGCTATTTCGAAAAACCCAAAAATCGCCCTACTTCTTGTTGGGGATGGCGAACAGCGCAATGAACTTATCAAAATGGCGAGTGATTTTGGGATTTCGAACAAGATTTTCTTCACAGGTTTTTTGCGGGGCGAAAAATGGCGTGATGCTTACGGCGTGGCCGATGTTTTTGTGATGAGCTCAGTAAACGAGCCTTTTGGTCTAACAGCTTTAGAGGCGGCTCATTTTAATAATGCATTAATAATTTCGAAGCAATCTGGGGTGGGTGAAGTTCTTCGAAATATTTTACGTTATGATTTTTGGGATACTAAAAAACTAGCAAATCAAATTTATGAGGTTTCAACCAATAAGAATCTCTTACAGAGTTTAAAAAATGGTGTTAAAGAGGAATATGATCAGATTTCTTGGAGTGATATCGCCGAGCAAATTATGGAAGAATTTATACGTTTAACAGAGGTAAATAATGGCTAAGAAGTCGATTGTTCTCTACCTTCATGTTCATCAGCCCTGGCGCGTTCGTGACGATCAAACACTCTTTGATGTTGGTACAAATAAAAATTATTTTAGCGAAGAAAAAGGCCTAAAGCGGCAAAGTAATGGCGAGATTTTTCGAAAAGTTGCTGAAAAATCTTACATACCAATGAATAATCTGCTTGAAAAACTATTAAAAACTCACCCAGAATTTAAATTTTCATTCTCGATTACGGGAACTTTTATTGATCAAGCACAAGAATTTGCGCCAGAAGTTCTCGAAAGCTTTAAGCATCTTGTTCAAACTGGGCGAGCAGAAATTATTGCCGAGACATATTATCATAGCCTCGCCTTCTTTTTTGATCGTGAAGAATTTGAAGCTCAAGTTCGTGCGCATCGGGCAAAAATTCGTGAAGTTTTTAATGTCGAAACTACCACTTTTCGAAATACCGAGCTTTCATATAATGATGAACTTGCTAAATGGGCAGATGATTTTGGTTTTAAAGCAATTTTGGCCGAGGGCTGGGATCCGATTCTGCAATGGCGCACGCCAAATCATATTTATAAGCCAAAAGGTGCAAAAAATATTCGTCTACTTCTTAAAAACTACAAGCTTTCTGATGATCTTGCTTTTCGTTTTTCGAATCGAAATTGGCAAGAATATCCACTTACAACTCAAAAATATATCAGTTGGTTAGAATCTTCAAGCTATCATGGTGATATAATAAATCTTTTTATGGATTATGAAACATTTGGTGAGCATCAGTGGGCGGAATCTGGAATATTTGATTTTTTTGAAAGCTTGGTTTCATATTGGTTAGAAAAACCAGAGCACGGATTTAAAACTGTTACTGAGGCCGCTCAAAGCAAGCCTGTTGCGGAAATTTCTATGCCAAATACAGTAACTTGGGCAGATACCGAGCGCGACTTGACCGCTTGGCTCGGTAATTCAATGCAACAAGAAGCAATGAAATACCTTTATGCTTTAAAATCGCGGGTTTATAATTCACAAAATGGAAATTTGGTTGAAGATTGGCGGCGATTAACTACGAGTGATCACCCCTATTATATGTGCACGAAATATTTTAATGATGGCGATGTTCATGCGTATTTTTCACCATATAAATCTCCCTATGATGCTTTTTTGTACTTTATGGATACATTGCGAGATATGGATTTTCGGCTGAAAGATATTCCGCCGCTTAAGCAGAAAAATATTCGAAAAACGCAAAAAATTCTTCAAAAATCACTTTTTAAAACCCCAAAAAATACAAAACGTAAGAAGATTTTTGCGCGAATGCTTCATAGAAACTTAATGTTTACAAAACGAAAGCGAGGTTAGAATGGCGAAAACAGCAATTTTAAGCAATGGTAATTTGAATATCGGGTTAAATGAATTTGGTCTAGTGAGTGATTTTTATTTTCCAGATAACGGTTATGAAAATCATACACTTGGTCGCGACCTTTTTCATCGTGTTGGAATTAAAATTGGTAATAATTTTTCTTGGCTCCATTCTGGTAATTGGCAATTCTCGGTTGAATATTTTGAAAATGCTTTAATTTCAAAGACTGAAGCTATTAACCAAGAACTTCAAATCAAAATAACTTTTACTGATTTTGTAGCTAGTGATTTTGATATTTTTGGGCGAAAAATCCAAGTTCAAAATCTTGCAAATTATCCGCGTGAAGTTCAGCTTTTTTTACATCAAAATTTTGCAATTAACAGTAGTTTCCACTTAGCCGATACCGTTCAATTTTTACCTTTCGAAAATAATGAAAAGGCAATTTTGCACTATCGCGGAAAACGTGCTTTTATTATTTCTGCTCAAAGAGTTTTTAAGAAACCTCTTCAGAATATTTTTGAAGATTTTAACCAGCATACGGTTGGCTTGTTTGGAATTGAGAACAAGCTTGGTTCTTGGGTAGATGCGGAAGATGGCATTCTTTCGGGCTCAAATGTTGAGCATGGACAGACTGATTCAGTTGTTGGGTTTGATTTTTCTCTTGGCGTTTTCGAGAATGCAGATTTTCAATACTCAATTTCTTGTGCCGATGGTCACGAGCTTGCTCGTACAAATCTTCAAAAGGTTAGAAATAATAGCTTTTCGAAAGCTTTAAATGATACTAAAAAATATTGGCAAAAATGGCTCTCGCCTGCTTTACGAGTTTCGAAAAAACTTGATTCAAAATATCAAAAAAGTTTTATTCAAAGTTTAATGCTAGTCAAATCTCATCTTGCGAAAACTGGTGCACCAATTGCTAGCAATGATAGTGAAATGTTGAATTATGCGCGAGATGATTATTCTTATTGTTGGCCTCGCGATGCTCTTTTTGCAATTTGGCCATTAATTCGTATTGGCTATCGCAATGAACCGCAAAAGTTTTTCGAATTTT
Source organism: uncultured bacterium (assembly GCA_938030735.1). Classification (GTDB taxonomy): domain Bacteria; phylum Patescibacteriota; class Saccharimonadia; order Saccharimonadales; family Saccharimonadaceae; genus Nanogingivalis. Next base: position 70,551 of record CALHIM010000010.1, read on the forward strand.
GCAAAAGATCGTTAACTTCGGGAGGATTTATGATGCATAAATATTTACCGAATGGTGAACTTGGTCCAAGCTGGCACCCATATTTACAAGGTGGCGATACTCGAAATCTACCTATTCAGATTGATGAAACCGCAGGAATCCTTTTCTTGTTTGCTCAATATTATAAAAAATTTCGTGAAAACTCAATTTTGAATGAATTTTATGATGATCTAGTAAAGCCGACTGCTAATTTTTTAGTGGATTTTTGTGGCGAAAATGATTTACCGAAACCAAATTATGAGCTCTGGGAGATGGATTTCCTTTCAGCAACTTATTCGACTTCGGTTGTTTTTGCGGCATTATACTCTGCTTCAAAATTAGCTCAAGCTGCGAATCGTGTGCATGATGCAAAAAAATGGCGTGATCAAGCTTTAAAAATTCGTTCTACTGCACAAAACGAGCTTTTTAATGAAGAAAACAATTATTTCTATCGTGGAATTTGGGCCGATGGCAATAAAGATCCAAAAATTGATTCGTCAAGTTTTTATGGTGCTTTTATGTTTAACCTTTTTGAATTTAAAGGTAAAAAATTACAGACTGCTTTTAAAACTCTTGAAAATCGTTTTAAAGCTAATGATAATATTGGGCTTCCAAGATTCGAAAACGATATCTACTATAGATTCAGCAATGACTACGAAGCAAATATTTGGCCGATAACGACGCTTTGGCGTGCGGAATTTTATATTGCTCTTGGTGAAATTTCGAAAGCGGAGGAAATTATTGAATGGGTTCTAAAGCAGCAAACTTCAACGGGAATTCTACCTGAACAAATTGATCCACGTAATTTAAAGCATCTTTCGGTTGCGCCGCTAACTTGGTCTCAAGCAGAATATGTTTCAGCTTTATTAGATTTAGTCGCTTTTGAAGAAGAATAAAAAAAGATCCATAATTATTAGCGCTAATAGTTTTAAAAAACCTGGCGAAATTTACATTTACAAATGCCTAGTTAACTCCTTAAAGAGCTACTTAATTTTGCCAAAGGTTATTTTCTAAAATAATCTGTCTATAGTAAAAAAGATAATCTACAATAAAAAATAAGCTCTCAGTAGAAAGCTTATTTTTTATTGTCTTTTTTTCTAAAGTTCGGATTACCAAACTTTTAGTAACAATTCACCGCCAAGTCGTTGTTTCTTGGCTTCGAAACCATTCATAACACCTTTTGATGTTGAAAGTAGTACCATTCCGCGACCACTTTTAATGCGTGGAATTTCTTCTACGCCAACATACATTCGGCGACCTGGTTTACTCATTCGAGTAAGTTCGTTAAAGCGCGCAGCTTCACCATCTTTGGCAATTTTTACTACCAAAATATCACGTGGTTTTGCTGATTCGACTTTAACAGATTCAATATAATTAGCTTCTGCAAGCTCTTTCGCTACAACTTCTTTCAATTTGCTTGAAGGAACACGAATTTCATTCTTGCCAACCAATGCCGCATTTCGAATGCGAGTTAGAAGGTCGGCGATTGGGTCAGTTGATTGTAATGACATAGTCTCTCCTTCCTTCTACCAACTACTTTTTGTTACGCCTGGGATCTCACCCTTTGAGGCTTTGATGCGGAAAGTGATTCGGCTCATACCAAATCGTCGCATATAACCGCGTGGTCGACCATCAAAATTGTCGCGGTTCTTAAGTCGTGTAGGACTTGAATTGCGTGGAAGCTTTTGAAGACCTTCTTGGTCGCCAGTAGCTTTCAATTCGGCGCGTTTTGCAGCATATTTTTCAATCATTTTTTTGCGTTTCAAGTCTTTTGCAATCATTGATTTCTTAGCCATTTACGCTTTTCCTTTCTTTTCAAATGGAATTCCGAATTTTTCAAGTAGCGCTCGACTGTGAGCTTCGCCTTCGTTTTTAATTACGAAAGTAACTTGAAGTCCGTGAAGAATTTGAGTTTCTTCAAAAGTTAGTTCTGGGAAAACAGATTGCTCTAAAATTCCCAAATTGTAATTTCCACCTTTATCAAAACCTTTTGCTCCAACGCCATGGAAGTCACGCACGCGAGGCAAAGCCACGTTTACGAGGCGATCAAGAAATTCATACATTCGATCACCACGCAAAGTTACACTATGACCAATTGGAGCACCCATTCCACCACGAATTTTAAAGGTTGCAATTGATTTTTTGGGCAAACGCTCTACTGGAACTTGACCAGTAATTTTTGTAATTGTATTTTTTACAACTTCTTGAAAACGCTTGTCTTCCTTTTTCTTACCTGTTCCTACGCTAACAACGATTTTTTCAAGCTTTGGAACTTGGTGGATATTTGTTAGCTCTAGTTCGCTTTGGAGTTCTTTAGCAATTTTATCTTTGTAAAGAGTTTTCAAGCGAGGAACATAAACAGCAGTTTTAGCCATTATTTATCTCCTTTTTTGCTTGATTTAGCGCTTTTAGCTTCTAATTTTTTAACTTTATGAACCGGAGTTGGGACATGAATGTCTTTTACTCCACCGCGCGGATTGAATTGATTTGGTTTGATGTGGCGATGTTTTTTACCAACACCTTCAACCAAAACAGCATTTTTCTTTGGTAAAACTTTTACAACTTCACCAGTAACACCTTTATCTTTTCCACTGATAATTACAATATTATCACCCTTAACAATTCCATTTAACGCCATATTAGAGCACCTCCGGAGCTAAGCTGATAATTTTGTTATATCCCAAATCACGAAGTTCGCGTGGTACAGGACCAAATACACGAGTCGCTTTTGGAGTTTTGTCGTCGGCGATAATTACGGCCGCATTATCATCGAAACAAATAGTTGAACCATCTTTTCGACGAATTTGGTCGCGAGTTCGCACAACAACGGCTTTCACAACTGATTTTTTCTTAATGTTACCAGTTGGGTTAGCATCTTTAACGGTAGCGACAATGATATCACCAACTCGTGCATATCGGCGTTTTGAACCACCTAGTACACGAATACAAAGAATCTCTTTTGCACCACTGTTATCTGTTACTTTAAGTCGGCTTTCTTGCTGAATCATTATGCCTCCTCTTTCAATTCTACTGAACCTCGAGCTTTCTCAACAATTTCAACTAAAGCAAAACTCTTAGTTTTCGAAATTGGTCGAACTTCTTTAATGATAACTTTGTCGCCTTCACCAGCTTCATTCATTTCATCATGAGCAGTATATTTTCGAGTTACAGTATATTGCTTGCCGTAAATTGGGTGTGTTTCACGGCTATGAACTATTACGGTGATAGTTTTGTCGGCTTTAGCGCTCGAAACAACACCTGTCAATGTAGTCGCCATATTAGATTTCACCTTTCTTTACGAATTTAACTTTTACTGGAAGTTTGTGGCCGGCAAGTCGCATAGCTTCACGTGCAACTTCTTCTGAAACGCCGTTCATTTCGAACATAACTGTTCCAGCTTTAACTTTAGCCACAAAGAATTCTGGGTTTCCCTTACCGCTACCCATTTTAACATCTTGTGGTTTTCGAGTAACTGGTGTGTGTGGGAATATTCGAATCCAAACCTGACCTCCACGCTTAATATAACGAGTCATAGCTGTTCGGGCTGATTCGATTTGTCGCGAGTTGATTCGCTCGTTCTCGAGGCTGACCAATCCATAATCACCGAAGGCAACAGTGTTTCCACGAGTTGCTCGGCCTGGATTCTTACCTTTTCGAACTTTTCGGTGAGCGGTTTTTTTTGGTAATAAAATAGCCATTACTTATCGTTCCTTTCACCTTTATTAATCCAAACTTTTACGCCGATAATACCAGCAGGAGTTTGCGAACGTGCTCCGTGATAGTTGATATCTGCACGAATTGTATGAAGAGGAACAGATCCTTCAGAGAATTTCTCACGGCGGCTCATTTCAGCTCCATTCAATCGTCCAGCAACCTCAATACGAACACCTTTTGCACCTGCTTGCATTGTATTTTGTAACGCCATTTTAACAGCTCGGCGGAAGTTAATTCGTCGTTCTAATTGTCTAGCAATATTTTCAGCAACCAATTTGGCCGAAAGCTCTGGTCGGCGAACTTCTTCAATATTAATTCGAACTGGTAAACTCACCATTTTTTCAAGTTGAGTTTTAAGTTCTTGAACGCCAGCACCACCTCGACCAATTACAACGCCAGCTTTTGCTGTATGAATTGAAACGGTTATAAGATTTTCTGTTCGTTCAATTTCGATTCGGTCAATTGTTGGTCGACTTTCGAATCGTTTTTCGATAGTTTTTCGAATTTTGTCGTCTTCAATTAAGAATTTCGCAAAATCTTTTTTCTGGGCAAACCATCGTGAATCCCAGTTTTTATGAGCTTGCAAACGGAAGCTAATTGGATTAACTTTTTGACCCATTATTTGCTCTCTTTCTCTGCTTTCGCAGTAGTTTTCTTAACTTCAGCTTTTTTAGCTGGAGCTTTCTTCTCTTTAACAACGCCAGAAACTTCTACTAAAATGTTTGAAGTTTTCTTTTGGAAAGGAAGCGCCATTCCTCGCATATGAGGTTTAAATCGCTTCAATCGTGATCCAGCAGTAACTGATAAAGTTGTAATTACTAGAGTTTTTGGATCAGCGTTATCATTATTTTTAGCATTAGCTGCAGCTGATTGGATAGCTTTTTTCACAGCCAAAGCACTTCTGCGTGGAGTGTGATCAAGAATTACTAATGCGTCAGCAACAGTTCGACCACGAACAAGACTTGCCACGATCGAAACTTTTCGTGGAGTCTGACCAATACCTTTAATGTAGGCACGAGTTGTTACATTAGCCATTATTTCTTATCCTTTCCGCCGTGTTTTCGGAATTTACGTGTTGGCGCAAATTCACCAAGTTTGTGTCCAACCATATTCTCTGAAATATATACAGGAATATGTAAACGACCATTGTGAACAGCGATAGTTCGACCAACCATTTCTGGTGTAATTGTGCTTGAGCGAGCCCAAGTTTTAATCACTGTTCGGTCATCTGCTCCAAGAGCCGCTACTTTTTTAGCAAGCTTGAAGTCGATAAACGGACCTTTTTTCAATGAACGACTCATTTATTTTCTCCTCTTAGCTTCGTGACGACTCTTCACGATAAATTTATTAGTACTCTTGCGTCGGCGAGTTTTGTAGCCGAGAGTTGGTTGACCCCAAGGTGTGCGTGGAGTTGAGCGACCAATTCCGTGTCGTCCACCGTCACCACCACCATGTGGGTGATCTACAGCATTCATAACAACACCACGAACTGTTGGGCGAATACCTTTACGGCGATTTCGACCAGCAGAACCAATTTTTACGTTCTGATGTTGAATATTTCCAACCGTTCCAAGCGTAGCTTCAGCTTCTAAGCGGAATTTTCGAACTTCACCTGAAGGTAATTTTACCTGAGCGTAGTCACCTTCTTTCGCCATCAACTGAGCTTTAGCACCAGCTGAACGAACCATTTGCGCACCTTTTCCTGGTGTGATTTCGATTGCGTAAATCAATGAACCAACAGGAATTTCTGAAAGTGGCATTCGGTTTGAGGCTTCAATTTCAATGTCTTTTTTACCAGTTTGGAAAACTTTACCTTGGAACATTGAAGTGTCGGCTAAAACATAGTAGAATTTACCATTTTGATCTTGAACTCGAGCAATTCGTGCACTTCGGTTTGGATCATATTCGATTTCTCGAACAGTTAAAGTTAAACCTGTTGGCATTTTGTGAGTCAAGATTCGGTAATGTCGTTTAACACCACCACCTCGGTGTCGAACTGTAATTCGACCAGAGTTGTTGCGTCCAGCGTTTTGCTTTTTCGCTTTCAAAAGACTTTTTAGCGGTTTTCGAGTTGTAATTTCGCTATAGTCTTCAGTCGTCATACCGCGTCGAGCAGGAGTCGTAGGGTTGTATTTTCTAATAGCCATTACTTCTTCTCCTCAGCAGTTTCAGCTTCAGCGCTTTCAAAGATTGTAATCTTATCACCTTCTTTTACAGTCACGTAAGCTTTCTTAATATCTTTTTGAGTTGTTGAACCTGCAACGTATCGTTTTGGATTTCGAGATTTGTTGATTCGTTTAACTTTACCAGCCTGAACAACAGTTCGAACACCAGTCACAGTTACTTCAAACTCTTTTTCAATCGCTTCTTTGATTTGATTCTTGTTCAAAGTTAGCGGTACATTAAATACGTAAACATTTTTTGTTGTAGAAAGAGCATAAGCTTTCTCGGTTGCTCGTGGAGTAATAGGTTTGATCGCCATTATTTTTCTCCTCCTAACCAATTTTCGATTGTTTCAATTGCTTTTGGCGCAATAACAATGTGATCAGCATTCAAAATGTCAAATACGTTTAGATACATTGGTGAAACAAGCAAAGCTTCACTAATATTATTTGTTGCGCGAATTAATTCATCTGTTTTTTCAGCAACAATAAGAACTCGTCGATTTAAGTTATTCTCTTTCAAGAATTTTGCAACTTCAGCAGTTTTACCAGTTGTTTTAATTTCTGCAACAAGAACTTTTTCAGCTTGAACCGTCAAAGCTTGTCGAAGAGCAACTCGTTTTGAAGTTTTCGAAATCTTTTTAGTATAGTTTTCGTTACCGCGTGGTCCAAAAACAATACCACCGCCTCGCCAGATTGGGTTTCGAATTGATCCAAATCGTGCGCGACCAGTTCCTTTTTGTCGCCATGGCTTTTTACCACCACCACGAACTTCACCGCGTTGTTTTGTTGTAGCACTTGCCAAGCGGTTGTTAGCAAGATAAGCGTCATAGGCAAGCTTTAATAGTTCATGATTTCGAACTTCAACTGCAAAAACGCTTTTTGGAAGAGTTGTTTTTTCAGCCATTATGCTTTACCTCCAATGCTGATAAGACCCTTCTTTGGTCCTGGCACAGCACCTTTTAGCCCAATTAAGTTATTTTCTGCATCGATGTAAGCAACTGTTAGATTTTTAACAGTAACTTTGTCGTGACCCATTCGTCCAGGCATTCTTTTACCTTTGAAGACTTTTTGTGGATACATTGAGCCGATTGACCCAACACGACGCACGTTTCCGTTTCCACCGTGCGAACTCTTGCTTGTGTTAAAGTTATGTCGCTTAACTGTTCCAGCAAAACCTTTACCTTTGCTTGTTCCAGTTACATCAACAATGTCGCCAAGCTCGAAAGCTTCAACATTAATTTTAGCGCCAACTTTTATATCCGCAGGAATTTCGTCAACGCGGAACTCACGAAGATGCTTCGGAGTTACCTCTGCTGGTTTTACATGTCCAGCCACGGCCTTGCTCAGGTTCTTACCCTCACCAAATGCCACTTGAACTGCGTTGTAGCCGTCTGTTTCAACGGTTTTAACCTGAGTCACAGTTACAGGGCCGGCTTGAACAAGCGTAATTGGTGTAACAACGCCGTCTTCACCGATGATTTGGGTCATACCAATTTTGGTACCGAGAAGTGTTTTCATTTCACTTATGCTCCCAATTAATTTAATATTAGTTAAACTTTCCACGATTAAAGCTTGGCGTTCGCGTGGTTTCGAAAGCGGGTTTTCCCTGTTACGACCCTCGCATGGCCAAGTTTTATATTTACGTAAATAAAGTTCACCAATTATTCTAGCACAAATATCTTTAAAAATCAAGAGTTTTAATCAAAAAACTATCTCGAAAATCGCATTAAAACTGAAAATGTAGTTTTGAATTTTTTAGTTTTCGGAATTCTCTCATTTTTAGCTAAAATTACACTATGTGTTTCTTCCGCTAACTTTTTCGCAATTGCAAGCCCCAAACCATAACCTTCCGTGTGATTATTACAACTTCGAACTTTATCACATCTATAAAATCGATCAAAAAACTTATTTAATTCATCTTGCGGAATTTCATTCGAAAAATTCGAGACAGATAAAACAGCCTGTCGATTTTGCCTAAAAATCTTCACTTCAATCGGCTCTTTCGAAACATTATATTTCAGCGCATTATCAATCAGAATCATAGCAATTTCATCAATTGCAGTTTCGTTATTTTGAATAATAAATTCTTTTCCATCTTCGAACTTAATTTTCTTTTCCGCATCTGTAAATTTTGAAATTCTAGCCTTAATAGTTTCGTTCAAATTCACAGCTGAAAGTGGAATTTCTTCATTAATTTTCGAAAGACTAAGCAGCATTTTTACCATCGCAGTTAAGCTTTTTGCTTCTTCTAAATTGCTCTCCAGAACTTCGCGAAGTTCATATTTTGAAGCTGTTTTGTCTTTTAGGATTATTTCAGTTTCAAGCTGGATTGCCGCAAGTGGCGTTCGAATTTCGTGGCTCGCATTTGAAACAAATTCAGACTGCAATTTGTGAGCTTTTTCAAGAGGTTCTAAAGCGCGGCGTGCCAGCCAAAAACTACCAATACCGCCACCCAATAAAATTAAAAAATCTAAAATTAGAATTGATTCAGTAATCTGTTCGCTAGCTCGTTTGTTCCTTGCCGTGATGATTTTTTCACGAATCTCATCTGTCCCATAACTATTTTTGTCTTTCGAAAAACTTGTTTCAATAAGCGGTGTAGAAATTTCCATAGTATTCGTGTTGATCGAATAAAAAATTACAATATTAAAAATTCCAACAATTGTTAGCAAAATCAAGAAATATAGCATCGAAAGGCTAAAATGAGCACTTTTAAAAATATCGCCACCGAATTTAAATAATTTTTGCTCTTTATTGTTCATCAATTTTATATCCTATTCCTCGCACAGTTTTAATTAGTTTCTTCCCAAAAGGCTTATCAACTTTTTCACGTAAATAACTGATATAAACTTCAATATTATTTGGCAAAATATCTGCATCATAATCCCAAACATGAGCAATAATTTGCTCTTTCGAAACTGGGCGGCCGGCATTTCGCACTAAATATTCGAGAAGTGAAAATTCTTTATTGGTAAGTTCGATTTTTTGATTATTTCGAAGAACTTCGTGCGCGTTTAAATCTAATGATAGATCTGCAATTTTTAGAATAGTTTCAGCTTGGGTTTGTGGTCTTCGAAGCAACGCTCGAACACGTGCTAAAAGTTCATCTAGAGCGAAAGGCTTCGTTAAATAATCATCCGCGCCACTATCTAAACCCTCGGTTTTATCTTTGATCTCACTCAATGCTGTCAAAAGTAAAATTGGCACTTTTTTACCTTCTTCACGGAGTTTTTTAGTTAAGCCTAAACCGTCATAATCTCCCGGAATCATTCGATCAAGAATCAGTAAATCATAATCAATCATTCCTGCCATCGCGTAAGCATCAGTCCCATCGTATGAAATATCCACTGCATATTTTTCGTTTTTTAAAGCTCGCCCAAGTGCCCGCGCAATTTTTCGTTCATCTTCAACAATCAAAATTCTCATATTTTTATTTTATCACGCTTTACTTAAAAAATCCTGAAAATTTATTTTTTCAAAAAAAGAAAAGCCCCAAAATGAGGCTAAATAAGATAGCAAGCTATCTCATAAGAAATTTTCGACGAGATCTTTTTTGGTTCGAATTTATGGACTTTTCAAGTTCATGTTTGAAAAGTCCAATATAATAGCCAAAACAGGTTGATGGATCAATTTCGAAAAATATGTCAGATCCACTATGTAAAAAAACAGTTCCAATTCTATCCTCCTCCGCTTTATCAAAAAAAGCTATATATCCCTCTAGAAAATTATATTCCATCGAATATTCTTCACCACCAAAGGATATCGAGGATCCTCTACTATAAATATTTTCAACTTCATCATCGAAAGATTTTTCAAATATTCTTTTTAAAATATCTTTACTAAACATAAGGTTCCACCTCCAATTTTTTTTGACTTTGAAAGTCTTTTAAATTATACAACTTTTTATAATAAAAGTCAAGAGCCGTCCTTTTCGAGCAGCTCTTGTTATTTTTTAAGTTAATTTAAGCAATTTTCTTTTTCGAAAAAATACTTTTGAGATTTACTTTTGAACCATAAGAAATTGTCCCAAAGCGGAAGATTCGCACAGCAAGCCAAACGGCAAAAATCGCAAAAATGACAAGAAGCGAAATTCCAATAAGGGCTTCTGCTAAGCTCAAAGTTCCTAACGTATTTCGAAGAAGCAAAGAAATTGGTGAAGTTAGTGGGAAGTAGCTCAAGAAGACGGTTAAAGCGCTTGGCTCGCTCGAAAGGAATGAAGGAAGTACGAAAAGTGGCATCATTAGTGGCATAATAATTGCTGCAAAATAATTTGAAGCCTCTTGTGCAGTTGGCATCGCCGAACCAAGTGCAACAATAAATCCTGTTGTCATCATAAATCCAGCAATTAAAATTACGGCAGAAATTGCAATTGTACCAAAATCCCATTTAATAGCTGAGATAATTGACATCAAATCTGGTAAATTTAAATCTTTTGCGAGCGTTCCAATACCTGAAATTACCGCAAGCCCAATGACAATTGGTAGAATTATTGTTAAAATCTGAACGAGCCCTAAAACCATAATTGAAATAATTTTTCCCAAAATTAAAGTTTTAGCTGAAATGCTGGTTAAAATCATCTCTGTAACACGGTTTTCTTTTTCTTCAGTCGTGCTTGTAAGCATTCGGTTTGAAAGAAAAACAGTAATAAAATAGAATATTGCTAAGAAAATTCCCGGCACAATCATTTCTGGAAATTGATTATACTTTTCGCCATTTTTAAAAAATGTTTGCTCAGTTTTATAAGTTTCATTAATCAACGCTAACTGATTTTTATTCGTAGCTTGGACGCCAGAATTCTTCAAAATAGTTTTTAAAACCGCTGAATATTTGCCGTTTTCATTGATATTAGTATTTTTTCCATAAATTTCAACCTTTTCACTGGTTAAATCTTTTGGTATAAAATAAAATGCACTAATTTTTCCATTTTTTACGGCTTCGATCGCTTTTTGCTTATCGTTCGAAAAACTACCCTTTAATTGTAAAACAAGCTCCTTAGAAATTAAGCCACTTTCATCTTGAACCTGGAACGAAAAACTCTCTTTTGCTAATTTTTCTTGATTCTCCTTCGCTTGTGAGCCTGAAATTGCGCCAAACATAAACATTACACCATAAATTACAGGAATTGCAAAAATTGCAATCCAAAAAGTTGGCTTTTTCAGTGCACGGAAGATTTCGAACCTTAAAACTGTTCCTAGATTATACATTTTTTACCTCATTTTCCACTTCATTTTCTTCGCCATAAATATTCAAAAAAATCTCATTTAAAGTTGATTTTTGAACCTTAAAGTTTATAATCTGCAGATTTTTTGAAACCAATTCTTTCAGAATTTCTTGCGAATCAGCTTTTAATGAGAGTTCAGCATAGTTTGCTTCTTTTTTTATGACCTCAAATTTATCGCTCTTTGGTAGATCACCCACAAATTCAAGAATAATTCGTTGTTCACCAAATTTATTTCGAATTTCATCAACCGTTCCATAAGCTTCCATTTTACCATTTTTTAAAAGTAATGCACGGTTACAAATTTTCTCAACTTCTTCCATTTGGTGAGTTACCATCATAATTGTGGCGCCACGAGCATTTTCTTCCTCGATAATATCCATAAGAAGTTGGCGATTAACAGGATCGAAACCTTTTGTTGGCTCATCTAAAATAAGTATTTCAGGTTTACCCATAATGGTGATTCCTAACTGGATTTTTTGCTGCTGGCCGCCTGAAAGCTTATCAATATTTAAGTTCGCCTTATCTTCCAAGCCAACACGCTTCAAATATTTTTTTGAGAACTCTTGAGCTTCTTTTTTTGAGAGGCCTTTAAGTCGCCCAAAATATTGCATCACATCAATAACTTTTTCTTTTTTATAAAGACCGCGCTCCTCTGGTAAATACCCAATTGCACCAACTCTTTCGGGAGAAAATTCTTCACCATTAATTAAAAGTTCACCCGAATCTGCCTGATAAATTCCCAGCAAAGCTCGAATTGTTGTTGTTTTTCCGCTTCCGTTTGATCCTAAAAAACCAAAAATTTCGCCCTTTTTAACATTAAAACTAAGTCCGCGAATAATTTCTTTATTACCAAACGACAGCTTAAAGTTCTTTATTGAAATTATATCTTTATCTGTCATATATATAGTTTAGCACAAAAATCAAAAAAAAAAAAAAACAGTTTTAAGTATTTTTATCTAAAACTAAAACAGCTCGTTTTGAGCTGTTTTAGATACTTCAAGAAGAATTATTTTTCTTCTTTTGCAGATTTCTTCAAAGGTGTTGCAACTTTTTCGAATTTTCCGCCAGCCTTTTCGATAGCTTCAATGGCAGATTTCGAAGCAGCTTGAACTTTTAAAGTAACTTTTTCGTTCAATTCACCTCGTGAGATAACCTTAACTTTATGGAAAGGTGTTGAAATATAACCTTCTTCAAAAAGTCGGAAGTTATCAACTTCACCAGCCAAATCATTCAAGTGGTCAAGATATACAACTTGAGCTGGTTTTCGCAAAGACTTGAATCCGCGAGCTTTTGGAGTTGCCTGAACAAGTGGATTTTGACCACCTTGGAAAGTTGCACGAAGTTTCTTTCCTGTTCGAGCCCCCTGACCTTTAGTACCACGACCAGCAGTTTTACCACGACCAGCTGAGATACCGCGACCAACACGAATTTTATCTTTATTTGCAGAAACTTGGAGTTCATTGTATTTCATTACTTAGTCTCCTTTTTAGCTTTTGGTGAGTTTAACCATTGTTCTTTAGGAACAAGGCTCTTCAAAGCATCTATAGTTGCGTAAGCAATATTAACTTTATTTGTTGAACCAAGTGATTTCGAAAGCATGTTTCGAATTCCTGTTACACCAATAATTTGTCGAACAACACCACCAGCGATAATACCAGTACCAGGAGCTGCAGGTTTCAAAAGAACGTGAGCACCAGTTACTTTTTTCTCAGCTTCGTGTGGAATTGTGTCGCCATCAAGTGCGATTTCAATCATGTTTTTCTTAGCAACATTTGTTGCTTTAGCGATAGCTGCAGTCACATCTTGACCTTTAGCTACACCAACACCAACTTTATTTTTGCGGTCACCCACAACAACAAGGGCTTTAAAGCGGAAGCGTCGTCCACCTTTAACAACACGAGAAACGCGGTCAATGTTAATTACTAATTCTTCGAATTGTTTTTCTTCGCGTTCTTGGCGTCGATTATTATTTCGGCGGTCATTTTTTCGACCATTTCGACCGTTGTTTCGGTCGTTATTTCGGCGTGGAGCCTGAGTTTTTTGAGCTTCAGCCATATTTAGAACTCCAATCCTTCCTTACGAGCAGCATCTGCCAATGCGTGCAAACGACCTGCATATTGGCGACCATTTCGGTCAAATACTACTGTATTAATTTTAGCTTTTTTAGCTTTTTTAGCGATTTCTGCACCAATTTTAGCAGCAAGTTCAGTTTTTGTTCCTTTAGCTTTTGAACCAACAGTTGTTGCTGAAACAAGAGTTTTTTGTGCAACATCGTCGATAATTTGAGCTGAAACATGCAAATTACTAATGGTTACAGTTAATCGTGGGCGTTCAGCTGTTCCAGAAATTTTTGCTCGAACGCGACCTTTTCGCAAAGCTAAGTTTTGCTTCTTGAGTGCTAATGCTTTAGACATTATTTACCTGCCTTTCCTGCTTTTCGCAAGATAACTTCATCAACATATTTGATACCTTTACCTTTATATGGTTCAGGTTTCTTCAATGCGCGGATTTCTGCCGCAGCTTGGCCAACAGCTTGCTTATCAATTCCTGCAACCGTAATAACCATTTTATCATTAGAAAGAGTGATTCCTTCTTTTGCTTTATAGATTACAGGGTGCGAGAAACCAAGTTGCATTTCAAGCTCTTGTGGATTATTGGTTTGAACACGGAAACCAACTCCGTTAACTTCTAATTTCTTTTCAAAACCTTTTGTAACACCAATAACGGCGTTATTCAAAAGAGCTCGTTGCAATCCGTGTTGTGCTCGTGCTACTCGTTCGTCATTTTTTCGAACAACCTTCAAAGTTGTGCCGTCAAGTTCGACAGTTACATCTGACAAATGAGGCACAGTTAGTTCGCCTTTAGCGCCTTTAACTGAAATCTCGTTCTTGTCAATCGTGATTGTCACACCAGCCGGAACCTCAATAGGTAGTTTTCCGATTCGACTCATTGAACTTTTCCTTTCATTTAAAGAGTGTTTGTTTGCTTCGTGCTGGTCATTTCTTTTGAAATGAGGCGCAAAATCTCCCAAATTTCACTCGCATTTAATATTAACCTTGTAATTTTATCATAATTATTCTTATTTTTCAAGCTTTTTCAGCCTTTTTGTTTAAAATATATTTCAAAATAAGTTTTTCATAAAATTTATATTGGTTTAAATAATAAAATAATAGTTATACTTTAAGCTTTAATATTCGTATAAAAGTTTTAAAAATTGATTCTTTCGAACGGTCTTCTTTCTCAATTTCGTTAATCATTTCAAGCTCATCAGAAATTATTCCATCAATAGGCTCCTGTAGATATTTTGAAATTTCACTTCTTGTATTTAGCGTCCAAACAAAAATTTTTCGGTATTTTTTATGGGCTTTTAAAGCTAAATGTCGCCGATACGAGAAGTCTTCAATTACATAAAAATCAATTTTAGAATCATCAAAATCCCCAAATTGCAAAGGAATTACAAAACCAGTTTCAATTTCTGGTGCGATTTTTTCAATTTTTCGCATTAAATTCAAATCAAGCGACATCGTTTTAAATTTTCTCTCCACGCCAAGTTTTCGAAATTCATTTACAAATATTTCAGCAAAATTTTCTGGCTCATCACCGCTCGGCTTTAGTTCGATTAAAAGCTTAATTTTCAATTTCTCTGCTTTTTTTACATATTCCTCAAAAGTTGGAATTTTACTCTCAAAACCATTTTCAGAAATAGTTAATTTTCTAATTTCACTCAAATCCAAATCTCGAACACGCACGTCTTGGCCTGCTAATCGATGCAAATTATAGTCATGAACAACCACAAAATGATTATCTCGCGTTAGTTGGATATCCATCTCGGCATAATCTGCACCTTTTCTCTTGGCCGATTCAAGCGCTTCGAGAGAATTTTCAACCCCGCCGTGAACATCACCGCGGTGCGCAATTTTGAGAATTTTCGTATCAATCTTACTGTAATAAATATGAATTCCATTTATAGCTATAGAGCCTACCAACAATAGAATCATTAAAAGCACAAGAATATTCGAACGCTTTCTTTTTTCATTTTTGCTTTCAATAGTTTTCAATTTTTGAGGTTCAATATTTTCTAGTAAAACAATTACGATTGAAATTTTCGTAAAAACCGAAAAAGCAAAAAATACCACATCGAACATTGTTTGAAGAATTGTCTTCGAAAGTAAAAATCCCAGAAAAGGTTTAAAAATTCCCAAAATCCCAGCAACAATAAGCATAAGTAATAATCCTGCAAACATGAAGATAATTTCGAAAACACCAATTGGAATTAAAATTTGCGGCATCTTCTTTTTAGTGGTCTTCCAGCTTTCTTTAATACTTTTCGAAAGCGGTTCATCTTTTAAAATTGTGCGCGGTAAAGTAAAAATTAAGCGATAATTTATATAAAAAATCGCAAAAATTAAAATAAAATATAGCAAAGTTCCTGTTAGCGTTTTAGAAATTTCACCTGTAATAAATGCAGGAATTCGAAGTCGTTCAGTGATTGCGGTCGAAAGCCCAAGATTTTCGAGAGGCACCATCGAAATAAAATAAATTATAAAAAAGAAGACTTGAAAACCTATTAAACATTTTAATTTCATGAAAGATTTTACTAAAGTAGTTTTTATCGAAAAAGCTGAGCCTTCTCTTCTGGAATTGATAAAATTGATTAAAATAAAAAACTCCGCAAAGGTTAAAAATGCAACTAACAAAATATAAATTACACATAAAAACAAGCTCAACGGATTTGAAAAAATCAAATAAAAGTTATCTTTGGTTATATTTTCTTGGTTCGAAAACAATAAAATTAGTTTAAAAACCCAAAAAAGTAAATTCACCCCAATCACCGACATCGCAAAATGCAAAACTGAAGCGCCAATCAAAAGACCATATTTATTTTTATAGAAAAAATCCCAAGATTGTTTGAAGTTTTTTAGTATTCTCATAATATTTATTTTCAAATTTTACCATATTTTATAATAAAAATAAAGCTTATTCTTGCCTCTCGCTCCTAAAAATGTTACAATATTATTCTATTTAGTCCATATTGGAGGTACTTTTATGTTTAAATTATTTAAGACTAATAATATCGAAGTTCTATATGATTCTAAGAGTGACGAGCTCAAAAATAAAATCACAGAACAAATCATGAATTTGCAAATTCTCATGCACGGGTCATATTCGCAAGAAGAATTTGATAGTAAGAAAGAGTGGTTTTTCATTCGAAAGAATGGCGAAGTGACCACAGCGGTTGGGCTTGAATCTTTTAAAGAAATTCAAGCTGATAAAAAATCTATAAATGTTTACGCATTATCTGATTTTGTGAATACTACCACTACTATACCTAAAGCTAACAGCAATGAATTAACTGAGTTATTTTCAGAAGTTGTTAAATACGCTAAAAATAATTCGAAAATTGATTATTTAGTTTGTGCGATTCCACAAAAAATAAACGCTAGGCCACTCGCAAGGGCTGGCTTCAACGCTAAACTTTTCAAAAATAGCTATTTTCATTCTTCGGGTATTATAAATAAATTGTCGAATTATATTATTCTCAATTCAGAAGAAAAACTTTCTAAAAGTGAAATCCTTGCCAAAATTCGCTCAGAGGAGCAATCTCGCAGGACACTCTTCGAAAAAACGCCAAAATCTTTAGCTAGAGAACTTCGAATTATCCGTGAAAATAGAAAATTTATTGAAAGTAAAGATCCGCATGTATACTATGGTTTAATCGCCGGTCTTAATGTTAAAAAATAATTTTCATCTCCCTCATTTTGAGGGTTTTTTCTTGTTTAAAAAACTGATATAATATAAACTATGAAACACATTCAAACAATCATTTTTCGAAACTTTATTTCCCCAATTTCAATTGCAATTTTTATCCTTGCGGGCGGGCTTTTGCTTGTTGGCGAGGTTCGCGATGCATGGTTTATTTCTTTTGTAATTCTAGTAAATTCCTTTATTGGAACAATTCAGGAGGTTCGTGCATATTTAACCCTTCGAAAAATTGAATTAATGAGTGCGCCCAGAGCAATGGTTTTTCGTGATGGAAAGCTTGAAGAAATTTTATTCACCGAGCTTCAAAATGGCGACAAGATTTTTTTAAAAACTGGCGACGAGATTCCCGCAGATGCAAAAATCACAAAATCGAACTCTTTTGAAGTTAATGAATCAATTCTAACAGGAGAAAGCGATGCTATTTCGAAAAATGTTGGCGATAAAATTCTTTCAAGTTCAATCGTAGTTTCGGGTGAAGCTGAAGCTGAAGTTTTAGCTGTTGGTGAAAATACCGAAGCTGGTCAAATGGCGGCAAAACTCAAAAACTACAAACCAAAACTTACACCAATTCAACAAAAAATTTCGAAGTTAATTTCGAGATTAAGCTGGTTTGCGCTCGCTCTAGCTATAGTGATTTGCCTGGTTTATTTCTTTATTTTTAAAGAAGACCCGACTACGATTTTAAAAACCATAACTTCTGCCGCAGTTGTTGTTGTTCCGGAAGGTCTGTTACTTGCGAGCTCACTATTCTTCGCTTACGGTTCATTAAAGTTGCTCCAAGCTAAAGTTCTGCCACAAAAAATTTCTGCAATCGAAGATATGGCTCTATTAGAGGTTCTTGCAACAGATAAAACCGGAACATTAACCTCCCCCGAAATTGAGTTTAATTCTTGCGAAGTTGTTAATAAAGACTTTTCGAAAGAAGAAATTTCACAAATTCTAAATACTTTAAACTCGGAATCTGCTGAAAAAAATGCCACAGCTCAAGCTATTTTAAATGAATTTAAAGATAGCAAAAATCTTAAAATTACAGATTACATGGCTTTTTCAAGTTCACGAAAGCTGTCTGGAATGACTTTTCTTAACAATAATAAAGAAGAATCTATCGTTTTCGGTGCCCCTGAATTTATTCTAAAAAATCTTTCAAAAGATAGTAAATCTGAAAGTATTTCGAAAAAAATCGATAATTTAGCATCTCAAGGTTTGCGAGTTTTACTTCTAGCAAAATTTAAAAAATCTGGTAAAATTTCAAAACTTCTCGAAAACGAAAAACTTGAACCAATCGCAATAATTACACTTAAAAATACCCTGAGGCCAAATGTTCAAGAAACTGTTAACTTTTTACAAAATCGCGGCGTTTCAATTCGTGTAATTTCCGGAGATAATCCACGAACTGTGAGTTTTATCGCCCTTGAAGCCGGAATTAATAATGCTGCAAAATACATAACTGGCGCAGAACTTGCTAATCTTTCGAAAAAAGACTTCAAAAAGGCTGTTCTTGAAAATACAATTTTTGCACGAGTCTTGCCTGAGCAAAAAGAGAAAATTATTGGTGTTTTTCAGAAGAATAAACTATATACGGGAATGATTGGCGATGGTGTAAATGATGCTCTTGCGATTAAAAAATCAGATTTGGGTATTTCTATGTTTGATGGCGCTCCTGCAACTCGCCGTGTGGCAGATTTAGTTTTAATGGATAATTCTTTCACTTCTCTACCAAGTGGCGTGAAGGTTGGGAATAGAATTATGCTTTCGATTGAAATGATTGCAATTTTGTTTTTCCATAAAATTATTCTTGGTGTAACAATTCTTTTCGCAACAATGCTTGCCGGCGTTAATTACCCATTTCTTCCACGTCATATTACTTATATGAACTTTATTTTAGTAACAATGCCAACAGTTTTAACCACACTTTTTCCACCAATACCTAAAGCTAAGATTAACCCTAAGAACTTCTGGCGGGACACACTTTATTCAATTGCACCAATAGCAATTTTAAGCGGTTTAGCAATTTCATTTATCTATATTAGTTTATATTTTAAAGTTGACGGCAGTCTCGCAAGCAAGCACATAATGCATGGAATTTTAGCAACCGTTGTAATCGTAACAGCTTGGTTCGGTGTTTTCGCAACAATCTTAAGCGAAATATTCCTTGGCTCAAAGCCCTCAAAAAACAACAAAATTCGCAGAACAATATATATCATTGGAACTTTGATTTTCACTGGTGTAATTTTTAGCGCTCCGATCTTACGTGAATTTTTTGAATTCAACTTGCCAAACATTAGTCAATTCTGGTTTATCTGCTCAGTGACTATTCTTGTTTCAGTTATTCAGTTATTTATCGCTTCAAGTAGATCTAAAAATAAATAGTCTCTCGGGGAGGCTATTTTTATTATTTCAAAAAAGCCAGGTATCTCTAGCTCTGATCCTTTGAGCGCTTATCTTTAGAAAGTAAAAAATAAAATCAGGTTATTAAGCCTGATTTTACATTGCAATTTTTTTGGTTGAAATTGATTCATTAGAGATTCGGTTTTGTTTTATAGCCCTTCTGTTATCTTTTAATGACTCCAGTTTATCTTTAATTTCTTTTGCTTTTTCTATATTTTCAACTTTAAGATAGAGCGAGCCGAGAGTCCGTAAAGTTTGTGGTCTTTCATCAAGCTCTATAGCTTTTTCTAGCGCTGAAATCGCCAATTTATCTTTGCCCATTTTTTCGAGAGCTCGGGCGTAAGCAATATATCGAGTCGGCACAGAATCTTCAATTTCTAGAGCCTGTTCGAATGCTAGGGCGGCTTTTTGATAATTCTCGGTTTCAAGATAAATTAAGCCAACGTTATGAAGACTCGATGCGCTGCTTTCTAAGCTTTGAGCAATCTCGAAACATTCAATAGCATCATCAAACTTTTTTTGGCCCGCATATATTATCCCTAAACGGTTATACGCCGTAGCGTTTCGTTCATCAAATCGCAAAATTGTTAATAAAACTTTCTCTGCTCGCAAATATTTTTTATCAATAATTGCTTCTTGTGCTACACGCCACAGCTTATCAATTTTATTAGCAAAATTATCTGGTAGGGCGTTTTTTGTTAATTTTTCAGGATTTTTTAGAAAAACATAAGCACTAAGAATAATAATTAAAATTAAAACTAACATACCAATATATTATAACATAGAAATCAGTATTTTAGCAAATTTTAGCCAATAATTAAATCAAGCAGAGCCAACTTGATATTTCCATTTTTAGAGATTCTATCATAAGCTCTAAGTATTTTTTTTACCGTTATTGCTCCTTTTTTTGGATTTTGAGCAAAAGTTTGGTCAATCATTTTAAGTAAAATTTCTAAAAACTTTAGAATATTATTTCTTTCTGGTTTTAAATCTTTTACAATTAATATTTTTTCAAATTTCGAGCCCAAAAACCACCTTTTTACAAATTCAGCAATCTCCATCTGTTCATTGAAATATTTTTTACTGTTCGAAAGTTTATCAATTTCACCAGGCAAGCCGTTCGCCATAAATAGAATTTTTTTCTTATCGTTTTCACTCAATTTTGATTTTTGAAGCATCTTAATCGAATCAATCTCTGATATTGGCGGAATTCGTAAAATCTGCGCTCGTGAAAGTATAGTCTTTTCGAAGGCGTTCTTATTTTCAGTCAAAAGCACAAAAGAAGTGTTCGGATTCGGTTCTTCAAAAAGCTTCAAGAATTTATTTTGTGCAGACTCATTCATCTTTTCAGCATTCATTAATACAAAACAACGTTTTTTTACACTTTTAACATTTGCTTTTTGCTGCAAAAATTCAATATCCTCAACATTAATAATTTCAGTTTTTTGTGCACCGTGAATTGTTGGTCTGAATTCAATTACTTGAATGTCTTTCGAAAATTTTAACTTTTTTAGAGCAAACTCAAAACCGAACCCACGAGGGATCTCCACGATCGTTGCGTGTGAATTCAAAATTGTATTTTCAAAGAAATCTCTCATTTTTACAACTCAAAATTTTCAGGAATTTCTGCTTCGAAAATCATTCTTTGCGATTCTTTCTCACCTTTTCTGGGCAGAATTGTAATCTCTAAACTTTGTGCATGTAAAAACATCCTATCTTCGCTTTCAGATTTCGAAATATTTTTATCATAAATCCTATCACCTAAAATTGGATGGTTTAGATAGCTTAAATGAACACGCAATTGATGTGTTCGACCAGTTTTTGGCATAAGTTTTACTAACGAAAACTTTTCATTTTCCTTAAGAACTTCATATTTAGTTTGGGCCGGCTTTCCTTTTGCATGAATCATGAAAGTGCTCGGAACTGAGCCATTTCTCGCGATAGGTAGATCAATCAAAGCTTTTTTTGGATTCAAAACACCTTTAACAATTGCCACATAGTTTTTTTTAGCTGTCCGTTCTGAAAATTGCTTTTGCAGCTTTTTAGCAGTTTTATCATTTTTTGCGCCAATTATTACACCAGAAGTTTCACGGTCAAGTCTATGAACGATCCCGACACGATTCGTCCCTTTACCAAATTTTGCGCCACGACTTTCAAAAAAATCGGCAACGGTAAATTCATCATTTAAAGCACCTTTGCTATGTGTTAAAATTCCACGAGGCTTATTTATTACAATAACATTTTCATCTTCAAAAAGTATTGGAAAGTTGATTTTTTCAGCAGTTTTTTCTGGAATTTCGAACTCAATTTTATCGCCTTTTTCAATTGGATCTTTTGGTTTTTTCGCAATTCTTCCATTTACTTTTACAAAGCCATTTTTAATATATTTTTGAATCGTTGCTCGCGAAAATTCTAGGTAATTTTCAGTCAAATAAACATCAAGCCTTGTTTTTGAAGCAATATTTCGAAAGAGATAAATATCTTTACCTTCAAATGGTAGAGCAAAACTCATCATTGAATCGAGCGGATTTTTAATTAATTCACCTTCAATATCACCAAAATGCTTTCGAAGAAGGTCTTGAATATAGAATTCATCATCTTCAGCCATTCCATCAACCACGATAAAAAACTTATGTTTGTTAAATTTAAAAGTGAAAATTTCTGAGAATTCATCGGCGGTAATCTTTTTTAGTTCTTCAACATTTCGTGGAACATTTTCTTCGCCTGCAATTTGAAACTTTCGCAAAATTTTTAAAATATCACCAGAATTAAACTTTGCCATTTTTATCTCCAAAGTAATCAATCTTCATTGCTTGTTTAACTTCTTTAAGGGTTTGCGCTGCGATTTTTTCAGCCTTTATGCTTCCTTTTTCAAGAATTTCATAAATCATCTCAGGATTTTTTTCTAGTTCAGCTCGTTTTTCACGAATAGGCTTCAAAACTTTATCCATCTCTTCGATCAAGTATTTTTTAACCGCAACATCACCCAAGCCACCTTTTTGGTAGTGAGCTTTCATTTCAGCAACTTTCTCTTTATCTTCAGCAAAAACATCAAGATACGCAAAAACTACGTTTCCTTCAATCTTTCCAGGATCTTCAACCCGAATATGTTCAGGGTCAGTATACATTTTCATCACCTTTGCACGCATTTCTTCGAAAGAATCCGCCAGATAAATACCGTTATTTAAGCTTTTGCTCATTTTATCATCCATTCCGTTAATTCCTGGCAAACGTCGTTCAATGCCTTCTTTCGAAAGAATAACCTCTGGTTCAACAAGTATATCTGTTTCATATGTTTGATTGAATGATCGAGAAATTTCACGAGTCAGTTCAATCATTGGCATCTGGTCTTCACCAACTGGTACATGAGTTGCTTTAAAGGCCGTAATATCTGCCGCCTGCGAAATTGGGTAAAATACAAAACCGCTCGGTACGCCTTCGCCGAAGTTTTTTTGTTTAATTTCAGTTTTAACGGTTGGATTCCGCTCAAGGCGAGAAATCGAAACTAAATTCGCATAATACATTGCAAGTTCTGGCAGCTGCGGAATTTGACTTTGCACAAAAATTGTAGTTTTCGAAGGATCAATCCCTGCCGCTAAATAGTCTAAAGCAACTTGCAAAACATTATCTCGAACTTTTTCAGGATTTTTCGCATTATCAGTTAGAGCTTGCGTGTCGGCAATCATAATAAAAGTTTCATATTCGCCCGAATTCTGTAATTCCACGCGTTTTTTTAATGAGCCAACATAATGGCCAATATGCAATTTTCCAGTTGGTCGGTCGCCCGTTAAAATAACTTTTTTATTCATGTTTCTCCTTTAAAATCTTATCAATACCTTTCGAAACCTGCTCAATCATCGATTTTGTTGGATCGTGAGCACTCAAAACTCTTGAAGTTGTGATATTTTTATTGATCCTACCAAGTTTTCGAATATTTCGCCCAATCACAACAGGGTCAAAAACTCCATAAATAATTTTAGTTGGCGTTTTAGTTTTTGAAAGTACTGCAAAAGTATCTTGTTCAATTATTGCTTCTTTTAAGGATCTTCGAATCGGTCTAAATTGCTCTTGAGATTCAAATTTATCAACATCGACCGCACCAGTATCAATAACTGCATTCACGAATTTAATTGATTTTTCGGGCTTCTTAACGATTTTTTCATAACCTTTTTTCAGAATAGATTCTTGGATTGTGTCGTGCGTTTCTTCTGGCGAATAAATTGGTGGTGAAAGTAGAAAAATTCCATCTACTACATTCGAATACTTTTTCGAAAATTCTGCCGCCACCAAAGATCCCATTGAATGCCCAACTAAGAAAAGTGGTTTTTTATACTTTTTCATCAAAAAAGCCATTCTTCTAACTGCTCTCGCCTGAACTGAAAGCTGTTGAGCACCTATCCATTTTGGTTTAGGTGATTCTCCGTGCCCAATTAGGTCAACCGCGTAAATATCAAATTCCCCTTGGATTTCGCTTTCGGCTTTTTGCCACATTCCAGCATCACTGGCAATTCCATGAATAAAAACCACCACAGCTTTTGGGTTTTGAGACTTTCGCATTTTTGTAATATTTAATTTATACGGAATGCGTAAAGTTTTATGCAAAAATGAATCTAACATTAAAAATAGTATACCATAAAATACATATAAAATAAAGCTAGGCTATTTTAATAAATGCTAAATTAACTCTACATACATAAATTAAATAATTTTAAAAGCCCCTCGAATAAGGGGCTATAAGTTGATAGACTGTGATGAGTTTATTTATTGTTTCTTGCGAAGCGTGAACCATGCTAAACCAGCTGCTAGCAACCCTGCTAAGACTGCAAAGGTTGATTCTTTTTCACCAGTTTCTGGCAATTGAGGTTTATCAGGTTTATCTGGATCTTTTTGATCTTTAGCTGGTTCCGGAGTCGGAGTTGGCGTTGGCGCTGGTTCCGGAGTCGGAGTTGGCGTTGGCGCTGGTTCCGGAGTCGGAGTTGGCGTTGGCGCTGG
>CALHIM010000011.1 GCA_938030735.1 uncultured bacterium
GTTAATCCTGAGCCAGGATCAAACTCTCCATAAAAAAGAATTATCAAATTGATAAATCTATAAAATAGACTGACGATAAATTTGCACAATTAAATTGTTAAAGTTCAGTTTTTATTCAACCTCGCTTTTTACTCCGCGCGCTGAACTATTAACCATTATACTCAATAGATTTTTAAAAGTCAACACTTTTTTAAAAGAAAATTTGGAAAAAATTAAATAGGCCCTGAAAGCCTATCTAATTCAGTCTATAACCCAAGTAAAAATGCCGTATATCCAATAAAAATTCCAATAACTGAACCAACAGCAACTTCTAGTGGAGTGTGACCTTTAACAACTCGGACTTTTTTAATTTTTAAATTCTGTTTTTCAATGATTTCATTAATTCTTTGTGCCTGAATACCATTCGAAAATCGCACTTTCATTGAATCATATATTACTATCATCGCAAATACAAAAGCTAAACCAAAAAATGAAGAATAAACACCCTCATGCAAACCAACAAGTGTTGCTAGCGCAATCACCACTGAACTGTGAGAACTTGGCATCCCACCACTCTCAGTGATGATTCGCTTAAATTTTGCGCTTTTATCTTTTCGAATTTCAAGAATATATTTAGCACCTTGCGCAATTACCCAAGCCAACACGAAAACTACTAAATATCTTGGCATTATTCTTCCTCTCGACTTTCTTCCATTAAACCAACACTTGCCACGGTATCATTATCAGAAAGTTTCATAATTCGAACACCCTGCGTAGTTCGACCTAAAGTTGGAATATCTTTAACAGCAACTCGAATCGTTTGACCACCGCTTGAAATCATTAACGCATCAGAAACAGCCTCTGGCAAAGTTTGAACTGAAACGATTGGACCAGTTTTTGCGGTCACGATTGCAGCTTTAACACCAATTCCGCCACGATGTTTAACTTCAAAGTTAGAAACTTTTGTTGCTTTTCCGTAACCATTCGCTGAAATCACAAGAAGTTTTTGTGTTCCATCTTTTGCAACATCCATCCCAACAACGCTATCATTTGGTCGAAGTCGAACACCACGAACACCACGAGCCGCACGGCCCATTGCTCGGACATCATTTTCATTA
The DNA here is from genome assembly GCA_938030735.1 of uncultured bacterium. Taxonomy (GTDB): domain Bacteria; phylum Patescibacteriota; class Saccharimonadia; order Saccharimonadales; family Saccharimonadaceae; genus Nanogingivalis. Next base: position 1,098 of record CALHIM010000011.1, read on the forward strand.
AAGCGAACAGCTTGACCAGCTGATGTTGAAACGATAATATCACTCTGACCATCAGTTTTTTGAATCCAACGAAGTTCATCACCTTCATCAAGATTAATTGCATTTAGGCCATTAGTTCGAATATTCGCAAAATCTTTAAGTGCTGTCTTTTTTACAGTACCCTTTACGGTAGCCATAAAGAGGTAATCTTCTGTACTACTATTTTGTTCAAGCTTGATGATTGATGTAATTTTTTCTTCAGGTTGGAGTTGTAGTAGATTTACCGCTGCAACACCCTTTGCTTGAAGACTTGCAGCAGGAACCTCATAAGCCTTAAGCCTGAATACTCGACCTTTATTCGTAAAGAACAGTAACCAATCATGCGTACTTGCTGGAATTAATTGATCAATAATATCTTGATCTTTTGTTGTCATTCCACGCTTACCTTTTCCACCACGATTTTGGCGGCGATAATCTGCTAGCAGAGTTCGCTTAATATAGTTTTCACTAGTTAGAAGAATCACACTTTCTTCCTCAGGAATAAGCTCTTCATCAGAGAATTTACCAAGCTCATGATTAATAACCTTAGTTTTACGCTCATCACCATATTTCTCTTTCATTTCGAGAAGTTCTTCTTTAATAATTCGAAGAATTTCATTCTCATCAGCAAGAATTGCCTCAAGCTCGCCAATAAGTTTCAAGAGAGCAGCAAGTTCAGCTTCGATAGCTTCGCGTTCCAATCCAGTCAATCGGCGAAGTTGCATCGCAAGAATTGCTTTTGCTTGAATTTCAGTTAATCCAAACTTTTCGCGCAAAGCTTTTTCGGCAATATCTGTAGTTTTCGAAGCTCGAATCGTTGCAATAACTTCATCGATATGATCAAGCGCAATTTTCAAACCTTCTAAAATATGTGCACGAGCTTTTGCTTTTTTAAGTTCGAATTCTGTTCGGCGACGCACAACATTTCGGCGGTGCTTCACGAACTCATCAAGCATTTCTTTTAAGCCAAGCACTCGTGGCTGAACACCATCAACCAAAGCAAGCATATTATAATGGAAGTTTGATTGAAGTGGAGTTAATTTATAAAGCTGGTTGAGAACTTTCTTTGGATATGCGTCCTTCTTAAGATCGATTACAATCTTAACCGTTCCACGCGCAGATTCATCTCGAAGGTCAGCAATTGTTGTAATTTTCTTTTCTTTAACTAGATCTGCAATCTTCTCGATTAATGAAGCCTTATTAACATTATATGGAATTTCTGAAACTACAATTTGATGACGACCACGTTTAGTTTCAACGATTTCAGCAACTGCACGCATAGTAACGCTTCCGCGACCAGTTCGATAAGCTTGAATCATTGGAGCTCCACCATAAACTACCGCACCTGTCGGGAAGTCTGGGCCTTTGACATATTTCATTAAATCTTCAAGCTTGGCTTCTGGATTACTGATTAGCTCAACAGTTGCATCAACAATTTCGCTCAAATTATGCGTTGGAATACTTGTCGCCATACCAACAGCAATACCCATTTGACCGTTCAAAAGAAGGTTTGGTAATTTAGCTGGGAGAACTGACGGTTCACTTTCAGAACCGTCATAGTTTGGTCGAAAATCAACAGTGTCTTTATCGAGATCGTTCAACAAAATATCACCAATTCGACCAAGACGCGCCTCAGTATAACGCATAGCGGCCGCAGGATCACCATCCATTGAACCAAAGTTTCCCTGGCCTTCAACAAGAGGATATCGCATCACCCAGTCTTGTGCCAAACGAACCATCGAATCATAAATGGAGCTATCACCATGTGGGTGATATTTACCCATTACGTCACCAACGATACGCGCAGACTTCTTAAATGAAGAGCCCGGTCGAACACCCATTTCTCCCATTGTATAAAGAACACGGCGATGGACCGGCTTCATTCCGTCTCGAACATCAGGCAATGCACGGTCAATAATAACAGACATTGAATAACGAAGAAATGAATCCTCCATTACGTCTTCAACTGTGCGATATTCCAAAACTTTCGAATGATTTTGCTGTTCGATAATTTCACCTTCAAGAGGTTTTTTATTTTCATCTTCCATAATTAAACATCCAATTCTTCAAGGTTAACATATTTCGCATTTGTCTGGATGAAGCTCTTTCGCATTGAAACTTCACTTCCCATCAACTTCGTGAAAATTGCATCTGCACGTTCAGCATCTTCAAGCTTTAATTGAATTAAGACACGATTTTCTGGATTCATTGTTGTTTCCCAGAGTTGTGTTGCATCCATCTCACCAAGACCCTTATATCGCTGAATTCCCGTTAGACCAGCCTGCTTGATCTCATTATCTTCTGGATTAATTTGTGTTCCGCGAGCTTTTCGCTCTTCAATTAATTCTTTAATTTTCGCGTCACGTTCTTCGTCGCTATAAACATAATAGTGTTTATTTCCTGAACCCTTTAATAAGAATAGCGGAGGTTTCGCAAGATAGATGTGTCCACCTTCAACAACTTCACGCATATATCGGAAAAAGAAAGTCATTAAAAGCGTTGCGATATGGCTTCCGTCAACATCAGCATCGGTCATAATAATGATTCGGTGATATCGCAAGCCAGAAATATCAAATTGCTCTCCAATTCCAACGCCCATCCCTTTAATAAGTGAAACAATTTCATTATTAGCCAGCATCTTGTCAAGTCGAGCACGTTCCGTATTTAAAACTTTACCACGAAGAGGCAAAATTGCTTGCGTTCGAGCATCACGTCCGTTCTTCGCAGAACCACCAGCTGAATCTCCCTCAACAATATAAAGTTCACACTCTTCTGGTTTCTTTGAAGAACAGTCTGCAAGTTTTCCAGGTAGATTCAAACCATCCAAAACACCTTTTCGAATCACATTTTCACGTGCAGCACGTGCAGCTTTTCGTGCTCGAGCTGCAAGGAGAGCTTTATTTACAATTTTTTTAGCTACAGCTGGATTTTCATCAAGATAGTAGCCAAAATACTCATTCATTACTTGCTGAACATACCGGCGAACCTCTGGATTACCAAGCTTGTTTTTAGTTTGCCCTTCAAATTGCGGGTCTGGTAATTTCACCAAAATAATTGCGGTCAAACCTTCGCGAATATCATCACCTGAAAGGTTATCTTCTTTTTCTTTAAGAAGATTATTCTTGCGAGCGTATTCGTTAATCGTTTGAGTTAAAGAACTTCGAAAACCAACAACATGAGTTCCGCCATCTGGGTTAATAACATTGTTCGCAAAAGCGCGAACGTTCTCATTATAACTATCGTTATATTGAATTGCCACTTCAACCATTGAATCTTCAACTTGTTTCTCAACATAAAATGGTTGCTCAGAAAGAACTTCTTTACCAACGTTCAAACTTTTAACGTAGCTCTGAATCCCTCCTTCGAAATAGAAAGCTTGTCGCTCGCCAGTTCGTTCATCATCAACTTGAGTATAAATTCCTTTTGTTAGGTATGATTGATGACGTAGATAATTAACAACCCATTTATAATCAAAAGTCACAGTTTCTTTAAAAATTGTTGGGTCTGGATAAAAAGTTATGCTCGTTCCATCTTCGCGGCCAGTTTTGCCGAGTTTCTTAAGTTCAGTAGTTGGAACACCTCGCTCAAATTCAATCCGATAAAGTTGGCCTTTTTTAACAACTTCAGCAATCATTTTCGTCGAAAGAGCATTCACAACACTTGAGCCCACACCATGCAGACCAGATGAAACTTTATATCCGCCGCCGCCGAATTTTCCACCAGCGTGAAGAACAGTTAAAACAGTTTCAAGTGTGCTTTTTCCAGTTTTTGGATGAATATCAACAGGAATACCACGCCCATCATCTGTAATATTAATTCCGCCATCATCTAAAATTCGCACAATAACTTTTGTGCCGTAGCCAGCAATCGCTTCGTCAATAGAGTTATCGGCAATTTCTTTAATAAGATGATGAACACCTTCATAGCCGGTTGAGCCGATATACATTCCGGGGCGCTTTCGAACAGGTTCAAGACCCTCAAGAACTTGGATCTGAGAACCGTCGTAATTATTTTCTTTTTGTTTAGACATTCTTACCTCTCATTCAGAACTTCCATAAATAAAATTTATATCTGTATTATACCTTATTTTATAAAAAAATTCAAATAAATCTTATTTTTTTATAAAAAATATGCTAAAATATAAGCATTAAGTTAAAAGGTGGGATATGTTTAAAGATATTATTTTAGGTTATTACCGTAGTCCTTCTATGGGCAAAAAAATACAAGATTATAAAATAAAACTAAAAAATGATTTAAAATGGTGGATTTTTAATATTTTTGCTATTGTTTTTGTATTTTTTACAATATTTTTAACTAATATCTTACCTTCGAAAACTATGTCTAATAATATAGTCAAAAAAACATCATTAAATCCTAACCTAGCCTATAATGTAAAATCAACAGCAAAACGCCCGCTCCAGCCTAAAGATATTATTTCTTACACATTAACCGCAACTAATAATTCAAAAATAGTTCAGGATTCAAATTTCGAAGTCAATATATCAGATATACTGGAATATGCCGACCTTCTTGATGGAGGAGATTATAAAATCAAAGATGGCATAATATATTGGAATAATTCTAATATCGAGCCCGGAGAATCAAAAAGCAAATTTTTTGCAATAAAAATTAAAGACAGAATCCCAACCTTTAAACAACAGGGTGAGTCATTTGATTGCTTTATTAAATTAAATTTTGGTGAAGTTTCAAAAACCCCAATAAAATGTCCTTTTATAAAAAATATTGATTACTTCTTAAATTCAATCCCAGCTCTTGAGCAATATATAATTTTACTATTTTTAATTGTTCTATTTTTTATATCAATAATTATGACACTTCGTACAAATTTATTATACAAAGAAATACGCTATTTTAGTCAATATTCAGGAGAAATGAAATAATGAAAAATAATCAAACTTACCAAAAAATATTAGATTTCACACATAAAGATTCAAATTTCAAAAATAATCTTTTTCGAAGTATTTTTCACTCTAGCGTTTTAGATTTTTTACTAAATATTGTCGAAAAAATAATAAAGCCAAAAGTACTTTTTATATCAATAATATTATCATTAATTATTTATTACTCCGTTCTTTACATTTCAATACTCAACGGATTCTCTGTAAGATCAGAGATTTTGATATACTTAATATCAACATTATTCATCTTTTTATCTCTTATAAGATTAGTCAAAAATAAAATCAGGTAGTTACTAACTACCTGATTTTAAATATAACCTCACCATCATCAACTTTTTTATAGTTATTCTTAGCAGTATTAGAAGAGTTATTGTTTAAGTCATTAGAGGTTCTCGTAGTTCTTATATCTTGAATTACAGAATCATTTTGAATTTGTTGCGGCTTAGTATTTTGCTGAACTTGTGGATTATTTGAATTATTCGCGCTATAAGAGCTTACACTTTGGCTCTGCATAATATTTTTCTGAAAAGTTCTCGCTAGACTACTCTTTAAAGGAGTCTCTAGTTGATTTTGTTGAATATTAGAATTTGAATTACTACTCCTTATTTCATCCCTCTTTTTTAGCCAATCATCCAAAAATGAATCTTTTTTAATACTGTCATCAGGATCATTCAGATTAGCATTAGCATTATTAGAGACGCCCGAGAACGCCCTTTCTTGCCAACTAACTTGATTTTTTTGCTGCACCTGAGTTTGGTGCAGTTGCGGCTGAGATAAATTAGTTCTAGGATTAACGCTCAAACGCCTTCGAATTTCATCTTCAACAATAGCTCGAGGACGACCATATTTTGAAGCTGAATATTTTCGAAGTCCTTCACGAATCTCTGGATTAGATTTGCCAAAAGGAGGCAAAAGTTTCATTGTGAATGGAGCTGATGGAAATCCATTAACTAAAACAGTCGTAATTGAATTATAATTAGGCGTTTTAGTTAAATCTTCAGCAGTAAACGTTGGCGTAAAGGCCTTTTGAAGAACTTCCGCGTCATCAATACCAATCCTACCAACAATCTTGTTAGGAACGTTACCAAAAATAGCACCCTTGATTGAATCTTTCAACTGAGTTGTAAACTGGTTTGCTAAAATTAAATTCAGACGATATTTTCGAGCTTCAGACAAAATAGATTCAAAAGAATCGGTTGCAAAGTTTTGGAACTCATCAACAAATAGACAAAAATCTTTTCGCTGGTCTTCAGATATATCTGCACGGCTCATTGCTGCCGCTTGAAACTTCATCACAAAAACCATACCAAGGAGTTTTGCTGCTGCTTCTCCAAGTTTACCTTTCGAAAGATTTACGAGCAAAATCTTATTGTTATCCATAACTTCGCGAATACTAAATGCACTCTTTTTTTGGCCAATAATATTATTAACCAAGCCACTTTCGAATGGCGCCCATTTAGAAACAACCCAAGAAACAAGTTCTCCTGCATCATTAGATTTTTGCGAGGCTGGCCACTCTTTAGTCCAAAAGTCAATTGCGCGCTGATTTCGAAGGTACTTAATTTTTTGCTTTGCAAACTCTGGGTCAACAAGGACTTTTGGAATATCCATAAAAGTTCCTCCATCCGGGTCGCTCATTAGTAGTAACGCCGCATTTCGAACAATATTCTCCATTCGGGGGCCAACAACACCAGTGTTTCCTGGATCATAGAGAGATTTTAGCATTGAATTAGTCTCGGAAATCACAAAGTCCATCTCTTCAGGACTTGAGGCCTCAAAAATATTGAAACCAAGTGGATTCTCGGTATCACTCGGATCGAAATAAATCACATCGTCCATTCGCGATTGAGGAATCATCCCGAGTAATTCTTCAACGGAATCTCCGTGCGGATCAATAAAACAAAAACCTCGTCCGTCCATTATATCTTGATAAGCCAAATTCTCAAGGAGCTTAGATTTACCCATACCAGTCTGACCAATGATATATGTATGGCGGCGGCGATCATTAACTCCAAGGCGAATTTGCTTTTCAACACCGCGGAATTCATTCACTCCAATCAATAAACCTTCTTTCATTGGCTCAGTTGGACCATCAACTTGCCGAATTCTTTGACGCTCAATTTTGCCCGTTGGAATTGAATTTTGATTTGGTAAGTGAAAAATTGTTGAAAGTTCAACACTATTCAAGATATTCTGATTTGTACTTTGAGGGAAAAACCGAAAAATATAAGCAGTAACTAATTCGTCAATATTATTAGTCATATTAAATTTGAAACCATTATATCGAGGTGAATCAAATAAAGAAAATGCTGAGACGATAGATTGTAAAATTGCTTGGCTTTTCGAAGCCGTGGAAGAAGAAGTTACCACCCGAGTTAAAACTTCATAACCTGGATATTTAGTTTTATCTTCAATTGCTTGGATTTCTTCATTTTCTAAAGCTGTAAGCTGTGGATATTCGGTATTCGATGTATTTAAACCGTATGTAGGTGGTTTCCATAAAGCTTCCATAATATCAAGTACGGCTTTAGTATTATTATTTTTCTTACCTTTACCCTTTCGAATTGACTCAACCTTTTCATTAGATTTAAGAGTCCAACTCTCAGGTGCGGGTCTGAACATAATTTGAATCGCCGCTCCGTCTCCACGTTCAACACTGCTCAAGGCATCTAATAATGCCCGGGCAGCATCACGACGGCTTTCTTGATACGTTGCAATTGGATAAAAGTAGTCTTTTTTAAGTTCAAATTCACCGCCAATCACGCCTTGCATCTTTCCTTGTTGAGAAAAAATATTTTCCATTTCAACTTCTTCAAGACGAGCCGCTGGGTATGCAGCAGAGATTGCTTGCTTGATCGTTTCGGTCAAAACCGCAGGAACAACCGCATAATACCGAACAAGACCATCACTTGCAACAATTTCGAAAGAAATATGTCTCTGACCATAAAGTTTAGTTTTAAACCCTTTCGTTGCGGTGCTTGCGATAATATTATACATTGTTTGAGCTTCAGAAAGAACTTCATCTACAACATCCCGTTCATCACGACCACCAACCTCAAGGTCATCACTTGGCGGCGGAAGGTGAATTCGAATTGGCACCATTTTTAGGCCACGCTCATAATTTTTCGCCTCTTGAACCATTCTTTTATATTGATCAAAAGCAAAATAAGAAGCCACGCAAATAATTACAAAGCTAATAAATAATATTATCCAAATTCCCATTACTTTCCACCATTTATAATTCTATTATATCTTTTTTTCAAATAGTCTATCTGCATTTCTTTAAATCGAACCTCACGAGCATATGGATCGCCCTTAGTTTCAACTATCATCTTCTTCAGATCTTTCACCCATTCATCTTCCATGAGGTCGATATCTCTTGCGGTAGCTGGAACTACGGCTACTGGGCTGTTTGCTGATAATTCTTGAACCGTTGGCAAAATAGCTTGTGAAATTGGCTGCTGAGAATCTTGATTCGAAAAAGCTTGCATAGCTTCGGCTCTAGCCTTATCACTATCAATTCTGTTTATATTTTGCTCAAAGCCAAAATTCCCCACTTCGTGAGGATTATTTGTTGGTTGCGATTGAGCTTCAAAAACTCGTGGAATTTCAAAATTTTTTTGCGGTTCCATATGTAACTATTATATCACAAACTTTAGCGTTTTGAAATGTAAATTATTGCGATTGCTTCAATAATTATCAATAATAATATTTCGAATATTCCGACTCCGCCGGTGGATTGTTTTGCTATAATTCCAATTGGAGCAAAAGCGAGCGCAGCAGAATATTTCAAAAAGAAAGCTGGATTTTTTTCTTGTTTTTTTAATGAAGGCTGACCCTTTCTGACTAAAGAATATGCAAGCGAAAAAACCCGATGTGAAGAATATAAAAATATCGCAATAATACCGAGAAAAACCAAATATATCATTGCAAATAATGCGAGGATCCCAACTGGACCAACTTTATTAGGGGAAGTTTGAGTGAGCATTAAAAAAATACCAACACCCGATAACCCAGACAGACTAAAAATAATTTTTGAAATCATAATATAATACCATTTTGTTAGATTCAGCCCAAAGAGTAAGCAAGTATAAATGGTAAGCAAGTAGAATACCATCATAACAAAATTAATTACTAAAATATGTGGTCTACGGCCTACCTTGATGCTCACTCTTTTGAGCCAGTTGACCGCTTCTCGCAAGGAGAAGCATAGTTTTTCATTGAGGGTTCCTTAAATATCTTCTTTTGAAGATACAAGTACTTATTTTAGTACCTCAGCGCTCTACGCTATTTTTTGCGGAGCTTTTTGGCGTTTCGAAAATAAGTTAAAAATCCAATGAAGATTTTAAACCTTAATTTCAAATCGCCGTTCAAACTCCGTAAAGAATACCGGACAACTCAAAATTATTAAATTTTAAAATTTCTAATGTGCTTGGTGGAATGTACGATAACTATTTTTTATTTTTGCTTTTTATTTCTTTCAAAGCTATTTAAATTGTATCACAACAATTTCAAAAAGTCAATACCATAAGCATAATAAAATGAGTTTTGTTGTACTTTTAACACGTTTAAATCTGTTAATTTTAATGAACAAAAAAATTATACAAAAAAGTCTAAAAAAGTATTGACTTTATGCTTATTTTAGATTATTATAGAGGTAGCTTATGAATAAAAAGTTTATACATGAGCCAAAAATAAAAATTATTTCAAGTGAATTCCGCAGTTCACATAAAACTCTAAAATTAAAAATCAAAAACTCCACATTACTATTTATAAAATGAGCGTTCCTCGCAGTCGCTCATTTTTATTTTTCAAAAAATAAAAAACATCTTGTATAAAAGATGCTCTTAAGAATATTTTTGGTGGAGCTGCCGAGAACTGCCCTCGGGTCCAAAAGGTAACATTTTAGCCTTCTACAAGTTTAGTTAATTTTGGTTAAAATTTAATACTTAAAAAATCAACAAAAATATATTAAAAGTTGCGAAAAAATCTCACTTAAAATTTATCGCGAAAATTTTAAGCTATCAGTGAAAAAATATGACACTTTTCGAAATACGCACTGCCCCATTTCGAAAAATGGTTGCCAATAAATTAAGCAGCAACTGGTGCTGAAGCTGGAGCAAAGAATGCTGCAACTTTAGCTGCAAAGTTTTTTGCATTTATTTAATACTTTACGCAGTAAACGACTTGCAAGCCAAACTGTTAAATTCCTCTTGTCTAAAGCTAATTCAGCCCCAACATATTTACATTATATCATAAAATTGAGATTTTTAAATGCTTATGATAAAATTATTACATTATGGTGAGTAAAGTTATATCAGCCGCACCAATTGGCTATGAAGCAGAGATTATTGAGGTGGAAGGAGATTCTTCGAAAGGATTGCCAAGCCTACAAATTGTTGGAATGGGAAATAAAGCAATTGATGAAGCGAAAGAGCGAGTTCGAAGTGCAATTAAAAACTCAATGTTAGATTTCCCTGCTAAGAAAATTATCATCAATTTAGCACCTGCAGAAATCCCAAAAGACGGAACTTTTTTCGACCTACCTATTGCAATTTCAATTTTAACGCTCTCAAACCAACTAAAGCAGCACGAATTAAAATCCCGCGCATTTGTTGGCGAGTTATCATTGAATGGAGATCTTAGACCAATTAAAGGTATTATCAATATTGTCGAAAAACTTCGAAGCTACGGAATTAAAGAAATTTTCTTACCTATTGAAAATTTAGAAACAAGCTCAATAATAGACGGCGTAAAATTAATTGGCGCAAGAAATCTTAAAGAGATTTTTCTTCATCTTAAAAATGAAAAAATAATAAAAAATGAAGAAAATATTAACACTTTTAAAGATAATAACGATGGCATTATTCTCGATGATATCATTAGTCAAGAACAAGCAAAAAGAGCTCTAACTATTGCAATAGCTGGAAGGCACAATATACTGCTAACTGGCCCTCCAGGAACAGGAAAAACAATGCTTGCCCAAGCCGCTTTAAACCTATTGCCACCACTTTCGAAAAGTGAGCTATTAGAAGTTTTAAAAATTCACGGTCTAGTTGATGAAATTAGCTCAGATATTTCAAGGCCTTTTCGCGCGCCACATCATACCGCAAGTAAAGTCTCCATAATTGGAGGTGGCTCGAAAGCTTTACCTGGCGAGATTAGCTTAGCGCACAACGGTGTTCTATTTTTGGATGAAATGCCAGAATTTCCTAAATCTATACTCGAAAGCTTACGACAACCGTTAGAAGATAGAAAAATAACCATAACTCGCACAAATCGAAAAAGCTCTTATCCTGCAAATTTTATGCTTATTGCAACAATGAATCCCTGCCCCTGTGGTTTTTATGGAGATGCAGCAAAAGAATGCACTTGTTCATCCACTCAAATTCTTAATTACCAAAGAAAGCTTTCTGGACCATTAATGGACAGAATTGATATGGTTGTTAATGTCGATAGAATACATAACAAAAATCTTCTTTCAAAAAATAACAACCAAAATTCTGAACATGCTAATGCTAAAAAACAGATAGGGATGTCGTTAGAATTACAGCATAAGCGTTATAATTGCAGTAATTTATACAACAGTATGGTTAAAACTAATGATGTAAAAAATAGATTTAATATTTCGAAAGAAGCTGAAGATCTATTAAATTTAGCAACATCAAAGCTTGACCTATCCGCTCGAGCATTTCTAAAGATACTTAAAGTTTCACGCACAATTGCAGACCTTGATTTATCAAAAGATATCAAAGTAAATCATATTAGCGAAGCTCTACAATATCGTCATAAAAATGAAAATTAAGTAAAATACTTGATTTATTTTAAAAAATTTGATAAAATAATATGCGAGTAAATTGCTGAAAAATAGCAATTCGAAAGGAAGGAAAATTATTAGCAAAAAAATTCGAATAAACGAAGAAATTCGCGCTCGCGAAGTTCGCGTTATCGGTCAAAGTGGCGAACAACTTGGAATTATGAGTTCGAAAGAGGCTTTTAATCTTGCTCAAGAAGCAGGACTAGATCTTGTAGAAATCTCACCAAACGCTGAACCGCCTGTTGTTAAAATTATTGATTGGGGTAAATTCCAATATCAAAAAATGAAAGAACAGCAGAAAAATAAGCGTAAAGCTAAACAAGTTGAACTTAAACAAATGCGCTTTGGGCTAAAAATTGGTTCTGGAGACCTGGATATAAAACTTCGAAAAGTTAAAAAATTCTTGTCTGCAGGAAATAAAGTTAAAATTCAAATCGTTTTCAAGGGTCGAGAAATGGCTCATAAAGAAATTGGATTTGAAATGGCTAATAAAATTATTTCCCTTCTCGAAGAAGAAGCTATAGTCGAGCAAAAACCTCAGATGGCTGGCCGCAATCTGAGTTTGGTAGTAAGGAGTAAATAATGCCTAAATTAAAAACACATAAGGGCACAGCAAAGCGAATGAAGCTTACTGGAAGCGGCAAAGTAGTACGCCGTCGAGCCTTTAAGAACCACATGCTTTCCAAGAAAAGCAAAAGTCGAAAACGACGAATTAACACCACTGCAACCGTAGAAGGAGCAATGGCTAAAAATATTAAACGAGCATTGGGAGTAAAATAATATGCGAGTAAAACGAGGTGTAACAGCACGAGCAAAGCATAAGAAAATCCTAAAAGCAGCTAAAGGTATGCAACACGCGCGAACACGCTCATACCGATTAGCTAAACAAGGCGTAATCCGCTCATTGCAATACGCATATCGTGACCGCCGAAATCGCAAACGAGATCTTCGAGCCCTATGGATTACTCGAATCAATATCGCAGCGCGTGAAAACGGAATCACTTACGGAAAACTTATTGCTGGCTTGAAAGCTAAAAATATTGAGCTTGACCGAAAAGTTCTTGCAGAATTAGCAGTTAGCGAACCAAAAGCTTTTGCGAAAATTGTTGAATCAGTAAAATAATTCTTCAATAAAAACTAAAAATCACACTTTCGAAAGAGGTGTGATTTTTAGTTTAAAATTAAAAGCTTGTCTGTAAGCCGGGTTCTGTCATGGATAGTCATCTATCTAGTTTAAGAATTACTCCTTAAATCAAGCGGTTATCGAATTATGGCGAGCAACCATTTTTATAATTCTCCTTGCAGCAGACAGGGTTTACCTCTTGCTTCGCGTCACCGCGAGCAACTGTGAGCTCTTACCTCACTCCTTTCACCCTTACCTTTTCAGGCGGTATCGTTTCTGTGGCACTTTCCCTAAGGTTTCCCTCGGTTGTCGTTAACAACTGCCTTGCTCTATGCTGCCCGGACTTTCCTCTAATTTTAAATTAGCGACCATCTAACAAGCTATCTTATATTATATCAAATTTTCACAAATATAAAAAGCCCCGCCAACTTTGATATTTTCCCCGCATAAAATTATACGGTGGATATCTCCTCAACCTACTACCACGATAGTAGATCATCATTTGGAGTTCCTCTATCAATGATTATTCAGGAAAAATCATTCGCCAGCAGGGCTTACTTTAATTATACCAATTTTTAAAATAAAAATCCAGTGTTTTAAATTCTACAAACCAAAAATTCGCAAAAAAGCTGAAAATCCTTCAAGAATAAAACTCATTGAGAAATTGATATAATTAGAAATTACGGTAGAAAACAAAAACATTAAAGCTAAAATAAAAATCGAACCATAAGATTCAAGCCTGTCAAAAAAATCTTGAATAAACTCCGGCGCAAATGGTTGAAGAATTTTCGAACCATCTAGCGGTGGAATCGGAATTAAGTTAAAAATCGCCAAACTCAAATTAATTAGTGTAAATCTACCAAAAATAGCCGCAATATCACCATGCGATAAATTTAAAGCATGCATTATTGTAAAAGATATGAGTGCCATCATAAAATTAGATAAAGGACCAGCAAGAGCAACGAGAGCCATACCCCATTTACCCCATTTAAGCTCTCTAGAATCAACTGGGACAGGTTTTGCACCACCAATTACAGGAAGATTCGAAAATACGCACAATATCGGTAAAATAATACTAATATAAGGGTCTAAATGCGCAATTGGATTTAAAGTTAATCTTCCCTCCTTTTTTGCTGTTTCATCACCCAATAAATAGGCGACGAATCCGTGAGAAAATTCATGAACAATCATTGCTACTAATATTGAAATTATAGATATAAATATTATAAAAACCATATATCTATTATACACCACTTGACCTTTTTTAAAAAATACGTTATAATGGAACAGATTGTAAATATTAAAGTAAAGAGAGTTAAAATGGCAGTATGTGATTTAACAGGAAAAGGAAAGCAACACGGAAACAACGTTAGCTTTTCATTGCGACGCACAAAACGAACTTTTAAGCCGAACATCCAAAAGAAAACTATTATTATTGATGGTAAAAAAGTTCGACTAAATTTGAGCACCGCAGCTATCCGAACTTTGAAGAAAAAAGGTATTCTATAATATTTTTATCTCAAAAGAAAATTCCCACAATTTTGTGGGTTTTTTCTTATATAAAAAAGAGCCTATCTTCGAAAGATTGGCTCTTTAAAAAATATTATTTTGTCCGTTCAATTTTAACTATTGTCATTTTCTCAGGTAAACTTGTAGCCGATTTCACTTTATACTTTGTAGTTTTTTCAACATCAACACCTAGTTCTTTTTCGAAAAGCGCAAAATCAGATTGGGGAACTTCGTAGTTAATCCCATCATCAGCATAATGAACAGGGATAATTATTTTCGCATCAGACCTCCTAGCAATATTTGCCGCAGCGGTTGCATCTAGAGTATATCCTCCACCGCCAACCGGTAAAACTAAAATATCCAAAACACCAAGGTTCTCAAGCTGGTCGTCAGACAAATTTGGGTCAATATTTCCCAAAATACCAATTCTAACACCACAAACTTCAACACTATAAATTACAGATTTTTTGCCATCCTTGTCTTCATCAATATGCCGTTTTTCTTGATAGCCATTTATAGTAAAATCTGACACTTCATAACTTCCAGGATAGGATATTGAAAGCTTAAAATCTTCACTACCAGTCTTAAACCTCTCCTCAGTAGCAAGCTCAACCCCATCTTTAATAACTAAATCTTTGTCACCAAAAATAGAATGTTTAGGATCAGTTATTAATGAAATCTTTTTTGTAGAAATTACGATACTGTTTGCACCCTTATATTCAATATCAAACATTATTTACTCCCATTATAATTTTTCAAGTATATTCTCTTTATCAAAGACTATTTTGTAATTATTTTTAAATAACCCTTTCATAAAGGTATCTTGCGTGGTATATCGATAGTAAAAATCTTCCATAGATAAAATCATATAGTTTAGCTCGCGGCCTTCTTTTTTCTCAATATCTGAAGCCCAATTCGAAAGCTTTTTATCCTGATTATTTCCAACTATTAACATATCAATATCCGAATCCGCATCATCAACGAAAACTCCAAATAATACAAGAATATCTATTTGTTTTTGAATATTTTCAACTTCAGACTGCCATCTATCTATAGAAGATATTTTTTTATCAACAGAAGCACTCTCATTCATTTTAACTCCGGCAAAAATCGCCCTTAGCGGAAGGTAATATTTAAACCTCTGGTTCGCTTGATAGAAAATCTTCCTATCTTCTGTTGAGTTTTTTACAACACCAACACTTTCAAGATTGGTTAGCTCTCTCCGAACAGAGTTAACTTGCTCATCAATAATTCGCGATATTTCACGAACATAAAACTTCTCTTCTGGACTATTGAAAAATAGGTTTAAAAGTTTAACCCTCGTTTTTGAGCCAAATAGTGCATTTATACTCTGTTCCATAAATCTATTTTACCATATTTTTTAAAAATCAACCAGACCTTTTACAACTTTTTTATACATTTTTTAATTTTCGAAATAATAAATTGTTCAGCATCTTTTAAATTAAGCCATACTATATCTTTATTTCTCTTCATAAAAGTCATCTGTCTTTTAGCTAATCTCCAATCCTGCACAGACATCTTATCAATAAGTTCCTTCTTATCCAATTCTCCATTCAAAAACTTTCGAATTAATGGATAAGCATTTGCTGTCATTGCTTCAGAATTTGAGCTATATTTCTGTTCAACTTTTTTATATTCTTCGATTATTCCAGAATTAAAAAAATGTTCATTCCTTTTAAAGATTTTTTCTCGAAGTTCTTCACGATTAGTTGTTATTCCTACAACAATATTATTATACTTATTGTGTTTTTTACAACTTTTACCCTTTTCGCTTATGCTTTTCTCTATTGATCTAATTAAATATCGCTTATTCTTATTATTTTCTGGCATTTCAATTTCATTTTTAAAAATATAATTTTGTAAATATTCGACAGTTCTCTGGTTCAAGTCTTTTCGAAAATTATCATCAACTTCACCACCAAAGTCATAATCATATAAAACCGCATCAATATATAATCCAGTTCCACCAACTAAAAATGGAATTTTACCACGATCCAAAATATCATCAATTTTAGCATAGGCATATTCCTTAAAATCTGCCGCAGTAAAACGCTCTCCAGGCTCAACTAGATCAAATCCCCAATGAACAACACCTTCTTGATCCTTAGTTGTTGGTTTCGCAGAAGCAATATTAATATCTTTATAAACCGCACGCGAATCAGCCGAGATAATTTCGCCATTAAAAAGTTTAGCTAATTTAATAGCTAAACTTGTCTTCCCGCTTGCGGTAGGGCCAGTGATTATAACTAAAGTGTTATTTCTCATACTTTATATTTTTCGAATAAATTCCGCTAAATCTTGAAGAGCAACTTTTTCTTCATCGAATTCACTATTTTTTCGAAAACGAACACTAACTTCATTATTTTCTTTATCTTTAGGACCAATAATCAGCTGAACTGGAATTTTCATTGCAGTCGCCTCACGAATTTTCTTTCCTAATGATTCGTTGCGCCCATCCACCGAATAGCGAATCTCATTAAATCTAACTGGCGAATCAAGAACAGTAGCTGAAAGAATTTTCGAGACTTCTCCAACATAATCATTTAAAGTATCATTTATCGTCAAAATTCGAACTTGCTCAGGAGCTGCCCAAAAATCAAACCAGCCAGCTTTATGCTCAATATAAACGCTCATAAATCGCTCAATTGAACCGAGCAAAGCGCAGTGAATCATTACAGGTCGTTCATCTTGGCCTTCAGAATTTTTATATGAAAGTTCGAATCGCTTAGGCTGAACAAAATCAAGCTGAACCGTTGCAACTTGGTGTTCACGACCAATTGCATCTGTTGCCATAAAGTCGATTTTTGGCCCGTAAAATGCTGCTTCACCCTCTTCTTCAAAATAATCTAAATTATTCGAAATAACCGCTTTTTTAAGCTGATTTTGCGCACTTTCCCAAACCGCCAAATTACCAAGATAGCTATCAGAATCATCACGATAGCTAAGGCGCACTCGAAGTTTCATTCCAATTCCAGAATAAAGCTCATGGGCAGCCGCCAACAAGTTTTGAATTTCACCCTCAATTTGATCAGTTCGACAAAAAATATGTGAATCATCTTGCGTCAAGGAACGAACACGATTTAACCCACCGAGCTCACCAGTTTGCTCATCACGATAATCTGTTGTTGTTTCAAGATAACGGATTGGTAAATCTTTATAGCTTCTTGGATTCGAAGCAAAAATCTGTGTATGATGCGGGCAGTTCATTGGCTTTAATGCAAATTGACCACCAGTAACCTGCGATTTCACTAAGAAAAGCTCTTCGCCAAATTTAGCCCAATGTCCAGATTTTTCATACAAATCTTTTTTAGTAATGTGCGGAGTCCAAACTTTTTCGAAACCGTATTTTTGACGTAATTGATTTGAATAGTTCGCTAAAACATCACGTAAAATTGTTCCACGCGGCGTGAAAAGTGGCAAACCGATACCGACAAGTGGAGAAACAGTATATAAATCAAGTTCTTTACCAAGTTTGCGGTGATCACGTTTTTTAGCTTCCTCTATTCGTTCAAGATATTCATCAAGCTCCTCTTGAGTTTCGAAAGCTACACCATAAAGTCGCTGCATTTGCGGATTTTTTTCATTACCACGCCAATAAGCACCCGCTACACGCATCAATTTAAAAGCACCAACTTCTTTAGTATTCGAAAGATGTGGACCACGGCACAAGTCTTTATAATTTCCATTAGTATAAAAGCTAACAGTTTCAGCACCGTTACCAAGTTCAAAATCACCCTCAGCAAGAATTTTCGCATTTGTTGTGCCAGTATTTTTCAAATCGTTCAAAAGCTCCAATTTATATGGCTGATTATTTTCTTTCGCCCACTCGATTGCTTCTTCAATCGAAACTTCACTTCGCACAAAATCTTGCTTTTCAGCAATAATTCGCCGCATAGCTTTTTCAATTTTACCAAAGTTTTTTTCTGAAATTTTATTTTCACCTAAATCAATATCATAATAAAAACCATCATCAATTGCTGGGCCAACGCCAAATTTTGCATCCTTATAAATTCGTTGAACCGCCGCCGCCATAATATGAGCAAGGCTGTGGCGCATTTTAAAAAGTTTTTCTTCTTTATTCTCCACTTAAAATCCTTTCGAAAATAATATCTTAACTCTTTTTATTTTATCACCACTTGAATTTTCTTGCAAGCTTTGCTAAAATAAAACCACGGGCGATTAGCTCAGTTGGCTAGAGCGTCACATTGACGTTGTGAAAGTCAGAGGTTCGAGTCCTCTATCGCCCACCAACTTATAATATAGTAATTCCTTTAATTATATTGTTAGTTTTTATAATCAATGTTCTAAGATATCGCACTCAATGTGCGGTATTTTAGTTTTGTAAAATTATCACTATTTTCATATTTTCTTTTTCACTATATATAGCGTTATGATATTTTTAGTTTTACACATTCTGCCAAAGCTTTTCCACAAGCTGGTTTTTAGCTTTCGAAAATTTTTATTCATTTGGTGAGATATTTATTTTAGGTTGTTCGCTTTTTTAAATTTGACTTTCGTGTGAAATGTTTTATTTTCAAAAACTCAATTTTATTAAAAAGCGAACAAAATTTTCAACTTTTGAAAAAGACACTCAATATCATAATATGCTTGCTTTTTTAAATAAAACGCTGTAAAATAAAAAACGAGGTTAGGACTTCGGAAAAAGCCTAATCAGGTTTGGGCAAAAATTAGAAAAATAAGAAAGTTTTTCTAGCAACCTGTTACATTCATGCTTTTACATATTATTTTTTCGTCACCCAAACGACGACGCATTTTTTGGCAAGGTTTAGAGAAATCTTGCCAAAATATCCCTACATTAGGCGGTCAAATTGGCCGCTTTTAAATTCCATAAATATTAGGCAAAATAAAAACACTCTTTTCGGAGTGCTTATTTTTTTTGCTTCTTTAAAGCTCGTTTTTTAGCTCTTTCAGCCTTCGCGCGTTCAACATCTTCAATTCGCCCCTTTTCAGTAACATCAAATTTATCAAGATATTTACCGAATGCTAAGCGAGTTTGCGAATATGCCGCTGCTGCTGCGTTATAACATATTGAAGTTACGGGCATATAAACCCACTGCGCAACCATCCATAAAGAACGACGTTTTTTATAACGCTCTGGGCGTGGCGGTAGCATTTTTAAGCTAATCAAGATTGTGATAAAAATCCCCACAGTTGCAACTTGCTGAAGCGTGCTAATTACATTCGGTAATTGATGCACAATCACACTACGAGAAGAAGCAGCATAAACAATCAGTGGCACCCAACCGCCAAAGGCAGCCATTGGTGATTGAAAAACAGCTGTTACATGCCCATCAATCAAGCGAATAAGTTTCATTAAACCATCAACAATTGGCACATTGCGGTTTTTCGAAAAGTATAAATTGGCAACATATGGTATATCGCTTGCTCCATACATCCAGCGACGAAGCTGAATAAACTGTGCCTTGAGCGTTTTTGGTAAAGTTTCACTCAAAACAGCATCTTGGTAAATTGGCACACGAATCGGCACTACATAATAATCACCACCGAAATGAAAATAACTTCTCCAAAATTGATGACCATCTTCAACAATTGTGCGAGTTGACCAAAAATCCATTTCAACTAAAGCATCAAGAGGTTGTGAGTGCGAAGCAAAATTTCGTAAAAGATGCGGCCGCATTGTTGAAACGATATTCCAGAACGAGTTACCAGTTGCAACCACACGCATTGGAGCTGGAACATCCCAAATATTATTCAAAAATAATGAAACCGGCTGATACGAAAGTTTTTTACGGTCTTCATGAATAATAAAACTATAAGTTGCGCAAGCAAAATATTCCTTATGCGGCTTATTGTCACTATCAAGCGTTGTAACGAGTACATTTTCGAAAGCAATTTTATTGTTTTCGCAATATTTTTGAAGCGCTCGCCCAGCAAAAGTGATATTTCCGCCCTTTCCAACAACTTCATTTGGTAGATTTTTTGGGTGTTTCACAATTTCAAAAGCACCAAAGCTTTTCGAAAATTCTTTTTTAAGCCTAATTGCAGTTTTTTCAATTTCTTCACCGCCCCGCTCTTCATATGCCAAGAAAATAAGTAAGTTTTTTACATCATAATTTGAAGCTAAAACAGATTGAATAGTTGGCTGAATCACTTCATAAGGCTCATTATAAGCTGCGATGATTACCGCATTTTTCACATTTGATGGCTTTGGAAAGCTAGTTGGATTTTTTATAATATCATTCAAATTTCGAAGGTGGTTTTTAAACTCGTATTCGTTATTTCTCTGATTTTTGAGAATATCTAAAGATTTTTCAGCACTCTCAAGTTCATTTAGACGTTTATTCCAATCAACTTTTTGAGCTTTTTCAATCTGAATATGACCCGTTATCATTCGATAAGCGATCCCAATAGCCTTAACGAGAAGAGTTGTAATGATCGTTAAAAGATAGAGAGAGGCCAAGA
This sequence comes from uncultured bacterium, assembly GCA_938030735.1. Classification (GTDB taxonomy): domain Bacteria; phylum Patescibacteriota; class Saccharimonadia; order Saccharimonadales; family Saccharimonadaceae; genus Nanogingivalis. The sequence goes on from CALHIM010000011.1 coordinate 21,949, forward strand.
AAGGAGAAAAAGCCGAAAGCATAAACATTAAAATAATTGCGCCAAAGCTCAAAAAAGCTGGCAGAATTTCGAAAAAGCGATACTTAAAAGTTCGCTTTCCGAGTGGAATTTCAATATCAACTTTCTTGCTCATTAGTTTGGGATCTCGCGAATTGAAGTGCCTATAATTATCATACCAACTAGAACAAGAATAATACTAAAAATTGCAAAAACCGCAGCCACACGCCTACCAGAAATGCTATAAATTTTTGCAATAATAATATTATGAATAAATGAAATAATTAGACTAAAAATAGCCAAAATAATACGATAAATCCAGGAATCTTTATAAAACTCACTAGTTCCAAAAACCGTATAACGCACGTTCAAAAGATAGTCATACGATTTTGTGTTTAAAATCATAAAAATAAAGAAAATAATTCCAGATATAAATACAGAAGCCATCAAAATTAACATTTTGCGGTCTTTTAAAATTGGTTTAAATAAATTAGCTATTGTTTTCATAAAAAATAAATTGGAGCCGATGAGCAGGATTGAACTGCTGACCTACGCGTTACGAGTGCGTTGCTCTACCAACTGAGCTACATCGGCATATACTTAAATTATACCACAAACTTTTTGAAAAATAAACCAAAAAAGTGCTTGATTTTTTGCTGGGAGTCTGATAAAATTGTATTAGTCTACTGATGCGCTCGTGGTATAGTTGGCCTAGTACGCCTCCCTGTCACGGAGGAGATCGCCGGTTCGAATCCGGTCGGGCGCGCCAAATTTAGACTTTAAAGAATCGCTTTCGAGCGATTTTTTATTTTATTTAATCTATTAAGACAAAAATAAAAAGCACAACTTTTGCTGTGCAATTTATTTAGTCAACTTTAATATATTTTTGAATCTTACCATCTTTTTCTAGCTGTTCGAGTTGTTTATTGAACTCGGTAAATTTAATTTTTATCGATTCATAACTAACTTCATTATCAGTTTTTTCAATCAATTTAACTATGTAATAGCCATCACCCGAGTTTGAAATAAATGGTTCCGAAACTTCACCAACTTTTAATCCTGCCGCAATTTTAGAACGACCACCATCAATGTTAGTTTTTCGAACTTTTCCGGGTTTTGCGTATTCAATTTTATCGCCAAAATGTTCAACAGCCTTCGAAAAATTATTCGCATTTTCACTTAAATATTTTGAAACCTCATTTTTAAGATTTTCAGCCGTTTTATCAATTTGTGCAGTCACTTTTCGGCGAAGTAGTGGTAGCTCAATAAACATTCGGCGATATTCACTTGGCGAAAGACTATAATTATCGGCCGCAATTTTATATAAAGCGCTTTCAGTAAGCTCGGTATTTTGTATTTTTCGCTGTGCGTCAAAAGCTTCACTAATTTCTTTATCTGAAACTGAAATTCCAAGTTCACGAGCCTTTTTTTGAGCATAAGCATTTGCGATTGCATTTTTCATTGCTTTTGATTTATTTAAAGTTGAAAGTGCGTTTATATTATTGGCTCCTTCAATTTCATCTTTTTTAGCATTCGCAATTTGCATATTCGCTCGATATTCCATCAAATAATCACTATAAAGTGCTTCCTCACCATCAACTTTTGCAATCGGAAACGGTAATATGGTTGTAAAACGATAAACAAACTCACTAGTGTTTTGAGCTTGATAAAGCTGATACCAAAGCAAGCTTGCACCCGTAATTAGAATTACGCCAGCAATAATTAAGGCGTTAATCACTAAACGATTTTTGCTATATTGCACAGGATATTTAAATTTTTTGCCCTTATTCAAAATCTCACGACGTTGTTCTTCAAGTGTCGTATTTGTAATTTTTGCAATCTGGCTTTCGTGAGATTCAGGTTTTTTCGAAACCTTATCTCTAATTTTTTTGGCTTTTTCTCTAATATTCTTCATTTTCTCCCTCCATTTCAACTTTCGAAATTGCATCTTGAATTTTATTATAAATCTCTTCTGGATGTTCAACATTTTTAATTTCTAAATCACCCACAATTGTAAAAATATTAATTGTTCCAAAATGGAAAATTTCACCAAAAAAACCTGGGATTTCAAAATTAACACTTTGAATTTTCGAAAGCGGTAAGTCCATCATTTTTCGCCCAAAAAAGCCTTTTTGTGTAATCTGGCGAATCCGCTCATTCGAAACAATATAAAGAGAATAATACCAAAGCATAAATTGATAAAAAAATAAAATCAAACCAACAATAAATCCACCCGAAGCAATCCAAAGTGCATCCATTAGATTATCTGATGTTAGCATAAAAAATGTTGGCAAACAAGAAATCGCAAAAACGCCCAAAAAAAGGTAAAAACCCTTTCGCATTGCAATAATATGTTTTCGAAACATAAAGAGAAATTCTTCGCCTTCTCTTTGACCTTTAAAAATTTGTTCTTTCATAAATAAATTTAGTGGTACCCCGGATAGGAATCGAACCTATAACCTTTTCCTTAGGACGGAACTGCTCTATCCAATTGAGCTACCGAGGCTCACTACTCTATTTTACCAGATTTTTAAAAAAATAGCGAGATTTTAACGCGTAAATTTTTCGTGAGTTGAAGTATAGTCATAAATTTCGAAATCTGAAAACCAGTGTGAGATTTCTTGCTTTGCTTCTTCAATACTACCTGAAGCATGAATTAGATTCGGAATACCGACATTATGCTCATCTGCATAACCAAAACTCATGTGCGAATAATCTCCACGAATTGTACCAGGGAGTGCCGTTTTCGGTTCAGTTCCACCAACAAGTTTTCGCACCAATTCAACCGCCTCCACGCCTTCAAAAACCATTGCAATTACAGGCCCTTGAGTCATGAATCCCAACGCCATGTCAAAAGCTTTTTCTCCACGCCGTGTAACCATTTTGCCAATTCCTTCATAATGCTTATGATAATGTTCTTTGCTTGGGAAAATCATTTTTGTGCCGATTATTTTCAAACCAACCCTTTCGAAACGCGTTAAAATTTCTCCCACAATTCCACGCTGAACAGCGTCTGGCTTAAATAAAATTAACGTTCGCTGAATTAATTCTTTCGACATAAAACTCCTTCTTAGACTTCTTTATAAATTATACTATTTTTTACAAAAAAATGCTATAATAAGATTATGTATATTTCTGAAGGAATTGAAGATTTTATTGAATCGCTCGAAGTTGAAGGTGGCCGTTCGAAAAAGACAGCCGAGAATTATCGGCTTTATTTGGAGCGATTTGTTGAATTTGCGGGTGATATTCCAGCAAAAGAAATTACCTCAGAATTAGTTCGAAAGTATCGTTTATGGCTTAATCGTTACGAAAATGAATTTGGTAAAGATTTAGGGCGAGCTACGCAAGCTTATCACTTAATTGCCCTTCGAAGATTTTTAACTTATCTTGCTCGGCGCGATATTAAAAGCTTGGAGCCTTCAAAGATTGAGCTACCAAAAATTGTAAAGCCTCAAGTGAATTTTTTGCATTACGAAGAAATTGAGCGATTAATTGCTGAGATTCCAAATGAAACCGAAAGTGATTTACGAGACCGCGCAATTGTGGAATTACTATTTTCAAGCGGTTTGCGTGTTTCTGAGCTTGTAAATTTAAACCGCGGAAGCATCAATACAAAGCGGCGTGAATTTACCGTTCGCGGAAAAGGAAATAAAGACCGACCAATTTTTATTTCGAAAAAAGCCGCAGAACATATCGAAAATTATTTAGACGCCCGAAATGACAACTTGCAACCATTATTTTTAAATTATTCGCGGCGATACAAGAAACCTTCAACTGATGGAAATTATCGGCGAATTACACCACGTTCGGTGCAAAGGATGGTTGAAAAATACGCAAAACTTGCTGGAATTACAAAACATGTTTCGCCCCACACGATGCGACATTCTTTTGCAACAGATTTACTCGTGAATGGTGCGGATTTGCGCTCAGTGCAAGGAATGCTTGGCCACGCCAGTATTGCAACAACACAAATCTATACGCATATCACTGACCAGCATTTAAAAGAAATTCACGAGAAATTTCACAGCGAAACAGAATAAAAGTGGCTTTCGAAAGCCACTTTTTATCTGCCAAGAGTTCGAACAGTTAAATCGAATCTATTAACTGCACAATAATTACTTTTAATATTCCCTTCACAATTATATGTGCTTACATCTATATCACCGTTGTTTGGTGTTCCTAAAATATAAGAAATATTAACGATCATTTGGTTTGATGCACTATTTTTTAAATTAGGCGAGGTTGAAAAATTAATTCCATGTAGTCGAAGATCAATTTCACTGCCAGTTAGGATTTCTGTAACATTGTTGTCACGAGGCACCCTTCGCCAAATTGTATTTTCGGCACCATCAGCACAATAAGATCTAGCAGCATCGCGAACTTTTACTAATTTAACAGCGCTAATATCATCGAAGACTATCCGTCTTCCATCTCCTATATTCCACAAGTAGCTCACGGTTCCAGTACAAAATGCGCCAGCCGCACCAGTAGATTTATAAAATTTACCATCAACACCGCCATTCCAATCATCAAGCATTGGTGAAGAATTGAAAGTCTTAGTAAAATCTGCATTAATTGTGCGAGCAGCAGTATTTAAATCTTTATAAGTTGTACCACGAGTAATTGTGTTCGTCATTTGAATAATTAAGCCAGCAACACCAATAAGCAAAAATGCAATCACGCCCATTGCTAACATTAATTCCATAATCGTAAAACCTTTTTTAGTTCCTTGGGTCATATAACCTCACAATCGTTCCAAGAGTTGTTTTTACGTTAGTTCCTGGCGCAGACCAACATGCACGAATATGAAAATCATAATATTTTGTATTTGGAGCATGAACTTTCTCAACCCAAATACCTTGTGCACTTCTATAAGGAAGATCATCGCGTAGCCAGTTCGCATTATTATCTTTATCATCACCATAAGCAATTCGCGGATAAGTTATAGCATCAACTATTTTTTCAGTGTGATAACCACGATTCGTCGCCATATCTCTTGTTGAGATAACAAAAGCACTTGAGCCTCGACTACACTCCCCAAGCGGGGTTGCTGAGCCTTGAGCGTCTTTCGTTAAGTTATTTTTCCATAATTCTGCTGCAGGGCTTGAAACTTCTGAGCTATCTGCGCGATATTCAGAAATAAATGCTGCATTTGCAAAACGCAAAGCCTCCGCTTGAGTGTCTATAGCGTTTCGTGCCATAGTAAGCTGCAAACTTGCTAGTGCACGCGACATTCCATTATTCATTGCGGTCAACCCAATCATCATTACAGTTGCAAAAACAGCAATAGCAAGAAGCACTTCAATTAATGTATCACCTTTTCGAAATTTCATTATAAATTCTTTCCATCAATTATTACATCACCAAATCTTGCATCACCCTTTCTATCGCCTCCACAAGAAGAGCCCTTAGGACCGTCAAGAGGCGCGATTTCAACGGCAGAAGCCGAAGGTCCAATTTTTACAACTTTATTTCTATCGCCGAAGAAATTGAAACCGCCAGCATACCACTGTACTCCGTCATTAGAAGGTCGAACGCAAACATTAACTGTTTTTCCATTTTTAATAACAAAATCACTATTCACATTTATATCTCTAAAAGCGGCTATAAGGCCATCTTTATCAAGAGAGCCATGTTCTATCATTGCTGAAGTACCGAAAGAAATTATTGAATTATCAATAGGAGACCTTAATATTAAAACACCAGTGATCGTATCTAAACCATGCCACTTACTATCGCCACTCGTTATTGAGGTAACTGCACTTTTATAGCTGAATGCCCGTATCCCACTAGCACTAGTTATCCTATTATCTGTAACATTTTTATATGTTCCGCGCCATTGCAACTCTATATCCTTTGGGCCTTTTACACTATTCTTACCACCATCAAGAACAAACTTTGTTGCACGTAAAGCCTCTATGCTGTTTCTACATTCTCTTAAATCACCATGTAATTTGCCATTCTCATCTATTGCCCGACAATCCTTTGATATATCTATATCTTTTCCTATAATATCAAAAACCCTAAATCGCTCTTGTCCAAGAGTTGCATTTTCATTCCCAGGAATAACATTTCCATTATATAAAGAAATATACTTTCCAAGTATAACACAATTGCTTGACCCCGTTAAATTGCCGCTATTATCTTTTAAAATACTTATATTTGCGCCAGACGTGTCACATTTAATTTTTGTAGAACCCTTATCGTTAGTTTGATTTTCTACATCCGAAAACACACCTTGAATATCTGACTTAAAAGTATTCACCGAATCATTATAGCGCTGTTTTTCAATACTGGCATTCCAGCCAACAAGCATAGTCGCCAACATTAAGCCAGAGATACCCAAAACAAGTATTACTTCAATAATTGTAAAAGCTTTTTTCATCATAAAGTTTTCCATATTTTCTCCTATTATACCATAAGCTTTTTATTTTTACATTATTAAATTGACAAAAAATACCAAAATTTGCTGTTGAAAAGCTAACAAAATTAAAGCTGCTAAAATCATTGCTGGACCAAATGGAATTTGTGTTCCACGTTTAACTTTTCGAAAATGCAAGATAGATTGAAAAACTGCAAAAACCAAGCCCACAACATTAGAAAGGAAAAGTAGAAAAATTGCAAAGACTGGGTGATTTGGTAAAAGAAAAATCAAGCCAACCGCCAAAATCCAGTCACCACCACCAACCCATTGCTCTTTCGAAATTTTTGCAAGTACAAAATAGATCAACGGGAAGAACATCATTGAAATTACTAAGTAAAAAATAGATCTCAAATTAAATCCACCAGAAACCATCAAAAATCCAGTTGCCCAATAAATAAATGCTAAAATATTGAAAATATATAGAAGTTTGGTTGGTAAAAGTGACCACTTAGCATCATAAATAAGCATAATTGCAAGCGGAACCAGAGCAATTAATAAAATGAAAAGTCTAATTACTGGCAAAACTAAAACTGTGCCATTCGAAATTGGGTTAAAAATCAAGAAAATAATTACAAAAAGTGCAAACATTAAAATTTCAGAGAAAAATTCAAGCGATCCGATTTTCGAACGGCATTTACGACATTTTCCGCCAAGTGAAAGCCAAGAGATAATCGGAATTAAATCAAACCATTTTAGTTGATAATTACAATTCAAACAATGCGAGCGGTCTTTTTTTGTTTTAACCGAAACCAAAGAGCGGAGTTTTTTCCATTCAGTAGAATCAACTTTTTTGCCAGATTCTCTTTCTTCTTGAAGTTGTTTTGCACGCAATCGCCAAACTTGAGCAACTGAAAAACTACCCAAAACGGCACCAATTACGCCAAAGATTAAAATTAATAGAAAATTCTCCACTCTCTCTTCCTTTCGAAAAATTAAACTTTTGTAACTAGCGAATAAATTGGGAACAAAATTGCACCAATCAAACCACCTGCCATTAATGCCATAACAACCATCAAGATTGGCTCAATCAAGGTTGAAATAGCTTTAATTTGCTCATCAAGTTCATCTTCATAAACCTGTGCGGTTTTTCCAAGCATTTCATCAATCTTACCAGATTGCTCACCAATGTTAATCATTTGTGGCACCATATCTAAAATATAATCTTTACCCTTTAAAGATTCTGAAAGACTTTTACCGCTTTGAACGAGTTTTCCGGCTTCATCAATACTTTTTTTCACAATAATATTATTCATTGCATCACCACAAATATTGAGCATATCAAGTAGTGCCACACCAGTTGAAAGCAAAAGCTGACCAGTTCTTGCAAATCGAGCCATATAAAGCTTTCGAAATAGCGGGCTAAAAAGTGGCACGTTAAGCTTGAAGTTTGCCGCAAATTTAATCCCTGACTCTGTCTTAAGATATTGGCGGAAGAAATAACCAGTGACACCTATTCCAACCAAAACAAGCCACCAAAAGTTAATTATAAAGTCTGATATTCCAATAAGAATTTGTGTTGCAAATGGCAATTCTTGGTGCATATCTTTATAGAGCTGTTTAACTTGAGGAACAACCTGCACCATCATAAACGTCATCACGAGACCAATAACCACAAGCACAATTACTGGGTAAGTTAAAGCTCCACGAATCTTACTCATCATTGCCGCGTCTTTTTCCTGCTGAGTTGCAACACGGCGAAGCGATTCATCAAGTGTTCCCGACATTTCACCAGCAGCAATCAAAGCAAGATAAACTTTATCAAAAACATCTGGAAATTTCGAAAAAGCATCTTTCAAGCTTGAGCCACTTTCGACTGAAGCTAAAATATCATCAACAACTGAACGCATTTTTTTATTTTCAGTTTGCTCAGAAACTGTTCGAAGAGCCTGCGCAAGAGGTAAACCTGCACCAATCAAAGTAGCGAACTGACGAGTGAAGACGATTTTATCCTTAGTTGTGATTCGGTTCATAAACCTCGCCAAAGCGTTTTCTTGGCCGACTTCATAAATATCATCTTGCAAAATATAGCCTTGATCAATAAGAGCTTTTCCAGCCGCACGCTGACTATCTGCTGAAATTTCGCCTTTAATGATTTTGCCAGTAACACGATCTTTTACTTTATAAGAAAATTTTTTCATATTAGCCTCTCATCAACCTTTCAAATTCAACTAAATCAACCGCAAATTCGCGTGCATCGTCATAAGTTACCACACCAGATTGTACTAATTTAACAAGCGTTCTATCCATTGTCTGCATCCCTTGGTCGGAACCAGTTTGAATAACAGTATCAAGCTGATGAGTTTTTCCTTCACGAATAATATTTCGAATTGCAGGGTTAGCAACCATAACTTCGGCCGCAACAACTCGCCCACCGCCAATTGCAGGAACAAGTCGTTGAGCACAGATTCCTTGTAGAATATTAGCAAGCTGCGAACGAACTTGAGGCTGTTGGTGCGGTGGAAAAACATCAATCATACGATCGATTGATTGCGCTGCAGAGTTTGTGTGAAGTGTTGCAAACACTAAGTGCCCAGTTTCGGCAATTGTAATTGCAGCCGAGATTGTTTCAAGATCACGCATCTCACCAATTAAAACAACATCTGGATCTTGACGAAGCGAACTTCGAAGAGCCGCAGAAAATGAATAGGTATCATAATGAACCTCTCTCTGAACAATCGCTGAACGTTTTGATTTATGCGTAAATTCAATCGGATCTTCAATTGTAATGATATGCTGAGCTTTTTCACTATTAATTTTATCAATCAAAGCGGCAAGAGTTGTAGATTTTCCTGAACCAGTTGGCCCGGTAACTAAAACTAAACCACGCGGAAAATCGGCAAAAGATTGAATCACTGGGGGCATTCCAAGCTCAGCAATAGTTTTAATCTGATTTGGAATTAAACGAAGCGAAGCTGCTAAATTACCCCGTTCATGAAAAGCATTAACACGAAAACGACCCAAATCACCAAAGGCAAATGAGAAGTCAAATTCCTTATCTTTAATCAGAATTTTTTGCTGATCATCATCAAGAATTGCAAAAACAAGATGCTCAACTTCTTCAGCATTCAATGGGTTGTATCCTGGGAATGGCGCCAAAACGCCATCAAGCCGCATCATCGGCGGCAAACCAACTTGCAGGTGAAGATCGCTTGCGTTTTTTCGAACGATTTCTTCAAGTAAAATTTCTATTCTTAGATTTTGATTCATATTCCTCCCGTTTTATGCGCTATCAGACGCAACCCTATTGACTTCTTCTAATGTTGTAATTCCTGTTAAAGCTTTAAGATATCCATCTTGGCGCATTGTAATCATCCCTTGCGCCATTGCTACTTTTTGAACCTCATGCGAAGTTGCATGTTTAATGATAAGTTGTTGAATTTCTTCGGTCACCTCCATAACTTCATATAAACCTGCACGCCCTTGATATCCACCCGGTGTCTGTGGCGTATCACGGCCCTTCACAAGAGTATAAGACTTTTGGTTTGCAAGAGGTAGATTTTTATATCCTAAATCGGCTGAAACTTTTTCTACTTCCTCTGGTGTTTTTGGCAGTAAATGACCTACAGTTTCGATAATGCTTTGCGTTTCAAGCGGTGAAGATTGATAAGTATTTCGCTTGGCCGCTACTCTTCGAACAAGCCGCTGACCAATAATTGTATTCACCGTTGAAGCAATCAAGAAAGGTTCAATTCCCATATCAATCAAGCGAGGCAAAATTCCGGCAGCAGAATTGGTGTGAAGTGTTGAAAATACTAAGTGTCCAGTTAATGCGGCCTGAACGGCAAGGTTGGCTGTTTCACCATCACGAATTTCTCCAACCATCACAATATCAGGGTCAAGACGCAAAATAGAGCGCAATCCCGCTGCAAAAGTTAGTCCAACCTCAGCATTAACTTGAATCTGATTTACGCCGTCCATCTTATATTCAACAGGGTCTTCAAGCGTAATAATATTCACCGAATCATCTTTAATCTCTTTAATCAATGCATAAAGCGATGTTGATTTACCAGAACCAGTTGGACCAGATGTTAAAACCATTCCATTTGGAGCGGCAATTCCCTTTCGAATTGTTCGAAGAGCTCGCCCAGCATATCCCATTTCTTTAAGATTAAAAGAATTACCCGTTTTATCAAGCAAACGAATCACGACTTGCTCGCCCCAAACAACCGGCGAAATAGCAATACGAAGGTCAACTTCTTTATCTCCAACTGCAACAGCAAACTGACCATCTTGCGGCACGCGGTGCTCATCGATCTTTAAGCTTGAGAGAATCTTAATACGTGAAATTAAAGCAGGCTCAATACTCTTTGGCAAATTCATAATTTCTCGAAGAACACCGTCTATTCGACAGCGAATTTTCAAAGATTTTTCAAGCGGTTCAATATGGATATCGGATGCTTTTGCGCGAACAGCATATTCCAAAATTGTATTCAAAGCTTTCGAAATCGGCGAGTCTTGCACGATTGTTTGAACCTGCCGTTTCGATTCTGCTTCCGCCTGAGTTTGCGCATCAACATTTTCAGCCAGAGCATCAACACCAGAAAGATCGGTTTTATATTGATCTAAAATATGCCTAATTGATTTTTGGCTCGCCATAAATACTTTTAGAGGGCGCTGAATTAGACTAGAAAGATAGTCAACGGCTTGAATATTCGTGGCATCGAGCATTGCAACAGCAATTCGCCCCTGAACTTCAGCAATTGGAACCGCCATATTTCGTTCAGCAATATCAACTGAAATTAAATCAAGAGTCTCTTGCGGAATGGTAGTATTTTCAAGATTGACATAGGGAATCCCCGAAACATGAGCTGTAGCGTGAATAAGAATTTCGTTATCAAGAAACTTATGTTCAATCATATACGACATTAGAGACTGATTGTTTAAACCAGCCTCTCTTATAGCCAACTCAATTTTTGATTCTTGAATAAGACCCTCTTCAACAAGGATTTTTGCAAGTCTATCCTGAATATCATTGGTTAATAATGTCATTACATTCCTTTTTGAATTATTTAATATTTATTGTCCAATATTAACTTGAACTGTTGGATTGATAGCATCCTTATTAAAAATTTCACTACTTGGTTTTACATATTCGTTCGAAATTGGTTCAGTAGTTTTAACCTCATAAGTTTGCTCAGAAAATCCACCCTGAGCCAAAGAGTTAATAACTAAATATGAAATCAAAACGCTAAATCCCGCAATCAAAACAATCATCGCAATATCAGTTTTTTTCATTATTTCGATCCTCCTGTAGTGCTTGAGTTTTGAGTTTTACCAGTTCCAGTTGTAGAAGTTGCTGGTTTTGCAGTTTCATCTGCTTTAACTTTCTTGCTTTCAAGCTTCATTGTATATTTAGGATAATAGTAGGATTTCGCAGAAAAGTTAAGACTAAATCGGTTAAGTGAACGCTCGAATTTAAAACTCGTAATATTTATTGATCGAATTGATCTTTCCATCTTTCTAACAGTATTAATTAGATTATTAAGTGCTTCATCTTGAGATTTAGCAGCTTGTGCTGAATTTGAGCCTTCACCCTGAAAACCTGCAGAAATTGTTGCTGAGAATTGAATATCTTTCACACCTTCTGGGATTTTATTTGGATCTTCAGTACCGCTAGTTGCTGATGAACTAGAAGAATTTGATGTTGGGCTTGATCCTGAAAGACTTTTGTTTGCAGAGGCATCAGAGTCAATACTAAATGAATCAAGGGTTACACCTTCAGAAAAAATATTCTTTTCAAGGCTTGCTGCAAGAGCGGCAGCATTCTCGCTATCAGGTAAGGCATCAGCAATAACGCGCAAACCGCCATCTTCGGCATTAGATTTTAATTTTTGCTCATTAAGATTCGGATCGGTTTCTAATGAACTCAACTTACTCTTTAAATCTTCAATATTTTGGATATTTTTTTGAATTGTTGAGATACTTTTATCTTGTTCGCTAAGAACTTTAGCATTAAATGTAAAAATCCTAAAAAGATAAATCATTCCAACAACAGATGCGCCAGCAATTAAAGCAGCGCCTGCAACTGCTAAAAACATTATTTGGTTAGCCTTATTAATGGCATTTCGCTTCAAAAAAGCTACTTCTTTATTTTCACCCATTATTTATTCTCCTTTTCAGAATCTTTTTTTGAATTTTGAGTAAAAATTCCAGCAGGAACCTGAATAGTTGAGTCTGTTACATTCTTTCGACCAAGAGCTTTTACAGCAAAGTTTTTCGAAGAAAATTTCAAAGCTGCTTCATTTAATTTAAAGCTAACAGCGAAACGCAAAACATTTTGACCTTGTTCATTAGCTCCAAGCGAGCTTTCATTTCGAACAACCGATCCTTCATCAGCAAGCATGCAAATATTAGAGTCTTTCTCAACTTCACTAGCCTTACATTGAGAGCCTTCGCCGCCATAAATAATTTGTGAATATTTAATTGTTTTAATAAAAGCTTCAAGGGCTGGAAAACCATTGCCTGCTTGACCTTCAATTGAAACTATTCGAGTTTCAGGGTCATAATTCACTGCAGAAAACTGAACAGCGTTTTCACCAGTAGTCTGAATTGCTGGTAAAATTGTTCCGATCAATCGTGAGGTATCTGGTGAAGCATTTCTAATTTTTTGAATTGCATTAAGCTGATTTCGAAGAGTAGCCGCCGTTTCCCCATCTTTAATTTTTTGCATCTCAGCAAATTTGTTCGAGATTTCATTGGTTTTTAAGCCCATAACAAATTGCTGACCTTGAGTTGTCAGGAATAACAAAACTACTCCCGCAAGCATCGCACCACCAATAATTATAGATACAAAAGTAACTATATTTCGAAGTTGCTGAGCTTTAATGAGATCGCGTTTAACATCCGGCAAAAGATTAATTTCAATCATTATTTATTACTCCTTTCGGCTAAACCGACAGCGACCGCAAATTCATTTCCAACACTTGCAACCTGCTGTTGATATTTCGCAGGAACATTAATATTTTGGAAAGGATTTGCAGAATAAGACTGAATTCCAGTCTTCGAAGAAACATATTCTGGCATTTGTGGAATAATTCCAGAAAATCCTGAAAGTGAAATTACCCCAACTTGAGTATTTTGGTATTTTGTTCCTAAAAATTTTATTGATTTAGCGATTTCTTGAACGAAATTCTCAAGAGTCATTTCGATGGCTCTAAAAACTTGCCCCTCTAGTTTATCTTGAGCTAAACCGAATTTCATAATAAATTGTCGAGCTTGATCTTCTTTAATATTCAAATTTTGAGTAGCAGATTTAACCAAGCTTGATATTCCAGTAGGAATTGTACGAACAAGCCTTGGAGCACCTTGATACACAATAGATAAGTCAGTAGAAAGCTCGCCCATATCAATAATTAGCTGAGCCTGATCGGATTGGTTAGGCATAAATAAAGCACGAGTCATTGCTAAAGAATCAGGTTCGCTCGCAACTACATTCAAGCCTAGACCTTCAATAAATTCCATCTTTTCTTCGCTATAAGTTTTAGCCGTACTTGCAAGTAAGATCTCCAATGAATCAGGGTTAGAAGGAGATTCTCCAAGAAGAGCCCAATCAACTTGGGCGTCATCAACCGCCATTGGAATATACTGATCAACTTGATATTTTATGTTTTTTTGTAATTCTCTCATATCCTGTTTTGGTACTTCGAAAATTGTCGTGAATGTCTTCTGGGACGTAAGACTAATCGCTACATTTTTTGTTTTAATATCGCTCTGCCCGATCATTGTTGAGATAATTTCTCCCAAACGACGACGGCTTTCATCAGAATTACTTAAAACCAATTGAGGGTCGACTGGTGTATAACCGAGGCCAACCAAATTCCAAGAATTCTCTCCAGCTTTCGAAAGCTGGACAGCACGAATCGCATTTGTTCCAATATCTAACGAGAAGAAATCGCCCACACCTTTAATATTAATCATGCCTCTATTTTAACATAAACGTAATTAAAAAATCAAGCTTTTTTATTTTTATTTTACAAACTTTTATGTTAAAATAAAAAGACATTAAAAGGAGATTTTATGAGTTTATCAATTGGAATTGTTGGACTACCAAATGTTGGCAAATCAACACTATTTAACGCACTAACTAATAATGATATTTTAGCAGCAAATTACCCTTTTGCAACAATTGAGCCAAATACTGGAATTGTACCAGTGCCAGATTCACGCTTAAATAAATTAGCTGAAATTTACGGATCGCAAAAAATTATTCCAGCAACAGTAACTTTTGTTGATATTGCCGGGCTAGTCGCAGGAGCTTCTAAAGGTGAAGGTTTGGGCAATAAATTTCTCGCAAATATTCGCCAATGCGACGCAATTGTTCATATTGTTCGAGCTTTCGTGAATAATGATATTGTTCATGTTTCGAATGAAGTTAACCCAAAAAATGATATTGAGGTTATTAATACTGAGTTAATTTTAGCAGATATTCAAACTATTGAAAACCGCTTGCCAAAACTCCAAAAAGAGGCAAAGGCAAAACCAGCTCTTCGAAAACAAGCTGAATACTTGAACAAATTAGTTGAACAACTTCAAGCTGGAGTTCTTCTCTCTTCAATAGAAGATTTAGATTACGAAGCAATTCAAGATTTACATTTGCTAACCGCAAAACCTGTAATTTATGCGTTCAATGTTGATGAAAATACTTTAACCGATGGAGCTAAAAAAGAAGAACTTTCAAAAATGGTTCTCCCTGCAAAGTCAATATTCGTATGCGCCAAGTTAGAGGAAGAGCTAAAAGGTTTAAGTGAGGAAGATTCAAAAGATTTACTCGAAAGCTACGGAGTTCAAGAAACTGGCTTGAATCAGATGATCCATGCTGCCTATGACACGCTTGGTCTGCAAAGTTATATGACAGCAGGACCAAAAGAAGTCCATGCCTGGACAATCAAGAAAGGGTGGACAGCTCCACAAGCTGCAGGAGTAATTCATACAGATTTCGAAAGAGGTTTTATTGCTGCGCAAGTTATCGACTTTAATGATTTAATTGAAGCTGGCAGTGAGCTTGAAGCAAAGAATCGCGGGAAAATTCGAACTGAAGGCAAAGAATATATTATGTCACCAAATGATGTTGTTGAATTTAGGTTTAACGTTTAAGATAATAAAAAACCACATACAATGTTTTGTGGTTTTTATTTTGTATAAATTATTTATTCAATACTTTCAGAATATAGAATCTCTCTTGATTACCTTTAGAACCTTTTACTCCACTATCTCTTTTATCTTTTATGTATAAATTATTTATACGACACCAATTTTCGAATTCTTGAAGTATTCTTCTTCGATATGAATTATTTTTAACGATGCCGTTAGTAGTTCCACTTCTACCTGCTTCAAATTGTGGCTTAACCATTGCAATTATTAGCGTGTCTTTATTAGATAATTTTGTAACACTCGGTAAAATTTCTTTTATAGATATGAAACTAACATCAATAACAACTAAATCAATTTTTTGACTCGTATTAAAAGCTCTTATGTCTGTTTTTTCATGAAGTTCAACTTTTTTATGCACTCTTAACTTTGGATGAAGTTGGTTTGTGCCAACATCAACAGCAATAACTTTTTTTGCACCATTCCTCAATGAATAATCCGTAAATCCACCAGTACTCGAACCAACATCTAAGACAACTTTATCTTTAAAATTAATTTTCATTGTTTTTGCAACGCTTTCAAGCTTAAGACCTGCCCTTGAAACATATTGAATATCTTGAAGAAGCTTTATCTCCGAATCAATATTAGTAAAAAATCCAGGCTTAGTCCTTTTTACACCATCAACAAAAACTTTACCCAGTTTAATATAGCTTTCAGCCTGAGAACGACTATCAACTATCTTTCTTTGAGTTAATAAAATATCTAGTCTAGTTTTCACATTGTATATTATACCACATTTCATCTTAAAAATATATACAAGCTTATTGTTCAATTTTTTTATACAATAAAAAATAAGCTGGTTCTTAAAATTCCAGCCTATTTCTTAATAACCTTAACTATTTTTGGCGTTCTCGATATTCGCCAGTTGAAGTATCGACAGAAATAACATCATTTTCCTTAATAAAGGCAGGTACTTTAACTGTAATTCCAGTTTCAAGTTCAGCATCTTTCAAAACGTTTGAAGTCGTATCACCCTTTACCACATTTTCAGTATAAACAACTTTTAACCAAACATTTTTAGGTAACTCAACATTAATAACTTTTCCATCAAAAAATTGCAAATTCAATTCTTCTGCTTCTTTCAAATATCCAGCAGCTTCATCAATAATTTCCTTCGAAAGTTGAAATTGCTCAAAAGTCTCTGGGTCCATAAAATGAAAATCTTCACCGTCATTATAGAGATATTGAACTTTTTTATTCGAAACCTCTGCTGGTTCAACTTTATCTTGACCCTTAAAAGTTTTTGGCAATAAAGCTCCCGTAATAAGGTTCTTAATTTTTAAACTTACGATACTTCCACCGCGACCAACAACTTTTTGGTTATATTCAACCACTCGATATGGTTGACCATCAAGCTGAAAAACTACACCCTTTTTTAAATCAGTTGGTTGATACATTTTCTCCTCCTTAAATTATTTTAAAAAATAAATCTTCCCTACCCAGTTTTGAGCAAGGAAGATTCGAAAATCAATTAAGCATTTGTTACGAATGCTAGCAATGCCAAATGACGAGCTCGTTTGATAGCAACTGTCAATTGTCGTTGTTGTTTAGCGCTCAAACCAGTTTTTGTAGCTGGCTCAATTTGACCATAAATGTTAACAAATTTTTGCAAAGTTTTAACATCTCGGTAATCAAAATACGCTGGGATTTCTCGTTTAAATCGTTTAGCCATTTTACTCCTTAATTAAATTAGAATGGAATATCGGATAGGTCGATTGGCTCATCCGAAAAGTCATCGCCGATAGTTGGCTCTTCATTTTTTTGTACTGAAGATGCGCTTCCACTGCGATTTCCATCACTCACAAAGCTAAATTCTTCAACTACAACATCAATCGCACTTCGATTTTTACCAGTATCTTTATCTTGCCAAGTTCGTTGTTGCAAACGACCGCTCACAAGTAGTTGGCGACCTTTCGATACATATTTTGAAATCGTTTCGCCAGTTTTGCCCCAAGCAGTACAGTTAATGAAGCTGGTTTCTTCTTGGCGCTCACCGTTAGTACTATTCCAAGTTCGGTTAATAGCAAGAGTGAAACTTGCAAGATTTTGGCCGTTTGGAGTTGTTCGAAGTTCTGGGTCTGCAGTTAAGTTTCCCATCAAAATTACTTTGTTAAAAGCCATAACTATCTTCTATCCTATTCTTAAATTATTTTTCTTCTGATTCTACAACTGGTCGTGCTTCTGCTTTAACAAGCAAATATCGCAAAACTTCGTCGGTAATGTTCAAAGTGTTACTGATTTTTAGAGGTGCAGTAGCTGGAAGTTTAACATCCATTGCAACATAAATTGCAAAATCCTGACCTTTAATATCGTAAGCAAGTTTTTTCTTACCCCAGTTGTCTTCTTTTGCAATTTCACCGCCGTTAGCAGTAACCAAACTTCGAACCTTATCAAGCACTTTTTCAAGATCACTTTCGAAGTCTGGATGAACAAGAACTGTAAGTTCGTAATCCTTCATTTTTACTCCTTTGGTTAAAGCCTATTCTTTCAAATAAGCTGAGCTAATATTCTTTTAAATTATATCATTTTTAGAGAAAAAAATCAATAAAACTCAAATATTTATTTAACTTTAAGAGTCTATTAAAATATTATTAGAAAATAAAAAAAATCGGCAAATTATTCACCGATTTCTTCATAGCTTGAAACCAAAACCTCGCGAGGTTTTGAACCGTTTGGAGGACCAACAATTCCTTTATCTTCCATATCATCGATCAATTTTGCGGCACGACTATAACCAATTCCGAGCCTACGTTGCAAATAGCTAGTTGAAGCTTTTCGTGCTTCAATTACAATCTTTACAGCTGTTTCGAAAGTTTCATCAACCGAAGAGCTACCGCCATTCATTACAACACCACCCATTGAGCTTGGCGTCTGAACTGGTTGCGAAATAACTTCGTCATTATATTGCGGCGGACCTTGCGAACGGATAAAATTAGTTACCCGCAAGACTTCCTCATCGGTTACCCAAGCTCCCTGAACACGCTTCAAATTAGAAGCTCCATTCATATAGAAAAGCATATCACCATAACCAAGGAGTTTTTCAGCACCACCACGATCAAGGATTGTTCGAGAATCACCATTTGCCGCAACCTTAAAAGCAATTCGACTCGGAACATTGCCTTTAATCAAGCCCGTCACAACGCTAACAACTGGTTTTTGAGTTGCAAGAACAAGATGAATTCCAACTGCACGTGCTTTTTGAGCAATTCGGACAATCATAGCTTCAACATCTTTTGAGGCCGCCATCATTAAGTCAGCGAGCTCATCAACCACAATTACGATATACGGCAAAGGCTCAAGAAGTTTTGGCTCTTCCCCTTCTGGTGTATTCTTCTTTATTTTTTCGTTTTTCGAAATTACATGCTTATTATAGCTCTTGATTTCTTTAATTTTTTCATCAGCTAAAACACGATAGCGCCGCTCCATTTCATTCACTGCCCAGCGAAGAGCTGAGAGCGCTTTTTCGGAATCATTAATAATTGGCGTTAAAAGGTGTGGAATATCTTCATAAGCAGTCATTTCTACAACTTTTGGATCAACCATAATTAACTTCAATTCGCTTGGTGAATGGCGATAAAGCAAGCTCGTTAAAAGTGCGTTCATCATTACAGATTTTCCTGAACCAGTTTGACCAGCAATCAAAAGATGTGGCATTTTTGCCAAATTTCCAACAACTGGATGGCCAGAAATATCTTTACCTATTGCAAAAGTTAATGGGTCGTGTGAGTTTTTCCATTCCTTTGAATCTAGAACACCATAAAGCCGCACATCAGCCGACTTCAAATTTGGAATTTCAATACCAACTGCACGCTTTCCTGGAATTGGAGCTTCAACACGAATCGCTTCAGCCGCCAAATTTAGAGCGATATTATCACTAAGATTTTCAATTCTGCTTAATTTAACGCCACTTTGCGGAACTAAAGTATATTGAGTTACTCTTGGGCCAATATTTGCAGCTTCCATTTCAACTTCAATATTAAATTCACTCAAAGTATTTTTAATTGTGCGTGCATTTTGTTCAACATCACCAGCATCGGCAGGAGCTTGCGATTGCTCAAGTAAACTAAAATCTGGTGCCTTCCATTTTGAATCATCAAAAATATGCCCAGTATTTTCTGGTTTTTTGGTTTCTTCTTTCGAAACCTTCTCTAGCTTCTTTGAAATTCGCATCAAGCCTTTTTTCTCTTTTGGCTCGTCTTTTTCTTGTGATTTTTTATCTAATACTGCAACGCCAGCATTTAACTTAATTTCTGGTTTTTCTTCAGCAGAATCGTTAACTTTTTTCAACAGCATTGATTCTTTAGCTTTTTCGAAAACCTTGGCATTTTTAGATTCATTGGCAAAATCGCTAGTTTTAAGCATCTCGCCAATCTTTTTAATCACCACGATTGGTGAAACTCTTAAAATCGAAAGAAGCGTAATTGAAATTAACAAAAGATAAATAATTGCTGCCACCATTGAATTAACCATTGCTAGCATAATTTTATTCGAAACTTCTCCGCTCCAACCTCCGTAATGAACACCAGCTGAAGTTTTAAATAAACCAAAAAATCCACTTAGCCAAATTAAAATTAGAATTAGACCAAAAGTATTTAAAATTGGAAATCGATTTTGCTCATCACGAAAGATTTCAACAGCAATAAAAATCAAAACTGCTGGTAAAAAGAAAGTTGCCCAGCCCATAAGCCCAAGAAATGCTTTATGAATTGCAACCAATGCCGAACCACCAGCACCAAACCAACTTAAAATAAGAAAAAGTGAAAAAGCAATCAAAATAACTGCGCCAACCTGTGCCCAGAAACCAGCCGGCAAAACACTTTGTTTTGGAGCTGAAACTTTTTTAGATTTACCTTTTGTTGATTTTACTTGTTTTTTAGCCATAATCAATTTATATTATATCACAAAAACGTTTTTTCGAAAACTATTTTTAACTCTTTAATTTGCTAGCAATTTCAAGAATTGTTGACTCAGCTAAATTCCAAGGATCAACACTTTCAGTTTTAATAATTTCATCTACCTGTGTGAATTTCGAAACAATCTCAGCAAGTTGGCTTTCGCTCAGATTTCGCGCAAAATTCTCCATTTTTCCTAAAGCCCAAGTATTCGCACCGATTTCTTTAGCAATTTCTGCCGTAGTTTTCCCGATATTTTTACCGATTTTTAAGACTACTAAATTAAAAATTTGTGTTGAAATCATTCCTAAAAAGCGAAAAGCTCCATCTTTGCCATCTGTAATTTTTAATTTCGAAAACTCCTCTTGTAATTTCAAAATATCGCCCAAAAACATCATTTCAATAATTGCAAATGCATTACTCTCAATATTCTGCGGAACAAATTCACGAATATTTTGTTCATTAGCCTCACCAATTAACGCTATTTTTTCGATTGCATCACGTATTCGCCATTCATCAACACCAACCCAAGAAATCAAAAAACTCGCCGTTTTATTATCAAGCGATAAGCCTTGTTTTTTTGCGAAAAGTCGTGCAAATTCTACCAAATTTTTCGAATCTCTTGCGGTTAAATTCTTAAATTCATATAATTCAACAATTTTCGAAATCGACTTATAAACAACTGATCGCTTATCGATTTTATCTTCAACTAAGCAAAGATGAACATCGGTTGAAATTCTTGGTAAAATTTCAGCTAAATTCTGCCAAATTTCTGAATTTTCGCTCAAATTTCGAATATAAACAAAACGTTTTTCAGACAACAAGCTAACGCCACAAATTAAACTCACAAAATCACTCTTCGAAAGCTCATCGGAGTTACTTTTTTGAATTTCAAAACCAGATTTTTCAGCATCGATCTTCATTTTAGCAAGTTGAGCAGTGCGTTCATAAGAGTTGTCGCCATATAGAATTGTTATTTTTCCACCAATCATCAGTTTTCACTACCTTTAATTTTTTGGCAATTTGCGCAAAAATGTGTTCCTCTACCACCAACACGAATTTTTGAGATTTCTGTTCCACAGCGCTTGCAAGGCTCGCCATCTTTATGATAAACGGCGGCATAATTTAAATAATTTCCGCGTGAGCCGTCTGCATTAACATAATTTCGGTCGGTTGATCCACCTCTTTTAATCGATTCATTCATCACAAAACGAATCGCTTCATGCAAATTCACAAAATCTTCGTTTGAAAAATCTTTAACTCTAGTTTCAGGGTGAATTTTTGCTCGCCACAAGGCCTCATCAGCATAAATATTTCCAACACCAGCAATAACACTTTGCTCCAAAATCGCAGGCTTTATCATACTATTTTGTTTTTTTGAAAGACGATTTTTTAAAATTTCAACCGTAAAACTGTCTTCAAGAGGTTCAGGACCAAGCTTTTGAAAAAAAGGCAAATTTTCAATTTCTGGTATTGGTAATAGTTTCATATAACCAAATTTTCGCTGGTCATTAAAAAATAATTTAGTTTCATCTTCAAAATCAATCTCAACTCGTGTTGATTTATTTGGAAGATCGTTCAAAAAATCCTCATTTGGATGCCCTGCACCCCAGTTTTCTTCACCACGATAAACCATTTGCCCTGTCATTCGAAGGTGTGTTACAAGCGACCAACCATTCTCTAGCTCAATAATTATAGCTTTTCCGCGGCGGCGAACATTCGAAATTTCAGCACCAATCATAAAATCCTGAACATCTCTTTCAGCATTCGGAAAACTTTTAGGCCAATCATGTTTAACTTTCGCAATTTTCTTTTTTAAAATTAGTCGATTCAAGCCTCTTACAACTGTTTCAACTTCTGGTAATTCTGGCATTATTCCTCCTTAAATTCTTTCGAAAATTCATTCCAATTTCGATATAAAAATGCGTTTATTCCAAGTTTCTTAGCAGCTTTAACATTTTGCAAAGAATCATCAAAAAAATAAATTTCATTTAAACAAGCCCCGCTTTCATCAATTGCAATTTCAAAAATCTCTTTTGAAGGTTTCGAAAAACCAACCTCGCCCGAGAGCACCAAGAAATCAAAGAGCTCCTCCTGCTCCTCTTTTGAGAAAAGCTGATTAAATTGATATTGTGCGACATTAGATAAAACGCCAATTTTCGAACCTTTAGCTTTATTTTTTCGAATAAAATTCAACAAATTTTGATCCTTTTGCCAAGTATACTCAAAAAGATGCTCCAAAGAAGGCTGGCGAGAAACCAGCACTCCGAAGCAGTCAAAAATCAAAACTTTAGCGTTTAATTTCATTTATTCCAAGATCGCGAACGATTTGTTCATGTCCAGGAACTTGCGCAATGAACAAATTTTGCAATTGTTTTGTATTTGCAATAAGTGAGCCTTTTGAACCCGAGCAAGTTGAAGTCCAGAGGTGTTTTTCAGTTTTGTCATCTTTTAGCATTGAGAAATCATAAAGATGGCCAGTAGCACAAACACCAGCTAAATCATCTGCCTCGCCACTAAAAGGAGTTCCTTTCATCATATTCGCTTTATTTAAAGCATTCACAAATTGCGTGTAAGATTCGGCATTGTTATCAAGCTTAACTTCTTTAATTACTTCACCAAGATAACCCTTGTAAGTTGTGAGTTTTCGAAATTTTGGTGAAACCTCAACCGTGTAAGAACGAAAATTCTCTTGTGCAACAATCGACCCACGAACCACCATTTTAACACTGCGGTTTTGATCAGCGCTTAACAATTCTTTACTTGAAGGCGAATTATCTTCTTTCGAAGTTTCATTGTTCGCTTGTTGGGCCTGGTCTGAACCATTTCCGCCATTCATAAATGCATTAACAATTGTTACAACTGTAATAATTGAAAGAATTGCAATCGCAATAATTAATAAAATTGGTGCAATTCGTATAATTTTTTCTTTCATCTTAACCTTTCCCCACCACGTTTAGTCCAAATATTCATGAAGCTTTTTCGAATCTTTATGCTTTTTAAGTTTCATTAAAGCTTTAGCTTCAATCTGGCGAATCCGCTCGCGAGTTACCGCAAATTCAAGACCAACTTCTTCAAGCGTATGACTTTTTGTACCATTTAAACCAAAACGCATTTCAAGAATTTTCCGCTCACGATCAGAAAGCGTTGAAAGAATTTCACGAACTTGTTCTTTCAAAAGTTGAACCGTTGCGGATTCTTCTGGGCTAGCGGTATCTTCATCTTCAATAAAATCACCAAGCGTTGACTCTTCGCCTTCCTCGCCATCACGACCAATTCCAGCATCTAAAGAAGTAATATCTTGCTTAATTTTTTGGATGTATTCAATTTTTTCAACATCCATATCCATTTCTTTAGCGAGTTCTTGGTTGGTTGGCTCACGATTTAGCTCTTGGGTCAATCGGCGAGAGGTTCGCATAAGCTTGTTAATCGTTTCAACCATATGAACAGGGATTCGGATAGTCCGAGCTTGGTCGGCAATTGCGCGTGTAATTGCCTGCCGAATCCACCAAGTTGCATAAGTTGAGAATTTAAAACCTTTACTTGGGTCGAATTTATCGACCGCACGAAGAAGCCCCGTGTTCCCTTCTTGAATTAAGTCAAGTAGCTCCAAACCACGGCCAGAATATCTTTTCGCAATCGAAACAACCAAACGCATGTTTGCTTCAGCCATTTTATCTTTTGCACGTTGATCGCCCTGCATTGCTTTTTCAGCAAGCTCGGTCTCTTTTTCGAGTGAAAGGAGCGGAATCTTACCAATTTCACGAAGATACATTCGAACGCTATCATCTGTTATATCATCGTTATAAGCACCATTTAATAAATCTTCTTCGGTAATATCTTCTTCATCTTCAACCGCAAGGTCGTCAAAATCTGGTTCGAAATCATCAAGCGAAAGAGTTGCATCCACAATGCCGTCTTCATTTAGAATTTCTTCTGGTAGTTCTTTTTTACTCTTACCTTTTACCACTATTCAGCTCCTTATTTAATTGCATAATTTCCATCAAAATCTTCATTTTCAAATTTTCATCACCTTGAATTTCAGCCTCTTCGAGTTGCTCTTGAAGATTTACTTTTCGTTCTTGTAAATTTTGGGTTTTAATTTTATGAATCAAACGCTTCATTTCGTCGGTGGCACTGCCTTTTATATTTCCGAGTCGTTCGTCAGCCTTTAATAGAAGTATTTTAACATAATCATCGAAGTTTTTCAAGAGATCAAGATCATTTGATTTCAAAATTTGTAGAATTTGATTTCGCTGCTTATCATGCAAAATATCATCTTGCAACTCATTCAACATCTCAGCAAGCTTCTGTTCTTTAATTACAAGAGCCAACAAATCATCTTCATAAATATATTCATCAACAAATTTCTCGTCAGTTTTTTCAATTTTTATTCGCCTTTTTGGTTTAACTGGCCTAGGCTTTTCATCAAATTTTCCAAGTAATGTTGTTTTCGAAACGCCAATTCTTTTCGAAATTTGTTCAATATAAAAATCTTTTTCCACAGGGTCATTTAAGTTTTCCACAAGTTTCAGTGCTATTGTGGAAAACTCCTTTTTTCCTGCAGCGGTTGCAATATTTAGCCGCTTTTCATATTGGTCAAAAATCCATTCTATCGCCGGTTGTGGTTTCGAAATTGAGTCCTTCCAAAGCTCCAAATCTTTTTGAATTAATTCATCTGGGTCTTTAGCTTCACCCGCCGATTGATTTAAGGTGATAATTGAGAGTTCTACACCAGCTTGTTGCCCTAATGAAATCGCTCGCTCGGTAGCACTAATCCCAGCTTGATCACTGTCGAAACAGAGGCGAACATCATTCGAAAATCGACCAAGAGCCTTCAAGTGATGAACTGTCATCGCTGTACCAGCCGTTGCAACCACATTTTTCACGCCAGCTTGATGGCTCGAAATTACATCCATATTTCCTTCAACCACAACCACAAAACCAGCTTTTCGAATTTCATTTTTTGCTTGCGAAAGTCCAAAAATATTTGAAGATTTATCATAAAGCAAAGTTTGAGGCGTGTTTAAATATTTTGGCGCATTTGGCTCATCTTTAATAATTCGGCCGGTAAAACCAACCGGCGATCCACCCGAATCCTGCAAAGCAATTACCATTCTATTTCGAAAAATATCGCCGCCAAATCGGTTTAACAACCCAGCATCACGAATATCGCTCATCGCAAAACCTTTTTTTAGCAAAAAATTCGTGAGCATTTTTTGAGTATTTGGAGCAAAACCAATTTTGAACTCTTGCACAATTTCTTTCGAAAGTTTGCGATTTTTAAAAACATAATTCAAAGCTTCTTTATTACGAACCAACATATGCTGATAAAAATTTGCACTAATTTGCAAAATTTTTCGAAGTCGTTCTTTTTTTTCAGAAATTTCTCTTGAACGCTTTGAATCAAAAGTTTCAATTTCAACGCCAGCTTTTCGCGCCAGAAATTCTAAGGCCTCGCGGAAATTCATTCCTTCAACTTCCATAATAAAACCAAAGATATCGCCGCCCTTACCAGATGAAAAATCGTGCCAAATTTGTTTATCGGGGCTAATTATAAAGCTCGGAGTTCGCTCATTTGTCCAGGGACTAAGTGCTTTAAAATTACGCCCAGTTCGCTTGAGCTCAAGATATTCGCCAGCCAAATCTTCAATGCTTATTCTTGCTTTAATCTCATCTCTGGCATCATTCATATCTATATTTTAACATAAAAAGCAGCCCTCATCAATCAAAAAATTGGGCTGCGTTTCAGAAAATTATTTTGCTTTGTGGTAGTTTTCAAGCTGTTTTGAAGATTCTGCAAGATTTTTTTCAATTTTTTCATATACTGATTTTTGCGAAGAAGGCGAAGCTTTTTTGCGTCGTACAATTAAATCTTTTACACGAATTAACTGATATGCCATCTCACGGGAATAAACTTCATCAATCGTAGCGTTCAAGAAAGCATCATCAAGCGTTGCACTAAGTTTATCAAAAATCGCATCAGTTTGTTTTATTGCTTGCGAATTCTTTTTCGAATCTCCACGAGGAACTTCAATCTTTCGGCTCTTCATAAATTCCTTCAAATCTTGCTCATTTGAACTAAGTGAAGTATTAATTCCTGCATTCACGGCCGCTAAATCTGAACTTTTAATCTTATTTTGAAAAGATTTTGTAGTTTCCTTTAATTTCGAAATATTATAATAAGCACGAATCACCGCTTGAGCATTATCGTCGCCCTTATTGCTAGTTACAATAATAAAAATCGAGAAAAATAGCGAGATTAATAATGCTGAAGCACCTAGAATTTTTCCTTTAGTCCAAAACGGAGCGGCTTTTTTAGGCGCAATCTTATTGAGATATTCAACTGTGTAAGGGTTTTCAGTTGTAGTATCTTGCGAATATTTTTGATCTGGCATTAAATTTGGAGCAACTTGCGGATTTTGAACAGGTTGATTCGGCTGAACTGGAAATTGTTGTTGATTTTGGTAATTATTTGGATATTGCGGAAAATTCTGTTGTGCACCAAAATTTTGATTTTGGCCGCCCTGATTCCAATCTTCATTCGGTTTCATATTACTTATGATTATATCACAAAAAAGTTTTTTTCGCAAAGAAAAACCCCGCTTTTTGCAAGGTTATTTTCTATCTAAAAGAGAAACTACAAAATATATCTTACTCGCAAACCAAGCGATAACTCAAGCGAAACAAATCTCGCAATTCTTCAGCCGAAACTTGCCCCTGGCCAATAATCAAATTCCACTCACGCTCGCTCATCAACTTCGAAGGCACTACACTTTCTTTTTCACGCAAAATTCGAGCAAGCTGCGCGCCTGTTTTCATTTCAACTTTTAAAGGTTTTGAACCATCGTGAATGATTGCAAAAATTGCTTTTGGCTCTTCACTTTCTGCAATTTTCGAAAGAATCTTTTCACCAGTTTCACGCTCAAAATCGCCAAGCTCACCAGCCATTTTTTCTTGCCAAATTTTTTCTAATTTATCAAAATTAACTTCAAAAATTTCAAGTTTATTTTCCTCATCTTTTCGAACTTCTGCCGCATCAAAATTCAGCAAAAAATCTCTAATTTCACTCTGCTCCATTATTTTTTCACCTTTTTTAAATAAAATTTTAGCTCTTCAATCGAACCACGAATATCATCTAACGCGCGGTGATTTTCAGGCTTAGCAAAAACCCGTTTAAACTTAGCGCTCATCACAACTTTCCATGCTGAAACATCCAGCATTCGATAATGCAGCATTTTTTCAAGATTTTTCCATTCTTTACGAATGAATCGGCGATCTTGGTGAATTGAATTTCCGCCCAAAAGAATTTTCTCACCTTTCAAAATTTCTTCGGCAAAATTTTTTTCTACAAATTTAATTAAATCCGCTTCAACTTCTTGTGAATTTTTTGTAGCACGAGAATTTTGTAATTTTAAAGCATCGCGCGTTTCGCTAAAAGTATCCCAAAACTCGCCAACCATTCGGTTTTCGAGAATTTCATTTTCAACTTTTACGGCACTTTCGAAAGTGGCAATTTCATTAAAATCCCAATCTGTCGCAATTGCCGCAACCTCTAAAATTCGGTCTTTTTTAGGTTCAAGACCTGTCATTTCTAAATCAATCCAAAGAATTTTTGCGTTTTTCATTGTTTAAATTATATCATTTTTTGGCAGGATAAGCAAAAAACTAATCTAAAATTCCAAAATCTTCAAGCTTTTTAGCTTTCGAAATATCAAAATCAGCAATTTTTGTGCGCCGAAGCTGCGAGCAAAACGCACCGCAACCCAAATTTTTACCTAAATCTTCTGCCAGCGAACGAATGTAAGTCCCGCTTGAAACGTGCGTGCGAACTTTTAATTTTGGAAAATCATAACTTAAAATTTCGAAATTAAAAACTTTAACCGTGCGTTTAGGAATTTCAAAATCCTCGCCCTTTCGCGCCAAATCATAAGCACGCTTACCATCAATTTTGATTGCACTAAAAGCTGGTGGAGTTTGTTCAATTTTGCCTAAAAAGTTAGTTTTAATTTCTTTTTCAATCTGTTCAAAAGTTGGAATTTCAAAATTCTCACATTTCGAAATCTCACCTTCAGGATCGCCTGTGCTGGAAATTTGCCCAAGTGTAAATTCCGCCTCATAAACTTTATCAAGCTTAGTAAGGCTCATTGCATTTTTAGTTTCCTTGCCGTAAAGTAAAACTAAAAGCCCCGTTGCAAAAGGATCAAGCGTGCCAGTATGGCCAACTTTAACTTTTTTACCAAATTCATCTTTAAGAACGCGGCGGATTCTAGCGACCACGCCAAAGCTAGTAATTCCAGCGGGCTTATCAATTAAGATTCGCCCACTTTCATTTTCGAAAAATACCATTTTACATTCCTGGAATTCTGAATTGTGAAGGATCATTAGGGTAAATTTGGTCGGTCATCACTTTATTTTTGCTACTTTCAGTGCCCATTGCAGGCTGTTCCGCTGGATTTGGAATAAAATCAAAAGCTGGAACTTCTGGCGGCATTGGCATCGAGCTAAAATCTGGCATAGCTGGTGGTAATGGCATTGCAAAATCATTCGAATTTTGTGCAGGATTTTCAGTCGAGTAAGTTTGCTGATTCTCAAAATTATTTTGCGGTAAAGTCTGCGCATATTGTTCATTCGAAATCGGATTACTTGATTCAAAATTTGAAAGCGGCTGGATTGGTGTAGCTTGAGCATAAGGCTGAGTTTCAGGAATAAAATTCTCATTCGCCTGTGGCTCTTCATAAATCGCATTTTGAACTTTACCATGGCTTAAAACATAATCATTATTTTGTGGATTTGAAGTTGCTACAGAGTTTTCTTCACGAGAAATTCCACTTGGCTCATAAGGCTGAGCACCCATCAAACCACTTGCAATTTGAGCATTTTCGGTTGGGTGATAATATTCATCGCCCTGATTTTTCACTGGCTGAATATTTTGAGTTTGAATCTCTTGAGTGGCAGAAGTTTCGGCTGAATTTTGTTGTTCGAAAACTGGCGCAACTTCTGGTTGAGCAGTTTGAGGTTCAATAGTTTCGAAAGTTTGTGGTTGAGTGTTTTCAGGAGCTGGGACTGAAATATCAACTTGGCGAGCTGGCTCAAAAACTTGCTCCTGAACTGGAGTTTCCGCAATAAATGCATTTGGATTTTCAAAAGGCACGCTTGGTGCTGGAATTTCTGGCGCATAATTTTGAACTGGCGCTTCAACCAAGCCTTGCATATTTTCAGGCTGATTAAATTCTGAAGAGGTAGGAGTTTCAGCTGAATTTTGCTGTTCGAAAACTGGCGCAACTTCTGGTTGAGCAGTTTGAGGTTCAATAGTTTCGAAAGTTTGTGGCTGAGTGTTTTCGGGAGCTGGGATTGAAATATTTTGTTCAGCCAAAGTTTCTTGGCTTTCTGATATATTTTTTGCTGAATTTTCTTCAACTAAATTTTCATTTTGAACTTGTGTATTTTCAAGATTTTCGCTTGGATTTTCGAAAATATCTTCGTTCGAATTTTCTTGCGCAAGTTCTTGATTTTGCTCAGGAGCTTCAACTTCTTCAAGCTCAGCAAAGGCATTTTCTGGTTTATTAATATTTTTTAGTTTATTTAAAGATTCTTCAAGTTCGTCTTCGGCTTGATTTTGTGAATTTTCAAGATTAGCTTTTTCTGCTTCTTTTTTAGCTTCTTCATGTGCAATCACAAATGCACCGTTACGCTTTTGCTCTTTCTTTGAAGAAGATTTTTCACTCAATTTTTCTTTTTCGTTCGAAATTTCTTCTAAAGCTTCTTCCATTTTGGCATTTTTTTGCACAGCAAATTCACCCGCTTTTTCTTCAGCTTCACGGATTTTTGAAACCACAAGTTGCTGGTCGGCGCCAGATGAAATAAGTTTTGCTGCAAGGCTCATAGCTTCAGCCGTAGCTTTTGCATTCGAAAAGCGATCAGTTTCAGCCACAATTCCAGTCAAAAGAGCAGTTGCGACTGGTTGAGTAAGATTTTTCTTTCCAAGGGATTCAATAATTTGAACAGAAATTTCGCTCAAAGAACTGGCGTTTTCGGCATGCCAGTGAGTTCCGTTAAGATTCGTTTGATTTTCGCCAATGGTTAAAATTCCAACTGAAGCATCATGAAAAATTCGCCCGTGCGCCGCCAAAGCCCCATCAAGGCGATCTTGGCTTTCAACATTTAAAGCTAGCACAAAATCAATGTTAAAATCACCCTGTTCAAATTCGAGGTCTTTTTCAGAAATAATTGAGCGATATGGCGTAATAAAAATTTTCACATGATCACCAACAAGCTTATAACGAAGATGATCAGCTTTCTCTTTATTTAAAGCAATAATAAAATCACGCAAAGAATCTACCGAATTTTCGAAAGTTTTTTCTGGGCGCAAAAAAGCTAGCGCGTCGGGCATTTTACCGCTTGAAACCGCCGTCGCATGCTTGCCAGAATTATTAATTGCGAGCGTTAAAGCCAATGCTGAAGAAAGCTCATCAACACTTGGGTTATCATTTACCGCAATCAAAATACTCTCTGATTCTTTCAATTTTGCGATAATCTGCTCTTGAGCATTATTTTTTGACATTTATTGAATCCTATTGTTTATTTTTATAATTTATAGCTCTATATTAGCATAATCGCAATGAAATGTCAACAGTTTATTTGAAATACTTGCTTTTTATTTCGAAATAATATATAATTGATGTTGAATTGTAAATAACAACCTAAAAGAAGGAATTAAATGCCAATTATTAAATCTGCTGTAAAGCGAATGCGACAAACCGCAAAACGACGCGAACGCAACGTTGGAATTAAAAAAGATATCAAAGGTGCAGTTAAAGCTTTTGTTGCTGAACCAAGCGCAAAAAGCCTTTCGAAAGCACAAAGCGAACTTGACAAAGCTGTTAAAAAAGGTCTTATCAAGAAAAATACAGCTGCTCGCCGCAAAGCTTCTCTTGCTGCTGCTGCAAAAAAAGCTGGCGTAAAACTTGCTTAATTTGATACATTTTCGAAAATCGCTCAAAATTGGGCGGTTTTTTGTTTTTCTTTTTCAAAAACTTGACAATTCTACTTAAAAATGCTATAATTTAAAAGATTTACCTTTTGGTAAAAATAGAACATTTGGAGGACTTAGTTATGACATCTTTAAAAGAAAGATTGGCAGCAGAAAAACAAGCTGCTTTAACCTATGAAAATATTGCCAAGCAAGTTGAAGGCATCCTTGTCGAGGCCGCCAAGGATGGTAGATCAAGCGTGCTCATCTACCTTGACAATGAGAATGATTGCAAAACCCAATTTGTGCGTCTTTTTCTAACCCAGGAAGGGATCACCTTTGAAAAGGCTTATGACACATATACGGCAACTGAATTTCCCTATATCGATACCCACATGGGTGGTGCTAGTGATATTGATGCTGATAAGCCAGTCGCTGTAACTAAAAGTCGGTTTAAGGGAATTCGTGTATTTCTTTAGAAAGGTCATCAAAAAACAAAACCCGCAGAAATTTGCGGGTTATTTTATTTCTAACATTTTTTGAAAATTATTTACCAATTTGAGTCACTCATCGAAAGCGACGGTTTTACTTCAAGCTTGAGCGGATTTTTAATATCAAGAAATAATAATTCACACATCCCCATCCATCATAACGTTGACGATGTTTAAACTACCAAGCAAAATATATGTCCATACCTATATACTAAAATACCAATTTAGCTTACAGTTGAAATTTAACCTGAAAAGTGTTAGAATAGCTCTATGAAGATTTTGGGAATTGAGAGTACGTGTGATGAAACTGCGGCTGCAGTGGTAGAGCTTCAAGCTGGGGAAGTTTCACGTGTGAGTAATAACCATGTGAAATTACTTTCAAGTGTAGTTCATTCACAGATCGATATCCATGCTCAATTTGGAGGTGTAATTCCCGAGATAGCAGCGCGATCACATATCGAATATATAAATCCAGTTATTCGTCAAGCTTTAGAAAAAGCCGAGGTAAGCTGGAGTGATATCGACGGTATTGCAGTCAGTTTTGCGCCTGGCCTAAATGGATCGTTGTTAGTGGGTAATTTGGCGGCGAGGACTTATGCGCGGATTTTCAGCAAGCCGTTCTTCCCTGTTCACCACGTTGAGGCGCATGTTTACGCTAACTTCTTGCGTGATACACCACCACGATTTCCGTTTTTAGCACTGGTGGTTAGTGGCGGTCACTCTCAGATCGTATTGTTTAGAGGCCATTCAGATTTCGAAATTCTTGGCCAAACCCAAGATGATGCCGTGGGTGAAGCGTTTGATAAAGTAGCCAAAATTCTGGGTTTACCCTACCCCGGCGGTCCAGCGATTGCGGCAGCAGCTCAATCTGGCAATAGTACCAAATATAAATTGCCTAAGGCTAAGCTAGCTGGTGAATATGATTTTAGTTTTTCTGGCCTTAAGACGGCGGTGCTGCGAGCAGTGCAAAAAGAAGTTGGAGTTGATTTTAATTTTCCATCTTTCCGCTTGGCCGAAAAATTAACCACCGAACAAAAAAATGATTTTGCGGCTTCGTTTCAGCGAGTAGCTGTAGAAACATTAGTTGATAAGCTAGAGCGTGCTATTCAGCGATATCGGCCCCAAACGGTAGTGATTGCGGGCGGGGTGGCGGCTAATCAGGCCTTGCGTGCTGAGCTAATGCGTCGGGTAGCCAATCAAGTGCCAGACGAAATTATTTTTACTGCGCCAGAATTTTGCACTGATAATGCCGCAATGGTGGCGACGCTAGGTACTTTTCACGCCGTACTAGGTCAGTCCAAAGACCCGCTCACAGCCGAAGTCTACCCTAGCTTGTCAATGGAAAACGCTCGTTGGTAACCGAGCTGAAATCTGCCCTTCACTTTTTAAAATCTTAAGGGAACTTTTCGAAATCTGTTATAGCACTTTTTGAAAAGCTAAGGCAGGTCTTTAAAAAATAATGATTGAATTTAATCTGAAGAAAAGAGCCGTTTTATTAAACGGCTCGGGTGATGCGCTAACCTTTTGGCTTAAGCGCACTTGCTGAATTGATTATACATTGGAAAACTTTTGTGCAATCTCAATCAAATCAACTCTGATTATTTCGCCAAAGACTTGTACGGGCTTCGGCTCTGAGGCTGCCATAAATATAGCAGCAGCCTCACCGACCTTATCTGTCTTTTTCCAACAGATAAGGTCGTTATCTACTTCTTCTTGAGGAATTAGCGTAACTAACTCCTTAAGAAGAGAGATATCCAGATCTTCTGGCGAGATGTGGTAGATAGGTAGACCTTCTAACACTACTATAAGCCGCCCTTCAGAATTGAAGGGTGCCCCGTCGTGGGCCTGATGCTGGATCAGAGCCACATTATACCCATTTTCTACGATGGGTATAAGGATTGATAGGAGGAGCTGACAACGCTCTGTGTAAGCGCCATCAACTTTTCGCTTATCTATGGCGATGGCCTCTTCTGAGGAGATTTCGCGCGTCTGCGCAGAATTTCCCCAGCCGGAAGTATGGAATAATCTTCCTTTCACAAATTTCGGTGCATTTACCCAAGCGACTTTTTCTTGAGTAAATGTGCTAAAGAAAATATTAAACAATTTTTTAACATCATCAATGCTAAGAAATTTAAGACTTAAGTTTTCTTTCATTTTTGATCCTCTCCTTGCGCATAATAATTTAAGGCGTTTTCGCCACGCAAGGTGCCCTACTTCAATTTCGGGCAAATTTCAACTTAGTAGCTAATACTCTAAGCTCAAAATCGCTCAAAATTGAAAAGCTTTCAATCAATTCAACAATGGTAATTTACTAGTTGCTAACGAATTAATCTTCTCAACAACTTCTTATATTATATCATATTTAATTATATATGTCAATACTTACCTCTATCATATTCGATATAAATGGAGCTTTTATAGAAGACAGCACGCTTTCCGTGTCGTCTGTCGTAGGATTATCCCCTCACTATCATGCAGGAAGTCCTGCGTTCACGGTTGATGACTTCAACCATATGTGGCAGGCGGAGGCAGAAACTATCTATCAAAAAACTGGTATCTATGTCTCTGTAGTCACAACAGATGCTTCTGTCATTTACAGAGAAGACAGCGGCTGCCCTACCGGAGGGGAGAAGGCAGTTGATGTTAGAGCTGACTGTAACCCCTACTACTCATTTTCACTAGGGAATATATCCGAACAAGATTATACACAATCTTGGCAAGATGCCTTCCTGGAAATACTGGAGAATGTGGCTAAAAAATTAGACCAGTCTACTGTCACTGTTAAATTCAGTGATGACAGGCTAATATACCTTACTACAGATTAGGAGTTCATTTTGAACTCCTTTTAACTTATCTTTTGAATTTTCGCACGATTTTTTTAGCAGTTGGTAAAAATGAGTTCCAGATGAAATATGTTTTCGAAATCGGAAAATCCAGCGTGCCAACCAATAAATCTTCATGATTTGCAAAACCAGCTTTAAATTTTGAAATTCCATCGTTCAAAAGGCCGTTGAAATCATATCGCTTAACTCCGCGATTTTTCATTTCAATAATTGCAATCCATTTCAAAACATAATTTGCGCGTGATTTTTGCCCTGCCTCAGTTACTCCGCCATAGAGTTCAAACGCTACATCATCACTTTGAGCAAACCATAAAAATGCCACCATTTCTTGATTTTTAAGCTTTTCCGCTATATAATCTTCAGTATTTTTATTTTTTTCTATAGACTTGCCCTGCTCTTTTTCAATAAAAGCTCCAAAAATCGGTGAATTTTCACCCATTTTTTTATAAAGTTCGTGATAATAATCTTTCGAATGAATCGCAAACCCTGCCCTTTTAGCAGTTTCTGTGTAAATTTGCAACGCACGATCAATTTCTTCTTTCGAAAACAGCTGCCGAACTCGCACTTCTCCACCACTTTTTCGAATATACTGTCGCGTTTTTTTACTCATTTTGGCGAGTAATTCATCTTCATTTTGCGTTAAATCAAGAATTAAAGTTCGCGGAATTAAAATTGTGTTTTTTGAACTTCTCCAACCATCACGCAAGTCAAATTCACTACTGTTCCAATCTGGTTCCATAGTTAAACAAACTGGCTTCGGCT
Organism: uncultured bacterium; assembly: GCA_938030735.1. GTDB lineage: Bacteria > Patescibacteriota > Saccharimonadia > Saccharimonadales > Saccharimonadaceae > Nanogingivalis. The sequence continues at coordinate 57,480 of CALHIM010000011.1, forward strand.
TGATATTCTTCGAAACCCAAAGAGCAATTTCACGCGAAATGCGGGCTCGCTCGATTGGCTTTTTCGAAACCACCAAAGCACCGCGCGGAATATACGCAAAATTACGAAGTGGAAAAGGGAGTTTTCGAACCAGAATTTGTGCCGCTGCCACAATATCTGAGTGGTCATTTTTTTTGCGATCAATGTATTTTTCTTCACCATTTTTCAAAAAAACTCGCACAACTTTCCAATTTGCTGATTGCGATTTTAACTCACCCCAACCCCAAAGTTGCAAAGGGTGACCGCCGTGCTCGTTAATAAAATCATTCCATTCTTTTTTATCAGTAATTTCGATAATCTTTAGCATATTTATATTATACACCGAATGTGGTATAATTGTAAATGTAGAATTTCGCACAGTTTAACTTTCGTGTGAAATGTTGTTGAATAAATGCGATTTTAAAGGGAAATATGAAAATTACAAAGACTTACGAACCGAATAATTACGAACCTGAAATTTATAATTTATGGGAGCTATCTGGCGCTTTCGAAAGTAGTGGAGTTGGCCCAAAATATTCAATCGTAATGCCACCACCAAATGCAAATGGAAATCTTCATATCGGCCACGGACTAATGGCTGCGGTTGAAGATATTTTAGTGCGTTATCATAAAATGAAGGGTTATGATGCAATTTATTTGCCTGGCGCCGACCACGCGGGCTTCGAAACTTGGGTTGTTTATGAACGCCTTCTGAACGCTGAAGGGAAGAGTCGTTTAGATTATTCTCGTGATGAACTTTATAAAAATGTTTGGGACTTCGTAGCAAATCAACGCGGAAATATGGAACTTCAATTGCGTGCTTTGGGAGCTGGTGTTGACTGGAAAAATCTCACTTTCACATTAGATGAAAAAGTAGTTAATCGCGTTTATAAAACTTTCGAAAAAATGTGGAACGATGGCTTAATTTACAGAGGTGAGCGCATTGTTAATTATTCAACAAAATATCAAACTTCTTATGCCGATATTGAGGTAGATTACAAAGAAGAGAAGGGGAAGCTCTGGACGATTGCGTATCCAGTTCTTGATGAATTTGGTGGAGCAAGCGAATATATGCTTGTTTCAACAACTCGCCCTGAAACAATGCTCGGCGACACAGCTCTTGCGGTTAATCCAGAAGATGAAAGATATGAAAATCTGATTGGCAGAAAAGTTCGAATACCTTTAATAAATCGTGAAATCAAAATTATCGCTGATGAATATGCCGACCCACAATTTGGAACTGGCGTTGTTAAAATTACACCATTCCACGATCCAAATGATTTTGAAGTTGGTAATCGCCACAACTTGCCAAAAATCCAAGTAATTGGATTTGACGGAAAAATGACCAAAAATGCAGGTAAATATGCTGGCTTAGAAGTATTAGAGGCGCGTAAAAAAATTCTTGAGGATCTTCGAAAAATCAATGCATTGTTTAAAGAAGAAGATATTACTCATGTTGTTGGATATGATTATAAATCTGGAGAACCAATTCAGCCGCTTGTAAAAGAGCAGTGGTTTATTTCAACTAAGCCTTTAGCTAAAAAAGCCCTTGAAGCTCTTGAGAATAATGAAATTAAATTTACGCCAGAAAATAAGAAAAATGTTTTAGCGGAATACTTGAAAAATATTCGCGACTGGAACATTTCACGTCAAATCCCTTGGGGAATTCCAATTCCGGCTTTTCAAAATATTGAAGATCCAACTGATTGGATTTTTGATGAGCGCGTGCATGAATCACAAATTGAAGTTAACGGCAAGACATACAAACGCGATGAAGATACGCTTGATACTTGGTTCTCGAGCGGTCAATGGCCGTTCATTACAACCGATTTTTTGGAAGGCGGTGAGCTTTCAAAATTCTATCCAAACAGTGTAATGGAAACTGGTCATGATTTGATTTTCCCTTGGATTTCTCGAATGATTATGTTGGGAATTTACTGCACAGGGCAAATTCCATTCCGTGAAGTTTATTTGCACGGAATGGTTCTTGATGAGCATGGCCAAAAAATGAGTAAGTCAAAGGGAAATGTGATTAACCCAATGGACGTAATTGCCGAGTTTGGCTCCGACGCTTTTCGCCTTGGAATTATCGCTTCACGTTCAGCAGGGCAGAATCAGGCATTTTCGAAAAATAAAGTTATCGCTGGCCGTAATTTCTGCAATAAATTATGGAATATTTCACGGTTCATTTCTGAAAAAGTTGGCGAAATTAAGAGCACAAAACAGCCTGAAGCTTTCACGCCAGCAGATCACTGGATTGTGCGAGAGCTTGATAAGGCAATTGCTGAAATTGAAAGCCACATGCAAAATTACCGTTTTGCGGAGGCCTCAGAAACGGTTTATCACACAATTTGGAGCACCGTTGCCGATTGGTATATTGAAGCTTCAAAAACACAAGATAATCCTGAACTCCTTGCCTGGGTTCTTGAAACTTGTCTTAAAATCGCACATCCTTTCGCACCATTTGTGACTGAAACCATCTGGCAAACTCTGCCTTGGACTGAGGGAATTTTAGCGAACGAAAAACTAGCCGAATCTTTAAAATTCAACGAATTCGAAGCACTTCAATTTGAACGAATCCAAGATTTAGTAGGTGAAATTCGCTTAATTACGGCTGAACTCCCAGGCAAAAAACGCTACAATTTGGTTTTCGAAAAAGATGAACTGATCGCAAAAAATGCTGAGACAATTCGCCATCTTTCACGCGTGCCAGAAATTATCCAAACAGATGCATCACATGGATTTAGCCTTGCAGCCAGCGGTTTGGGTGCTTATCTTGATGTTCCGGCTAATGTTCTAGCTGAATACAAAACTGAACTAAATGAACGAATTAAAAAGATTTCGAACGAAATTAACCTGCTCGAAAAACGACTTTCGAACGAAAATTATGTTTCAAAAGCGCCGGCACATTTGGTTGAAGAAACTCGTGAAGAATTTTCAAACAAAAAAGCCGAGCTTGAAAAAGTTAAAAAAGCTTTCGAAATTTTATAAAAGCATCACCGCCAGAGAATGGCGGTTTTTGCTTGACTTTTTATTATATTTATGGTAGAATATGCCCATAATTCGCATGTTTTAAATACTTATAAGGAGGAAAAAATAATTACTGGCGCAAAAACTTTCTAGCAACGGTAATATTAAAATGTGAGAATTATTAGAAAGCGAACCTTAAAAATGAAAATTAAAAGTGAAATTGAAATTCAAAATTACGAAGAATGGTTGGAAGATATTGAATTCAGAAAAATTAGAGACGAAGAGAAGCGTCTCCTTAAATACGCAAAAGACAAATTCAATATTATTTTGAGTAATATCGCTAAGAGTGATGCTGACTTATTCTTCAGTAACGAAATAAAATTTGGTCAGTTTATGTTCGACTATTGTATTTCTGAGTTTGTAGGAATTAGAGTCAAAATAAAGATAAAACAGCAAACAGCAGAATGTGCTGTTTGCTTAGATGAAGATAACCTGATAAGCTATTTACATTTACCACCACACCAAGTCTTTTATTATGTCTTTGACCAAAAATACCCCGTAATACGCAGATTATCCGAATGGGATGAACTGCAAAGGCTCGAAGACTGGATTTATGATGAAATGGAAGACTCGGTTCTGAATGAATGCAAGAGAGCACTCAAAAGAGAAGGGAAATCAGACGAATTCATTGATGAATTCTGTAAAACTTATAAAGAGAATAGTAAGTAGAAATGGAAGGTTAAAATAAACCAGCTCCGACTTAGTGCGGGGCTTTTTAATATTTACATTACAAATAATTATAATTAAAATATAATATACTCTTGACTAAAATCTTAAAAAATGATAAAATTTTAAAGATGATTACTAAAGAGAATAAAGAGAAGGCAATCGCTTTGACTCAGGTTTCAAAGAATGACGTTGGTTCGCCACAGGCGCAAGTGTCAATCTTGACGGCTCGTATCAAAGAAGTGACGGAACACCTTAAATCAAACAAGCACGACTTCATGGCTCGACGCGGTTTGATGCAAATGGTTGGTCGCCGTAAAAAACTTCTAAAATATCTTGAACGAAAAGATTTTGAAGCCTACAAAGCTGTTGTTTCTAAATTAGGTTTGCGAAAATAATTTCAAAACCGTAAAATCGCCATGCTTAAATGCTTGGCGGTTTTATTTTTGCTAAATTCACCGAGAAATGCTATAATAAAAATTGAAATCGAGGGTAAATGTGTGGTAGAAATTATTTTCGAAAGATTTTCGAAGAAGATTCCTGCAACTCATTTGGCAGAAGGAGAAAATATGATTCACAAAATGAACTTACAAGATAAATATTTCGATTTTATTAAAAATGGAACAAAAAGAATTGAATTAAGATTAAATGACGAGAAACGACAACAGATAAAAATTGGTGATTCAATCGAGTTTAGCAACGAAAAAGATAAATTCACAGCAAAGGTTATTGGATTATTAAAGTATCAGGACTTTAAAACTCTTTTCAATGATTTCGAGATCGAAATTCTCGCAGATAAAACAATGACAAAAGAAGAGCTTTTAGCTGTTCTTAGCGAATTCTATACACCAGAGAAACAAGAAAAGTTTGGTATTCTCGGAATTAGAGTAGAACTATAAAATTAAAAAATCCCCGAATTGGGGATTTTAGTTGCTATAAATTTTTTCCATTATAAACAAATTTTTATGCCTTCCATTATAATATTCATGGTTCAAAACTTGAGTTATACGACCTCTCTTTCTCCAGGAAAAATGCTAGGAATATACTTAGTCTAAAAATGTTCAAAATGCTTTGGATAATCTTCTGTTATCCAATCAGTTACAGCATAAGAATCAGAGGCAAGTTTTGAGAATTTTGTTTTATCAGTTTGAGCTAAAGAAGAAATTATCTGGAATTATTAAATTAGAATTGATGTTCTTAATTAATTCGTTAAAAATTCTAAATATTAAGATATTCGCAACTTTAAATTTGCCTCCTTACAAAATTAATGATATCACCAGTTGAAAGCAATTTAATTCGGGAATAGCCAAAACTAATTTTGTGTTTTTTATCACCTTTTTCTACATAATACAAACATTTTTCTTTAATTTTTAGTCTATAAGTTTTCATCTGTTTTTTCTCCTTTTGTAAAGTTCTTCTATAGCAAACTAATTAAACTTTATCACAAGAATCTCAAAAAATCAATTAATAAATATTTTTTGCTAAATTAGCTAAAAAATGTTATAATGAAAGAGTAAAATTAACGCTAAATGTGTGGTAGAAATTATTTTCGAAATCCTTTTCGAAGAAGATTCCTGCAACTCATTTGGCAGAAGGAGAAAATATGATTATAAACCCAACAGGGAAAAGTGTGATTTCGGTTAGCACTGATTTTTTGGGGCGAAAATTAACGCTAGAAGTTGGTAAAGTTGGTTTTCGTTCAACTGCAAGCGTGATTGCGAAATACGGCGAAACTGTGGTTTTAGGAACAGTTCAGCTGGGTTCAAAACCGGTGGCTCTAGATTATTTTCCGCTATCAATTGATTATGAAGAAAAATGGTATGCCAGTGGACGAATTTCTGGCTCACGATTCATTAAGCGCGAAGGACGACCAAGCGACGATGCAATTTTAATTGGGCGCTTGATTGACCGACCAATTCGACCGCTCTTTCCAAAAGGCTATCGCGAAGAAGTACAGGTTGTTGCAACTGTTCTTTCCGCCGACCCAGAATTTCGCCCAGATATGATTGCAATGATTGCAGCCTCAAGCGCACTTCATCTAGCTGGTGTGCCGTTTGATGGCCCAGTTGCTGGGCTCCGAATCGGTAAAGTGAATGGTGAGTTTAAAGCCTTTCTAAATACTGAGGAGCGCGAAAATTCCTCACTTGATTTAGTTGTAGCCGGAATCGAAAGAGGAATTACTATGGTAGAAGCGGGCGCGAATGAAGTTCCTGAAGAAGAAATTATCGCAGGGCTTGCTTGGGCTTTTGAAAATTTTCAGCCAGCGATCAAGCTGCAAAATGAACTTCGCGCCAAATATATCGAGGCAGGTTATTTTGAAGAGCAAAAATTTGAGCTTATTTTGCCAGATGAAGAAATTTCGAAAGAAGTTGAAGCTTGGACAGAAGGAAAATTCGGCTCCGAAATTCGCGAAGCTTATCCAAAATACAACCAAAATATTGCCGAAATTCGTGAAAAATTCCACTCAGAAATGCTTGAAAAATTCGGCGAAGAAGCTTATGAAGAAACCCGAAAAGATTACGACGAAGCTTTCACTTTGGCAGTCCATAAAGCCGTTCGAAAGGGAATTGTGGAAGATGGTGAACGACCAGATGGGCGAGCTTTAGATGAAATCCGCCCGCTTTCAAGCGAAATAGACTTTTTGCCACGCGCACACGGTTCGAGCTTATTTACTCGTGGCGTAACTCAAGCAATGAATATCGTGACACTTGCGCCACTTTCATACTCGCAACTGGTTGATACAATGGAATTTAACGAAATTGAACGCCGTTATATGCATCACTATAATGCTCCTGGATACACTGTCGGCGAACCTCGCCGATTAGGTAGCCCTGGTAGGCGCGAAATTGGCCACGGATATTTAGCTCAGCGCGCGCTAGAAGCGGTTTTGCCGAGTGAAGAAGATTTTCCTTATGCGATCCGTAGTGTAACTGAAATTATGAGCCAGAACGGTTCAACATCAATGGCGGCAACTTGCTCAAGCTGTATGGCGTTAATGAGCGCTGGTGTGCCACTAAAAAATGCTGTTTCTGGAATCGCCATGGGCTTGATGATGGACGGCGAAACACCTTATATTTTAAGTGACATTGCCGATGCAGAAGATTTTGCTGGCGACATGGACTTTAAATGTACAGGCTCAAAGAATGGAATTACCGCACTACAAATGGATATGAAAGTTCATGGTCTACCAGTTTCGGTTCTCGAAAAAGCAATTCTAACCTCTCGTAAAGGCCGTGAGCATATTTTACGCCATATGCTGAGTGTCATTTCTGAGCCAAAAGCTGAGCTTTCGCCATATGCGCCTCGAATCGAAAAAATCAAAATTAACCCTGAAAAAATCGGTGCAATTATTGGCAAAGGTGGTGAAACAATCAATAAAATTACTTCTGAAACTGGAGCCGAAGTTGATATCAAGGAAGACGGATTGATCACGATTGCCAGCCCTAATGCCGAGCAAATCGAAAAAGCTCTCAACTGGATTAAATCTTTGGTTGAAGAACCTGAAGTTGGCAAAATCTACCGCGGAAAAGTGGTATCGATCAAAGATTTTGGCGCTTTCGTAAATATCCTACCAGGAATTGATGGAATGCTACACATCTCACAAATATCCGAAAAACGAACCGAAAAAGTGACCGATGCTTTGAGCCAAGACCAAGAAATTTGGGTGAAACTCGATAAAATCGATGAAAAGGGAAGATTGAATCTCACAATGAAAGGTGTTAAACAATAAAATTTTAAAAGAGCTTTCGAAAATGAGAGCTCTTTTGGTTTTGGAGTATATTCTTATAAAAACCATAACAATAATATTGACTTTTTAACAATTATATAGTATAATAAATTTATCATTAAATAGTTAAAACAAAAAATATTAAAATGAAAAATTTCAATAATCTAAACTCAACTTCTCAGTCAGTAGAAGACAATCCAAAAAATAATTCTCAAGAAAATGATAAATCTATTGAGGTTAGCAACTTTGGTGGTAAGTCAGGTATTGAACTATTCCACAATGGCGTAAGATATGTATTTTTAAACAGGAGTAATTTCAACCCACAGGTCACTCCTGGCGAGCGTTCCGATACGGCAATAATAGAGGCTCACAAGGAAGCTTATAAAAATTCACCCGCAAATACAATCTTATCAGGGAAAATGAAAAACTATTCTAAAGATATGATTGAAAAACTCAACAACAGATCCTCAGAAACATACCAAAACTCAATTTCTAGAGATTCTGTTTTAGAAGTTGCCAATTTTTCAGCAAAATTATGCGCTTCAGACAAAAACCTTATGGATTTATCAGAAATTAAAGATATTAATGATCTGAAAGAGCTATCACCTCGACAAGCCATGCTTTTGAGCACGAATATAGTTATGAAATTAAAGAATTATGATAACTCCGAAGTATCTGACAGTCATAGAAAAGCCGACAGAATGTCAACTTTAGAAATAATGAAGCACCTATCAAAAGAGGGGGATTCGCCACTTGGTGTTTGTAGGAATTATGCCGATATGACTAAAATCATTTTTACGGCACTCAAAAAAGTTCAAAATCCAGAAACAACTCGCCTTGCCAACACCTATTGTCGAGAAATTGTTGGTGAATCCCCGTGGGATGCCGTAAACCCCTTCAAGTCTAAATCTGCTGTGGGTCATAAATATAACCAATTCATAACCTTTACTCATGATAGAACCGCCATCACTAATGTAGACCCAACTTGGGGTCAATTAGATGGCAATTTATCAAAATACGCATCGCTATCAATGAATATCGTTGAGCGAGAACCGCTTGTAAGTGACTTTATTAAGGATATCCGAGACAAAGGATATTTCAAGTCGCCAGAAGACAGAGAAAATACTGAGAACTTACGAGAATATTATATGAATATCGCTAAAAAAATCGATAAAGTCATATCAAGACTATCTCAAAAAGGACATAATCGAGAAAATAATACATGTTTTGAAAAAATACAAAATATGCAATATTATTCGCTATTAAAATCAGCCGAACTCTCATCTTTCTTACACGCGCATGGCCTAATTAGTGACCAAGAAATGGATAAATATCAAAAAGTTAAATCAGATATTGAGAATGAGATTGATAATACTCAATAACATCAAATTTACATTTTTTGAAAGAAAAAAGTCCGCTATTGCGAACTGTTTTCTCTGGCGGAGGATGGGAGATTCGAACTCCCGCTCCAGGTCTCCCCAGACTAACGATTTAGCAAACCGTCCCCTTCAGCCACTTGGGTAATCCTCCAATATTTCTATTTTATCAAATTTTGCCAAAAAACACAAGAGTATTGACAAAAATCACTTTTTTTGCTATAATATAGCCATTATGAAGAATTTTAAACAAGTTTCGAAAATCTCAATCAGCGGTTTTGTAGCTTCTACATTTCCTGCAACCTTCTTGGCATTAAATGCTTTTGCAACCGGTGGAATATTTAGCGGTGGCGTTCAAGGCGGAGCTGATAAAGGACGTGGCGAAGGTGTTCCAACTCAACTTTTCGGTGAAGGCAACACTGGAATTTTCACCCAAATGGTGAATATGATGCTTTTTGCAGTTGGAATTTTAAGTGTTATAATGTTAATTTATGGCGGTTTACGCTATATACTATCAAACGGCGATTCGAAAAAGGTTGATGCTGCAAAAAATACAATTCTTTATGCAATCGTTGGTTTAATTATTGCAATGCTTTCTTATGCAATTATTAACTTCATTATTAGCTTATTCTTAGGAGGAGCCGGAACTGGTTTTGGCGGTAGCTCAAATGGAGCAAATGGTATTCCTCCAACAAATGTTTAATTTTCAAAAAAAAGACAGTTGAAGTGGCTGTCTTTTTTGAATTTTTGAAATAGTTCTTGCCTAAAAAATATATATAGCAGCTTCCTCATTAATTTTGCTGATGTTTTTGAGGAAGAGCTCCAACTGTTCAGAAAAATAGCACCATTTACTTTTTATGACAATTCTTTTGATGAGTTTTCGGGCGAAACTGTTTTGGACCACTACTTAATCTCACAAGCTGATTTTTTGGATTTGTTTACTAAATATGGTATTAAAGGAAATGAAATATTGCTGGATATTACATATATAGACAGCATTCAATAAGGTAGGGTAAAAAAATAAAAACTCCTACTAGAAGTAGGAGTAATTCAACTCATAGACAATATTTCTTTAATTGTCGGCAGGTCATCAATATTAATATCTATTTTTCCGTCTAATTTTGTATTTTCAGATTTAAGTGAAAGTATTTCCGATAATTCTTTTCTTTTTGCTTCTGCTCCATCGAAAAACCTTTTGTATAAGGTCCGATTTTCTTTTATTGGGACGTCTAAATCAGCTAGTGCTGTAATTATATTCCAATTTGCCGTTATGATTGCTTCAGCGATAGCATTTCTTTTCTCTGATGGTGTCATTATTCGTCTCCTTCAAAATTTTTATAAATACATTCGAAAAAGTTAGGAATTTTATTTGAATCTAGTGAGTTGAATTGAGTATATACTTGCTCGTGGAAATCGTTTAAATTTTCATCAAGCATATACATATAATAGATGATATTCTCTGAAATTGCAAGCGCTATCGAATTCTATTTTAGTGGTATCTTTGAATTTTTCACAGGAAAATACAATGATAGTTTAAATGAATACGAAAGGAGGAAAAATAATAAATAAGCTAAGAATGATTTTGTCTTAGCTTATTATTATAAGATGTGTGAACTTAGATTATTTTAGAGTGCTGGGTGCCAGATTACCTTAAGCGACTTTTTTCTTTTGTCTATTCTTATAAATATTGGCGTAAACTAATGATCGGGTCTTTTCGAGCTGCACGGAAGGCAGGGTAAAGGCCAAAGACTACACCAACCAACATCGAAATTCCGCAAACCAAAACAGCAATTTGCCAAGAAATAACCGGACTAAACGGTAGAAATACGCTCACTCCAAAAGAAAATGCATAACCAATGAGATAACCAAAAAATCCACCACTTAATGAAATTATCATCGATTCTGTTAAAAATTGAAACAAAATATGCCGATTATTTGCACCAAGTGCTTTTCGAATACCAATTTCTCTCGTTCGCTCACTTACATTCACGAGCATAATATTCATAATGCCAATTCCACCAACAACTAGCGAAATACTTGCCACAATTGCCAAAATAAATGTTGAAAGCTCAATAAATTTATCTGATGGATGCGAAATATTTTTACCAGTCAAAACTTCGAAATCTTTTTCGCCATTGTGGTTTTTTAACATTCCTTTTTCAATTTCTTGCTGAACTTGATTCAAATTATTAACACTTTTCACACGAATATTCACTTGCTGAATCTGTAGATTTTCACCAATAATTCGTTTTGCAGTCACATATGGAATAATTGCCGTATTGTTAAAATCAACATTACTAAAGTTAATTGATGAACTTTGATGAGCTAAAACGCCAATCACAATGAATTTTTCGCCTTTCATTGTAATTTCTTTTCCTAAAGCCTGAGTTGTTCCAAATAAATCAATCGCCATTTGATTGCCAATCACAACAGTGTTTGCATTAGCACTTTCTGCAATAAATTGACCTTCACGAACTTTCAAACCTACAGTTTGGTCAAGGTTTGGGCTGGTTGCCAGCAAGTTTGCATATTTTTCATCTCCATCGCCCTTAACTTTTGCTGAAAAATTCGCAAGCGGTGCCACAGCTAAAACATCTTTTACTTTAGAAATTAAGCCTAAGTCTTCATTTTTGATTGAACTCTGTGTGAAATTTCGAGAAGTTGCCAAATTTGTAATAACATTTTTATTATTTGCAGTTAATTCTTTTGGTCGAACCACAGCCAAAGATTCACCCTCAGCTATAATTTGATTCGAAATCATCGAGCTAACCCCGCCCGAAAGTGAAAAAATTATCACAACACTAGAAATTCCAATCATTACACCTAGCATTGTAAGAAAAGTTCGCAAACGGTTAGCGTGTAACGATTCAAATGCATTTTCAATATTAGTTTTTAAAACTCGCAAGCTCATTTAAACTCCCAACTCTTCTTTAATTTCATCAATTTTTTCTTCAACTTTTTCAATTTTATCGAGCATATTTAGCTTTTCATCTTTTTTCGAAGATTTCTTTGCAGGTTTTTTCTTAACATCTGTATCAATTTTGCCATCAAACATTGTAATAATTCGTGTTGCATAAGCCATTAAATCTGGATTATGCGTCACCATAATAATTGTGTTGCCTTTTTTATGAACTTCAGCCAACTCCTCCATAATAATATGCGAACTTTTCGAATCAAGATTTCCTGTTGGCTCATCAGCAAGAATAATTGAAGGCTTATTCACGAGCGCCCGCGCAATTGCTACGCGCTGAGTTTGCCCACCAGAAAGTTGCCACGGCATATAAAATTCGCGCTCACCAAGATGAAATTGTTTTAAGACTTCTGAAGCTTTTTCGAGCCGTTTAACTTTTCCAATTCCTTTATAAACCAGTGGTAAAGCCACATTTTCAATTACGGTTAGGCGGGGAATTAAATTAAAATTTTGAAAAATAAAACCGATTTTTTCACTTCGAATTTTCGCTTGGTTGCGGCGCGACATTCGCGCAACATTCTGCCCGTCAAGAACATAATCTCCCTCAGTCGCACGATCAAGAAGACCAATTGTGTTTAAAAGTGTGGTTTTTCCACAGCCAGAAGGCCCCATAATTATAATAAATTCGCCCTGTTTAATACTTAAATTTACACCGTTCAAAGCATAATTTTCAGCATCACCAACACCAAAACGCTTTTTTAAATTTCGAAGTCTAACAATCTCTTTTTCATTTTTCGCCATAGTAATTCTATTATATATTTTTTCACCATTTTTCGCAAATGCTTTCAGGCGAGTTTTTTCGAATTTTCAAGGAGTTTCCACAGCTTTTTCCACAAAAAATAATTTATTCGTGGTGATATTTTCCGCCAGAAGAAATTTCTTGCGCACGATAAATTTGTTCAACCAAAATTAATCGCACAATTTGATGCGGAAAAACTAATTTCGAAAGGCTCCAAACAAAATTTGCTCGTTGGCGAAGCTCTTCAGACACGCCAAAAGCCCCACCAATCACAATTACAAAATTCTGCGAATTCACAAATCCGTTCGAAAGCATTTTAGCGAGCTCTGGGCTAGAGATATTTTTACCACGCTCATCCAGCAAAATAACAAAATCGCTCGGTTTAATTTTTGCTAAAATCCGCTGCGTTTCTTCTTCGCGCGCTTTTTCTTCAGCAAAATTCGAATGTGGCAAAATATCCCAGCTCAAATTAAACGGTTTTTTAAGCCGTTTTTCAAAAAGTTCAATTCCATTCGCAACCCATTTTTCATGTTTTTTACCAATCGCAATAATTTTCATATTCTTATTTTAACATTTTTTTAACTTTTTTCGGACTTGACTTTTCAATGTAATTATGCTATAATTAAAAAAGTTGTGGTTATTAAAAACACAACCGAACATTACAAGAATTGAGCTAAAAGATATTATCCATTTTATTACCTTTTTACTACTTAGCAATAAGTTTTTAAAGATCCTTTAAAGATTTCTTGCTAAGTAGTAAAACTTGGTAAAATAAAGAAAGATCTCAAAAAGAGAGGTAGATAAAATGGAAATTATTATTAATAATTTGACTCCACACGAAATCAACATTGTCGATAAAGATGGAAAAGTAGTTAAAACCTTTCCATCTGATGGAGAAGCGAGAGCTACTCAAGATGAAGTTGAGATTGGAACGGTTGAAGGTATTCCAATCATTAAAATGACTTTCGGTGAGCCAGTTGGTTTGCCGGAACCCAGTGATCGCGTATTTTACATCGTCAGCGTTATAACCGCGAAAGCTGCAAAATCAAGTGGTCGAACCACTAGAGATTTATTTATCACTGGTAAAACGGTGAGAAATGACAAAGGCCAAATTATTGGCTGCCAATCATTGTGCATATTTGAATAGCTCAGTTCTATCAATTCAAGCCTTGCAAAAAAGCAAGGCTTTTTCTTTTTTATGTTATAACTCTTGACTTTTTTATTTTTTTGTGATATAATTAAGTTACTTGCGTGGAGCGAGAGAACATTTCGAAAGTAGGAATTTGGCTAGCTTTGCTGAATTTTCAGTTTCGAAAATTGGGTTTAAGAAATTAAGCTCAGCTTTCGAAGCTGAAAGTTTCGATTTATTCTATAGCCAAGCGGGCTTTAAACGCGGAGAAACAATAATGGTTAAGGTTTTTAAACATTTTGAGGTTAATATAGACGCAAAAGGTAAACCAGTACTTCAACTTTTCCTTCATTCAGAAGAAAATTCAACTAAAAAATTAGTTGAAGGTGTAATTTTCACCCCAGAAACTACAGTTGAAAATCTTATCTTGTTTTTAAGACGTGAAGCTCGTAAACTCGATGCATACTTCATCAAGAATAAAACTGGAAATTACTCAATGCACACTATTTCAAAACATGACGCAGGATATGGACAAAAAGTTCGAGAAGAGATTGAGTTCTGGAAAACAAAAGGTATTGTATTGCTTTAAAGCAGAAAGATTCCCCACTTCAAAACCCCACAAAGTTGTGGGGCTTTTTTATTTTTCGAAAGTGATTTTTTCAGCAATTTTTGCAAGTTCTTCGGGCGAAGTTTCAGCAGGGTAGCCATGGTGGAGCTGCAAAACATTTTTATCATAAAGAGGCACAAGGTGAATGTGTGCGTGCGGCACACCAAAACCTTCAACCACAACACCCACGCGAATCGGCTTCATTTCAGCCTGAATTTTCTTGGCAATTTTTTTGGTAATTTGCCACAGATAATCATAATAACTTTGCTCTAAATCCCAAAGCAAATCAACTTGTTTTTTTGGAATAACCAAAACATGGCCGTTCGAAAGCGGCTCGATGTCAAGCATTGCGAAAACTTTTTCATCTTCATAAACCTTGTGGCAGGGAATTTCACCCTCAATAATTCGTGTAAAAATTGATTTTTCTTGCATTAAATTTCGCTCCAATCTGTTCCTTTTTTATAAAATCGCAAAGTTTCTTCGTTCGAATTTTGCCAAAAATCCAAAGCTGGTTGAAGAATTTCCCACGCACGCAAAATTTCATTGCTCTCAGCAAAAAACGCTTTTTCATTCAGAATCGCTTCAGCCAAAACTTTTTCATAAGCTTCAGCAGGCTGAGCATTTTCATCATAAGAAAAACTCAAATTCCGAATTTCTGTGCGACGATTCAAGCCTGGAATTTTCGTTGCAAGTTCAATTTTCATGCTCGCCGAATCATCAAGCGAAATCTGAATTAAATTAGCTTGATTTTCTTCAGTTTTGCGCAAATGAATGCGAATTTCGCTGCGTTTTTCGCTCAAGTTTTTGCCAGAAATTAGTTCGAAAGGCACATTTTTCCAATTTTCATCTTTCGAAAACAATCTAATTTTAGCAAAAGTTTCAACACAAGATTTTGGATTTTCAACTTCTTCACGATAGGTTTGATATTGACCACGAATTGCGTTTTCTTCAGGGTTTTGTAATTTTTCAATCTGTTCTAATGCTTTAAAGCGAGCTTCAGGTAAATCGTTCCAGCTCTTTGGGAAATCCGCCAAAAATAATGCCAAAATCTGAATTAAATGACTTTGAATAAAATCACGCAAAGCGCCACTTTGTTCATAAAAAGTACCGCGACCTTCAATTCCAATCTGTTCGCTAGCAATAATTTGCACTTTCGAAATAGATTTTCCGCTCCAAATTTGCGAAAATAATGCGTTTTTGTGCCGTAAAATTAGTAAATTTTGTGCCATTTCTTTTGCTAAATAATGGTCGATTCGAAAAATCTGTTTTTCACTAAAAAATTCCGCCGTTCGAGAAATAAATTCTTGCGCTGATTTTAGATCAATTCCGAAAGGTTTTTCGAAAAGAATTTTAACATTTTTACCATTTAAACCGGCTTTTCCAGCTAATGTTGAAATCTGTGCAGCACTTGCTGGCGGAACTGAAAGATACAGCAAAATTTGAGATTCTTCATTTTCATCTTGAAGGTATTTTTTAAGCTTTTTGTATTCTGTTTCATCTGCTAAATTCATTTCGAAAAAACTTAAAATTTGCGAAAGTTTAGAATTTTCTGCGTGCGAAAGCCCGAGCGAACTTTCAAGAATTTCAAAAGGCTGAATTTGTCGCCGAGAAACGCCAATAACTTCAATCTCATCTGGTGAAATCTCATTTTTTTCGAGCAGGGAATCGAGCGCAGGCAAAAGCTTGCGGCGCCCTAAATCGCCAGTTAAGCCAAAGATTACAAGTTTAGTTTTCATATTTACCTCTTTTCTATTTATATTTTAACACATTCAGCTTAGAAAAATCTTAAAATTTCGAAAAAATATTAAAAGAAAAACTCCCAGATTCTCGGGAGATTTTCTAAATAATTTCTGGTACACGAGAAAGGACTTGAACCTTCACGCCAATTGGCACTAGTTCCTAAGACTAGCGTGTCTACCAATTCCACCACTCGTGCAAAATTACTTTACTATTTTAACTGATATTTTTCAAAAAGTCAAGGATTTTTCAAAAAAATATTGGTTTTGGCGGAGAGAACAGGATTCGAACCTGCGAGAGCTTGCGCCCAACACGCGTTCCAGGCGTGCGCCTTAAACCACTCGGCCACCTCTCCATAAAAATATTTTACTTTATTTTTTCGAAATTTTCAATTAAATCATGATATAACATATCAACATAAGCGGAAATAACTCTTTAGAATTATTCCAGCTTGTTAAAGTGTAGATGAGGCTATTTCCTCATTTCTATGCTCTCATTATATCAAACATTAGCAGTTTTGTCAAGACTATTTTTAGAGAATAGTTTTTAGCCCTTATATTTAGCCCAAACATCACCCAGAACACCATCAAGTCCATGAAGATATCGCTGAGTAATGGCTGGGTCGCCATGGCGCATTAATTTTTGAATTTCTTCGATCCTTGCACCTTTTTTCTGCAAATCGGTAGCGAAAGAGTGACGAAGTTCATGAATCTGAAAGTTAGGGTATCCTATTTTAGACAATTCATGTTTTAGTTGTTCCGTCATGACGGAAGCGCAAGACTCCGCTCTACATTCTTCACGTCTTTTTAGCAAATATATTTCTCCTGATTCATTAGTTTTTGAAAACTGTTCAATTAATTTTCTAGTTCTATTTGAAAAATAAACAAATCCAAGTTTTCGTCCTTTACCAATAGTTTTAATTTGATTACCTACAATATCTGAGAATTTAATATTCACTATTTCAATTCGACGAAGTCCAGTATCAAAGGCGAGTGAAATTATCATTTTAGATTTTAAGTTTTTACATTTATCGATCATATCGTCTATTTCTGCGCCGCTATAGAATTTACGGTTAACAGGTTCGGGTTTTGGATTAACTATATACGGAAAGCGAATTTTAGTGCCACCCTGTGTATTATGAACCCATTTAAGAAAAGCCATTATCTGAATTTTCTCAGACCTCAAAGCGTTCACTGATATTTTCGAAAAACCTTTATCTCCAGAAAGACGACAGCGCACCCATTCGTTAACTTCATTCTCCGTAATCTCTTTAATATCGTGAATGTTCATTTTTTCAATAAAACTCCAACAATACGAACGTTTACTTCTAATAGTTGCTTCGGTAAAATTAGCAACAAATTGACACCATTCGATATATTGATAAACCTGCCTCTCAGCAGGTGAGTAATCTTCAAACATAAATCTCCTTTATATAAAAAATAAATAAAATTAAACCAACATTTATATAAACCATTTCGGCTTATTTTTTTATTAAAATTTTATGAAATCATCTCATTGCAGACTCCATTTCTGAAATAACACAAGCATTTTATTTGACATTGCAATTTGAATATTTTTTACTATTTTACAATAAAAAGATAATATGTTGTAATATTTTCAATGAAGCACAAGAAATAAAGGGTTAGAAACCCAAATTTCAATAAAAAATAGATTTAAATTACAATAGTGAGCTATGAGCTAATTTAGCATTTTTAAGTTCCAGATATCTTTCACGTAAAGAAATATTCGCACCTTTCTGAGATTTACTAATTCTAGCTAGCTGTTTCTTCTCAAAACGAATTTTTGCAAGCAAAGATTTAGCACGATTGATAATGCTACGTAAAATTTCAAGTGATTTATTTATATTTTTAGAGCTCCAAATATGAGCAAAGTATTTACTCGCGCCGTTTTTAATTTTCTTGGCAAGTTCAACGCTCTTTGCAAATTCCTCAGGGAATCGTTTCTGCCTATTTCGGAACATCGGCAAATAGCGCTCATCATCAATAAATTGACAAGCCTCGCCAAGCCGTTCTTTCATTGTATTTTTCCTTTTTTCATCAAGTTTAAAAATCATAGATATCTCCATTTTATTATTGAGACAAAACAAAAAGCCCCAATATTAAACTAATAAAATTGAGACTTTTGTTGGGGTTTTTATGATTTTCAAAATTAAATCCTTCTCATTATAACAAATAACTTGATTTATGTCAATATCTAGCTTTACAAAAATTGCTAAAAGTAGCAAAAAATAGTATAATAAAGTTACGAACCATTTGCGGATACTGATAATTCAGTGTCCGCTTTTTTGGTGGGAAAAAATAAATTTAACTGGAGATTCTATGATAAAAAATATCCCAATAACAGAACTAGAAAATATCGCAACAACAAGAATATTGAGCACGAGAGCGATTGGAGCTGAAATTTTTGAGCGAGAAAAACTTATTAAGCAAGCGCTATTTGCAGCAAACGATATTTTAAAGGAATGTGGATTAAATTCTGAGCTTTGGTTTCGTGAGCGAAATAATAAGATTTTTCTATTTAATGAAGCAAACCGCCGAATTTTAGCTGAACTTCAAATTGATGGTGAATATTCTTCAAATAATAGCATAATTCGAAAGCCGAAAATTATTCTTCTTGGAAATCGAGGTTTTTTGAAAGAAAAAACAATCGGTGATTTAATTGCTAACAATCTTCATTATGAACGTTCAACCAATAGAAGTAGGAGAAAAATCGAAAAATAATTAGAAGGAGGAAATACGTGGCAACAACCAAAAAGAAAACTGAGCCAAAAAAAGATTATGTTGTCGGTAGAGGAAAACCGCCGCTGAACCGCAGATTCGGACAGCCTGAAGGGAATATTCCGAATAATCGTGGAAGATGGAAGCCCGAAGATAGCATTTCTTATCAATATCACTATTTTTTGAGTTTAACCGTGAAGGAATTTAACCAATGGGCGATTGATCACCCAGATGATCAGCGAACCATGGCTCAAGAAGTAGCATTTAGGCGAGTTTACGATGCGAGAAACAGCGAAAAGGCCGGACTCTACAACACGATTGAGATCACAGACCGAACTGAGGGAAAGGCAAAACAAGGAATTCAAATGGAAGTGGAGCAAAAAACAAATCCGCGACCATTCGAAGGGTTAACTGCAGCAGAAATTCGAAAGGCATTAAAAAATGAACAAAGCACTACTCGAAAATCCAGAAGTTCAAAGAGAGCTTAAACTTGAACTTGCGAGAATTGATTTATTTGAATTTTGCAAATTAATGCATCCGAATTTTTACAAGGAAGAACGTAAATACCTGAAAGATTTTTGTAAACAGATTCAAGAGTTTATTGAAAGCGACGAGCAAACGCTTGTAATCAATGCACCACCACGACACGGAAAATCATTGACTGCTCAAAATTTAACTGCTTGGTTATTCGGAAAGAATCCAAAAGCGAAAGTTATGACAGGATCATATAACGATACAGTTTCTGGAATTTTTGCAAGAAATGTTCGAAATATGATTCAAACCGAGAAAGCTGGTTCGAATATTATTTATTCTGATATCTTCCCAGAAACTCGCGTAAAGTATGGTGAGGCGGCCGCTTCAATGTGGAGCTTGGAAGGATCGAGTGAGCCGAATTATCTCGCTACCAGTCCAAAAGGAACAGCAACAGGATTTGGTGCGAATTTTCTCATTATCGATGACGTTATAAAAAGCTCGCAGGAAGCCTACAACGAACGTGTTCTAGATGAACATTGGGATTGGTTTAATAATACGATGTTCTCGCGTGTTGAGGGCAATGATTGGAAAATAATCCTTGTGATGACACGCTGGGCGACTGGTGACCTTGCTGGGCGATTTATCGAAGAGTTTAAGCCACGGGTAATTGAATATCGTGCTGTGACAAAAACTCCAAAAGGTAAACCGAAAATGCTATGCGATGATATTCTGAACTACGAAACTTTTAAGAAAAAGACTCGAGCGATGAATATGGATATTGTGGAGGCTAACTATAATCAAAAACCAATCGATGTCGCTGGGCGATTATTTAAACCATTTATGGAGTGGGATGAACTGCCTGAGGGAATTGTTGAAAATATCACCGATACTGCTGATAAAGGTGCTGACTTTCTTGCAAGTGCGAATTACATTAAGAATGGTCAAGATGTTTATATAACTGACATAACTTATACCGACAAGCCGATGGAGTTTACTGAAAAGGCCGTTGCTGAAATGTTAGATTCCGGCGATGTGAGCGTTGCTAGGATTGAAAGCAACAACGGTGGTCGTGGATTTGCACGTAATGTGAAAAGGATTCTTGAAGAAAATGGAAATTCGAAAGTAGTTATTAAAACACCTACGCAAACCAAAAACAAGGAAAGTCGTATTCTGTCATCAAGCGCGTGGCTACAGAATCATCTATTTATGCCGCCGAATTGGCAGAAGAAATGGCCAGAGGCTGCTAATGAAGTTCTGAGATATCAACGCAAAGGCAAAAACGCCCACGACGACATGTGTGATATTCTGGCTGGAATCTTTGAACAATGCACCGCTAGAGCTGAGCCAATTATTATCACAAATTCAAATCGAGGATCGACAGGCACAAGCTCACTAATTTTCTAAAAAGGAGGAAATATGGAAAAATTTTATTGCTTACCAAAAAATACAGAAATAACAGGAAAATTGATAAAAAACCTAATCGAAAGCGACAAACGCAAGCAAGACCGAGCTAAATTTAAGATTCTTGCTGATTATTATGCTAATAAACCTGTAACATTACGTGAAACACCGAATAAACTGCTCGCAATCACTAATTTTGCACGATATATCACTAAAATTAATGTTGGTTATTTACTTGGATCACCAGTTAATTATCTTTCAAGTGAAGAAATAGACATTGAGAACTTGAATAACTCATACCGTAAACAAGCGATTTCAAACCTTGATGTCGAACTCGCAACACACGCCAGTATTTATGGTGTGGCTTATGAGCGAATTTATGCTAACGAAGAATCAGAAGTTCGAAGTGTAAAGATTGATCCACGAAATATAATTTTAGTTCACGACACGACAGTCGAACATAAAAAGATGTTCGCTATAGTTTATGAAGAAATTATCAATGCACACGGAAAAATTGAAAGAGATTCATACCAAATTACAATTTTAACGCCAGATTATACACAAGAAGGCACTTTGAAAGGCGGAACGCTTAATTTTGAAAGTGACCCAGAAACTGGCAAAGATATTAAAACTGATCATAACTTTGGCGAAGTGCCGATTGTTGAATATTTGAACGGTTCAGACCGAATGGGTGATTCAGAACCGGTATTACCATTGATTGATGCTTACAATATTCTTCAATCTGACCGTGTAATCGACCGTGAACGTTTGGTAGATGCGTTACTCGCATTTTATGGCACAGAGTTTACCCCAGAACAGCAAGAACAGCTTAAAGACAGCCGAATTGTTGCAAACGTTCCACAAGACGCCAAAATTGAGTATATCGTGAAATCTATTGATGAGGCCGATGCTGACGTTCTTCGAAAAACTATTGCAGCTGATATTCATAAAATCTCGATGACACCAGATATGAGCGATGAAAACTTCGCTGGCAATTCGAGCGGTGTGGCGATTCTCTATAAGCTCCTTGACTTCGAACAACATATCAAAGATAAAGAGCGATATTTTGAACGAAGTTTACTCGAACGATTCCGGATTTACAATTCTTTTCTTGTAAAAGGTTCAAAGATGGATAAAATTTCAACTGAAGATATTGATGTAGTATTTAAACGAGCTTTGCCACAAAATGACCTTGAAACCAGCCAAATTATCAACAATCTTAACGGACTCGTAGATCGTGAAACGCTTGTCAGCCAGCTTTCATTCGTGCGAGATGCTAAAGAAACAGTGAACCTTGCGCTAAGCGAGAAAAACGAAGCAGACAACGCAATGAATAATGCTGAAATTGCAGATCAGAACGAAAAAGTAGAAGAATAGAGCGGAAAATATATATAAAATATAGATAGTCTTTATATAAAGTATCTATATTTTATATATTTCGAAAGATTTTTATGAAAGATAGAGAAAAAAACGAGACTAGATCTGTAGACTATTGGCAAAACCGTGCCGCTGCCCGTTTCGAAAACCAAGAACAACAATCTTTGAGCTATATTCACCGCATAAAAAACGCTTACACTGATGCTGAAATTCGAACGATTCGTGAAATTAAGAAATTATATGCCAATTATTATCGCAACGACAAAACTTTCGATAAATTCGCACTGCAAGGTATTGAACCAAGCGGAAATATAGCAAGGTTTAAAGCCGAAATGGAGCGACTCGGCTTGAATCAATATTTGCCGGAGAATTACGATTTTAGAATGACAAGACTAGAAATGCTCAATAACCAGATTTGGGCAGAACTAAAAAAGGCTGGAATTGAACAAAATAATCTCACAGCTAATTCGGTTGTGAATACAATTAATAATTCATATAATCAAGCAATCTTTGACACTGAAAAACAATTTGGCTCACTTTTAACTTTTTCAAAATTAAACTCACGAACCGTGCAGGAAATTTTGAACTATAAAATTGAAGGAAAGCATTTTTCGAACCGTATCTGGACGAATACTGATATTTTAGCCGAGCAAATCAATTCGAAAATAGCTACAGCCGTAGCAATTGGGCAAAGTCCTGAAAAAACAATCCGTGAAGTTCGTGAACGCTTTGATGTTGGGCGATTTTATGCTGAACGACTCGTTCGCACCGAATCTGCTTTTTACCATAACTCGGCAGAATTGCGAGCTTATCAAGAGCTAGGAGTTGAAAAATACCGTATTATTGCAACACTGGACGGCCGCACTAGCGATATCTGCCAACATAAAGACCATAAAGTTTTTAAAATCAGTGAAGCTAAACAAGGCGTGAACTTTCCGCCATTTCACCCACTTTGCCGAACAACGACAGCCGCATATTTTGGTGAAGAATTCGATCCAGAAACCCGAATTGCCAGAAATCCAAAAACGGGTGAGAATTACGAGACACCAAATATGAGCTATGAAAAATGGGCAAAAGTTAGTGGAATTTCGAAAGCTGAGCCGGCTTCAGTGCCGAGTATTTCGCCGGTAGACGATAAGATTGAAGTTAAAATTAAAAAACCACCAACTAAAAAAGTTAATAATTCTGATATTAAGAGCTTAAAACTTGAAGATTCGCTTAATGAAGCACTGAAAACTGATGATATTAGAGAAAAAGTCGTCAGAAAACTAAACGCAATGCCGGAAACTCATCGTTCTATTTGGGCTAAGTTTTCAAGCGAGCTATCTTTTAAAGATTCACCGCTTGGGAATGATAACTTTAGCGTGCTTGGAAATAAGGTAAGTGTTCGTATAGCTGGTATATTCGATGGTTCAACTGGAAATCGAAAAGATATAAGAAAGCCATTTGAGGTTTTTCTACACGAGTATGGTCACGGATTCGATCATCGAGCAGGGCGTGGCTCATTTTATGGAGCTACTGGTAAGTTTGAACTTTCTAATGGTAAAACTCTTGGTGAAACCGTTTTTGACGAAGCAAATAGGTATCTAAAAACTAAAGAAGGAAGAAATTTGGCCTATAGACGACACAATTTGTCTGTTGAACTTAAAAACGAACTTGAAAATGGTTATTCAAAAAATGATTTAGCAAGTATTTTTGATCTATATGGTGGTGCTGCATTTAGTAACGGGTTAAGAGTCTTCGGAATGGGTCACGAACAGAAATATTGGGATGGCAGAAAAACGATAAGAGGTGTAAAATTAAGTAAGGAACAAATTGAAAATCATAAAAAGCGTTTTCTCGGTTCGGAAGCTTTTGCCGAAATGTTTTCAGCAACTGCTCGAGACGATAAAAAAGAAATTGAGCTTTATGAAAAATATTTGCCGGAAAGCTTTAGTATGTTTAATGAATTATTAGAAAGGATTTCAAAACTATAATGAAAACAAAATATGAATTTACCCACGAAGACACAGTTGGAGTTTACGGTTTGTGGTATAGCGATGAAGTTTTAGATGAATATGCGCGAAAATTCAAAATATTTGACGATTTTGGAGAGCCTGCTTTTCTAGTGATTGGTGGAGATGAGCAACACATCAAAGATTGCGTTGAAGCCGCCCGTAAATCAATCGATAACGGCAAACCATTTTTTTATAACGCCCCAGAATATATTCAAAAACGAATGATCGAAGAGCGAGAAAATCTTGAAAACGGTGTTCGTTATTAAAAATATTGCATAAGAATAAACATTATGCTATAATATTATCAGAACCATTTGCGACTTTTAGCATACAGCTGAGAGTCGTTTTTCTTTTTGCGAAAAACACAGAAAGCCCAAGCCAAAAGTCGCGCTTGGGGCGGAATATCAAGCTGAGAAGCGTAAAATCGAAAGGAGAATATGGAAAACAATCCTAATTCAACAAAACCTGCTGGCGAAAACGGTGTAGATCAGAATCAACAGGGGAATGAACCGAAAACTTTCACGCAAGATGAAGTGAATGAAATCATGTCGAAGCGCTTGAACGAAAAAAGTGCTAAAGATGAGGCTAAATTCGAAAAGCGGCTTGCCGAAGCCCAGAAAGAATGGGAACGAAAGGCAAAGCTTAGCGATGAAGAGCGTGCTGCGGAAGCTCAAAAAGCGAAAATCAGTGAGCTCGAAGAACGCGAAAGAAAAATCACAATGCGAGAACGCAAAACTGAAGCCGCCGAAAAACTTGCTGCGAAAGAAATTCCATCAGAATTCGTAAATTATGTTGTCGATGCCGACGCAGAAAAAATGAATTCGAACATCGAAGGACTTTCGAAAGTTTGGAATTCCGCTCTTGAAAAAGGTGTGAAAGCTAAACTTGCTGGAAAAACTCCCGAAGATGTTGGTGGAAACAATTCACAAGGAACGACATCAAATTACTCACAAAGTAATGGCGTAAGTTCGTTCTAATCAGACTCAAGAAAAGAAAGGGATCTTATGGCAGTAGATGCACGTAATATCTATTCTGACAATGCCGAAACAAAGGCAAAATTGGCTGAAATTAAAGGCCAAATCATCGAAGCTGTAATAAAAGGAACAGTTTCAACTAAAATTAAAAATACTTTTGGAATTGGAAACCCAAGCGCTGGATCAGTAGCTTACGACCGCTTGAAAAACGCTGTTGCGAAAAATTATGGCTCAGCACGTAAAGATAGCAAAGGTGAACCAGTTCGCAATACTGGACGTGTTATCAACAATATTGATGACCGCCAAGAAATCGTTGAGGAATATGACAATACTGATATTAAACAGTTTGGTATTGCCGACCTTATCACACGCCGAAAGAACTCACAAGCAAGCTCACTAGCTCGATATCTTGATACAGCATTCTTTGCTGAAGCTGTTAAATCAGGAACAGAGATTCAGAGTTTGACTTCAGCAACACCAATCGAGGAAGTGCTCGAAAAAGTTATTCAAACAGTTGAAACTGTAAAGAACGACTGGGTTGATGGTGTAGATCGAAGCGAAATTGTTTTGACAGTAACACCAGCAATTTATGGTAAACTCGCAAACTACCTAAACAAGGTTAAAAACGAGATTACTGGTGAAGTTGATGTTTTGTTTAACGGTCAGGTTCGAATTTTCTCAAACCACCGTCAAACAAAAGCAATCATTGCAATGCACGAAGGAGCAATCGCTCAAGATGTGAACGTGTTTGATTTTGACCCACAAAAAGTGCCATTTTCAAACTCGGTTGAAGCTTCACTCTTCTTTACTCAAGGAACAAAAGCTGTTGAACCAGATCTCGTGTTTTATGCTGATTTAGCTTAATATTAACCTAAAAAGGAGGAAAAATGAAATATTTTCTCGTTAATTCAACAGGTCTTGTCGTTGGAGTGCCAGAATCAGTAAAAGTTGGTTCTGGCGAAGAGGCATCAGGCATAGTTGAACAATATCAGGCTCGCCCAGAGGATTACACGCCATGCGATGAAAGCGGAAAACCTCTTGAGGTAGTAGAAAAGCCTAAAAAGACCGAAAAAGTTGAGGAATAATAAAATGCCACAGGAAGAATTCGAAGTAGAAGTTATAGCTAAAGCGAAAGAAATTGCTAATTTTGAAGATGAAAAGTTATTAAAGTTTGCCGTCGGCGAAATTTGTGACCGTGTCTCGTTATATTTAAATCTTCCGGAGAAAGCTAATTTCGATCGTCGATTAGTTAGGATTCTCGCGAATATGACCTGTGGCAATTTTATTAAATTCGAAAGTGCTGCGAATCGAACCGCCGAACGAGCAATCTCAAGCCTGAGCGACAATGGTCAGAGTATCAGTTATCAGAATGCTGCGCAAAGCTATTTTGCAACAGCGAAAGATAGTGAAATTTTCGACGGCTATGTTGAGATTCTAAAGCCGTATCGGAGGATAAATGTTGTTTCCAGATAGCGCTAAAAAGGCGATCAAAAGCACATTTTACGACAAAACAGTTGAGGTTTTCGAAGTTCATAAAGATTTTGACGAAGAAGGCGGATTGGTTGAATCTACCTCGAAAAAAAGCGAATTCAAGGCGAATGTGAATTATTCGGAGCTTGGTAAGGTTTTTGAGGAGTTAGGTGCTAAATTAAACGCTAGTGTTGCGATCACAGCTGAAACCTCTGTAAAAATTGAAATTGGCGATAAAATGCGAATTGATGGGCGAGATTTTGAAACAGTTGAAGTTAAACGATTCGATTCACACACCTTGATTTTAGGAAAAATCCTATGAGGGTTTCGGTTTCAACTTCAATAATTAATAGCAGAAGCCTCAATTCGATCGACAATGCTTTAGCTGCTGGAGTTTCGAAAGCGGCAATGCTGGTTCAAGGTTCAGCTAAAAACAAAGCACCCGTTGATAGTGGAGCACTTCGGCAGTCGATTAGAGCTGATAAGGCTAAAATTCAAGGAGAAAATGTGACCGCTACGGTTTCTACTAATCTTGAATATGCGCCTTATGTTGAGTTTGGAACTGGGTCGAGAGGACAGTCCACGAACACTAATACAGAAGTTGAAGTTAGCTATCGGTCGGACTGGCGTGGAAATAAGGCTCAGCCGTTTCTATGGCCAGCATTAAGGGAAAACCGAAACAATTCAATCAAAATAATCAGAGAAGAAGTTAGGAAGGCAGTGAAATAATATGTTTCTACCAAAACAAGAAATTTTCGAAAAGCTTAAAGAAACTGGCGTTGCTGTTTCATTGAGTGGACAAAATATTTTCAAGAAACTTCCAGCCTTAACTTTTCGAATTGATGATAACTCGCCACAATATGGACTAAAGGGTGAAATTTCTGCTCAAGAAATAATTGCTACGGTTGATATTTGGGCGAGTAGCTCGAAGGAAGCCTCAAAACTTCTTTCAGAGATTGAAAAGAAAATGCGTGAGATTGGTTATTATCTTGAATTCTCAAGTGATGTTCCGAATCCAGACTCAAGTATTTTTCATATAAATAACAGATTTAATAGTAAAAAATAAGGAGATTATATGGCTGATAGGAAAAATGCCACTCGTTCAATTGGTGCAGAGCTTGTCGTTATGGCAAAAGCTGGTGCTACAGTAGACATTAATTTTGGTGGCTTGACAAGCATTGGCGAACTTAGCGCTGAACGTGAGAAAATCGATGTTTCAACACTTGCTGATATTTCTGGAAAACGCTATATTCCAGGAGCGGTTGAAGTTGGTGATCTCGATATTGAAGGAAATATTGAAGATTATGCTGATGTTGAGAAAGTAATGACGTTGTTTGAAGCTGGTGAAGTTCGAAAATTCGAAATTCGCACAACCGAAGATGGCGGTGCAGTTTACAAATTCGACGCTTCTCTAACAAAATTTGCTGTTGGTGAACGAACTGTCGACGGATTTAACACATATTCTGCAACACTTTCAATTAATGGAATGTTCACTCGAGTGAAAAAATCCTAAACTATAGGGGCGTTGAAATTCGCCCCACTTTGAAATTATTAAATTAAACAAGGAAACTCTATGAATAATCTTGAATTTAAAGCGAAAAATATTATAAAAATGGAAAGAGAAACTGGCTTGAATTTTCTGGAAATATTGGACAATTTTGCAGGTTTTTCCAACCTTGCCGATATTATGATAGCAGGCGGAATGACTGAAGATGAAGCCGCTGATGCTTTAGATAAATACGGTTTTGAAGAAGTTATTTTGAAAATTATGGAAAGATTGAGTGAATGCGGTTTTTTACCTCAGAGCACTCGAATCAATCTGAAGGAGGCTCGCAAACGAATGGAAGAACACTTCAAAGAAATCGAAGAAAAAATTTCAGCCAAAGCTGGCGAGATAACGAATCAAGAGCCTTCGAAATAGGGTTAAAAATTGACGAATATTGGAATCTAAGCCCCGCCGAGTTTCGAAACTGTGTTGCGGGGTTTAATTCTAAACAAAAAGCTGAAATTGAACGAGCGGATACATTAAATCACATTCTTGGGAGATATATTAGTTTTGCCGTCAATGATCCTAAACATTATCCGCGTAAGCCAATTGTGGCAAAAAACGCGCATAGAACGAAAAAAATGAAGCCTGTGACAATTGAAGCATTAGATCAGATTGCGCGGCTATATGGAGGTTTATGAGTAAAACCACAATCGATGAACTGCAGGTTTTAATTTCAGCCAACAGTTCAAAATTCCAAAGCGAAATTGCAAAAGTGCGTGAGAATCTCGCACAAGTTAGTCAATCTGCAAGAGGTTCAGGAGAATCAATTACTGGTGGGTTTCTAAAAGCACAATTAGCGCTCGGAGCTTTAAAGGGTGCTTTTAGTGCTGTTGTTAGAGTTGCGAAAGCAGCAACTAGCGAATTTGGTTCATTAGAGCAAAACCTTGGCGGTGCTGAAGCTGTTTTTGGGCAGTTTTCAGATGCTGTAAAGCAGAAATCGAAAGAGTCCGCTCAAACAATGGGAACTTCAATGTCGCAATATTTGGCAGCGGCGAATAAGATGGGGTCATTGTTTCAGGGTGCAGGTTATGATGTCCAAAAATCAATGATAATGACCACAAAAGCAATGCAACGTGCAGCCGATGTTGCAAGCGTGATGGGAATTAGCCAAGAAGCAGCGCTTGAAAGCGTAGCTGGAATGGCTAAAGGTAACTTCACGATGATGGATAACCTCGGTGTTGCTATGAATGATACGGCTCTATCTGCCTATATGCTTGAAAAAGGCATTCAAGGTAATATTGAGAAAATGACCACTGGTGAGAAAATCGGTATTGCTTACCAAATGTTTATGGATAGAACAGGAAAGTATGCTGGTAATTTTGCACGTGAGTCAATGACACTTGAAGGAGCACTGGCAATTTTGCGCGCAGAGCTTTCGAATGTTGCTGCGACTCTTGGCTCAGCCTTCGCGCCTGTTGTTTTGAGTGTCTCAAACTTTGTGTCTAGCGTTTTGATACCAGCAATTAACGCTGCGATTCCGTATATTGTTGGCTTTATGAAAGTTATCGGCACGATGGTAAATTATGTTATTTCGGCGATTTCTTCGCTGTTTGGTGTAACTAAAAAAGCAGGTGGAGCACTCGGCTTTGGCGGAGTTTCGAAAGCAGCAGATTCTGCTTCGAAGGGAATGAGCAACCTTGGTAAATCTGCAGGCGGTTCAGGTGGAGCTGGCGGAATGAATAAGGCTGCAGGTTCTGCTAAAAAACTAAAGAAAGAACTCCTTGGGCTTGCTAAATTCGATGAAATGAATGTTCTAAAAACACCTGAAGATACAGGGTCAGGTGGTGGTGGCGGTGGAGCTGGCTCTGGTGGCGGCGGTGGTGTTGATTTTGACATGCCAGAAATTCCAACAGGCGGATTTAAAAACGCATTTGATGATATTGGATTAAAAGCTGAAGAAATCGCAAATAAGATTAAAGGCTTTTTCTCAGATATGTTTGATTTTAAGAAAATCGGTTCGGCTTTTAAACGATTTTGGGATGATATTAAGGCAACTGCAAAACCAGTTTTTGAGGTTATCGGCGATGCTTGGGAGCGATATCTAAAACCAATTATTAGTTGGGCTGGAAATGAGCTCTTGCCTGCTTTTTTGAATGCTGTGGGTGGAGCGGCGAGATTTCTTGGTGAAATGTTTAAATCTGCTTATAATTTCTCGCGTCCCTTCATTGATGCTTTTATTGCGCCACTCGTTGGCTTTATCGGATCAGGAATCGTGAAATTCTTAAATGGAATTGGTGATGCTTTTCGAGCAATGTCGAAAGATAAAGGGCTGGTTGATTTCCTAACTCAAATTACTATTACAATTGGTGGAATGACTGTAGCAATTAAAGCTGCCGAAGCAATTTCAGCATTTAATGCAGGCGTCAAAACGATGCAAGCCCTAGCGCTTTCAAGTCCTCAAGCAATGGCTTCTATGGTCTCGAGCCTCGGTTCGGTGAAAAGTGCATTCGTGCTTGCTGGCGGAGGAATGGCAGGAGTAAAAGCATCGGCTATTGCGCTTGGTGCAAGTATTAAAACTTCGGTAATTGGTGCTTTCAATACAGTAATGGCTCATCCATTAATTTTAGCAATAGCCGGTATTGCGGCAGGATTCGCATTCTTAGGAGGTTCGATAAAATCAGCCTTCGAACAAGGAAATCCTGCAATGTGGGAGAGTGAAGCTCGAGCTAAAGCGCTAAAAAAAGCTCAAGAAGACCTGCAAAAAGCAATTGACGGTGTTAAAACAGCAGAAGAAAATCTTAAAAATGCAAGAAATTCTGAGACTGATGCGAATTTGCAAAGAATCGAGGCAGTAAAGGCTCAAAAGAGAGCGATGGAAGAATTGGCGATAGCGCAGCAACAAACTGGAATAAGTTTTGAAAGTGTTAAATCGCAAATTGAATCTGGAACACTTGCTTTTGAAAACTTAACTCCACAGCAACAAGCGGTTTATGAAAAAGGTTTGCTGCTCGAACAAGCTAACCAAAAAGTTCAAACTTCTCAAGATAATATGAACAAGGCGATCCAAGACACGAAATCCAAAACTGAAGAGCTTAAAAAGGCAAAAGATGAGGAATTGGCGCAAAGACTAGCTGATGCAACTTCACAAGCCGTAATCCAAGGAAAATATAAAAATTCGAAAGATGCAATCGATGCATTAAAGAGTGGCGTTTTGGAATACAAAGATGAAAACGGCAATATGGTGAAAGTCAGCGAAGAAGATATTTCACGACTTGAAAATACTACAAAAACAAAGTCTCAAGATATTGTAAAAACTTATCGCGATTCGAAAAGCGGCGCTGATCAAGGGTTCTTCGGGCCGATGGGAAAGAGTCTTGCGACAGCTGGTGATCAATTAGGGAAATTTGCAGGCTGGGCTGGTGAAAAATTTGGTGAATTTATCATCTGGGCAAAGAAAGCAGGCTCGGACGCTTGGAATGGAATTACATCATTTTTTGGCGGAATCGGTCAGTGGTTTAGCGACCGCTGGGGTGACATTAAAAACGCATTTTCGAATGCTTGGCAAACTTTTTCAAATATTGGTAGAAATATTTGGGAAGGCTTAAAATCCGGAATAGGCAATATCGCTAACAACATGAGAAATATGTTTTCTGGGGCTGTCGAAGGCGTGAAAAAATTCCTTGGTATTCATTCACCTTCAAGATTGTTTAAGAGTTATGGTGGATTCGTGAGCGAAGGTTTCGCGCTTGGAATCCAAAGCGAGATGAACACAGTTTCAAAAGCTTTCACTAAAATGACCGACTTCGAAATCCCAGAGTATACAGTGAAAACGAATTTTGATATAGATACTCCAGATTATGGTGTTGAACAAACCGTAAAAGCTCATCTTGATTACCAAAGCAAACTCGATAAAGAACGTGAGACTGCGATGGATAAAATCGAAGAGGCAATTCGCAACCAAAAACAGCAAATCACGGTTAAGGTTGGCGAGGACACGCTGGTTAATAAAATTATTGATGGCGTTAATGCAAAAAGCTTCCTTGAAAATCGAACCGTGTTTGATGTCTAAAGAGAAAAAGGGGCAAATGCCTCTTTTTTGCTTGATTTTGATAGCCTTTTGGTTGTATAATAAAATTGTTCAGACAAAAAATACGGAAAGCTTTTAAATTGAGCTGATGTTTTTGCTTATTTTGGAGCTTTCGTATTTGTCTGAACAACAATACTACTTTAAACATCGGCTCAATTTATTTAGTCGAGGATTGGAAAAAATGAATCACAAAGATACGAGGCCAAACTCAGGTAAAAAAGCTATATTATATACGACTATATCTGTTTTTATTTTATTTTTTCTTATTATAGTCTGGGCGAGTTTTTCGGCCAAAAAAGGAGAGAAAGAAGTAAATAATGAGGTCTCAAAACAGAGAATATCTGTTAATTTAGAGAAAGACCAAACTCTTGAAACTGGTAAAAATCGTTATAAGCTCAAAATCTCAGGATTTAAAAATGTTGCAAAAATGAGCGTTAGAATTAACTGTGAAAATACGGTCAGCCACAAATCTCCATTGAGCGAATGTAATAAAACTACAGAAAAAGAAACTCAAGGAAAAGAGTCGTTGGAGTATTTTGTAACATTTAACATTTCAGATTTTTCAAAACAGGAAAATAATAAAATCGAAGTATTGGTTACAAACCAAGATCGCGGCGCAGAAAGTGTTGATAAAGTTATTGCGATAAATGGTGAGCCTTATTATTATGGTAAAGCTGAAATATCTTTTTCTAAGGAAGAACCCAATAATAACTTATATCTAACTAATGCAAGATATGAAAAAATAGCCATTGGTGCGAATATAGACAACCTATCTAATATATATGATATTAAGAAAGCTTGTGAAAAATATAGTGATTCTGATAGTGCTATTGGCAAGAGCCAAATGTATCGCTGTAAATATGAAGGCAAATACGCACATTTTCATTTTATAAACGGATCACTAAGCTCTAAAGATGTATTAAATTACTAATTAATTTAAACTTATTTTTTGCCAAAAAGACTAAAGTTTGGTATAATAAAATTAGAAGAACCATTTGCGATTCACCCCTCAGGGTGGGTCGCTTTTTTATGTCCAAACGAAAGGGGAATTTCGAAAATGCAAATAAATGGTGAATTACTTAAAATCAACGGTCAGGTTTTTTCGAATTTGAAAAGTTATCAACTCCAGAGAAATAAGCTCTGGCTAAATTCAGACCGCAATATGGCCGGCGAAATTCGCGCGACAATGATTGGAATTTTCCCAAAAATTGAAGTTGAATTTGGCGGAATTTTAACTGTGGCAGAAATTCAAAAAATTGCGCGTGTGGTTGATTTGCCATTTTTCACGGTTGAGTATTTCGATCCAAAATACAATGCGATGAAGTCTGGCCAATTTTACGCTGGCGATTACAGTGTTCAGCTCAAAGATAAGAAACGTGGAATTTTCGACCCATTTAAAGTGAGTTTAATTCCAGTTAGAAAAGAGGCGTAAATGCTTATTGTTAGTGAAAATTTCAAACAAGCGATCAAGCAGCCAACGAGGGAAATTCGAACTGCGTTAGTCTTGGCAAATAATACAAAAATAACCAGTAATGATGAACTTGCCAGTTTTTCGATCGAACGAACAGGAGCGCCATTTTTAAGCTCAATGAGTGGATTTTCGGCCGTAATTTTGGGTGTTTCGAAAAATCTAATTAATCAGGTCGTTCAGGTTGAAATTGAAGTTAAAACTAATTTTCAAAACAATACTTTTGAGAAAATAAATCTTGGCAGTTTTCGAATTTCAGAAAGCTCAGTAAATCTTGAGAAAAACACCACAACAATTAAAGGTTTTGATTTTATAGCGGGACTTTCAACTCAAGAATATTCAGCTGGCAGTTTAACTTTTCCTGCTTCTCTCGCAGATTTGGTGGCTCAAATTACAAATAAGTTTAATCTTGAATTCAAACGAGCGGATTTTGAAAGATTGCCAAACGCAAATTTTACAATTTCAAAAGATTTGTGGGAAAAAATAAACAAGACTACTTTTCGAAGTATTCTTGACGAGGTTTGTGGATCGACCGCAACAACTGCGATCGTTCGAAATTCTGCTTTAAGATTTGAACCAATTAAGCGTGCAAAAATTGACCGAATAACTTATTCTGAACTAAAAAGTTTAAAATTTAAGCCAAAAAATGTGCCAATAAACACGTTAACGCTCGCAAGAACACCACAAGAAGACAATATTTTTGTGAAAGATAATGAAAAAGTTGCGCAACAGGGCGAAAGTGAATTTAAACTCGCAAATAATGAAATTTTAGACAAAAACCGAATTGAAGTTATTTCGCCAATTTTTGAGGCGGTAAAGGGATATGAAGCCCAGCCGTTCGAGGCGGAAACAATCGGCTTATTCTGGTTTGAAATTGGTGATCGAGTTGAAATTCAAAACGGTGATAACTTCACTGAAAGCGTTATTTCAGGCATTAAAATTGAGATTAGCGGTTCGAGTATTAAAGAATCTTTGGTTGGTAAAGAATTAGAAAAAACTAAAACAGATTACAAACGAGCTGGTGGAATTGCTAGAACTATTTTTAATACTGAAATCGTCGTCGATAAACAAAAGCAAGAAATCGCAAGCGTCATTTCGCAAAAAGAAAAGTTAGAGAGCGAAACATTTGAGAAGTTTTCTCGCCTCGATCAGACTTTAGCAGATTTTAACTATACAATATCGAAAACAGGTGGTTTAAATTTATTAAAAAATTCTGCGTTCTACTCGTTTGATGAAAAGACTAACTCGCCTAATTTCTGGAATATTCGAACTATTCAAAATCTTACGATTGAGAATTCTGCTGAAGCTCGCAGTAAGGGAGCTATTTCAGGGCGAAAGATCACTATTCAAAATAACACTTTAACGCAAACAGTGGCAGTGGCTTCGAATTTTACGAGTGAAAAACAAAATTTCTACAGCTTTTCTTGTCGAATTAAAAAACCAGTGATTGGCTCAGGTAAAATTGAAATTTTAGATGGCGAAACAGTCGCTCGAACCTTTGAAATTACGGAAGGAACTAGCTTTGATTGGGCGGAAGTTAAAATTGAAGGAATTCTACCACAAAATAATACTTTAAGCTTAAAAATTACAGTAAACGCAAATTCGACAATTGCTTTTGCAGATTTGAATTTAGCGAACAATAAAACCGCCAGTGTTTGGACACAAGCTCAGGGTGAAATTTCAAACGCAAATTTACATATCGATGAACACGGTTTAATTATTAAGAGTTCGGTTAATGAAGGTGATTATACCGCTATTACACCGTTGGAGTTTTCAGGATATTCAAAAATTGGACACAGTATTCAGCGTGTTTTTACCGTTAATAAAGATACGACCGAGGTCAAGAAATTTAAAGCCGAAGATGAAATTGATATGTCGCCAATTAAAATTGTCGCAATTAAAGATGGCGAAAAAACAGGCTGGGCGTTCGTTGCGAATTCGAAAGGAGAAAGATAAATGAATGATAATTTTCGGGGTAATAGCGTAAGACTGGGTGGAAGCCCTAACAACTACGCTTTCGTAAATTTTCAGCTAGCTGGACAAGATATAGCAGGAAACTATTCTTTAATTAACTGGCAGTTTTTTGCACACTTTGAAAGAGCAGATGCAGAACTTCGTGCCGGAGTTGTAAATACTAACGCTGGACAAGTCTATAATAACGGTGGAAGAATTAAAGGATTTCAAGGTTTAGCTACAAGAGATGTTCCTATCGCAAGTGGAACTGTTCGAGTAAATCACCGTGATGATGGAACAGCTGAGTTTCAAATCGGAGTTTCGCTATTCTTCTATAATACTGGAACAAGTGCTGGGACTTCTCGTGTCTACAATCTTCCGACTATTCCACGCCAGAGCCAACCTACCTTTTCAAAGAACCTTTATACGGTGGGTGAGCAAATATGGCTCAATATGAACCGTAAGGCAAACTTTCATCACATTGGCTCGCTACAAATTCCAGACCAAAATGAAATTGTTCGTTTTGAGAATGCACAAGGTGAATTCGTGTGGCAACCTAACGAGAAAGAAATAGATGAAATCTATAAACGAATGGCGAACACCACGAGAACAAGCCTTGGGGCGGACATCACAACTTGGAACGGTGGAACTCAAATTGGCGGGCTTACGTATACTAACGTTGAAATACAACTCGATTCAAGCAAAATTCAACCAGATTTTAACGATTTTGACTTTGCGGATTCTAACGCTAAAATTACCGAAATTACCGGAAATTCTAAAATATTTGTGCAGGGATTTTCGAGACCAAAAGCGTGGGTTTTGCCGAAAAATAAAATGGCTGCGAAAAAATATGCTAGCCCATCAAGATATGTTTTTGCAGCAGACGGTGCAACAATTTCAGCAGATTATAGCGAGAGTCAGCAGGTTCAGGCGATTTTCGAAAGAGCAATAAATTCAGCAGGCAGCTTAACAATTTCAGCCTCAGCAGTGGATTCGCGCGGTATTTCGAAAACCGTCAATAAAACAGCGGAAGTTTTGCCATATTCTGCGCCGGTTCTAAGTATTTCAGCGAAACGGCAGAATAATTTCGATGAAACAGTGGAAATTGATATTTCCGGAACAATCTCAACATTAAAAATTATAAATTCGAACAAAAACCGCATTGTTTTGCTCCAAATGCGGCACAGAGCGAGCGGTGGAAGTTGGGAGAACTGGAAAACGATTCAAGCAGTTCTTACGGAAGCGAATTTCTCGGCTCAAAGGCAATACCTGAGCTTAAATCGTGCTGGTAGCTTTGAAATTGAAGTAAAGGTAACAGACAGATTGAGCGAAACTTCATCTACAGCGGAAATTTCGCCAGGAAAACCGATTTTCTTTATTTCAAGTAATACTGAAAAGGTGGGTGTAAATAAAGTTCCTGAATTCGGCGATTTAGATGTTTTAGGCGATATTTTCTCGCGAGGCAGAAAGGTTCTCACGGATAGTCAGGAGGATACAGACCACTGGGAAATGATAGATATGGGGTGGGGAGCTAAAGGTCTTTTCTACAAGAAAAATGGATTTTGTGGATTCCGCCTATCTTTTACTGGAAATTATGGAAATGGTAGAATGCTTGAGAAAATTCTAGAGAAATACTGGCCTAAGCACGAAACAGCTTTTGCTGGAATATGTATCAATAATAATAGACACTCGGGCGGTTTCATAATCAAGCTTGGCTTAAACGGCGAAATTGAAAAGCGTGGAACTGATAACTATCAAGAATATCACGTGTCTGGGGTGTATTTAGCTAAAAATAATTTATAAAGGAGAGTAAAAATGGCTATTGTAAAAATGATCAAAGATGAACGAAATGCGGTGATGACTTGGCATGAAGTTGATCAGTTCACTACAAGTTTTAATGGAAGTGGAACGGTTGTAATTCGCAGTTTCGCGAACGGAGCGACTTATGCTGATGAGGTGAAAGCACGCAAGGCTGGCGACAGCACGAAAGACCTTAGTTTAAATACTTTTAGTGTTCAATTATCTGAAGGAACTGAAATTTCAAAGGAGGCAATTGAGAAAGAGCTTTTGAAGAAAGAATATTTCAGAGAAAAAAGTTCGAGACAAATCTGGGATTTTGAAGAGAATAAGGCAAAACAAGTGTAGAGAAAGGAGGAATATGGATGATAAATATATAAGCAAAGAAGTCTTTGAAGCACGAATTGATGTTTTGGAAGAGAAAATTAACAGTTTGACTCAAATTGTTGAACATACTAACGATCAGCTCGAGATTATCGCAGGGCTTTCGAAATCAGTCACCGAGCACCAAAAAGACATCGAGAGCGTGCGGCGCGAAGCTGAGCGCAACAAAGAACGTCTTCGGCGACTCGAAGAGAATCAGAGTAAAATTGTTTGGGCTGTAGGCGTGGCAATTTTAGGAGCATTAGTGCAATTCGTTTTGAACGGCGGATTGATTAAAAAATAAGGAGGAAATAATGGACAAAGTAATTGAATGGTTTCAGCAACGGCAAGGCAGAGTTAGCTACTCGATGGTAAATCGAAATGGAGCAAACTCTTATGACTGCTCAAGTTCAATTTATCACGCCCTAATTTACGCTGGAATTTTACCGCAAGGCTTCCGCATTGGTAATACTGAAACAGAGTTCGTTGAGTTACCGAAATTCGGCTTTGAACGAATTGAAGCAGATGCAAACGGATATATCCCAACTCAAAGAGGTGATATCTTTATATGGGGCAAACAGGGATATACGAACGGAGCAGGCGGACACACTGGAATTTACCTTGACAATGACAATATCATTCATTGTTCATACGGTTATAACGGTATTCATACCGACAACCACGACTGGCTCGCAGGTATCAACGGTGTGCAAGATTTGACTATCTTCCGCTATACTGGACAACCACAACCAACATCAGCACCGCAACCAACGCCAGAAGCTATTGACGATGTAATTAACATTGGCTCACACTTCAAATTTCCACAAGCCCTGCAAGTGGCTGAAATCAATATCAACGATGGTCGCAGAGAGTTGAAGATAGATGCACTTTGCCCTCGAGGCTTTACTTGGGCTGAAAATGGACTACCAGCTAACTGGGCAACTAAAGTGGACAACGACGGCTACAAAGTCGAAGGTGAAATTAACGCAGGCGACTGGGTGAAAATCAACGGAGCTTTTGTCGCTCTCGAGGTAGTCCAGAATGATGGCTTATGGTTCGCTAAAATCAAACGAGATGGAATTGATGTGTGGGTAGAACTCACGCCAGTAACTGAAATCCCAGCAGGCGACAATGGAACTATCGTTGAAAATCGACCAACACCACCAGCACCAGCTGAGCCAACACAACCCGAAGTTCCAACTGAACCAGAAGCTAATATTCAAGAAGAACGAGTTAAATTCGTAGTTGAAGAAAAGAAAGAAGAATCTATGGAAAATAAACCACAAGTTGAAATCAAAATTAACGAACGCAAATTTACAGACAAGGAGATTAAAATGCTAGAAGATTTACAGAAAGAAGCAACTTCAAATATCGCCAACACAGAATATGAACCGCGCATTAGTGAGAAAGCTAAAACAACAGTGTATTTCATCGCCGACCTTGGCATTCTAACGAATATGCTTATTGCTACAATCTGTGTGATCTTGATTCCAAACGCCACGAAAGAGATTTTGGCGATCAGCGGAGCGGTTGCGACTGCATTTGCAGGGCTTAAGCCGATCTTCAAACTTGGCGCAAAGAAATAGCTAGAGAATTAAGAAAATAAAAAGAACCCGTTTTGGATACTATTTTGAAATCTTTATATATAAAATATATATAAAATATATAAAAAAAGTATTGACTTTTATTATGTAAATTGATATAATTAAGTTACATCGCCTTAGCTTGCTCGAAAGAGCCGCTAAGGTTTTTTTTGTGGTATAATATAGTTATGAAGATTTATATTGATGGACAGAATTTTTTGTATAAAGCCTCTGATATTCTTATCGAAGCCGGTTTAATTAGTAATAAAGATGAATTAAGAAGAATAGATATCCGATGGATTATGCAAAATATCTTTATGTTAGCGGAAGATGCTGAAATATTATTTTTTGGTGCAAAGATTAAAAATAATAATAATTATGGCGAAGAAATATCCGAAAAACTTGTGCGTTTTGGGCAGGTGTCGCGAGATATACGAAATAGTCTACAATCTCAAGATATTAAATTTATTGAATCTGGACAATTACGAGTTCGTTCAAGCGATAAATGCCATAAATGCGGCAAAGAAGATTATAGGTTAACTGAGAAAGGTGTAGATATCGGTCTTGGTGTTAAAATGGTTGAAGATAAGTTGCTAAATATTGAAGACACTTTTGTTTTAATAAGCTCGGACACTGATTTATTGCCCGCAGTCAGGTCTGTTCGAGAACATGGCGGTAAAGTGATATATGTTGGTTTTGAAGATAGGTTAACTAAGGCTCTAACTTATAACTCTGATAGCAGTAATATTATTAGAAAGAATGAGATTATTGAAGCTTATAAAAGAGTGAATAAAAAATAAGCTGATTTTAGAAAGTTTTAGCGGTGGCTAAGACTTTCTATTTTATCTAACTAAAATAACACCCGAAGGTGCTATTTTAAAAAAGTTGATAGTTTATAAAAACAACATGTTCTTTATAGCCGAGCTTCAGCCAGAAAGTCGCTGAAACTGGCGCTCGGGCTCTTTAATTATACCAAATTTCGCAAGAAAAATAAAGCTTATCGTTAATTTTTATCAACTAGCGAAAACACATAAATCACCAAAATAATCGCTAAAAAGTTCAAAATACGAAGTGCTAAATTGTCAGATAAAACCAACAACGCTAAATTTGATAGAAAACAAACTACTAAAAAGTTCTTTTTAAACTTATCACTCATTATATTCACTCCTTTATTTCTTCTAAATTTTCATTGAATAGTTCTATAATTCTTTCAACTTCTTCAAATACTGCTTGTTGGTCAACTTCTACCTCAAAGAAATTATCTGGTGAATTGATACCGAGTTTTTGTTTAACCTCATCACTTACGAATATTGTTTTCTTAGTCTTTTCTTTCTCTAGATGCGGATTCAAGAGAGATTTAATTCTTTTATCGCCATATTTTTTAGCTTTATTCATATTTATTCCTATTTTTATACGACACTCGTTATATTAGGCTTATAGCATATAATTCCGTGCCTCTTATACATCTCATTTATTTCGTCATCATCATCAAATGCGAAGAGAATATTTTTAAAGCCAATATGATCTTTAATTAAGTCTTCCTTAACTTGATAAGCTGGTCGTAAATCATTTTCTAGGCGCATAAAATAATTACATTTGAATCTATCGATTTTAAATTTTTCCATATTACTGAGAAACCAATCTCCAGTTGCTTTTTCGCATCTTTTATTTCTACCAGTTATAAGAGCAACCCTAATTTCTTCTCCCATTGCCAACCTATTCGGTGTATTTATATCATTTATTAAATAGAGAATAGATTTTAATAGCACAAACCCACTCGCTAATGCTGTATCTTTTACTACTTCATCATAAGAATAAAAGTTTTCGTAATCTTTATCTTTACCTTGAATATATTTCAAACGGTGCGAGCAATCTGCTAAAACTCCATCGATGTCAAATATTATGTATTTCATTTGCTTATCCTTATTTTATTTCAACTTCCTTACCTTTGTAATAGCATTTACCATCTATAAAATCTATATCATTCCGCCAAAAATCATTTGAATAGGTTCGGCAGATTTTAATTTTTCGAAGTGTGTCGGCACTGTGTTGTGGTGGTTCATTTTGAATAGAGAATATGATTATAAAAACGAACCAACCTATCGAAAATAAAATAAATAAGAAGAAAAATACTTTTATCCAATCTATATCTTTAAACATATTCTTTATACTTCCTCTCATTTTCTAATTCTTTTTTATAGCATTCTTCGCATACTGGATAACCGAAGCCATATTCATTATGAATTGCTTTACTAGAATAGCTTTTTCCGAATTTAGTCTTTTTCCTACAGTTTGCACAATTTATTATTTGTTCCATATTGTGGCAAATTAAAGGACAATCTTCTGGCAATTCATAATCTTCGTATTCCTGCTTTTTAAAATTCCATTTTTTTACTATTATTGACATATTTTAGTTCCTTTTTATTCTTCTAAAATATTTGAGTTTAATAAATTCTTATGTCTCAATACGAGGCCTTGCGATTTCCCACAAAGGAAATTCACTCTTTTACTTATCTCCATAAGTTTATCTTCTTGTTCCCACTTTTCCGCCCTTGTTTCTGGGGGATTTTTGAGATTGAGCCAATATGTGCGATTTTCTCTCACGATTTCTGAAGTTAGCTCTGCAAGGATTGCTATTATTTCTAAAAGTTCTTTGTTAGTTGGTTGTTGCTTATTCATCTTTTTTCTCCTCAATCTTAGGTGGCTCTGGGAAGCGCATCCAATAAATAACTGGTTTGTCTGTATTTTCAAAACCAACATCATTACCATATTCAGACCAAATATCTGTATATACGCTTTTACTTTGAGGCGTATATACAAGAACTTCTTCACCATCTTCAGGGAAATCACCCTCCCACATAAATTCAATTTTACTGTCTTTATAGTCTTTATAATATTCTTTCTCTTCCTCATCAAGAGGTCTTATAGTAAGTTTATTCCATTCTGTATTTTTCATATCTACTTCACTTCGTTTATTATAAATTTTACGAACAACGCTATAATAGATACAATCGCAACAATTCCAAGAACAACTGCGACTGGTATCCAAATAGGGGAGAGAACCCACCACCAACTCCAATCAATAACATGAGTTAGTTTTAGAGCGATAAACAGAATCGTTAATGCCCCTAAAAAGCCTATACCGCCGTTAGTTGATATGTTTGTTGATTTATCTTCATTTTCCATTCTTTATTCTCCTTTAATATTATTGAGGTAGGGCAGAAACACTTATAGCTTGACCATTTTTTACACAATATTTTATTCAGCTTTTATGATTTGAAAAGTGCTTGTTTCTGTCTATCCCTCAAATCTGAACATAACCTTGCGCGTATGACAAAACCACGCTAAAACTATTATTATAACTACCACATTACTATTTATAATTTTAATTATGCTCAGGTTCGAGGGGAGGAGCATAGCTCCTCCAAGGAATATTAAATGATTAAAATAATCTGTTGTAGGGTATCCAGCCCTACAAGGGACGACTAAATAATTTTAGTCCTCCCCTCTAGTAGTTGTGTATTACTTAGGGCTTTCGCCCCTTGTAAGGTTGGAATTAAATTGTTAAAATTCTACTTCGTTTTTATTATAGGTTTTTACCAGAATATTTCCAGACATTAAATTAATATATTTTCTAACTTCATCTTCTTTATTCTTAGGTGATAATATATAGCTTATTTCAGATGTAATTCTAATATATTTACTCCAATCAACAAGTCTATCTAAAACATTATCTTTTAATTCTAAGATAAATATATTGAACATGGGATCATCATAAATTCTATTATGAAGAACTAAATCTGGTAATTCTTTAACAGTATATTCTCTGATTTTGAACCTATCGCCATAATTCATTATTATATTTTCAATTAGCTCTTCTTTCATTATTCTTACCCTTTATCAAAATTATAAATTATAGTATTTCCGTGAGTAAATGTTATCTTGCAACATTCTTTCTTATCTCTATGCATAGCTCTGTGGCGATTAATGCCGAGATAATGGAAGAATTTCGCACAAGTATGACAATAGCATCTTTTCACTTGTTCGTATCTCTTATCTTTATTGCTCATAAGTCAAATATGTCTTCCATTCTTCTGGATGTTTTTTGAAGCTTTCTCTAATGTCTTCCCTAGATTTAAAATATATCTCTGGGGTTTTAAATGCATCTCCATAATCAAAAAGAGCTCTTTTTCGTTTAAAATCCCAGCACCCCATAAATCTATCTTCGTCTTTATCTCTCCAATTAGGTTTAAAGCCTTTGGCATCTTGTTTGATAATCGCTTTTGCTTTGAGATACTCAGCATATTTCTCAGCTTCTTCTTGAGTATAAAACAATAAACCTAATCTTTTAATATTTGCAATTTCTAAAGAACTCCAACCAGAATAGTGGTCAGTATTTATTTCTTTAACTTTTGATTTATAAAAATCTATAGTGAAACATATTTTAGGCTCTTTGACTTCTTCAAACCATTCATCGAAGTCTTCAATATCTCTGTTCCATATAACTGTTGCTGTGTGATTTTCACCAACAATTGTAAGTTCAGATATTTCGTTTCTTTTTCCGGTTCCTAGGGAGAAAAACTCACCAGCTTTTGCAAAAGGGAGGTCTTTGAGAAGTTTATATCGTTTCATTTATTCTTCCTCGTCTACTTCAATGTCGAATTTGTCGGCGATTTCTTGGACTACTTCGATTAAATTTTGGGTTAGTCGTCTGAAATATTCGATTGTCAAACCTTCTTTGTTGAGAAATTCCTCTAATTCTTCGGGTGTCATATCTGCTAAGTCGACTGATTGAAATTTTCCGTCGCGTTTGATTCGTGCATAAATTCCCGAGGGGTTTCGTTCTTGTGGTTTCATTTATTTTCCTTTCTTTCTAATGATTATATCGTCTGCTAAAATTCCAAATTTGAACTCGTTTAGCACTCCCGATCCGTATCTCTCAACTTCAACTGAGGTGACATTCCTGATGAGCTTTCCGCCAATCATTAATTGCGAAAGTTTGCCGTCTTGCGTGATTACAACCCTTTGGTCTTTAAGATCTAAGAGTTCCTCGTATTCTTCGAGTTTCTCATGTAATAGTGCTGAAATTTTTTTGTATTTTCTGCTTTCCAATTCGCATTCTCGGAGCTTTTCTTCGAGTTTTCTTATTTTCTTTCTGTTGAAAAACATTTTTCTCCTTTAATCTACTTTTGGCAATTAACCGTAGTATTTAGCTTAGCTTTAGTGCTTTTGAGCTCATTTTCTGAGCTAATAAATAGCCCAACCGCGCCCGAAAAGAGTATTAGGGCGATGATCGCAATTGCTCGCCAAGCCGACATTTTAAATTTTAGATCTTGCATAATTAGATGCTGAATATCAGGTTGGTTCATAATTATCCTTTCATTTTTAGTTATTAAAATTCGACTTTCTTTGGTTTTGGTTTGCCGAGATACTCCTGAATTTCGAAAATTGCTTGTTTGTAGCCAATTACGAATCTTGCGCGATAGCCTTTACTTCTTAGCTCTTTAAGCATTTTATCTTGCTCGATTAAATGTTTATTCTGCCTAATCTCGCCATTCTTCTTGAAAACAATAACATTTTCAGCTTTAATTTCGAGAAATAGGCCGCTCGCTAAGGTATTACTTTCAGCAATGAACAGATCCGGCCAAGCTCGTGATTTCTGAAATTTCTTGTGTTTAGCTGCTTGTCCTGGGCTCATTTTCATTCCGCTTGAGAAATCT
Organism: uncultured bacterium; assembly: GCA_938030735.1. Lineage (GTDB taxonomy): Bacteria > Patescibacteriota > Saccharimonadia > Saccharimonadales > Saccharimonadaceae > Nanogingivalis. The sequence goes on from CALHIM010000011.1 coordinate 102,371, forward strand.
GTGCGAAATAGCACGTCGGGATAATTCTTGCGTAGATAATCGCAAATTTTAAGGTGCAGATTTTCTTCATTTTTTCTCATTAACATACCTTAATTCCTCATATCTTTGCCATTCTGGCGAAATAATATTAACTTTAATTTTAACTACTCTAGAAACACCATTAATTAAAATTTTCATAATTCTTCCTTTTAGATTTCAGCCCTCCAACGGACACAAGGCTCATAACCACGAAATAATCGCGGCGAGCTACTAATAAGGAGGTGCTCGACTTTTTTCTGCAGCTCTAAACCACTTGCGAAACCTGTGCCCATTGGAAGGCTAAACTTATTTTTTAAAATCCTGTTGCTCGTCGATAATCATCAAACTGCTGTGAACGCTCTATACTATCTTCTTTACATTCTTTGAGATATTCATTATAATAATCGTTTTGCCAATCTTCGAAAGGGAAGTCTTTAATATCCATTTTTTCGGCAAGGCCATTACCAATTTCGTAATATCTGCAAAATTCGTCAAAATCCATATCTTCAAAACCATCTTCGTAAAGATTGCGATTTTCTAAAATAATATTTTCCAGAAAGTCACGGATTAATTTTTGGTCAAAATTCATAGCTTAACTCCTTTATTAATTTTTCGCTATTCCTTCGCAAGAAATCTTCACAAATTTGCCGATCTTCACAGTTCATTACATATTGCAGCATTTCCGCTTTTAAAGGGAGAGCGAGTTTTGAACTGAAAATTTCTTTTAACTCTGTGATATCTGCAGTTGAATATTTATTAAAAATTTGACTAATTACTGTTCTGAAATTCATTTTTGATCCTTTGTAAAAAATGTTCGTTGGCGATTTTGTGTCATTCTTTGCACACGAGCTGCAATTACTTTTTTAATTTCTTGCCGTGTTTGAGACGGCATTTTTTCATAATACTTAGTCACAAATTCTCGTATTTCGTCGATTTCGAACTCTTCGAAGACTTCTGCCACTTGGCGTTCATCTTTCATTTCTATCAGCTTTGAGCGATAGGCAGCGACATAGTCCGCCCACGCTTTCGCTGAATGATTTTCTTTATAAAATTGATACGCTAGTTGTTTAATTAATAGATATTCAGGTTTTGTCATAGATAGAATCCTTGTAGTCGTTCCAGATGATTTGCTCGTGGATCTTGATAAAGCATATCGCCGTTTCCGGTTAGCATTTCTGCGCCAGTTTCATCAAGAATGATTTTTGAATTTAACGAATTTGTTACACTGAAGGCGATTTTAGTTGGAATATTCGCTTTAATCAAGCCTGTTACAACATCAGCACTTGGCCTTTGAGTTGCGAGAATCAAGTGAATTCCTACCGCTCGAGCTTTTTGTGCGATTCGAATAATCGAACTTTCTGCACTTGGTATCCCTAAATCTGAAGCTTCAAGGATTGCTTTTTCGAGCTCTTTCATTGCTTTTTTCTGCTCCTTAATCGTTTCTTTTTCAAACTCTGACATTTTTGGGTTAATTTTCAGATCTTCCAGTGATTTTACTTCCGATAAATCAAAATCTTTATTAAAATGCAAAATCGTTTCGATCATACCTTTAATATTCAATTTAAATTCTTCGCGTTTATTACCAGATGTCATCATCAAGTCGGCGAATTCATCAATTACGCAAACGATTCGTGGCATTTCGCCTTTATAATCTTCAATCTTTCGCACACCAGCTTTTCGCAAAGTTTTATAGCGAGACTCCATTTTTTCCACCAAATCTGCGAGTGTTTCTTGTGCATGAATTGGATTAGTAACAATCGGTTTTAATAAATGTTCGCTATCTTCATAAAATCCAAGTTCAACTTGCTTTGGATCGATTAGCACGAGTTGGAGTTCGTCTGTCGAAAGTTGTTTAGTGAGCGATTCGAGAATCACGTTCAGCATAACGCTTTTACCGGAGCCAGTTTGCCCAGCGATTAGCAGATGCGGCATTTTAGTTAAATCGCCATAATGATTTTCGCCAAAAATATCTTGGCCGAGCGGAATTTCGAAAGTGCCTTTTTTAAGCAGAGAATCGTCGAACTCTAGAACTTTACGCTCAGGGTTTGGAATTTCTACACCGATTAAGTTTGTGCCATAAATTGGCGCAAGCACGCGAACCGATTTTGCTTGAAGAGCGATCGCAAGATCGTCTGCACGAGAGCCAATATTCTTCATCGCGACTCCACGGTTTGGCCGGAAAGTGTAGCGAATTACGCTTGCACCAGTGAAAGTTTCACCGATAGCGCCACCGATTCCGAACTCTAAGAACTTTTTGATAATCAAATTCTCGTTAGTTTCGCTGTCTGTTTCGAGCAGATCAACAGTCGTATTCTTCTCGCTGAATTTTTCCGCCACATTCATCTTGCGCTTAATTTTAGCTTTATCAAATCCAGTTTCGATATTCGCAAGAACTTCCATTGATTCTTGCCCATTTAAAATGTCACTTGGGTTAGGGAAGAATTTAGCATTATCGTTGTTAACATAGTCGAAAACGTTCGTGATGAGCTTTTCGGTTGTTGGTAAGAACTCGAGCAGGTCGTTTCGAGAATATTCGAACTCGCGAATTTGGGGCGAGCCATCTCGATTCTTAGTCTTCTTAATCTCAATGAATCCAACACTTTCAATTTCTTTTTTGAGAACTTTTTCAGCCAAAACTAGATAGATCGAACCTTGCAGTAAATATTTGTAGTTCTCCTGATACTCCGGATCGAGCGGATCGTTAGTGGCAGAAGAATAAAACGAAACTGTTTTGTAGTCTTTAAGCTTAATTTTATCTTCGCTCGAGCCTTTAATGATTAAGTCGATAATTCCAACCATTGGCACTTTCGAAATCTCAGCTTCGAGCCGTTTTTCGGCATCAAGAACTTCGAATTTTGGCGCTTCCTCAAAATAAATATTGAGTGAATCGTTAAATTCTTTAATCATTTTTTCACGGCTGCCAGTTTTTCCGTAGTCGATTTCGTAATCACTGGTTGAATTTATTTCATCAAGCCCAGCAGCTGCGGCTTCGTCAAAAGTTCCGCCTTTATAATAAATTTCAAGAGCTTTATGAAAAGCTTTACCGACTACCATCGATGGGCTCGAAGGATTATCATAAACCTTGGCAATATAACGCTTTTGAAACTCTACCTGATTTCGCAGGAAGGTCACAAGAGCAGAATAACTTAAGTGATCAACTCTATTCATTGATTTTCTCCTCAGTTTGGTTAATAATTTGCTCATCTTCGCGCGAAATTTCTTCTTCGATATAGATTCCAGAAATATCGAACGCTTGGCGAATTGCATTGGCTTCAGCACATTTCGTAAGCATTACAATTGGCATTTTCGCCCAAGTTGATTTCGGCTTACCATCCTTATTCTTCTGGACGAATTCTTCATAAAAAGCAGTATATTTCGTGAATTCTTTCGGCTCACCGTTAACTAGTCCAAAAACCGGCACAGTTACGCTTTCGAGCTGTCCATCGGCGCTCTTAGTAATTTCAGCAGTTCCAGTGTGAGAATATTTACCGCCTCTTCGAGCGAGTTTTCGAAGACCATGAATTGATATGATTGGTGTGAGCTCTTCGCGCTCAGTGCTTTTGTTCCAGATATATGTCGCATAAATCTCATTTTTGAACGGATTAACGCCGAACTGACTTGAGATGATCATAAACCGTTTTAAATCTTCAATCGGTCGAGCTTGTCCTGTCTTGGTTAGCCCGAGTATCGATACATGGATTGACGCAAGCAATCGCTCTTTGAAAGCAGTAGTCAAATCTCCTTCGAAGAGATCGTTCGCATATGGCACGACTTCACCATATAATTCACGACGCTTTTTATTCGCTAATTTCTTTGCATCTTTTTCTGTAGTAATAACTGCTTCTGACATTATTTACAAATCTCCATTTCATTGATCATTTGCCATTCACAGTTGTGTTCTTTTTCATAATTTCGATATTTTTGCCATCGATATTCTGAACCAAACCAAGCAAGAGCTACCAGTCCGACAATCATAAAGAATATTATTTTTTTAAATTTTGTTGTTTTTGCGTGCATTTTATCTCCTTAATTTTATTATTTTTGATTTTCGAAAATGTTATCTGTCGCCACTATTCATTACTTTCTTGGCCGTTTTCTTTTTCGAAATTCAAACCTTGATTTAACTTTGAAATTTCTGCAAAACCCCGTTCGCAAAAATCTCATTTGTAAAATCAAGAAGCCCCGTGGAACACGCACAACCACGGGGCTAATTTTGTAAGCTTGGAAAAGATGTGCGTTTTTAGAGTTACATCTTTACGCTTATGATGATATATGATATAATTTGAAATATGGAAGTTAAAAAATATAAGCCAGAAGATATTTACCCAACACCGCAAGAAAAACCAAAAGAAAACCAAGAAAAATCGCAAGAAGCCCAAAACAATGAATTTATTCTTGAAGAATATAAAGTTATTCGAAAAGGTAAAAGCGAAGATTTTATGCCAATTCAAATTGCTGCAATATTGGGATTTTTAAGCTTATTTCCAGCTCCTTCACCAGCTCCAATTATTAACTATGGTTTTAGCTTGCTTTCAGTTATAGCTGTTAGTTATTCGCTTAAAGCTGCGAATAAATTCGAAATTGAAACTGGGCGGAAATCAAAAGCAAAAATCTGGGCAGAAATACTATTAACACTTCAAATATGTATTTTTATAATGTATTTGATTTCTAGCGTATTTTCTGCTGGAGGAATGTTGAACGGAATTAAATTATTTTAAACAAATCAATTATAGATATTTAAAAAATTATCAGAAGAATACGCAAAAGAATATAACCGAATATTTAATGATCAGCAAAGTATTGTTTCGAAAGATTTAAAATAATTACCAAATATTTCCACACCTAAAAAGGGGTGGTTTTTTTCTTTCGAAAATTTGCCTGAAAATCTAAAAAGTGATATAATTTAAGAATGAGCATTAAGAATAATTTAGCAAAAACGGCTCGCAAAATTCTGCCAAAAACGGCAATTTCTGGGCTTGAAAAAACTTATCGAAAATCTCGTGCAAAAGTTATCGCTACACGTTATGGCAACCCTGCGCGCGACTTACGAGTAATTGCTGTAACAGGTACGAACGGTAAAACTACCACTGTTAATTTTCTTAATGAAATCTTAAAAGAAGCTGGCTATAAAACTGCGATGTTTTCAACCGCAAATATTGAGATTGCGGGTATTCAAACAGTAAATGATACCAATTCTACAACCGCAACAGTTTCGAAATTGCAAAAATTTTTCTCTGATGCAAAAAAAGCTGGGGTTGAATTTGCGTTAATTGAGGCAACTTCGCACGCGCTTGATCAATACAAATTTTCTGGAGTTCCTATTGAGATGGCAATTATGACCAATCTCACACAAGATCATCTTGATTACCACAAAACAATGGAAAACTACGCTGATGCCAAAGCAAAACTTTTCGAAATGCAGCCACGATTTATTGTTTTAAATACTGATGATGCGTATTTCGAATTTTTCAATAAATTTGAAGCTGGCGAGCAAAAAATAACTTATGGCGAAAGTGATTTTGCAGAAGTTAAAATTGAAAATTTCAAGCTTTACAAAAAGGGAAGCGAAGCTAATCTACGGATTGATAATAATGTTGCACTTGAAATCGCCACAAATCTACCAGGCGAATTTAATGTTTACAACATGACTGCGGCGGCAGCCGGCGCTTATCTTTTGGGAATCTCGCTAGAAGATATTCAAGAGGGAATTGCTAATCTTGAAGGAGTTTCAGGAAGGTTTGAATATGCTGTTTCGAATTTACCTTTTGACGTGGTTGTAGATTACGCCCACACGCCAGACGCGCTTGAAAAACTCCTTAAAGCTTCAAGAAAAATCACTAAAGAGCGCACGATTCTGGTTTTTGGTGCTTGTGGCGACCGTGATCGTGAAAAACGCCCAATTATGGGAAAAATCGCTCAAGATTTATCTAACCGAATTATTATTACCGATGAAGAAAACTACACTGAAGATGCTAAGCAAATTCGTGAAGAAATTATTGCGGGAATTTCGAAAAAAGGTGAAAAATTGCCAGCGAATGTTCAAGAAATTCCAGATCGCGAAGAAGCAATTCGAAAAGCTTTACAAATTGCAGGAAAGGGCGATATCGTGTTAATTACAGGTTTAGGGCATGAAGTTTACCGTGTAATTGATGGCAAAAAAACACCTTGGAACGACACAGAAATTGTGCAAAAAATCACAAAAGAAATCTTCAAAAAATAGTAAAAAATCGCTCATTTCTGGGCGATTTTAGTTTTCAAAAAAATAAAAACCGTTCTTTCGAACGGATTTAAATTTAAACGGTTTGGCTATCTAACTGATTGATGAATGAGCTGAAGTTGACATCCGAAGATTTGTTTATTCGGATATACCAGTTTGCGATTTTACCACTACGAAACGCAATTCGAGCTTCTTCAAGATTATCATCATTTAATTCAAAGAAGAAACTCTTTCTACGAAAAACTCCAGTAGGTTCATTGACAACAATTTCAAGAATCAATTCCCCAAAATTGGAGGTATCATTGAGTAGATAAGATTTCTCTGGCTCCGTAACTCTTTCAGTACAAAGAACAACGGCAATCCAGAAAAACAAATCATTCTTGCCAAACCTATTCAAAAGTGCTTTCGCTTTCATTATATCACCCCTTTTCGAAAAGTATTTAAATTTTAGCACACTATTGATTTTTTTGCAAATATTTAGTAAAATAGAATAAGCATAAATATATTCAAGGAAAGATTAAATGAAAGTAAAGAATAATAGAATTTTATTACCAGCAATGACGGTAGCGGTTCTAGCACTCGGTGGTGGGTATTATGGAACACAAATTATTAACAAACAAAATATTTTTTCGAAAGCATCAGCTTATACTTCAGCAGTAAACCCCGTTGACCCAAGCAATGCTCCAGATAGTTATGAAATTAAATTTACAGATGCAAATTTTAAGCGTGCATTAAATTCAGTTTTAATGAAAAGCGATCCAAGCCGAACACTTGATAGTCCAATTACAGCTGGTGTAGCTAAAACAATGACAGAGTTCTGGCCAGAAGATGCGTATCGAAATTTTGAGAATGTGGAAGGTATTCAGTATTTTAAAAACTTAAAATTAATCCATGTTCATGCAATCTGGTCATTAAAGGATATGTCTGCTGCAGCGGGTCTCCAGAATATAGAGACAGCTTATGTTGGAATGAACAGCGTTAGCGATATTTCATTTGTTAAAAACTGGAAAAAGGTTGAGCTGCTATGGATTCACCATACTAAAGCAACAGATTTTTCACCACTTAAAGATTTACCAAAAGCAAAAGTTTATGGAATTTCAAGCCAAAATGTGGCAATAAAGCTTTCAGCAGGCCAAAGAATTTTTAAAAATCCTTTTATCAATTTTGATGGCACGATTATGCCAATAGAAAATAATCAAACTTTTATAAATACAGATAAAAACGGAAATCCACAACAAGATGGTGGATATATTAAAGTTAACGCAGATAAATTTACGGGCACAGATAATTTTAGTGTTATAAATAAAAAATATACTCTACCTAATGGAAATGCCATGGATGACCAAAGTGATTTCTATAATACATCCGACGTAACAGTAGAGAATATAAACTTTAACCTAAACGAAAAACCAGAGATTAATTTCAATGTTCAAGGTAACAGTATTCCATTAAAAGAAGGCTCACCATTAGTTTGGGATAAGCCAAGACAAAATAATTCTACAATTAATGATGCTATAATAGAATCTTTTAAGAAGAATTATAGCCCTCAAGCTGGCGGAAATTTCTTTACAGCAACTAGCCCAACGTCAGATATTACTTCTTTCACAACTGATGCCGAAGAAGTATTCAGCAATAAAGAAAACCAAATAAATGGTGACTATTTGATTACAGCTAAGGCTACAAATAAATATGGAAATACCACAACCGCTCATTTTAGGCTTTTGACTACTTTCGCTTCTCGTGAGCCAGCTAAAAAGGCTCTTGAAAATTTCGAAAAACAGCCAGATTATATTAAAAATGCAATCCCTGCTAATTTATTAACTGAGGTTAAGCGTACCGCAACACAGCCTTTAGGAATAACCAACGATAACGTTAAAAATGCAGCAGATTCTTTAAATAATAAAATTGCTGAAATCGTATCTCTAGAAAATGAGCGCAAAACTGATATTTCAAACGCGATTAACGAATTAAAAAAAGTGATTGAATATATCGCCGATTTTAAGGATGTCATAAATGAAAACGACAAGATTATCGACCCTGTAGCAAAACAAGCAAATCTTAAAGAGTTAGAGAAAATTGCTGAACGATACAATAAAAATACTAAAAAGTTGGAGCAAACTTTAGACAAAATTGCTAATTTAAAAAATCTTAATACTTTTTCTAAGGAAACTTTAGCACAATTGCAAGAAGTTGTAAATGCGGCGTCAAACTTAAATATTTCAAGCCAACTTAAAACTGCCGAGGCGATAAAAAATTCAACCGAAGATCTCGCTTCAGAGAGTGAAATCTTAGAAGCAATCAATGAACTTGAAAGCGCTTTGAATGGTTTGCGAGCTGATAAAACAGCCCTAAATTCACAAATTAAAGATTTCGAAGATTCACAAAAATGGCTGAAAGATGAAGTTAAAGCTGAAGCAGATAAAGCTAAAGAAGTCCAAAAAGCAGATAATCCAACTTTCGAAGAAATCAAAAAAGCGGAAGAAGATTTGAAATCGGCTATCGAAAAAGCTAAAAAAGTAGAAAGCGAGCGCCAAAAATCATCTGAAGATAAGCTAAAAGAAGTTGAAAAAATCGTTGAAGATAACAAAACGAATAAAAATGAGCTTCCAGCTGTTGATATCGAAAATATTGAGAATTTAATTTCGAAAGTTAAAGATGAGAAAAAACGCCAAGAATTGACCGAAAAACTGCAAGAAATTAAAAATTCTATCAAGCAAAAAGAATCTCAAATTGAAGCAGGAAAACTTGCAGAAGCTATAAAAAAACGTAATGAGGAAATTGCAAAGCAACGTTTAAATTCTCCAGAAACTGGATATTTACGCGAAAAACAAAACCAACAAGACAGCACTACTATATTAGTTTTGATCGGTTTAGTTGCCGCAATTTTCACACCAATAATTGTATTTTTCGCTAAAAAATTGAAGAAAAATTCGAAAAAAATCTAATTTCGAAAAATAAAAATAGGCTCTAAACTTAGGGTCTATTTTTATTGAGTTCTAGGTATTTTTATAAAATACTGAGTTCAATTTAAGATTTTAGAAAATATAAAAACTGCGAGAGTTTAAAACCTATCGCAGTTTTTTATAATTATTTTGATTTAAAGTAATCAATTTCTTTAATCACATCGAGAAGCGCATTTGCACGCTTTACTTCATCTTCAATCATTCGAGCAGCATTATAAGCTGGTTCAATTAAAGTATTATCATCACTTGAACGGAGAAGTAAAAGATAAATATCAAATTTTTCTTCATTCGAAACTGTTAATTTATCAACTAATGGTCGCAAATCTTCAAGAGCATGACCTTTAATTGTATCTAAATCTAAGCCACCAAAACTTGGCATTACAGTTGGCTTAGTTTGTTCAACAACCGGCTGAACTTCTTCAGCGATTGGAACCTCAACTTGGTTTAAATCTTCATATTGGAGTTCATCAGTGCTTTGATTATCATCAGAATCATCTGAAGAACCGCTAACACCAGAAAGAATCTTAGCGAGCTCTGGATCGTCGCTAACTGGCATTTTACTTGTTTGATTCATATCAATTTCCATAACCCACCTTTATATTTAATTGACTTTACTTTTTATTAATTATATTGTATCATAGAATTAAAGCATAATCAAGATTATTTTTTTGAAAGGGTGGAAAATGTTAGATAATTTTAATTTATTAGTTCAGCGCGACCCGCAAAATGCACTTTTAGTTGCTAGCGAACAGTGGAAACAGGCGCTTTTTCAAGCTGAAGTTATTTCACCAGAAAATGATGGCCGTGAAATCAAAAATATTGTTATTACAGGAATGGGTGGCTCAGCTTTAGCTGGTTTAATTGTGAAAAAATGGCTCGAAAATGAAATAACTTTACCAATCGAAATTATTCGAAATTACAATTTACCAAAAAGTGTTTCGAAAAATACTTTAGTGATCGCAAGCTCGTATTCTGGAAATACAGAAGAGTCAATTTCAGCATTAAATCAAGCAATTGAAATTGGCGCACAAGTTGCCACAGTTTCTTCGCACGGAAAAATGGAAGAAATTGCTCGCAAAAATGAAATTGCTCATGTTAAATTGCCAACAGGCCTTCAACCTCGAATGGCAGTAATTTATAATTTTAGAGCTTTAACTAAAATTTTAGTAAATTTTGGAATTATTTCGAACGAAAAACACGAAGAAATTGAGCATTATGCCGATTTTTTGCGAAAAGAAAGCGAATCCTGGGCAGCAAGTGTTTCGAATGAACGGAATTATGCCAAGCAGTTAGCACTTTATTCGGCGGGGCGAAGTGCAGTTTTTTTGAGTTCAAGTGAATTTTCACCGCTAGCTTATAAATGGAAAATTTCTTGGAATGAAAATGCTAAGAATATTAGCTTCTTTAATGAATATCCGGAATTTAATCATAATGAATTTATCGGTTGGAGCTCACACCCAGTTGAAAAACTTTTCGCAATATTTAATCTACGCAGTAATTTCGACCATCCACGCGTGCAAAAACGATTCGAGATATCAGATAGGCTTTTAAGCGGAAAACGCCCAGCAGCACGAAATATTGAGCTAAAAGGTTCAACTTATCTTGAACAAGTTCTTTGGGGATCGATTCTAGCAGATTATGTCAGTATTTATCTTGCCATCTTAAACAACGTAGATCCAACACCTGTAGAATTAATTGAAAAGCTTAAAGTTGAATTATTAAAATAATAATTTTAAAACCGCTATTAAATTTCGAAAATAGCGGTTTTTATTTTAATTTATACGAAAAAAGCCCGCAAATGCGAGCTACTTTCGTGGCGGAGAAGGGGGGATTCGAACCCCCGATACGGTTGCCCGCATACACGATTTCGAGTCGTGCGCCTTCAACCACTCGGCCACCTCTCCAATATTTACATTTTATCATATATCAGAGATTAAATAAAGATTTATTTTGCTGAATAATATGTATAACCAGATTGAAGATTTCCAAGTAACTTATCAACAGTTACAAATTGATAGCCTTGAGAACTTAAATTCTGAAGAATACATGGAACTGCATCAACCGATGTTCGGTGAATATCATGCATTAAAATTATTGCACCAGGGCGTGCGTTCGAGATTGCTCTATTACAAACAATATTCGAATTCCTATCTGCCCAGTCGCGAGTGTCAACAGACCATAAAATTGAACTCATTCCAAGATTAGAAACAACTCTTTGCACGGCCGCATTAGTTGCACCATATGGAGGCCTAAGTGTAGTAGGTTTTACTCCTGTAATTCCTTGTAGAATATTATTAGTTGAGGCTATTTCATTTTGAACTTGCGCAGGAGATAGGCTTGGTAGAGAAGAATGAGACCAGGTATGGTTACCGATTTGGTGTCCATTATCAAAAACTCGCTTTACAATAGAAGGATATCTCTGAGAACTTGGGCCAATCATAAAGAAAGTTGCCTTCGCTTTATAACCTTGAAGATAAGAAAGGAGTTTATCGGTATATATACCCGGCCCATCATCAAAGGTTAAAGCAATACATTTTGAACAATCTTTATCAAGAAGCGGAGATTTAGAAGCTAATGGTGTTGCCTTTTGAACTTGTTTCGAATTTTGTATATCAGGAACTTCGAATATTTTTCTTGAAAAATCATTTTGCAAGAAATTAGAAATTTCTGAAATTTTAATTTGAAATTGAACCGAAGAAAAATTAGAAGGAATAATTTGACCTTTAGAGAAAGGGAAGTCAATAGTTTGTTTATCTAATATTATTATATTTTCGAAACTTTCAAAATCTAAATCATTCAAAATTTCGTTTGAAAATTCTTTTTTACTATTTTTTAAATAATCTCGAATTTTATTTTTAATAATTTCTAAAATACTAGATTTATCTTTTTCTTTATTATTTAAAAAATCACTAAATTTTATAATTTCTCCATTTTTAGCATTGAACGTCCAAAATAAATTTTGATCATTCGAATTCGCTCCATGAGTATCTTGTTTGATTGAAATTAAAATTGAAATAGCGTCATTGCTGTTATAGTAAACTTGATAGCTAATTCTTTCAGTTGAAATATTTTCGAAAGTTGATTTTTTCGAATCATCTTTAAAAGTATCATCAATTTCTTGAATTTTATTATTTATAAATTCATTGATTTTATTATTCTTCGTAACAGGGATTTCTAATATAGCATCTTCTTTTGAATTTTTTCTTTCAATAAATTTTGAGCTAATTCCATTATATTTCGAATCTTTAAAATAATACTTTGTAATGTCTTGATTGTGTTTTTCTTCTACATTGTGGTTAATTTTATTAAGAAATATAACTCCACTCAATAAAAGTAATAAAATGATAATTGAAATATATATAATCTTATTATTTTTTATTCTTTTTGGTATTTTCTTAATCATAAAACAATTATATCACCAAAATAGAAAAAACACCAGATTGCTCTGATGCTTTTTCTATGGTACACCTGGCAAGATTCGAACTTACGACCTTTGGCTCCGCAAGCCAACGCTCTATCCAGCTGAGCTACAGGTGCATATGCTACTTTTCAGTAGCTAACTTTTGAAGTTCTTCCACACTAAGCAGACATTTAAATTTTAGCACATTTTTTAAAATATTGCAAGATTAAAGATTTATTTTTCGAATAATTTTATCGATTAAATCAAGTTTAACTTCTTCCATTGGTAGGCGAGCGCCAATAATATCTGTGATTTTTTCACCATTTTCCTTTGGGAAATAAATAATTGTGCTGGGCGAAAAGCGTTTTTTAGGCAAAAGAATAATAGCGTAGGTATTCGTTTCTTTTCGAATACCAAAAGCTCGAAATTCACCATAGGAATGAAAAGTTTCACCCATATAAACTCCATGCGTCGAAAGACTATAAGATATGATTTGAGTGTGGTTTGATTTTCGAAGAGTTAAAATTCCAATGGCTGACACTATAATTAAAGCAAGAAAAGTCCAAGATTGATTCAAAATTGCAAAAAGACAAAATGCTAAAATAATAATTGAAAATATAACATACCAAGATTTATTTTTATCACCAATGATTAAGTCTTGAGCTTGCCAATTGACAATTTCTCGTTCTTCAGCAATATTTTCAGTGGGTGATTGATTATTTTCAACTTCACGAACTTGTGTATATTCTTCTGGATCGAAAGGTTTAACCTCTTCAAAAACCGGCTCGGTAAATTCTTTAGGGTTTTCAGCCATAAAACTACCCGCCTCAGGTGTTCGAAATTGTGATTCAGGCAAACCCGTTACGCGAGGAACGCCATTTCGGTTTTCATTGTCGAAATTCATAATATTTTAATTATACCATAAGCTATTTAAAAATTCAAAAAATCTCTATTAAAATAGAAAATCCTGCCGTTAAGCAGAATTACCTATTTTGGCGGAGAAGGAGGGATTCGAACCCTCGATACGTTTTACCGCATGCCGGTTTTCAAGACCGGTGCCTTCAACCACTCGGCCACCTCTCCAGATATTTTCCATTATATCACATTTTTTTTGAATTCTCAAGTTATTTTTCTTGCTGAAGTAAATAAAACGCCCAAACCTCTTTAGCACCACTTTGGCGAAGAATTTTTGCAATAGAATCTAAAGTTGCGCCAGTCGTACGAATATCATCAAAAATTACATAAATTTTATCTTTCGAAAGCTTTTCTCCCATAAACTCATAACTATTTTTTGCCTGAACTTGTCGCGTTTTAAAATTTTTGCCGCGTTGAGTAGTTTTTGATATTCTTTTAATTAATGTTAATTTTTCAATTTTTAGATTCTTTGCAAGCTGGCGAACCAAAAGTTCAGTATGATCTAAACCACGTTCACGAATATGGTTCGAAAGTGTTGGAACCGGAATTAAAACCAATTTTTCACGATTATTAATGAATTCACTATTCGAAAGCAGAAATTCAGATAAAAGTTTCGCGAGATAATAAGCATTCTGCCTCTTGCTTTGAAATTTAAATTCATCAACTATTTTTTGAAGCTCTCCAGACCTTTTCGAAAGGTAAAATTCTTTCGAAATCACACTATTCGAACAAGAAAGGGAATTGCCAAAATTACACCTTGATTTAAGGCATTTTTCACAAATAGGGTCGCCCAATTTTTGGCAAAAATAGCAATTATCTGGCGCAAAAGAGTTCAAAATTATTTCGTATATGCTTTTCTTCATAAAAAATTGTTTCTACCTCTTGATTATATAATAAAAGTGCGGTATAATAAAGTAAATTAATCTTATTTAGGAAATTTAATGCGGAGGAAAAATGGCTAGAAGGCAAAATGATGATAGCTTTTTGAATGATGAATTGGAAGCTGCTTTCAATTTTGGTGATGATTTGATGGAGACTTCAGAGAATGAAGCTTTCGGCGGATCTGAACAAATTGAAATTGCGGAAGAAGAAAATGAACTTCCTGGTCAATTAGCTGTTGATGTTTATGAAACAGAAGATAAGCTTTTTGTTAAAGCACGAACTGCGGGTGTGAATAAAAATGACTTGGATGTTTCACTTTCAGATGGAACTTTAACGATTAGCGGAAGTCTAAATCCTGGTGATCAAGAGGGAATTATCGCTCACCATGCACAAGAATGCTACTGGGGAGAATTTAGCCGAACACTAACTCTTCCAGTTCCAATCAAAGAAGATGAAGTTGAAGCAATGTTGAAAGATGGAATTTTAACAATCAGCTTCACAAAAGTTAAAACTCAAGCAACACGAATTAAGGTTCTGTAGAAAAAATAAAATTCTCGAAGTGTAAAACTTCGGGATTTTTATTATATTAGTTTATTTTTTAAAATTTACAAATTTTCGAACAAATAAAAAGACCTCTGCAAAATGAAGTCTTTTTATTTATTATTTTTTATTATTCTTTATTAGTAATTGAGCTAATAACGAAGTTAACAATTGCGTAAGCAAGGATTGCAATTACAAGACCAATAATAGCATACATAATTGTATTTTTAGCGTTTTGAACGGCACCAGCATCACCACTTGAAAGCACATAGCGAATACCACCATAGATAAGCATAATCACGCTAAGAATACCAATTACAAAGAGCATAATATTGATTGCAGTTGTGAAAATTGGAGAGTCGCCATCAAACAAGCTTGTTGGACCACCATTTTCTTCTTGAACACCTTTAGCACAGCTATCAGCCGACTTCAAACCGCCAGTAACTTTACAATCAGCAGCGTAAGCTGGAATTGTTGCAAATGTAGCAGCACCAACAGCGAATATTGTTGCGGCGGTCAATAGAGCCATTTTTACAATATTTTTCATTTTAAATTACATTTCCTTTCTTAAATTATATATACTTAAATTATATCAAATTTTTACTATTTTGCAAGTATTTTATTATTATCCATCATTCTCAACTTAACAAATTTAATTCTGAAGTTTTATTATTATCGATTACCACCCGCAACAGTATTAATAACAAAGTTCACAATTGCATATGCAAGGATTGCGATAATTAAACCTATAATAGAGTAGACGATTGTATTTTTTGCACTAGTAAGGGCAGCACTATTTCCAGCCGAAAGAACATATCGAATTCCGCCCCAAATAATCATAATAACCGCCATAACACCAATGATAAAGAACATTATATTTACAACATCTTTAGCAATATCACCAGCTGAACGAGTATCTTGTTGACCAGTTGAATCTGCACCTTGTTTTATTAAATCTGCTGCACTATTTGCATAAGCTTGTTTTTCGAAAAATCCAGCATTGAAGGCAAAAGAGCCAGTCACCGCAAGAATTAATCCAAAAGCTATTAAAATTTTCTTCATTTTATTCTCCTTATATTGTTTTAATTATTATTTGAGCTATTCGAACCGCTTGAACTTTGTCCTGAACTATTTTCACCATTTTGGTTTTTACTTTGTGATCCAGTATTAGTTGAGCCACTTGAATTATTAGATTCACTAGAATTGCCCGAGCTTCCAGATGATCCTCCACCGCCAACTCCTTTTCCGCTTGAAGCGTTAATAACGAAATTAACAATTGCGTAAGAGAGAATTGCAACCACTAAACCAATAATAGCATAAATTATCATTGTTTTGGCTCGAGTAATTGCTGATGGATTTCCAGCTGCTGTTATAAATGTTATTCCCGCGTAAATAATAACAATAACCGCCGCTATACCAACAACCCACAGGAGAATGGAGATTATATTTTTAGCAATATTTGTAGCATTTTTTGAATCACCAGAACAAACTGCAGTCTTTCCAGAAACAACATGTTTACAAGCGTTAAATGTTCCTCCACTACCATTAGTCCCATTAGTTTCACCTTCCGCAAAAGCGATAGGTGATAGAATTATTGAAAATAAAATACTACTTATTAAAATTATTTTTTTCATTATATTGACCCCGTTAGTAATCCGCCAAGAATTAAGTTAACAATTAGTGCGGCCGATATGATTACCACAATACCTACACAAGCGTAAATTAGTGCAGATTTCGCTTTCGAAATTGTTCCTGGATTTCCAGCTGCCGTTATAAATGTTAATCCCGCTACGATAATTATAATCACACAAATAATTCCAGCCCAGATAAAAGCAGTATTGAAAGCATTCTGCATCGAAGCATCGCTAGCTTTGTTTTTATTCGAAGTATCAATCCCGTTTAATACTTTTGATTTATCAAAGGATGCTTCTGCTAAAAATCTATATTCTTTCATTATCCTAAAATCCCTAATATAAATGTTACTATTGTTGAAGCAAGAACCGCAATCACTAGTCCGATTATCGCATTAGTTAGTGATTTTTTAGCACCCGCAAGTTTTCCTGGGTCACCAACGGCAATCATATATTGATAACCTGCATAAATAATGAATCCTATTGCGGCGACACCAGCAATTCGAAAAGCCATATCAATAACATTCGCAACCACTGTCCATACAAACTGTTCTAAAGTAACTTCGCCCTTTCCAGCCGGCCCAATATTTTTAATTTGACATCCGCCTTCGCCAGATTTAGTCAATCCACGATACCAAGCGGGAAGACCGAAAAAAGTTTGATTATCGTTACAACCAGCCGCATAAGCATTATTCGAAAAATATAAAACTGGCATAAAAGTTATAAAAATCGCTAGAATAATCTTTTTCATTATAAAATTCCTCCTGGAATAATCCACTCTAAGAACGCCCACATTAAAATATAAGCTATAATACCGATAATTGTATTCATAATCATTGTTTTAGCTTTCGAAACTTGTGCAGCATTATCGCGAGCGGTAATATACAAAACGCCAGCAAAGACAATCGAGCCAACTGCTGCAATTCCAACGCCAGTAGTTACTACAACTAAAACCATATTTAAAATATCTTCAATTTTCCAGTCTGAAGGGAGAATTGCAGTTTTTGCTTCAGCGGGAGATCCACCACTTTTACCGTTATTACCATTTGGCGTGGTTAGATTTCCATTACCATCCTCCACAAGCTCTTCAGCAAAAGCATAGCTAGAGCCATAATTCGAAATAATAATACTCTGAAAAGCCGCGAAAAAGCTTGTCAAAATCAGCCCAACTATTATTATATTTTTTATTTTGTTTACCATGATAATTATACTTTAAACCATTTTTAGGGAAAAAGCAAGTGTTTTATTCTAAAAACTTAATTTTAAGGTTGACAAAAGGGTTAAATTATGATAAAATCAGGTCATATGCAAACTTTGGCGAGGTTCAAAAAAGCAAAAACTCAAGATTTTCGAAATGTGTTTTTCATCGCGATCTTTACAGTAGTCGCAATCTTGGGATTTTTTAATTCGAATATCGCCCTTGCTCTTGATGGAGCAAAATGGACAGATTCTTCAAAAAATGGCATAACATATAACGGAAAAACATATTCAAAAGTTTCTGATACTTCAAGATTCCCAGAATCAATTCGTTCAAAAAAACTTTATGCCGAAAATTCTTCATTAAATGCTGGTGAAAATAAAACAACAGTAATTGCTCTTGAAAACGAGAATGATGCTTCAAGCGGAAAAATTTATTCATTTGATGTAAGTGCGCTTGGAAATGTAAAACAAAACGGCGAAGCACAAGATGTTAAAGTTGATGGTGTTTCGAAAGATGAAGATAAGTCACTCTGTAGTGTTGAAGGTGGGGGTGGCTGGATGGTTTGTATGGTTGCTAATACAATTTCGAAATGGATGGACGGTATTTATGACTGGCTCCAAGCATTTTTGCGAGTGCAACCACTTTATACATCAAATCAATCTGGTCTTTTTCAAGTTTGGGATTATATGCGAAATGTCGCAAACGTCTTTTTTGTGATTGGATTTGTTTTTGTAATTTATTCGCAAATAACAGGTTTTGGGATTAGTAATTACGGAATTAAAAAATTATTACCAAAACTAATTATTGCAGCAATTTTAATTAATGTTTCCTATTATATTTGTGCAATTCTAGTTGATATTTCGAATATCTTAGGAGCACAAACTCAAAATCTTTTAATTGGAATTAGAGATAGCATTTTTAACAGTGGTGGTGAAAATAAGGTAAAAACAGCTAATCTTGATTGGTCAAATATGACCGCTGCGGTTTTGAGCGGAACTGGCGTGGTGGCTTATGGTGCTTACACTGTAACGGTTGCAACTATGGGTAATATTGGTGCTGCAGTAATGATGATTCTTGGATCACTAGTTGCAGTAATTTATTCGGCAGTTGTAGCTTTAGTAATTTTAGCTGCACGACAGGCAATCATTATTGTTTTAGTTTTCTTAGCACCACTTGCATTTGCAGCAAATATTCTACCAAATACTGAAAAATGGTTCGAAAAATGGAAAGATTTATTCACAACAATGCTTGTGATGTATCCATTAATTTCTCTTCTTTTTGGAGGTTCTCAATTAATTGGAACAACAATTATTGCAAGTTCGAACGGTAGTTTTTTAATTTTCTTACTTGGTGCCGTAGTGCAAGTTGTGCCACTAGCGATTACGCCAACAATTATGCGAATTAGCGGTAGCCTGCTTGGTAAATTTGCTGGAATTATCAATAATCCGAACAAAGGTCCGGTTGATCGTGCAAAGAAATTCCTTTCGGAAAACCAAGAAATGTATCGAAATCGTGCAATTGCAGAAAAGCCAAATTCACTTCCTGTACGAATTAATCAGATGAACTACAACCGCCAACGTCGAATAGGTGCTTCAAAATCAATTGCAGAATTATATCAAAAAGAACGCTTTACGGAGCTTGAAAATGAAAGACGAGATGCAATTCAAAATATGCCAGAAGGTTCGAATGCATTTTCAAACATGTATTATAATGCTCGCAAAAAGCATTTAATAAACTCAGATACACAATATCAGGAAATGTTAGCAACTGAAGCTCTTAATCGTGCAACCGCAAGTACAAATGCTGGGCTTTCACAAATTAAAGCAGAATTATTTAATTCAACACTCAAAAAAGATGCAAACGGAAACATTACCGGTGTTGTTGATTTAAGCGAAGCATCACTAAAAGCTTTACGCGGAAAATTTGGCGAACAAGCACTTCGATTTGTTGATAATATGAATCAAACAAATGCTCTTAAACTGGCTGAAAAGAATAATAATCTTTCACTCAATAATGCAATGGCAAATAATATGCGCTACAGCAACGACTTGCTTGAAACAGCATCTGGCGTGCGTGGTGAAGCTGGAAAAGTTTCAGCGCTTGCAAGTTCTTTAGTGGCAGCTTCGAAAGAGAACAAAGAAGAAGTCGAATCACTTACAAACCTTACAAAATCACTTAATTTTTCAGGAAATGATTATAGTGAAATCTTTTCGAAAAATATGGGTGAAAAAATCCAGAAAGATGGAATTGATTTCGAAATTACTAAAAACTTACGTGCTGCAACAGCCGAGAAGTTTATGGGAACAACCGACTTAAAAGGTGCTATCGATTCACTTGGTAAAACTGAAATTGGTGGAGAATTGAACGCTAACCGAAACGACTTGGTTGAAGCTTTCAAGAAAACCAAAAAAGACGATCTTCAATTTATTGGTGGTGCAGCACTTGAAAATATCGCCGTAAATGGAATGAATTCGAAAGAAGTTTATAATGCCATTCACGACAATTACGCTAAAAATGTCTCAGACGATAAAATCATTAAAGCTTCGAATGACGCAATGAAAATCATTTGGGATAAATCAGCAATTTCGAATATGTCGAACGAAACCATTAGATCCACACTCGAAAGTGTTAAGGCTATTAACGAAAACCCTTCAGAATACGGAAAACTCAATGCCGTGCAAGGTGCTGAAATTCGCAAAATGCTTAAAGAGATTGAACGAAATAATAAAGGTCTTTATGATAAAGTTTTGGGCGGAAATTGGAAGCCTGAAAATATTAAAGACAAGAAATAGGCAGAATCTAAATGTTTTGCCTATTTTATTTTTAAGCTTTATTTTTTTTCGAAAATATGTTAAAATTAATATTATTGAAATAAGGAGAAGTGGGCAAATAAAGAATGAGCGTTTATAAAGTTCCTCAAGACGTTGAGGCTGATGACAAATTGCTTGGGCCGTTTAACTTTCGGCAATTCATTTACCTGATTATTGTGGCAGGCTGTATTGCGCTGGAGATTTTTCTTTGGGGAATTTTCCCGGGGCTAATTATTTTACCACTACCTATTATTATCTTTTTTGGTGCGCTTGCTTTACCGCTTCGAAAAGACCAACCAATGGAAACTTATCTTGCAGCAGTTGTTTCATTTTATTTAAAACCAAACAAGCGTTTTTGGCAGCCAGATGGCGTAGAACATTTAATTCAAATTTCTGCACCAGTAAATAGAGAAGAGCACCTCACAAAAGAACTTTCACAAAATGAAGCCTCACGTAGACTTAGCTACTTAGCAGATATTGTTGATACTGAAGGGTGGGCCATTAAACACTCTATTGCACCAGTTAATACAACTGTTCGTGAAGAATATTCAAATGAAGCTCGTGCAGCCGAAGATATGTTTGATAATTCACGAGTTTCTTCGAATGTTGATAATTTATTAAACCAACACGATCAGCGACGAAAACAGCAAATTATGCAAAACCTTGATATGGCCCGAAATTTAGCACAATTTACAGATGAAAATTCGGAAAACATTCAAGACAAAACTTATTATTTTGACCCTAAAAATCGATACGAAGGTTCAGACAATATTAAATTTGAAGATGTTCAAGTTTCAGAACCAGCTGAAGCTAAGCCAACAGCCTTTTCTCAGAATCAGCAAAATCAATACCAAATGAATTTTAACCACAATCAGCCACAAATGCAAAATGGGGCTTTTTCGAATTGGCAAAATTGGAATCAATCGCAAGTACAAAATTATAATAATTTTCAGCAAAATAAAAATTGGCAAAATCAACCGCAGCAAAATTTTGATGAAAATATTCATTTAAATTACAATCCTTATCCAGATTCAATGAATCAAACAGTTATTTCACCAAATTGGCAAAATCAACCGCAGCAATTTACGCAGTCTTCACCACAGCCACTTTCGAATTTTACACCACCTGCACCACAACCAGCTCAACAATCAGAGCCACAAAACCATTTCGAAAATCCGCAAGATGATTTTAATCAAGATTTAGAAGGAATTAATAACAGTTTTGAACGAATTAGGCAAATTAATGAAACTGTTGAGCATGAAAAGCGAGATCCGAAAGTTAGAATTTCTACCAATCCAGAGAATAATCCTTTTGTAAATAGAAGACATCTCACAGAACGAGAATCTGCAAATAAGATCAGCGCAGAAATGAAAAGATTAGTTTCAGAGGGAAAAGATCTTTCGGTGGAAACACTTGCACGCCAAGCAAACAAACTAGCAGATAAAGAAAAGAAAGCCCAAGAAAATTCGAACGAGGTCGACTTGGGTGAAAAAGAAGTAGTAATTTCATTGAGGTAATATGAACAATAATCAAGTTAATAATCAACAAAATCAGAGCCAAAACCAAACAAATATAAATACTCCAACAAATCCATCTTCAACACAAAATTCGCTTGAAATCGCCGAACTTCGCGAAGGAATGGTGGTAATGCGCGACGGAAGCTTTCGCGCTGTTATTGCTTGTAAATCAATTAACTTTGATCTTATGAGCGCACGAGAACGCGAGGGCGTGGAATATTCTTATCAAAGTTTTTTGAACGCATTGACTTTTCCAATTCAGATTTTAGTTCGCTCACAACGAGTTGATATTGAGCCATATTTAAATAAATTGGCTGAAATTCAAGTAGCGCAAGATAATATGTTGCTTGGCGACTTAATGGAAGATTATATTAACTTTATTGATAGCCTTAGCCGAAGTGCGAATATTATGGATAAATCTTTCTTTATTGTGGTTCCTTATTATCCGAGTGGTGATTTAAATAATTTAAAGGGTTCAGCAAAAGGATTTTTTGGTAAAATTTTTGCAAAACCGGGTGCTCAAATTTCGAAAATCGACCGCAACACTTGGGATAAAGCACGCGAAGAAATTAAAAAACGCGTTGATTCAATTACTGGCGGTCTTTACCAAATGGGAATTAAATCAGTTCAATTAAACACCAAAGAACTCGGCGAACTTTATTATAATGTTTATAACCCAGATACAGCTGTTTATGAACCTTTGGGCGATTTTCGTGATACAGCAAGTTTATTCGTTCGAAAAGCCGAAGGAGAGCGACCAGATCAAGGAGGATTTTAATTATGGTGAAGAAAAAAGATGCAGTTGATATTGCAGCCCAACAACGAGCACAAGAACAAGCTGAAGTTGAACAAGCGTTTTTAACTGGTATTAACACTTTGCGAGATTTAATCGCACCATCAAGCCTTGAATTCCATTCGAGCTATTTTCGCTTAGGTACAAAATATGGTCAAACAATTTATGTTTATGGTTATCCCCGCCAGCTTTATACTGGATGGGCTTCGCCAATTTTAAACGCTGATGAAGTTTTAGATGTTTCAATGTTTATTTATCCTGTTGAAACTGAAATTGTCATGAAAAACCTTCGTCGAAAAGTTACTCAGCTTGAAGCCGATCTTTCGATCAATAACGAAAAAGGTAGAACCCGAGATCCAGCGCTCGAAGCTGCTTTGAACGATGCCGAAGAGCTCCGAGATCAGTTACAACTTGGTGCTGAAAAATTCTTCCGCTTTGGCCTATATTTGACAATTTACGCCGATAGTCTTGACGAGCTTAATTTTGTTCGAAGCAAAGTTGAAACAATGCTTGGCCAGCAAATGCTGTTTTCTAAAGTTGCATCAAGCCAGCAGGAACAAGGTTTAAAATCTGCCGTTCCACAACTTTCCGACCAACTACAAATTCGGCGAAATATGAACACTGGTGCGATTTCAACTTCATTTCCATTTACTTCTGCCGATTTAACTCAGGAAAACGGTGTTCTTTATGGTGTTAATATGCACAACAATGGTCTTGTAATCTTTGACCGCTATACGCTCGAAAACGCAAATATGGTAGTTTTCGCAAAATCTGGTGCTGGTAAATCTTTTACAGTAAAACTTGAAGCTCTTCGAACGATGATGATGGGCGCAGAGGTCTTAATTATCGACCCAGAAAATGAATATCAAAAATTAAGCGATGCCGTTGGCGGAAGTTATATTCGCCTCAGCTTGAACTCAGATGTTAGAATTAATCCTTTCGATTTACCGCACGTTATTGATGCCGAAGAAGCAGATAACGCGCTTCGTGCAAATATCGTAACGCTTCACGGTCTATTTCGTTTAATGCTTGGCGGAACTAGTGCAGGGCAATCAATTGGACTTTCACCAAATGAAGAGGCCGACCTTGACCAAGCAATTATTGACACTTATGCTCGAGCTGGAATCACTTCAGATCCGCTCACACATAATTCAACACCACCAACGATTCATAATCTTTATGACACTTTAGTTCATATGGATGGTAGTGGCCCAAGCCTAGCGCAACGCCTTCGAAAATACACAACTGGAACTTTCGCAGGAATTTTCTCGCAGCAATCAAATATTGATATTAATAACTCGATGGTGGTATTTAATATTCGCGACCTTGAAGATGAACTTCGCCCAGTTGCGATGTATATCGTGCTTTCACACATTTGGAATATTGTGCGCTCTGAACAGAAGAAACGCATGCTTATCGTTGATGAAGCTTGGCAGTTAATGAAATACGACGATTCGGCAAACTTCTTGTTTAGCTTAGCAAAACGTGCTCGAAAATATTATCTTGGGCTCACTACAATTTCGCAGGACGTTGAAGACTTTATGGGTTCAAAAATGGGCCGAGCGATTGTTTCGAACAGCTCAATGCAGCTACTTTTAAAACAGTCTTCAAGTGCGGTTGATGTTTTGAGCGATGTCTTTAAATTGACTGAAGAAGAGCGAAAGCGCCTTTCGAACTTCCCAGTTGGGCAAGGATTATTCTTTGCGGGCCAAAATCACGTTCATATTCAAATCATCGCCAGCGATACCGAACATCAACTTATTTCAACCAGCCCAAATAGTTCAAAAAACCGCCAGGGCGATAATATGATGACTAACGGTTACGCCGACCCGAATGAATTATTTTAAGCTTGAAGCACAAGCGTAAATGTGGTAAAATTAATTTATAAATTATAGAGTTTTAGGAATAAAATGGGAGCAGCTAGAGATTTCGAAAGAGATGAAAATCTTGATTTTAGCGACTTGAGTGATTCGAATCAATCTGCGCTCGAACGAGCAAAAAGTAGATGGGGAAACGCTGAAGTTATTCGAGGAAATGACGGTTATAATCCGTCTGCTTTGGCGAGTGCCGAAAATTCTTCAACTTCTACTGCTTCAAATTCTGGAATTAGCGACTCAGAAACAATTTCGAAAGATCAAAAACCAGTCCAATCTGGTGGTTGGCAAAACAATGTGAACGGCGGTGGAACTCATAAATCTCGAAATGCAGCAAATTCAGCAGGAGGCGGTTGGAAAAACCGTGCGAAATCATTCTTTAAAAATAAAGGAGCAATGGCGGCAACTGGCGGCCTTCTTGGTGGTGGTGGAGCATTTATTTTTGTAATTTCAACAGGAATTGCTTCACTTGCACCAGTTCATATTCAGGAAATTATTACCGAAAAACTCAACTCTGCATCTACGAGTATGAATAATCGCTCTGTTAAAGTGATGAAATTAAAAATAAAAGGTACTAATTGTAAGCCAGCAGGTTTAGTTTGCCGAATGTCGAAAGTAACAGACCGAAATATAAAAAATCTTGAAAAAGCCGGATTTAAAGTTGACTTAGAAGAGGGAGAAAGCTTATTTGGAAGGAAAAAAATTTCAAAACTAACCTATATTAAAGATGGTAGAAATATTGAAATAAATAATTCTTCTAAGGATATTAAAAATATTTTAACTAAAAATCCAGATGTACGGCAAGCTTTTCGCCGTGGTTTTAGTGGGCGTTTCGCATCTTTTCTAGATAAATCTTGGCAGAAGCTCAAGGGTTGGTTTAATTTTCGAAAAGCTAAAAAAGACAATAAAGGTAAAACTGAGGACGAAATTGACGACGATATAAAGAAAACAGCAAACGACCATAGTAAAGATGGGGAAACTGATTCTAAAAAATTACCAGACGATAAAGAAGATGTTGATGACAAAGGCAAAAATAAAGCACAAAAAGGCGACGAAGGAACTAGAAAAGTTAAAGAAAAACTAAAAACATACAAAGATAAGCTTAAAAAAGGCGCAAGAAATGTATCTGAAAAAGCAGCCATGGGGTTAGAGATACTTGAAGGCGCAAGCAGTTCTTTAAACAGCTTAAATGCGGTAGACAAAGTTTGTGGAGTTTATGCATTAGTATCAATGGGATGGAGTGTTGCTAAGATAGCTAAGGTTGAAGTGTTAGCTCAATTTGGTTTATCTTTCCTATCGATGGCTTCAAAAATTAAAGCCGGTGAAGCAACCCAGCAAGAAGTTACGGCGCAAGGCAATAATTTAATGGGGATTGCCAACAGAAAAGATTCTCAAGAAAATAAAAACCCTGATAGTAAAAATTCTAACACTTCAAGGCTAAAAAATGCTTTTGCTTTTTTTGCAGATTCTACATCAAATAATGATCACATCAAAAGCGCCACCGAGTCGCAAGGTTGGCGAGCAGTAGCTTATGATGACCGCATTTCGAAACTAGATGATTCAGCAAAGGATTACCAGGTTGGAATTACTGGATGGTTTGCAAGCTTAATGAATACATTAACCACAGGAATGGTAGGCTGGTTTATACGACAAAGCTGTAAAGTTGCAGGTATAGTTACTGCGGCAATAGGTGTAGCACAGGTAGCATTAACAATACTTAAATGTATGGGAACTGGTTTTTTTGGTTGTATTGGTGATGTAGTAAAAGTAGCAATATGGGCAGTGGCATTAGGATTAGCTCTTTCTGTTGCTACAGAAATATTAAAAAATCAGGCTATGGGTGCAATTTCGAAATATGTAAGCGAAGGTTTAACTGGCACAATATTAAATGACTCAACAACTGGCGAGAACTTTGGAAACGCTATAATGTCAGGGTCTGCGGCGTTAATGTCAAAGAATTCAATGGCCGGAAGTGGTGGTGTTTTAACTAAATCTCAAGCAGTTGCATTTCGTCAAGAAACTGACCGTCAAATTGCTGAAAACGCTGAAGATATTCGAAAAACTCACAGTCCATTTGATCCAACTACACGACATACTTTCTTAGGTTCGATTGTGAGCAATATGATGCCCTATGCTGGAACTTTGGGCTCAATTAAAGGTTTATTACCATCAATGATTGGCGGAGCGCAGAGATCATTCGCATCAATTACGCCAGGAGCAAGTGCAGCCAATAGTGCAAACTTTGCAGCTAATATGGAGACCTGTGAAGATAAATCAATTACAGATACTGGTGCCGCAACCGATATTTTTTGTAATGTTTATACTGGTATTGATATGGGTATTGCCGAAACTGACACTGAAGAAGTTGTTAATAAACTTAAAGAATGGGGCGATATTGTAGAGAAAGAAAATAGTAGTGAAACAAATAATCTACTAGATACCTTCAAAATGAGTGGTGACTTGAAGAAATATGATAAATATTGCTTCAATCGAAAATCACCAATCGGAACATCAGAAGATGATGATGATGAAACTCGTGGTGGAATTTGTAATACTGAAAAAAATCCTAAAGCAAACTGGTATTCACTATTTTTAACTGATCTTCGAACAGAGATGGGAATGAATGAAGAATTTAAACCAGACTCAAGCGGAGGAAGTCGTGGAAATAATAGCTCATCTAATTCAAAAGGAGGAGTAGATCCAGAACTATCAAAATTAAGTGGTGAATTTATTTGGCCGCTTAAAAACACTAAAGTTAAGGATGGAAAGATACAAGGAGTATCAGATGATCAAGGCTTTAATACACCAGTTCGACAAAACCACCCAGCTATCGATTTTGCTAATGAAGAAAAAGGATGGACACACGGAGCGCAAGTGTATGCCGTAGCGGATGGCGAGGTTGTTAATGGCGGTTTCGATGTAGCCCCATATAATGGATGTAAATACGGAACAGCCGATATGATGGGCGGTCCACATGCCGTAATCATTAAACATAAAGGAGATGTCTATTCTTTCTATTGGCATATGGATTCACACTCAGTTAAAACTGGAGAGAAAGTTAAGAAAGGCCAGACTATTGGAACTATAGGAAACTACGGTTGTTCATCTGGATCACACTTACATTTCGAACTTTCGAAAGGTTCCGCAATACCGTCAACATCGGCATCTTTCTATCCACCAGATTTAATTAAACAGGACACATAATGTATAAAAAAATATCATCAATTATTTTAATCTCGTTGATTTTAGCCTCCGCTCTTTCAAATATTGCGAGGGCTGAGTTTGATGAACGTTTTTATAAACTGAATGATATAATCTATTATGACGCAGGCGAGGATTGTGCTCCAGCATCTAGCGGTAATATGGCGGATATAAATCTTGAAGGTAATGATAATGCTGAAAAGATTTGGAACTTTTTTAAATCAAAAGGATTGACAGATGAACAAACTGCTGGTGTTATGGGGAGTCTCTGGGGTGAATCTAACCATTTTCAGCCAGATTTAATTGAAGCTGGAAGCGGAATTGGCTATGGTATTGCTCAGTGGTCATTCGGGCGGCGAACAAACCTCGAAAATTATGCCAAAGAAAGAGGAAAACCGGCGTCCGACCTTGGCGTTCAGCTAAATTTCTTATGGCAAGAGCTGGAAGGTCCAGAAAATAGAGCTCTTAATATGGTAAAATCAGCATCAACAGTCCGAGAGGCTACCATAGCTTGGACTAATGGTTTCGAAAGGCCAAGGGAAGATTTACGACCTGCCCGTATTAAAGAAGGTGAAGAAGTTGGAAATAAAATGCTTTCACAATTCGCAGGAAAAGGTTCTAGCGGTAGAGGAAAAGCTTCAGGGCCTATAACTTTCATTGGAGATTCAATTACAGTCGGTGTTCAAGACAAATTATCATCAACCTTTAGCGGTTCAAATGTATCCGCAACAGTTGGTGATTCAATTGCTGCTGCAACATCAAAATTACCAAATACAATTCATGATACGGTCATTATTAACTTGGGTACTAACGATAACTTTGATGAAAATGCCGCAGAAGCTTTAGTCAGCAAGCTTAAAGGTAAGAAGATTTATTGGGTAAATAACTTTTCGAAAAACCAAAATGTTGATTATAGTGTAGTGAACCAAAAACTTTCAGCTTTCGCATCTAGACACAACGAGGTGAAGATTTTAGATTGGAAGAGTTATGTTGAAAAAAATGGCGGTAGAGATAAACTTTATGCGGCAGATGGAGTTCATCATAGCGCAGAGGGTCAAGAAGCTTATGTAAAATTCCTTAAAGAAGAAATTGCAAATGATGGAAACAGTTCTTCGAATTCATCATCAGGAAGCTGTAGCTCATCTTCGTCTTCAGGAGGAAAACTTGGAAATGCGACAATCGTAGATAGAGCAATGGAGCTTGCCCGCCCAGAATCAGAAAAAGCAGCTGCTTATGCCGGAGAGGTGACAGATAAGCAGATGGAAGCTTTGCGTGCAACTGGCTTAATTAATTATGGTGAACCATATGTTCAAAAGGGTATGAGTTGTGATGCTTTCGTTTCTATGGTTATGAGTACAACTGTTGACCCAGAATACGCTAAGCATTGTTGTGGCGTTGCAAATCTTGTTCAATATATGCGCAGTAACCCAGATAAATATGAGAAAATCCCTTATAATGGAAGCACAAGCAATATGAAGCCAGGCGATATTATATCATCTGGAACTGGTGGTGGAGCTGCGGCTCACATAGAATTCTATGTTCAGGTTAACGGTGAAGATAAAGTTGCAAATGCTGGACACAGTAGAACAACTGGTGTTATTGAGCCAATGAATCTTCAAATTATGGAAAGCCTCGGCGAAGTTGAAGTTTGGCGATGGAAAGGTTAAGATATGCAAAATATTGATAATTCTACTAAAGTTAAAATTTATTCTGTTTTGGCCATTTTTGGAATACTATCGTTAGTAATTATAGGCTGGTGGATTTGGTCTGATATTTATTGCGGTAAATTATTACTCAGCATCGCACCAGAAAGTTCAAATATAACAATTAACGGCAAAAAAATCCAAAACGGAACTCATACAATAACGCCAGGCAAATATAAAGTTGAAGTATCAAAGGACGGTTTCGAAAGTGCCTCGAAAGAGTTCGAAATTAAGTCTGGTCAAAAAACAAATATTTCATTAGCTTTAGCTCAAAATGATCCAAACGGAACTTGGTATAATGAACATGAGAAAGACGATATAATTAGAAGTGGTGCTGGTTATGCAAAAATAACAGAAACAATGAAGAAATTGACCGAAAAACACCCTATAGTTAAGCATTTGCCATACACAAACGCGACAAAAACATCGTTGCCTACAGGATTTTCAATAACCTATAATCTAGATACGAAAGATAAAACAGAAGTTAAAGACATATCGGTTAGAATATTCAGTAAATGCAATAGTTCGAACTATGATTTTTATAAAGATTTAGCAACAAATTGGCTTGAATCTAAAGAAAAGAATATTTTCAAAAAATATAAAGTTGATTTTATAGATCCAACTTGTAGCCTTCATTAATACGTTTTATTTAAATAACCTCTGCTATTCTAGCGAGGTTATTTTACAATCTTCAACTTTAATTTCATTTGTTGAAGTAATAATTGTTTGATATTTCGAAAAATGCTTAGTTAATAATTTCTGTCGATCATCATCAAGCTCAGAGAAAACATCATCCAGAAGAACAATTGGTCTTTTAGAAGTTAAATCAGCTAAAATATCAGTTTCAATAAATTTCAGAGCTAAAACTAAACTTCTGTTTTCACCCCGACTCGCCACATTTTGTGCCGGCTTTTTATTAAAAATAAATTGAATATCATGCTTGTGTGGGCCAAAATTTGTGTAACCCAGAATCTTATCACGTTCAATATTTTCGCTTAAAATAGCTAAAATTTCATTTTTCGAAACCTTTTCACCTAAATAATCAATTTTAATTTCATCTTTAACGCCTGAAATTTCAAAATAAACTTCCTCAATTTTTGAATTCAAAAGCTCTAAAAAATCTTGTCTTTTAGAGATTATTTCTGCGCCATATTCCGCTAACATTAAGTTCCAAGGAAAAAGCTCATCTTTCGAAACATTATCGCGTTTCAAAAGATTGTTTCGCTGCTTTAAAGCCTTGTTGTATCTTGCAAGAGCTAATTGAAAACTGGGGAAAATTTGCGAAAGAAAATAATCTAAAAAATTCCTTCGCCGTGTTGGTGATCCACTCAAAAGTTGCAGATCATCTGGTTCGAAAAGTACAACAGGAATGCGCAAATTAGAACTCAAACGTGCTTTTTTATTTCCATCAACAAGGAATTGTTTTTTTGATTTTTGGACAGCATCATTAAAAATAATCGTTCTTAACGAATCTTTCGAATCTTTTAAATCAATTCGAAACCAGCTCGATCCATCATTTCTTAAAATTTCTTTATCACTCGAGCGAAAGCTCGTGCCCTGCAGTGCAAAATAAATTGCCTCAAGAAGAGAAGTTTTTCCGCTACCATTAGCGCCAGAAATAAGAGTTGATTTTTCACCAATTTCTAAAATAAAATCAGAATGTGTTCGAAAATTCTGAACTCTCAGAGTTTTTAAAATCATTTAAATCCTAACTTTTCAGTGGCATCACGATATGAATATAATCATCGCTTTCAGTACTTTTAAAAACCGTTGGCGCAAGTTTTCCAGAAAATCCAAAAGAAACTTCGGGCGATTTAATTGCTGATAGAGCTTGCTTAATATAGTTGACATTTAATGTAACTTCGCCACCGCCAGTAATTTCAGCTTCAGTTTCAGATGTACTTTCGCCAATTTCGCTTGCAATTGTATGAATTGATAATTTCGAAGTTTCTTCATCAGCTCGTAAAGTAATGCTTCCACCAGAATCTCTTGTAAAAACCTCAGCAACTTTAATTGTTTGCATAAAATCAGCCCGTTTCATCTTCAAAACAGTTTCAGTTGATTCTGGGATTAATCGCCGATATTCAACATATTTTCCATCAATTAAATTGCTCACAACCAGAATTTCGCCAACCATAAATTGAATTTGATTGTCATTGATTAAGATTTCAATTTCATCAAGTTTTTCAGGAATTACACCTGAAACCTTTTTTAAAACATTACTTGGTACGAGCGATTCAAATTCTTGGTCTGTTTCGAAAAGCTTGCGCTCACTTAAACGATACCCATCAGTCGCTGCCATATAAATATTATTTTCAAAAGTGTGAAGAAAAACTCCAGTCAAGATTGGTCGGGAAGTATCATTACTCACCGTATCAACTTGACTGACCGACTCTTTAAAAATATCAGAGCCAATAAAGAATCTTGCAGTCGGTTCATCAACAGTTGGTATCTCTGGAAATTCTTCAGCTAAACTACCATTAATTTTTGATTTATAATTTCCACTTTCTATTGAAATATTTCCACCATTAACTTTAAAAGAAACTTCACTATTTGAAGGTAAACTATCAATAAAACTTTTTGTTAGTTTTTCTGGCATTAAAATGGAACCTGTTTTTTCAATTCTTGCACTAATTTTTTGTGAAATTGCAATTTCTAAATTTGTAGCAGCAACTAGAAGTCTTGAACCATCTGTTTGAAAAAGAATATATTCAGAACTTGGCAAGCTAGTTTTGCTACTTGCAATTCCTGAGATATTATTGAGTGCTTTAGATAAATCATCTTTTTTAACAGTCAGTTCCATAAAAATTTAAATCCTTTTTCTTAAAAAGTGGTAATTATAATAATAGGTATTGTGGAAACTGTGGAAAACCAAGCTTTCACTACTTAAAATTATACCATTTTTTGTGTGGAAAATCAAAGTAAAACTTTCTGAAAAACTTTGTGGAAAAATAACAATTTTTCCATAATTTTAAGCTTTCGAAAATATACACAACCAACCTGTGTAAAACTTTGGTGATTTTTTCGGTAAGATTTAAATAACTTTCATTCAACAAATTAGCTATTTTTCCACAAGCTTTCAACATTTTATTAAAATATTATATAAATAATGTCAAATATAATAAAGAAATAAAAATAATATTTTGCAAGATGAGTGGAGGGAGGAATATGTATTTTTATAGCAAATAAATAAAATATAATTTTAAAAAGTCAAAAGCGAACAAAAAATAACTGTTCGCTTTTTATAAACTAAACCAAAATAATTGTCAAATTAACAGATATAAAAATAGAGCCTTTATAGCTCTATTCATAAATTAAATCTCGTAATCCTTCAATTTGTGAACGAATTTCGGCATCTAATTTAATACTTTTTTCAATTTTTGAAACTCCATTCATAATGGTCGAATGATCTCGTGAAAATTCTTTACCGATTTGTGGGAAGCTCATTTTTAGCTCGTACTTCATTAAATAGCAGGCTGTTTGGCGGGCGTGATTAATATCTTTTTGCCGAGACTTACTTAAAATATCTTCTTTCGAAACTCCAAAATACTTAGCGGTTTTATCAATAATTTTTTTTGAATTTAAGTGATTTGGCCTTGTTGGCCGGCTGTTTTGAATTAAACCTTGTGCAAGTTCGAGACTTGGCTTAATGTTTCTAAGTTCTGCCATTGCAATCAGTTGAGTAACTGCTCCAATGATTTCTCGAATATTCGTGCGATAATTTTCAGCGATAAATTCTGAAACTTCTGGTTCGAGCTTAACTTTTTCGTATTCAGCGCGAGCTTCCACGATACTTTGGCGAGTTTCGAAATCGGGTAGCTGAATATCAACCATCATTCCACTTTCGAAACGACTTTTTAGCCTATCTGTTAAAGTTGGAATACTAGAGGGTGCACGATCACTTGAAAGAATTATCTGCTTATTTACACGATGAAGTTCATTAAAGGTATGAAAAAATTCCTCTTGAGTCTTATCTTTTCCATAAATAAACTGAATATCATCAACAATTAAAACATCAACATTTCGATATTTATCAGCGTATCCTTGCTTTTTTGAACGCACATTTTCCAAAAAATCACGATAAAAATTCTCGATTGTAATATAAAGAACGGTCATTTCTGGATGTTTTTCTTCAATTGCGTTTCCGATCGCTTGCATTAAGTGTGTTTTACCAAGGCCGGAATCTCCATAAAAATAAAGTGGATTATATTTTTTGCCAGGATTTTCTGCTACATTTTGACTAACAAAATATGCTAATTCATTTGAGCCACCAACAATGAAATTTTCGAAAGTGTAATCTTTATTTAGACCACTAGAATGTTTAGCTTTTTCAGTTTTCTTTTTGATTAAATCTTCAATAGAAGGTTTTTTTAGAGAAGGTGCCGGGATTTCTTCGGCCTGTTTTTTGAGCTTTTTTGTAGAAATAACCTCAAAAGAAATAATTTCAGGATTTTTACCATTATTTCGAAAAGCTTTCTTAATATGTTCGATATATTTTTTCTTGATAGTGTTAGTTATGAAAGAATTTTTAGCACCAATAACTGCATGGTCATTCTCTAAAGATAAAAGTTGTGTGTCAGCAAACCAAGTCTTAAAATTCGCGCCTTGAATTTTAGGATCCATTTCGAGTTCAGCTAAGATATTTTTCCACAACTCATTCATAATTCTATTCTATAACATTTTTGAGTTTTCCACAACCTAAAATTTAAAGAAATAAAAAATATGTTATAATTTTTGAAAAGTAGAAGAATTTTTCCACATTTCTTAAAAACTACTGTAATATCTGTGGAAAAGTCCTTGTTTTTTGTGGAAAACTATGGTATACTACAAAATGAATTTAGTAAAATTTCAAGTTTAAATAACAGATTAAAAAGCTTATGAAAAGTAATCAACTTGATTTTTTAAATATTAAATTGTAAAATAGGATAGATATGCCAAAAAGAACACATCAACCACATAAACGACATCGTGCGAAAACTCACGGTTTTCGAAATAAGATGTCTTCAAAGGCTGGAATTAAAGTTCTAAAACGACGCCGACTAAAAGGCCGAAAACGACTTACAGTCTAAAAAATAATCTCACTCCAAGCGAGTGATTTTATTTTTACTTGATTTTACATTACGTTTATGCTAAAATATTTTGGACATTTTAGGAAAGGAGGATGGAATGAGAAAAAGTTTAATTATTGGTTTTTTCGCTTTTTTTATCGCTCTCATTTTTTCAAAAAATACTTTTGCGGAAGATAAAAAGATCTATATCTCGCGAGTTTACGCTACTGATTCGAAGGAATTTGTTGAACTTTTTAATAGTGGTGAAGATTATAAATTTAAAGAAATTTCGCTTAAAAATAATCAAAAACAAATTGAAATTGCGAAAATTCAAAATGGAATTTTTAAATCGCAAGAATATATGACTTTTGCGCAAAATGCTCAGAATTCTGATGTGAAATTTAAGGAAGAATTTCGAAATATTGATACTATCAGTCAGCAACCTATTTTAGGGCTTTATATTGATGGCGAATTAAAAGATTATATTTGTTCTGATGAAAAGAGATGTATTAAGGGGTTAGTTAAAAATTCAACTGATTTAAAACCTAGCAATAAGGGCGTTGAGAAAATTGCTGTTTCGAAAGCTGAGATACTCAAAAATGGCGATAAGATGAACGCTGTTGAAGCTCGAAAAAATTATAATTTTGGTTTACGAAATCTTGATAATTATTCACCAAGATTTGGTGGATTAAAGCTTGAAAAAACAGAAAATTTAAACGATAAAAAAGATGAATTAGAAAAAAAACCTGAAGCTCCTAAAAGAGAAGATGAAGCTGAAGATAAAAAAGTTTTAAATCCTGAAGATAAGGATTCTGAAAAGGGAAAAGAAGAAAATAAAGCTAATATAGATGAAGAAAAAAGTATTTTTAAAGATTCAAATAATTTTAAAAATGAGAAAAATATAGTTTTTAGCCAAGATAAGCAACCAGAACCGCCAGAAAAAAATACTAAAAATGATATTTTATCAAATAATGAAATAGATAATCTAAAGAATCGGGGGCGAATTTTAGCGCCAAATACTGGATTTTTGAAAACTGAAAATAATAATTTTGTTTTAAATTTGATGTTCTTAGATATTTTTGAAGTTGCAATTTTAATAAAAAGAAAGTTTTTAAATGAAGATTTCTAGAATTATTTTTTTGAGTATTTTTCTTACGCTTTTTTTGGGATTTTTAAATAAAACTCAAGCTTTAAATACGCAAAATATTTTAATTTCAAAAGTTTCGAATTCAATGCTTGAAATCTCAAATTTTGGTGAAGATTTTCAGTTTTCGAAAATTGAAATTATCCAGAATAATCAAAATATTGGTGAAATTTCGAACGGAATTTTTTTAAAAAAAGCACAAATATTATTTAGCGAAAAAGATGGTGATGGAAAAATCTTGAGTCAAGATTTATTGAGTGAACAGATTGAGCTTAAAATTGATGGCAAAAAAGTTGATTTTTTATGTGCAGAAAATATGAAGTGCGAAGAAAAAAATGCGCCAGAAATTACTAAAAATGATATTTTAATTCGTAATTTTAATAAAGATATTTTTGAAATTTCACAAAAAAAAGTGATTTTTAGTTCTGGCGGATTAGCTGAAATTGAAGAAGATTTTTGTGAAAATTTACAAATTAGCGAAGTTTTAATTAATTCAAATGAGCAGTTTTTAGAGCTAAAAAATACTAAAAATCAGAAAATTTTACTTAAAAAATGTGGAATTGAAATTTATGCAGGAAATAATAAAGAGCCACAAAAAATAAACTTTAAAGATGTAGAGATTTTACCGAATGATTTTTTAACAATTAATTTTAATAGTAAAAATAGTTTTAAATTTTCGAAAACTGGCAATAATAAAATTATTCTTTTAAATTCAAAAAAACAAGAAATTCAAAGCGTCGAATTGAAGGGTTCAAAGAAGAATTTAAGCTGGATTTTTGATGGAGAAGAATGGAAACAAAGCTTTAAAATAACAAAAAATAGTGAAAATATTCTTCAAGTTTGTGAAGATGGATTCTTTTCGAACACTGAAAATCATTGTGAAAAAAATAAAAAAACTTGCCAAGCAGGATATTTTTTAAACGAAGAAACTGATCGTTGTAATAAGATTAAAGAAGAAAATCAAGAAAAAAAATGTGAAAATGGTTATTTCTTAAATCTTGAAACGAATCGATGCAATAAAATTTTGGTAGAAAAAGCTACATTGGAATGCCATGAAGGTTATGAGCGTAATTTAGAAACTAACAGGTGTCGAAAAATTTCAAGTGCAATAGTTTCGAAAAAAGATGTTTTATGTACTCCAGGATATACACGAAATCCTGAAACGAATCGTTGTAGAAAAAACAGTAATGAAGTTAAAAAAGAATTAGCGCCTTGTAAAGATGGATATGAGAGAAATGAAGAGACGAATCGTTGCAGAAAAGTTGTAAAAAATAGTGGTGCTAGTGATGGTGTAAAAAAAGAGGAAGAAAATTCTAAACAGGCCGAATTCACGGGTTGGTGGATTATCGCTGTTGTGATTTTAGTATTTTTAGCAATTTTATTTTTCGAATTTCGAAAAGATATTTTTGCGAAATTTTCAAAAGGTAAAAAATGAAAAAGAGGCGAATTCTAGGAATTGACCCCGGAACTGGAATTTTGGGTTTCGGCGTTGTAGATTGCCAGATTGGTAAGCCTTTAAAAATGGTAACTGGTGGTGTTATTTCAACTCCGGCTCATACACCAATTGAAATTCGGCTTGAAGAAATTTATAATGGCTTGAAAGAGATTATTGAAGAAACTAATCCAGATGAAGTTTCAATTGAAAAACTATTTTTTTCGAAAAACGTAACAACAGCTATTTCAGTCGCTCAGGCTCGTGGTGTAGCTATTTTAGTAGCTCAACAATCAAAAATTCCAATTGCAGAATATACTCCAAATCAGATTAAACAAACTTTAACAGGTTATGGTGGAGCTAATAAAAAGCAAATGCAGGAAATGGTGCGTTCGAATTTAAATTTGGCTGAAATTCCGAAGCCAGATGATGCAGCTGATGCGCTTGCTGCTGCAATTACGCATTTTTATATGACGCGTATTTAAAACTTAAAGAGTTTATGGTAAAATAAATTAATGATTGCACATATTTCTGGAAAAATTGTTGAAAAATTTGCTGGTAGCGTGATTGTGGATGTTGCTGGTGTTGGATATGAAGTTATCGTTCCCACAAATGAGTTCGAACGAGCAGTTCTTGGTGATGATATTAAATTTTACACATATCATAATATTACCGATAGAAGTCAAGAACTTTTTGGTTTTTCGAGTTTGGCGGCTAAAAAACTTTTCGAACTTTTAATTACCGTTCAAGGAATTGGTCCAAGATCTGGAATTGCAATTATGAGTTTAGGCGAAACTGAAGATGTTCGAAATTCGATTGCTTGCGAAGACGCAAAATTTATCCAAAAAGCATCTGGAGTCGGTAAGAAATCAGCCGAGCGTGTAATTTTAGATTTAAAAGATAAAGTTGGAATGGCAATTTCGAAACCTGATGGAGTTGGTGATAGCATTATCCTAGCTTCAGATGAGGCTTTAGAAGCTCTGATTGCTCTTGGATTTAATTTAAATGATGCAACAAAAGCATTAGAGCAGATCCCTCGTGATTTACCAACTGAAGAACGTATTACTTTGGCACTAAAAACTGGAATTTAATTAAAAAAGAAAAAAGCCGCACATTTTGTGCGACTATTTTTTATTGGATTTTACGACTTCTTCTCGCACAAGGTAAAATGTCCTGTGTAAAAAGCCAATTTGTTCGCCCTGTAAATTAAGAATATCTTTTTTTTCGAGTTTTTTAAACCCGTATTTATTATTCTCGGTGATACTATAAATATCACCTTTTTTGCTGATAGCGAAACAATTTCTTGTCTGAACAATAATTGCAACACGCTCACTTTCGAGCCCGTTCGCTACATCCAGATTTTTAATAACTGCATATTCTGGATTTACCTTAAACCCGTTTTGGAATACGCGTCTAGCGATAATTCTTGCGAAATCGAAAATAGCTTCAGTTAAATTTTCTTTCGCCATTCCTTCGTCGCCTCCCGCTGCCTTAACGGCATTTTTCCAGGTATTGACGTCTTGATCAATTGAAGTTTGTAAATTGCTCATATTAAGAGCCTCCTTATAA
This sequence comes from uncultured bacterium, assembly GCA_938030735.1. Lineage (GTDB taxonomy): Bacteria > Patescibacteriota > Saccharimonadia > Saccharimonadales > Saccharimonadaceae > Nanogingivalis. Next base: position 141,229 of record CALHIM010000011.1, read on the forward strand.
AAATTTCTTATTCCAAAAGAGGAATACTATGTTAAGATTATAACAAATTTTTCTATTTTTGTCAAGTCGTGGTATAATATAAGCAATGGCTATTGAAAGAATTATTGATGCAAACTTACATGATGACGAACCGCAAGAACAGCAGGTGGAGATTTCTTTACGCCCAACGAATTTTGATGAATATGTTGGCCAAGAACGACTGAAAAAAAACTTAAAACTTGCAATTGAAGCTTCAAAAAAGCGTGGTGAAAATATTGATCATGTGCTTCTTTATGGTCCTCCAGGGTTGGGAAAAACTACAATGGCGAATGTGATCGCGCGTGAAATGGGCGCAAATATTCGAATTACATCTGGCCCAGCAATTGAAAAAGCTGGTGATTTAGCTTCGATTGTAACAAATTTACAAGATGGTGATATTCTTTTCATTGATGAAATTCACCGAATGCCACGCGCTGTTGAAGAAATTCTTTATTCCGCGATGGAAGATTTCAAACTTGATATTGTGATCGGTAAAGGTCCAGCCGCACGCTCGGTTCGGTTAGATTTGCCACATTTTACGGTTATTGGAGCAACCACCAGAACAGGAAGTCTAGCAGCGCCACTCCGGGACCGTTTTGGCCATATTTATAGATTGGAATTTTATACACCAGAAGAGATTTCGAAAATTATTTTACGTTCAAGTAAAATTTTGGGGAGCAAAATTCAAGATGAAGCTTCGAAAATTCTATCAACGAGAGCAAGGCTAACTCCACGAATCGCAAACCGAATTTTAAAGCGGGTTCGCGATTATGCTGATGTTAATGGTGATGGAATTATTGATTCGAAAACTGCTCAAAATGCTTTAAAAATGCTTGAAATTGATGAACTAGGGCTCGACGCAGCAGATAGAAATCTATTAAATTCGGTGATTGAAAATTACGGAACGCGGCCAGTTGGCTTAAATACAATGGCAGCATTAACTGGTGATGAAACTGCAACAATCGAAGATTTTTATGAACCGTATCTGATGCAGATTGGTTTTTTGCAACGAACTCCTCGTGGAAGAATTATCACCAAAAAAGCATTTGAACATTTAGGAAAGGAATTTAAAGATGAATGATAAGCAAAGCTTGGCGCAAAAATTTGAAGAAAAAATCGCACAAAATGGGCAGAATTTAACTTTCGAAAACAACTTGGGGGCTCCAATTCAAGTTCAGCCAGTCATGCAAGTAGAAGTTCCTGTTGGTGATCCACGCGTAATTAAAACTCGCCACGAACAATCTGTAAAAACTTATCCAGATATCACTGTTGATGAAGATGAATATGTGGTTCTTTCGATGCGCCGTCATTCACTCGGCTATCTTTTAAATATTATTTTTAGTGCATTTATTGGTGTTTTACTAATTAGTGCGTGGATTATTATCTGTTTTATGCCGAATCCGCTACCAATTCCTGCAAACTTTAAACCGCAAATTTCTTTGATTTTTGGCTCAATTACACTACTTTTAATTATATTGACTTATGTTAATTATGTTGTGTATCGAGCGAATCGATTCGTGATTACGAATGAACGCGCAGTTCAATGGATTTCGAATACGATTATGAGCCAAAAAAAGCAGGTGATTAACCTTGAATCGATTGAAGATATATCTTATTCTCGAGAGGGAATTTTGCAGCATTTGTTTGATTATGGGACTGTAAAGTTAAGCACTGTCGGCGATGAATCGACTTACACTTTTCCGTTTTCACCAAATCCAGATAAAAAAGCAGAATTTTTAAGCGATATCGTTGAAGCTGCTCGTGAGAATCAAATGCTTTCTGATAAACTTTTTGAAGAAGGTATAAAAATGAGTGTAAAATAATAAAAAACGGCTTTCAAAAATTTGTGAGCCGTTTTTTAATATTTAATTTCGAGATTTTTTAATAAAATCACCTTCTTTTTCTAATTTTGCTCGAAGTGTGAATTTTTTGCATTTACCGTTTTCACAGTTGGTTGGTTCGTAGTGGTATTCACTTTTTTCTTCATTAATTATAATTCCAGAAGGGTCGGTTAAGAGATTTGGTTCAATACCTTTAACAACATCTTCGTTGATTTTTTCAGGATAATAGTCATTTTTCTTATAATAAACTTCTTCCAAATTATAATAAATTTCATTAATCGAAAGTTTTCGAATTTGATCGCGTTGAACTGCGAGAAGTTCGAATCTTTGTATTGTAAAAATTACGCCAACGACAATTAAAAATATAATTACAACACAAATTTCAATAACTGTAAAACCAGATTTTTTCTTCATATATTTTTATTATATCACAATTTATTTTTTTGGTCTAATCAGTTTGAATTTGTTAGAAAAGTATGATAAAATTTGTTTTATTACTATTTTAAAAATTAGTAAAGTAAAATTAGGGGGGTGAAGAAAAATGATTAAAATTCCAATCGGTAAAGATGCTGATGGTAATACAGTTTGCGTTAACTTTATACAATTAGACCCAAGATTTGGTACTCTTACTAATAAAACATTAGCTGCAATCCAAACTGAAATTATAAAAGAGGAACGCAAAGAATTAGCAAAACAGAAGGGTGCGATAGTTTTTTAATTATTTTTAAGGTTCACTTTGAGCCTTTTTCTTTTTCAAAAAATAACCTTGAACATTTTGCTAAAAAATGTTAAAATAAAGATATTATTTTAAGGAGAAAATTTTATGGCTAAAGCAAAAAAAACAGATATAGGAATGGCTGAAGATGGTAAAAAACAAGCGCTAGATTTAGCGATTGCACAAATTTCGAAACAATTCGGCGATGGTTCAATTATGAAGCTTGGCGAAAATCATAAAGTTGATGTTGAGCTTCTACCTTCAGGATGTTTGAGCCTAGATATTGCACTTGGTGGTGGCTACCCTAAGGGGCGAATTATTGAAATTTATGGACCAGAAAGTTCAGGAAAAACTACTTTAACGCTCCATGCAATTGCTGAAATTCAAAAACAAGGTGGAACAGCGGCATTTATTGATGCAGAGCATGCGCTCGATCCAGCTTATGCGCGTAAACTTGGTGTTGATACTGAAAACTTGCTTGTTGCACAACCTGATAATGGCGAACAAGCGCTTGAAATTACTGAAACTTTGGTGCGTTCTAATGCAGTTGATTTGATTGTAGTTGACTCAGTTGCGGCTCTTGTTCCGCAGGCTGAAATTGATGGAGATATGGGTGATGCACACATGGGGCTTCAAGCTCGTTTAATGTCGCAAGCGCTTCGAAAACTTACTGGAATTATTAATAAATCAAAAGCTACGGTAATTTTCATCAACCAAATTCGAATGAAAATTGGTGTGATGTTTGGAAATCCTGAAACCACAACTGGTGGTAACGCGCTTAAATTCTATGCTTCAGTTCGTGCTGATATTCGCCGAACAGCTCAAATTAAAAGTGGTGATGATGTAATTGGAAACCGTACAAAGGTTAAAATTGTGAAAAATAAGATTGCAGCACCGTTCCGAGTTGCCGAATTCGACATTATGTATAACGAGGGAATTTCGAAAACTGGAGATATTATAGATTTAGCGGTTGAATATGAAGTTTTAGGAAAATCTGGTGCATTCTATAAATATAACGATCAGAATATTGGTCAAGGTCGTGAAAACGCTAAGCGATACTTGCTTGAAAATCCAGATGTAATGGCGGAAATTGATGCTAAAGTTCGAGCAAAAATTCGTGGTGAAGAATTTGTTGAAGAAGCTCCAAACGAAGAAAAAACTGAAGAATAAAATAATTAGCCCGATAAATTTGGGCTAATTTGATTTTAATTTTTATGGCATTAGAGATTTTTGATCATAGTGATTTTGAGTATAAAAAGATAAAAAAGAGCTCTCAAGAAGCTACTTTTAAGGATGGTTTTTTTATAATAACAGATATAAAACAAGCAGTTAAAAATCAAAATCGGGTAAATATTTTTGTGAATGGAAAATATCGTTTTTCGCTAGATATTTTTCAGTTAACTCAATTAAATGTTAAAATTGGATCTAAATTTACAAAAACTGAAATCGAAAATCTTGAACAGCAGAGTGAATTTGGCAAACTTTATGCTTTAGCTTTAAATTATTGCTTAATGAGGCCACATTCTAAAAAAGAAATTAGCGATTATTTATGGAAAAAAACTTTAAATCGTAAGCTTAAAAATCATAAAACGGGTGAATTTTATGAAAAAAAAGGAGTTTCGAAAATCTCAGTTGAACAAGTTTTGAGTCGATTGATTGAAAAAAAATATATTGATGATGAAAAGTTTGCTAAATTCTGGGTTGAAAACCGTAATCAGAGAAAAGGTAGCTCAATTAAAAAACTAAAATCTGAATTATTTTCGAAAGGTGTTTCTTCAGATATTATTGAACAGGTTTTAAGTGAATCAAATCGAAATGATGAGGATGAGATTCAAAAAATAATTACTAAAAAAGCTAAAAGATATACAGATGAACAAAAGTTAATTGCCTATCTGGCTCGACAGGGTTTTTCTTTTGATGAAATTAAAAAGGCGCTTTCGAAAGAATAATTTTAATCTCGAAAAGGATTTATATAATTCGGTACAAAATTCTCAGTTTTTTCTGCTCGTTTTTGTGGGGATTCTTCTTTTTCGTGGCGAATTGTGATAGTATTGTCATTTATTGCAACGATTTGAGATCGGTGAATTGTTAAAGTTGGATCGTTTAACGATTTTAAAAATGGTCGTTTTACGATTAATTGCTGAACTGAAAAATCAGCTAAACTTAAAGTATAATCAATTATTTTACCAATTTTTGAACCTTTTTCATCTTCAACTTTAAGATTTAAGATGTCAAAATCAAGGTCAATTATTTCTTTAATTTTAATTACATCTGTTGGGAGAATAAAATCTTCACCAGAGTCGATAATAAATCCAATTCTTGAAAGTTCACGAATATCGGCGATTCGGATTAACATTTCTTCGTTTGAAAAAGAATTAGCTTTTAATTTATAAGCTAAAATTTGTAAATTTTCAGGATTAATAATCGCATTGCCAGTTAGGGCAAGTTGTGAGCCAGTTTGTAGCCCCATAATTGGCGTGTCTAGTAATTTTGAAGCTAAAATTAACATAATTATTTATAATTCTAACAAATTATTGTTTTAAAATCCAGTTTTCCGCATTAATTCTGGTAGAATTGTTTCATTTTGTAGAACCTTCGCTAAACCGTCTAATTTCATATTTCTAAAATTATTTGCTGAAAGAATTTCTTCAATTTCAACTGAAGTTGGCTTAATTTGAATTAAATTTTTAATTTCTTTTGAAATTTCGCCATTAATTAAGCTTAAAACTTCAAAAATTGCAGTATTTCCAGAAAAAGCTAATTCATAATTATCTTTTTTTCTAATAATTGGTAACTCTAAAATAGCATTTGAAGAAGTTGAAAGTTTATTTTTTGGGTGAACTTTATCGCGAAAATCTTTTTCTAATTTATGGATTTTTACTCCCGTAATTTTAAATTCCTGTAAAATCAGCGAAGATTCTTCTTTTGAGATTTTGGTTTTTGAAATTGCTTTTTTCGAAACAGTACGAATTAAGGTTTGTGAAATCATTCCTAAAACGTTTGCACTAATCAAGAATGGTTCAATCCCAAGATAATTTAGAAATGGGATAATTTCACTTATTTTTTGAACTGGGAGGCTGGCAATAATGAATTTTCCTCGCATTGAAGCATCAAAAATAAGCTCAGCAGTTTTTGAATCTTTTAGGTTATCGATGTATAAAATATCAGGATTTTGGCTTAGAGCTGACTTAACCATTTCAAGATAATCTAAGCCAATTCTAGGGTTAATTTCGGTCTGGTTAATTCCTGGAATGGTTTTTTCGATGTGTTTTTCAATTGTAACAATATTTTTTTCGCTCGAATTTAACTCATTTAAAATTGAGAAATTGGTTGTATTATTTCCTTCACCAATTGTAAAAATAATTCCACGTGGTTGGCGTAAAATTTGTTGAATTTGTTGTAAATTTTCACCCCAAAGCCCAATTTCATTAAGTTTTCTAACGCTTTTTCGGGCTCGAATTAGCCTTAAAGTAACTTTCTCACCCAAAAAAACTGGAGTTGTGGAAATTCGAATCCGAGCTTCTCCATGTTGGATTGTGGCGGATTGTGAAAAAGTTTTTTCACTAAAATTTAAACCGCCAAGATGTTTAAAATATTTCGCTAATTTTGGCAAAAAATCTTTCGAAAATTCATTAACGGTTTTTAAAACGCCGTTAATTCGAAAACGGACTAAAGTTGAATCTTCTCTTGGTTCAATATGAACATCAGTTGCATGCAGATTTAGGGCATTTTCAATAATACTTTCGGCTGCAAATTTAACTGAATTTTCGAACTTTATCTCTTTAATTTTCGAAATTTTCCCACCTTCTTTCATTGTTTAAATTTTAACATAATCGATTTAAAAACGCAAGTGTGGTAAAATAAATTTATATGAAGAAAATAGTCGTGGCAGTTTCTGGCGGTGTGGATTCGGTGGTTTTACTGGATTTTTTAGTGCGATTTTTTCGAAATAAAAATGGGCAAAAATGGCTTGAAGAAAACTTAATTGTTGCGCATTTTGAGCATGGAATTCGCGGAAAAGAAAGTCAAGAAGACTGTGAATTTGTTCGAAGATTAGCAGAAAAAGATAGATTAAAATTCGAATTTGAACATGGTAATTTAGGAGAAAATTCAAGTGAAGAAAAAGCTCGAAATGCTCGATATATTTTTTTGCGAAAAATTGCTAAACGTGAAAATGCTATAATTTTTACGGCCCATCATAAGAATGATTTGGCGGAGACTTTTGCGTTAAATTTGGCGCGCGGTGGCGGTTGGCGCGCGGTGGCGTGTTTTGATTCGCCAGATATTGAACGGCCTTTTTTACGATTTTCGAAATTAGAAATTATAAAAATGGCAAAGCAACAAGGTTTAATTTGGCGAGAGGATTCAACTAATTTTAGTCAAAAATATAAACGCAATCGAATTCGAAAAACTTTGAATTTTAGTAAAAAAGATCTGGAATCGATTTTTAAAATTTGGCAAAGGCAAATTGAACTTCGCCGTGAAATTGAGAAAAAAACTCAAGAGATTTTGTTTGAAATTAGTGACGGCCAAAAGTTTGAACGAGAGTTTTTTCGCACAAATTCAGATGAAGTTTGTTATGAAGTCCTGCGCGAAATTATAATTCATCAATCTGGCAAAATTCCGCTTTCAAAACAAGTTTGGAATTTGCTATATGCAATTCGAACTTTTAAAAATGGCTCACGGACTCAAATTCTAGATGGGCATGAAGTTATGTTTTCTAGAAATCACTGGAGTTTTAATATTGACTAAGTCTTTAATTTATAAGTATAATTTAGGTATAATCATATTTTTAGGAGGGTGTAAAAATGATTAGTATTAGTAAATATAATCATAAAAAAGCCGTTGAATATTTCGAGAGATCGAAATATAAAAAGCTCGAAAAGTTAATTCGCTATGCCGATACCGATAATATGTCGGTAAAGGAGTTAGTCAAACTAATTTCCTTTAAAGCTTTGGTTGAGCAAAAACTTCATGGGATTTATTGGTCTGATGAAGTGGCTCAACTAGAATTGGAGGCTCTTGATAAGGCTGGTGAGTCAAGTTACCTGTATGTTTTAGCAAAGCTCTCAATCAATAAAGCGCAAATCATTATTAGAAATAAAAAAGATGATAATCGCTTCGAAAGTGCTTTATATCTTCTGTCGTTGGCGGACAAGTGCTTCGCTCAGCTTGAAGGATATGAACTGGACAAGCTTTTTGTAAAAGACGAAAAGCTTCGGACGGAGTTTGAATTCCTCAGAAATAGCGGTAGAGCTGAGGAAATCAATCGAATCGTCGAGGAATATATAATCCTCGATAGTAGATTTGATAAATTTAGGGGTGAAAAAGCTGAAACTTGGCAATTAAATGCCGAGTTTCATAGCTTGAAAATCATGGCTTATACCGGCTATCCTTATGCTAAAGATTTAGGTATGGTAGTTGCTGAAAAATTTTTTTCTCGCGGCAATAAGTTAAAAGCACTAGCCGCGATAATGTATACCTTAGGCCGAGTGGGATTTTATATATATGAAGCCTTGGCTTGGATCAGAGGTGAATAATTTATGAGGTTCATTAGAGCCTCTTTTTCTTTTTCGGTTGAAAACGCTTTAAAAATTTGTTAAAATAGTAAGAGTTGAATGACCGGAAAGGAAGATGATGAAAGATAAGAAAAACAATAATTTTAAGAAGCTATCTCTGAATGTTATTTTTTGGGTGGTAATTATAGCTATTTTTAGTGGAATTTGGCTGAGCCAGAATATTTTTTCAAATAAATTAAAAGAAGTTGCTATTTCAGATGTGATCTTGCGCGCTAATAAAGGTGAGATTTCGAAACTAGAAATTCAGGGAAATGATGTAAGGATTACTAGAAAAGGCGAGAAGAGAGCTAGCGAAAAATCAGTTAAAGAAAGTGGAACGATTTATGAGCAAGGGCTTGAAAAAGGCAAGACTACTGTTGATGTAATGCCAGTTGACAACTCTTCGGAGATAATTTGGAATTTAACAGTTATGATCGTACCAGTTATTGCAATTGTGGCTTTCTTTATGCTAATTATGCGTTCGGCAACTGGTCAAAATTCGCAAGCGATGAATTTTGGCAAATCTCGAGCAAAACTTTACGGTGAAGATAAAAAGAAGATCAAATTTGAAGATATTGCTGGAAATGAAAACGCTAAACAAGATTTATATGAAGTTGTTGATTTCTTGAAAGATCCTAAAAAATATCAAAAAATGGGTGCAAAAATCCCAAGTGGTGTTTTAATGGTTGGAAACCCAGGAACTGGTAAAACAATGTTGGCTCGTGCTGTTGCGGGTGAGGCGAAAGTTCCATTTTTCTCAATTTCGGGTTCAGAATTTATGGAAATGTTTGTTGGTGTTGGTGCTTCACGTGTGCGAGATTTGTTTTCGAAAGCAAAAAAGAATGCTCCAGCGATCATCTTTATTGATGAAATTGATGCGGTCGGCCGAAAACGTGGCTCTGGAATGGGCGGGGGTCATGATGAACGTGAACAAACTTTGAATCAAATTTTGGTTGAAATGGACGGTTTCGAAAAAGATACTGGTGTTATTGTTTTGGCTGCAACCAACCGTGCTGATGTACTCGACCCAGCCCTTCTTCGACCTGGCCGATTTGACCGCCGTGTAGAAATTTCTCTTCCTGAAAGAAAAGATCGTTTAGCAATTTTAGAGGTTCATTTCAAGAATAAAAAAGTTGATGAATCTGTTGATTTGAACGCATTAGCAAAGAAAACTGCTGGTTCTGCAGGCGCCGACCTTGCGAATATTGCAAATGAAGCAGCTATCCTGGCAGCACGAAATAACCGTGAAGTAATTACTAATGAAGATTTAACTGAAGCTTTCGAAAAAGTGGCGATTGGCCCAGAACGAAAATCAAAAGTTATGAGTGATTTAGAACGTGAAACTACCGCTTGGCATGAAGCTGGCCATGCTGTTGTTGGCCATGTTTTACCAGATTCAGACCCAGTTCATAAGGTTACAATTATTCCGCGTGGTGGAACTGGTGGTGTAACATGGTTTTTACCGCCAGAAGATCGAAGCTATACAAATATTTTCGAATATAAAGATATCTTGGCGCGCGCAATGGGTGGACGTCAGGCTGAAATGTTGATTTATGGCGAGGCTGGAATTTCAACCGGAGCATCAAGCGACCTTCGAAATGCAACTGATATTGCTCGAAATATGGTGATTGAATTTGGTATGGGCGAAGATCTACTTGATCAAGTTTTTCATGAAGAAAATTCTGGAATGTTCTTTGACAAAATGACTCGCGAGCGACCATATTCTGAAAAAACCGCTGAAAAAATTGATGCAGAAATTGCTAAATTGATTAAAGAGGCTGTTGAGCGTGCCGCCGCAATTCTTAAAGCAAATAAAAAACCACTTAAAGAATTAACAGATGCACTTCTCGAAAAAGAAACTCTTGATGAAAAAGAAGTTGCTGAAATTTTAAAAAATGCTAAATTGCCTAAGGAAGCAAAACTTCACGATTAGTTATGAAATCAAAAGTTAGATCAATTGTTTCGAAAGCTAACTCAAGATTAACAGTAAAATTTGCAGCAATCGTTCTTGCGAGCTCGACGCTTTTGTCGAGCTTGTTAGGCTTTTTGCGAGACAGGCTTTTAAATTCATATTATTTAGATTCTTACCCAGATGGAATTGATGCTTACACGGTAGCTTTTACGATTCCTGATTTTATGTTTTTTATTTTGGTTTCGGGAGCTTTAAGTGTAACGTTTATTCCAGTTTTTAACCAGCGAATGGCAAATCGAAATAAAAAATCTGCTTGGGAATTAAGTTCGAGTGTTTTGAATTTGTTGGCACTTTTAACTTTATTGGCATCTGTTTTAATTATTATTTTCGCAGAACCTTTAGTTAAATATATTGTTGGCCCAGGGTTGAGTGAATCTTCACGTTCTTTGGCTATATCAATGATGCGTGTGATTGCAATTAACCCATTTCTTTTTGCGATTGCAACAGTTTTGACAAGTGTTCAGCAAGCAATTGGAAGATTTACTTTTTCGGCTCTTGCGCCTGCAATTTATAACATTGGAATTATTATCGGAACAGTGTTTTTTACGAATGGAATTAATATTTTTGGTATTCAAATTTTTGAAGGCGGAATTATGGGTGTGGCGATCGGTGTTGCTTTTGGATCGGTTTTGCAGCTTTTGATTGCAGCGGCTGGTTTGATTGGTGTTGATTTTAAATATCAATTTCGAATTTTCTGGAAAAATAAAGGATTTCAGCAGGTGATGAAGCTCCTACCAACACGTTCAATGGATCAAGGTTTAGACTACGTAAATTCAATTGTTGAAACAAATATGGCAAGCCGAATGGGTTCGGGAACAGTTCGTGCTTATTCGCAAAGTTTAACTCTTCAAATGATGCCGGTAAACTTAATTGGTGTGGCGATTTCTACTGCTTTTTTCCCAAATTTAACTGAAAGATTAGCAATCGGCCGAAAAGATCTCTTTCGAAAAGATCTACAATCGGCTCTTCGAATGATTATTTTCTTAGCTTTGCCAGTTTCGGTTTTGTTCTTCTTTTTGCGTGGCTATATCGTTAGTTTTATTAAAAACGGTGGTGATGATTTGATTGCTGGGCTTTTGGGCGTTCTTGTTCTTTCGATTTTTGCACGTTCAATTTATCATATTGCAGCAAGGAGTTTTTACGCAATGGAAGATACAAAAACACCATTTTATATCTCGTTGGTTGCAATTGGTTTGAATATTGTTTTGGCGATAATTTTCAGCTTAATTTTTAAATTTGGTGCTTATGGATTAGCTTGGGCGCAGGCGATTGGCGCAGTTCTTGAAATTGTAATTTTACTATTTTTGATGCGAAAAAGAATCAATGGACTTTTTGACGCGCAATTTCTTTCAGGGATTTTTCGAATGGTGATTGCTAGTGCTGTAGCTGGTTCAATTTGCTATTTATTGGTGGCGAGAATGCCTTTACTTGGCTCTGATTTACGATTCTTCTCAACTTTTCCAAAATTTATATTTATCGGATTAGTGAGTTCAACAACTTATGTCTTGGTTGCAAAATTATTAAAACTTGAAGAAGCTGAGCCGATTATTTCGCAAATTAAAAAGATGATTTTCGTGCAAGTTAAGATTAAATAATTTGCCTAAACTTTAAAAATCTGTTAAAATATAGAAAGTTTATGAATTTAGAAAAGATTAGAAATTTTTGTATCATCGCTCATATTGATCACGGTAAGTCGACCTTAGCTGACCGAATGATGGAAATTACCGGTACTGTTCAAAAACGTGATATGAAGTCGCAGCTTTTAGACTCGATGGATTTGGAGCGCGAAAAAGGAATTACAATTAAACTTGCGCCTGTAACAATGAATTGGCAGGGGATAGAATTAAATTTAATTGACACTCCTGGACATGTGGATTTTTCCTATGAAGTTTCGCGTTCTCTTCAAGCTTGTGAAGGCGCAATTTTAGTGGTTGATGCTTCGCAGGGGATTCAAGCGCAAACTTTGGCTAATGTTTATCTTGCAATGGCGGCCGATTTAAAAATTATTCCAGTTTTAAATAAAATTGATTTACCCGCAGCGGATATTCCGCGAGTTTCGAAAGAAGTTATTAATCTTTTAGGTTGTGATGAAAGTGAAATTTTACATATTTCAGCCAAAACAGGAATGGGTGTTGAAGAAGTTTTAAATGCGGTGATTGAGAAAATTCCTGCACCAAAGGAGATTTAATGAAACCACTAAAAGCTTTAATTTTTGATAGTTATTATGATGATTACCGTGGCGTAATTTTATACGTGCGTATTTTTTCGGGTGAGCTAAAAAAAGGTGAAGAAATTAAAATGATGGCGACAGATTCAAAAGGTTTGGCGCTAGAAATTGGTAAGCTTCAGCCAAAAATGACACCATACGATAAAATGAGTGCGGGCGAGATTGGATACATTGTGACTAACTTAAAAACTACCCGTGAGGCAAAAGTTGGTGATACTGTAACTCTTTCGAAAAATCCTGCTAGTGAGCCTCTACCTGGTTATCAAAACGTTCAGCCGTTCGTTTATGCTGGGTTTTTCCCGGTTTCAAATGAAGATTATCAAGATTTGAAAGATGCGGTTGAAAAATTAAGTTTAAGTGATTCTGCACTTCAATTCGAACCAGAGAATTCACCAGTTTTAGGTTTTGGTGTACGAATTGGCTTTCTTGGTCTTCTTCATATGGATATTGTTCGCGAGCGTTTGGAGCGTGAATATGACTTAGATTTAGTGGTAACCAACCCTTCAACCGACTATCATGTAATTTTAACAACAGGTGAAGAATTAGATATTAAAAGTGCCGCTGATTTACCTGATCAAACAAAAATTTCTGAAATTCGTGAGCCGTGGATTAAAGGTGAAATTGTGGTACCAAAAGATTATGTTGGTGCTGTGATCCAGCTGATTGTTTCGAAACGTGGCTTACAAAAGAATTTGAGCTATATTGATGAGCGTGTTTTGGTCTCTTTTGAAGCGCCACTTGCTAATCTTTTGACCGATTTTTACGACCAGCTAAAAAGCGTTACATCTGGCTATGGGTCATTTAATTATGAACTTTGGGATTATTTGGTAGAAGATTTAGTACGCGTGGATTTTTATGTTGCGGGCGAAATGGTTGATGCGCTTTCGGTGATGTGTCATCGTTCAGAAAGTGTGCGAATGGGTCGTGAAATTACCGCAAAATTGAAAGAAGTGATTCCGCGACAGAATTTTCAAGTGGCGATTCAAGCGGCGATTGGCGGAAAGTTTATCGCGCGCGAGAATATTTCGGCTTATCGAAAAGATGTGACTGGTTATCTTTACGGTGGCGATGTTTCTCGAAAGAAAAAACTGCTTGCTAAACAAAAACGTGGTAAAAAGCGAATGAAGAAATTTGGAAATGTTGAAATTCCGAGCGAAGCTTTTACTGTAATGCTAAAACGAGATTAAAAGAGGTTTTTAAAAGCCTCTTTTTTATTTTTATACTTGACAAAATATATCGGGGGGGGGGTAAAATGATTATGTAATAATTAATATTTTATAAAGGGAGTTCTAATGAAAGAAGAAAAATCAACTGTAGAATCTAATGACAATAACCAGCTAAATAGAATATCTTCAAAAGCTAAATCTGAGAAGCCGTTCTATAAAAAAGCTTGGTTTTGGATTGTTATAGTTGTAATTATTGCTATTGGTAGCCAATACAAGCAGCCTGAAAAAGTTGGTGAAAATAAAAATTCTGGATCAAACGGATCATCTCAAACTCAAAAAGGTGAGTCTAAAAAAGAAGAGAAAACTGAATTCAATGTTGGTGATATAATTGCATTTGATGGAAAAGAATTAACTGTTGAAAAGGTTGAGCGAAACTGGAATTCTGGAAATGCTTATCTAAAACCAAAAGATGGCAAAGAATATGTAAAAGTTTCAGTAAAGATTGAAAATAAATCTGAAACTGAAATGAACTATAATGTTTTCAAATTTAAGGCTGAAGATTCTAACGGAGCCGCTGAAAGTGCTGATGGACAAACTTATAGCCTACCAGACAGTCTTGGCTCTGGTGACTTAGTAAAAGGTGGTAAAAAGAGCGGTTCTATGATTTTCGAAGTTCCTGCTGGTTCTTCATTGAAACTCCACTATCAACCATCATTCTGGTCGAATAAAAAAGTTATTGTTAATCTATAATAAATTTTTAAAACGGGCTTACTGTGAGCTCGTTTTAATTTGCTAAATTACTTAAAAAATGCTAAAATATAAACAGTTATGTTAGCTTATAAAAATAGATTTCACGGTCATGGTAGTTTACGTTATGTCTATTCAAACGGAACTTCAGTTCGTACGCAAAAAATTACCGTGAAATTTGCGCAAAATCCGCGTCGTAAAGATTCTCGTTTTGCGGTTGTAGTTTCAAAAAAGGTTTTAAAGAGTGCGGTTGGCCGAAATCGAATTCGCCGGCGAGTTTATGAAATTATTCGCCATGAACTACCAAAAATTGATGGTACTTTTGACGTTGTAGTGATGATTTTTCATAAAAGCATAAAAGATATTCCGCATGAAGAACTTAAAGAAACTATAATTGACATCTTTAAAGAGGCTGATTTTTATTGTAATAAGTAGTAGAAAGTAGTATAATAATAGATATGAACTTGTTTGAATTATTTATTACTCAGCCAATTTTGAACCTATTATTGGTAATTTATAACTTTATTGGTGATTTTGGTTTCACAATCATTGTCTTCACTTTAATTGTACGATTTTTGATGTGGCCACTCACAAAGAGTCAACTTCATCAATCAAAAGTTATGCGAGAACTTCAGCCAGAATTGCAAAAAATTCGCAAAAATTCGAAAGGTAATAAACAAGCTGAAACTTTGCAGATGATGGAACTCTACCGTCGTCATAATTTCAAGCCATTTCGTTCAATGCTGGCGTTATTTATTCAGCTGCCAATTCTGTTAACTTTCTTTAGTGTGATGCGAATTGTAGTAAATACGCCCGATCAAATTTCGAAATGGGTATATCAGCCAGTTGCGCAAATGAGTCGCGTGAGTGATGTTATTTCAAGCAAAAAACTTGAACCAAAATTTCTTGGAGTTATCGACTTAACAGATACGGCTGTACCTTTGAATGACCTTTCGAGCAGTTTTATGATGGTGATTTTAGTTGGACTAACGCTTTCGCAGTGGTATATGGTTCGGCAGACTCAGCCAAAAAATGGTAATCGGCGGATTCGTGATATTTTTAAGGAGGCAGCAGAAGGAAAAGAGCCGAATCAGGCAGAACTTAACGCTGCGGTAAATTCTAATATGAATTTAATTCTCCCAGTAATTTTGTTCTTTCTTATGATGGGGCTTTATGGTGCTTTGATTTTCTATTATCTAATTTCGAATATTATTCAAATTATTCAGCAAAAATATATTTTCTCAATTGATTCAAAAGAGATGGAAGAAATTGCTCAGGAATCTCCAAAAAATAAGCTTAAAAATGCTAAAGAAGCAATCATTGTAAAAAATACACCATCTAAGCCAATAAAGAAAAATTCGAAAGAAAAAGGTGGAACGAATATTCGAAGGATTAAAGCGAAAGATGGAAAACGGAGGTAATATGAATCGAGAAGAATCAATTGTTTTTGCACAAAAGTTTTTGGAAGATATTCTGAGCTTTTTCGGAGTTAATTTGGCGGTCTATTCAACTGCTGATGATGAGATTATTCAGCTTTCAGTTCCTTCAAGCGAGCTAAACTCTTTATTTATTGGTCGTGATTCTGGAAATTTACGTTCATTGCAATTTTTAATTTCACGAGCACTTGAGGCTAAAAATGCTGAAATTCACCGTGTAAATATTGATGTTGCGGATTATAAAAAACAACGAGCTCAAAAAATTACTGAAAAAGCTGAAAAATGGATTGAACAAGTTCGAAAAACTGGCGAGCCTTACCGATTAAATTTGAATCCAACCGATCGCTTTACTATTCATAAATTAGCTCAAGACTATTCGGATATCGAAACGCATTCTGAAGGTGAAGGTCGTGAACGACAATTAATTATTTCGAAAAAATAAGTCTTTTGAAAGACTTATTTTGTTATAGTTTAAAAATGGCTTCCAAATCGGTTATAAATTTCTTTGGTAAATAATATGTTTAATTTTTATTGAAGACAACTTTTTTATAAAGGATGAAGTTCCAGATTAAACTGAAGATAGTAGCGATAAGCTTTGAAATTAAAAGTGATATTTTTGGATTTTTTAAAATACTTTCGAAAAATGGTAAAGTTAGAAAAATTATCACACCTTGAATGACCCAAAGTCCAAAAAGTGTTACAATAATAAAAAGTGCCATTTCTCGAACGAGTTCTTTTTTGCTTTTTGAAACTGATTTAAAAGTGATTTTCTTGTTTAAACTAAAGCTATTTATAAAAGTAATCCCAGTTGAGAAAATGTTTGCAATTAAAGAGCTAATTCCAAGAGAAGTTAGCCCAAAAAGAATTACAAAATCTAGGATTGTATTCAATCCACCAATTGCTGCAAACCGAAATTCTTGGCTATTTTTTAGCTTTTTTAGTAGATTTTTCATGGTTGAATTCTTTGATTTCTTGCGCTAGATAAACAGGGCGATTTTTGCTTTCAATAAAAATTCGACCAATATATTCGCCTAAAATTCCAATTGAGAGGAGCTGAATTCCACCAAGAAAAAGAATTGCTGACATAATTGAAGCATAACCGTCACCAGTTGGAACACCGAAAAGTGGGCGGATTAGCAAAAAAGCGATCCATAAAAATGCAGCAATTGAGATTAAAAATCCTGTAATTGTAGCAATGCGAAGTGGTGCGACAGTAAAGCTAGTGATTCCTTCAATTGCGAGATTGAAAAGTTTTATATAATTCCATTTTGTTTCGCCAGCTACACGTGCATCACGTTTATAAGTAATTTCTTTCTTTCGAAAACCAACCCAAGAGAACATTCCTTTGGTGTAACGGTTAGTTTCGCGGAGAGTTTTTAGGGCTTCAACTGCACGGCGGTCGAGAAGTCGAAAATCGCCAGTGTCGCGTTGAATTTCAATTTGTGAAATTTTATCAAGTATGCTGTAGAACCATTTCGAAGTTTGCTTTTTAAGCCAAGTTTCACCATCACGAGATTCACGTTTAGCATAAACGTCATCAAAACCTTCTTCCCAAAGGTTGATCATTGCAGGAATTAATTCTGGTGGATCCTGCAAATCTGCATCAATAATCACTAATGCGTCTCCTTTTGCATAATCAAAACCTGCCAGCATTGCATTTTCTTTTCCAAAATTTCGGCTTAAATTAATGTAGGAAATTCGCGAATCTTTTTGGCCTTTACTTCTAATAATTTCCATTGTTTTATCTTTCGAACCGTCATTAATAAAAAGAAATTCAAAATCATATTTTGAAGTGTTTTTTGCTAAAAGGTTGAGTCTTTCAAAAAGTTTTGGTAGAGCTTTTTCTTCGTTATAAGCTGGAATCATGATTGTGATGAGTTTCTTCATAGTAATTATATTATAGCACAAAATTACTAAAAAATATAACCAAAATGTTGAAATTTTATTTAGCTTATGTTAAAATTGGTTTAGGAGAAATAAAATGAAAATAAACACACAAAATACTAAAAAAACTGAAACTATTATTTTTGCTGCATTTGTAATTTTGCTGGTCGCTGGTGCTGGTGGAATTTTCTGGTGGGCAAATTCAAATTCTCAAAAAAATAATGAGAAAAAAGAAGAAAATACCTCAAAAGTTGAAGAGAAAAAAGAAGATTCGAAAAACCCTGAAGAAACTAAAAAGCAAGAAGCTGCGAAAGAAATCATTAATTCGAAAACTAAAAATAATAATACTGATCGTGCTGAAGGAACTGTTGAATCCTCGGGGTATACAAATTTTCCAACTTATACAACCGTGCAAGTTGAAGATGGTGCAGTTCGTGTGGCTGGGCAGATTTCAGGGCTCCTTTATGACGATGGGAATGGTAAATGTTCATATACTCTAACGCATTCTGATGGAACTAAAATTGAACTTTCAACTGAAATTTTAGAGAGCCCAAATAATAAATATTGTAAGGCAGTTTCGAAAAAAATTAGTGATAGTGAATTTAAGACTGGAAAATGGACAGCAATAACAACTTATAAAAATTCAAAACAAAAACAAGAAGGAAGGTCGGATGCTCAAAGTTTTACAATCGAGAAGTAGAAAATTTAAAAAATCAATTTTAATTGGTGCGCCAGTCGTGGCGGTTATTGTTTTTAGTTCTTTAGCTGTACTTAGAAATCTTTCTAACGCTGTTAAAGCAACCGATTTCAATCCTGGCCGAATTATTGACGACAGTATTTTTTATAATAAAGATGCAATGAATGTGCAGCAAATCCAAAGCTTTTTAAATAAGCAAATTGGTAGTTGCGATACCTGGGGTACCGGACCTTCTGGAAAAAATGATGGTAGAACCGCTGCTCAATTTGCTGCTGCACAAAATTCAAATTATTGGCATAAACCTCCATATGTATGTATAAATAATTATCACGAAAACCCAAATACTGGCGAAACTTCTTTTGAAAAAGGTGGCGGATCTTTCGAAGGTGGAATTTCGGCGGCACAGATTATTTATGATGCGGCTCAGAAATATGGAATTAACCCGCAAGTTTTGTTGGTTTTACTGAAGAAAGAATCTCTCAATTTACTAGATGATAATTGGCCAGTAAAAACTCAATATAAATATGCGATGGGATATGCTTGCCCAGATTCTGGCCCTGGATTTTCTGCTGCTTGTGCGGATTCAAAAGCTGGTTTTTATAAACAAATGACTTTGGCAGCTTGGCAGTTAAAATATTATAAAGACCATCATAAAGATGGTGGCTATTCGCTGAAGCTTGGATGGAATAACATTCAATATTCACCAAATCCAGCTTGTGGTACAAAACGTGTTAATATTGAGAATGTTGCAACTTTAAGTTTGTATATTTATACGCCATATGTTCCGAACGATTCAGCACTAGCAAATTATCCGGGAACTTCACATTGTGGAGCTTATGGAAATCGTAATTTCTTTATGTTCTTTAACCGGCTATTTGGCTCTACTCTTGAAAGTAAAAGAATATACAGTGGAATATATGAAAGATACATTGAGCTAGGTGGTGAAAAAGGATATCTTGGTGACGTAGATTCTGAATTTTTCAAGACCGATAAATCAATATTCCAAAGGTTTAAAAATGGTTTCATAATTGGAAGCGATAGTACTGGATATTGGGAAAACTATGGTAAAATTAGACAAAGATATTCTGAGCTAGGGTATGAACATGGTAAGATGGGATTACCACTATCTGGATATTTTAACATTGTCAATAATGGTCGTGCGCAAAAATATCAGAATGGTTTCATAATTGGAAGTGATAGCACTGGATATTGGGAAAGTATTGGTTTAATTAGAGATAAGTATGCTCAATTAGGGTATGAACATGGTAAGATGGGATTACCTATAACGCAAGAATTTTCAACTATTCAAGGTGGATGGTTTCAAAAATATCAGAATGGTTTTATTATAGGTAGTCCAAAATCTGGATATCATGAAAGTTATGGTAAAATACGCGAACGCTGGAATAAGATTGGTAATGAAAAAGGCGCTTTAGGATTCCCTATTAGTGATGTTATTGAAGAAAAAGGTTATAAGATACAACACTACGAGAGGGGTGATATTATAGGAAACGATAATTTAGGATATTGGGAAATTCAGGGTGATGTATTTAAATTCTATAATTCATTAAATGATGCGCAAAAAGATAAACTCGGCTTACCATTAAAGAATGAAGCATGGAATGATGGTAAATGGACTCAGAATTTCGAAAGAGGATTAATTACGGGTGTTGGTAATAAATATATATTAAAAATAGATAAATAGCAGTTAAAACAGCAGAGATGCTGTTTTAACTTATTGAAAATAATCTAGAAAGCTAGCTATTTTCAGATGTTAAAATAGTTTAGTGTTGGAGTGTTAGGCGATATATGATATAATTAAAAGCATAATGATTAAAATAGGATTTTTTGAAAAGAGGAATCGGGTTCTGCTTGTAGAACTCGTTAAAACAGATTTTAAGTTAAGGTATCAAGGCTCAGCTTTGGGAATTTTATGGTCAGTTCTTAAGCCACTTATGATTTTTGTGGTGATGTATTTTATATTTGTAAAATTCTTGCGAATTACTGATTCTTCAATTCCAAACTATGCAATAACTCTACTCCTTGGTCTCTCTCTTTGGGGATTTTTTACCGAAGCAGTTACTTTGGGGATGAATTCAATTGTTGCTCGTGGTGATTTGATGCGAAAAATTAATTTTCCAAAATATATCGTGATTATTTCTTCAATGGTGAGTGCTTTAATTTCACTTTCAATTAATCTTTTGGTGGTTTTAGCTTTTGCAATTTTTGCTGGTGTAAAATTCCAATGGTCTGTTTTAATTTTGCCATTTAACATTATAATTCTTTTTGCTACAGCTTTTGGTTTAGCGTTAATTTT
Source organism: uncultured bacterium (assembly GCA_938030735.1). Lineage (GTDB taxonomy): Bacteria > Patescibacteriota > Saccharimonadia > Saccharimonadales > Saccharimonadaceae > Nanogingivalis. The sequence continues at coordinate 161,804 of CALHIM010000011.1, forward strand.
ATCAACTCTTTATGTTAAATTCCGTGATATTTCGCATATCTGGGAAGTATTTATGCAGATTTTAGTCTATTCAATGCCAATTATGTATCCAATTTCAATGGTTACAAAAGTTTCAATTTTTGGATTTTCGATTGCGAAAATTATGATGCTTAACCCAATTGCGCTTGCGATTCAAGATATTCGCCACAATTTGATCGCTCATGAAACACCAACTTTCTGGACACTTTTCGAAAATTACTGGTTTGTGTTAATTCCAATTTTGGTCACAACTTTATTAGTAGCTTTTGGTCTATGGTATTTTAATAAAAATTCGAAAAAATTTGCGGAGATTATGTAATGGGAAAATACGCTTTAGAAGTAAAAAATGTTTCGAAAAGTTTTCGTTTGCCAACAGAACAGGCGAGTGGTATTAAACAGGCTTTTGTAAACTGGACGAAGGGAATTAAAGGTTATAAAGAACAAAAAGTTCTTAAAGATATTTCATTCAAGGTTAAAAAGGGTGATTTTTATGGTATTGTTGGGCGAAATGGTTCAGGAAAATCCACGTTACTTAAAATTATTTCGCAAATTTATACGCCAGAGAGTGGTACAGTAAAAGTTGACGGAACTTTGGTTCCATTTATTGAACTTGGTGTTGGGTTTAATCCAGAACTTACTGGCCGTGAAAATATTTATTTAAATGGTGCACTTCTTGGTTTTTCAAAAGAAGAAATTTCTGCAATGTATAATGAAATTGTGGAATTTGCTGAGCTTGAAGAATTTATGGATCAGAAATTAAAGAATTATTCTAGCGGAATGCAAGTTCGTTTGGCTTTTTCTATTGCAATTAAAGCTCAAGGTGATATTTTAGTGTTGGATGAAGTTTTAGCAGTTGGTGATGAAGCCTTTCAGCGTAAATGTAATGATTTTTTCGAAAATATTAAGAAAGATAAAACTAAAACTGTTATCTTAGTTACACATTCAATGGCAGATGTTAAAAAATATTGTAATAATGCTATTTTTATTGCAGATGGTATGATAAGTGAATCTGGTGATGTTGATAAAGTTGCTGAGAAATATATAGCTTCCAACCTAGACACGCTTAATTCGCGCAATATTCATAATTCTACTACTGATTGTAATTCTTCCTCAATTAAAATTGTTGGGAATAAACCAATTATTCATCATGGTGAATATTTTGAGGCTGATATAGAATATTCGTATGGCGGTGATGCTGAATTATATATTGCTTATACTCTTCAAGATGAAGGTAGAGGTGGTAGAGTATATGATAGTGGTCATGTAAAGGTTTCTTCAGATAATTCAGTATTTAATATTAGGATTTCTTTAGACAACTTTAATTCTACCGACTTTAGGTTAATTGCAGTTCTGTATGAAAAAAATAAAGATTATTCTAAAGCTATTGCGAACACTTTTGATGGCGGTGATTTTAGATTTAAATATTTAACTGATAAAACTGATAACGACTATGGTTTAGTAAAAAAGAATATTATTGAATAGGAATAGATAGTTTTTAAATAATACCACTACTTGAGTTTAAGCAGTGGTATTAAAATAAAAAATATTAATTTTTTAGATTATTTTTTTCAGTGTGTAATATTTTTCATCTAATTTCGTATTTTTTTGAGATTTAATATTTTTAATAAACAACAATATATTAGCCAAAATAAATGTTAATAGAGCATTTTTTAGTATTAAGGTTGCTATAAGTAGAAGTATATATTTTATTATACCAATCTCTGGTGTTTTTTTAATAAATTTTGGTGCTAGTATTCTATTGTCAATAATATGCTTTATATTATTTAAAGATTTTTTAGATCCTTCTTGCTTGGTTGAATATTGAATAGATGACATCATGAAAGATATTAGCCATCTAGCTTTAACAAGTTGAACATAAGGGTTATTGTGCTGATTTGCTATTTTCGAAAATTTATCTAGCTCTCTTGCATTTTTTATTCTATATTCAGTGCTGAGCTTTGTAGTTTTTACTATACTTGTTTGACTATTAGATATATATGTGTAATAAGGGGTTATATCTAGCATATCAATCCTGCTTGATTTTAACAAGAAATTCAGGTTGAATATTAGATCTTCTCCAAATCTAAGGTTCTCATCTAATTTAATATTATTATCATGGATTATATTTTTTCTATAAAGCCTATTCCATAGATTGTACATTCGTCCATCTAAACTTAGAGATTTCAATGTTTTTCGTGCTATATCATTTTTACCTGTTATGGATTGTTTTTCTAAATTAATGTGTCTATAAGTACTTTTATTATTTTGATCATGCCTTATGTTCCACCCAAAAACAAGCATATCTGAATTTTTATAATTATTCATTTTTATTGTTTTTACGGTGTTTAAAAGATGCTCGGAATCTATAATGTCGTCTGAATCGCAAAATCCAATCCATTCTCCAGATGCATTAGATATTCCAATATTTCTAGATGCGCTAGGGCCAGAATTTTTTTGTCTTATTACTGATACATCATTAAGCTTGGATATATTTTTTAGAGAATTTAGCGTTTCTTGATCATCTGATCCATCATCAACAACTATAATTTCTAATATATTATCCATTGTATTATTTATTTTAAATATTGAATTAACAATATTTTCTATATTAGTACCCGTATTAAATACGGGTACTATAAAACTTATTAAATATTTCGAATTATTGCTCATATATTTAATTATATATCCTTAGAGACCTTATCTATAAAGCTTTCCCATGAATGCTGCGTTTTTAACTTTTTTCGCAAATTTGCTGTAAATTTTTCTGCATATGTCGGATTGTTTTTTAGGAATTCTATAGCTTTCACATATCCATCTATATCTTCCATATCTACTAGTAATCCACTCTCTTCATTGGTTATAAATTCGCTGATTCCACCAATATTACTGGATACTATTGGTATTCCTTTGGATGCTACTTCTAATAATATATTTGGAACTCCATCTGTTTGAGAGGTATATAAATATATATCGTAGTTACTTGTTTCTATAGAATTTATACCTTTAAATCCTCCCATATAGTTAACTCGAGAGTCCTTGAAATAATTTTTGCTATATTGTTTCTTTTCAATGACTCCGTATGCATCTATTTCGAAATCTTTTGAGAGCTCTTTAGATATTTTTTTAAGGATATCTGGTCTTTTTTGGAGTGCTATTCTGCTGGCCCATAGAATTTTAATTTTTTGACCATATTCTATATTATTCGAATTGTTATCTTCTTCTATAGTTTGTGGTTGATAGTGAACTCTAAACTTAGACTTTTCGAACAAATTATTTTCCAAGGCTTGATCTATTACCGCTTGGTTATCTGTGAAAACTAAATTAACTATATCCCACACTTCTACTAATTGAGGGTCTGCGAATGAAAGTATTCTATCTTTTTGGCTAGTAAATTCACGCATGAACAAAGATATATTTAATTTAATATTTTTTTCTTTGATTACTGACTTGTGCTCTGATAGCCATCTATACCAATACTCATCATTTATTAAGTGTAGATTTTTAATTTTTGCTTGTATTAGGAGACGCGACCATATTATATTCTTTTCATAATCTCCCATTTTTTTCGTCAATCTTCCGAAATCTATTAGATCTACTCCTAAATTATTGAAAAAATCGATAGTTGGCTTATTAAAAGGCTGTGTCGATAATATTCCTATATTCCATTTAGGGTGAATCTCTTTTAAAGCTCTGATATAGTTAGAAATTAACTTTTCTGTTCCGCCCCTTCCGCTCATAGCAGGTGCTAAGAACAAATAATCTATATTATTTCCAGATATCTGTTCGCATAGCTTTTTATATACGATTCCATATTCATTGTCTAATGGGTTAAAAGTTAGTGGATGAAATTCTACTTGTGATATTTTTTCTTTTGTGGGGTAGAGTTGATTTTCTATGGCATTAATTTCTCGCCAATCTTCAATAAAGAAGGTAGGGAGCTTTTTCATATTTTTTTTGCTCAGGATTCTTGATGCTACTGGCGACATAGCCCTTCTTATATTCTCTGATTTTTTTGCAATATCGTATAGTGCTCGATAATATTTTTTAATATTAATCCTAGAGCTTGTCTTTTTTTGAGGTGTTGGCATTTCGACTGACTTAATATATTCTATATCGAACAGATCTGAATAGTCTAGGATTGTATTTTTGTGTTGGGTTGATACCGAGACGTTAGGTCGCTGGCGATAGAAGAAAGTAGTTTCAGGCGCAATAAGTATGGGTATATTTTTAGAAATAATATCACAGTTAAATAGATAATCCTCGAATCCAAAACCTCCTTTTTGGGGTTTGAATGGCGTATCTTTTAATAACTCTGTTTTAGCTATTAAAGTTAATGTCCATGGATTCCAATATGACATCTGTATAGAGTCTATATTTTTTTCTGTAGAATTTCGCATTTGCCATATTGATAGAGAATTCATGCGTGTGCCAAACATTGCATGTATTTGAGGTCTGATAATTGAATTTTCGTTTTCTTTTAATTTTTCTAATCCATTCTTGAACCAATTCTTAGACACTAGATCATCGCCATCTATAAGTGCACATATTGATCCTTTCGCATTTGAGATTGCGAAATTTCTATTATCTGCAGGGTTTCCGAAAGATGATTCAAATATTCTGATTTGTTTTTTCTTACTCAAAAATTTAGCAACTCTTATAGTTTCATCATCTGGATTATCTAGACTTATAATTATTTCATAGCTTATTTCGGGTAATAGTTCTATAGATTTTTCTATAGATAATATTGTTTTATATAGATACAATCCTTCGTTATGGGCTGTTACTACTATAGATAATTTAGTCTCTTCTATATTTTTCATATATACCATTATAGCATATAGCGTGTTGAAATTGAATATTGGATTAGTGTGTGTTATAATGATGACATGGTAATTAAGGCATTAAGATTATTTTCTCTTATCAGCTTAATATTTGGCATATTTGGTCTTTCGAAAAATATATTCAGTGTATATGATTCTTATAAAGTATTGATTATAGCAATAGTATTAGTTTTATTTGTTGCAGCGGTTTTTTTATTATCTAAAAAATTTAGTAAGAAAACTCTGCTTATATTCTTTATTTTTATTGCTTCGGTCTCTCAAATGATAACTGGTTTTTCTACTGCCTCAACACAACATTCTTGGGATGCTGGTGCTATACAAACCATAGCTAATAACTATATAAAAACTGGTAACACTGATCCAGATGATAAAGCTTGGGAATATAATTATTTATTGAGATATGATAATAATATAACTATAACTTATTTTGTAGTAATAATATATCGTATAGCTAATTTTGTGGGTATTGATAAAGATATACTTCTAATTATTATAAATAATATATTAGTTCTTCTTTCTTCATTATTTATAATGGCTATTATATATGTCAAATTTAATAAATCTGTATTTTCTATTATGTCAACATTTATTATTACTATAATAAACTTTTCTCCATATTCTACGATATTTTATACGGATACTGTTGGTCTGTTTTTTGTTGCTTCTCAGCTATTTATTCTTTTACTTATCGAATTATATGCAGAAAAAGGCAATGGTTACACACTAAAAATCTTAACTATATTATTAGGAATTTTTGCTTACTTAGGGTGTGCTATAAAGCCTACTACTTTAATATTGATGATATCAATATTTCTATCTTCGTTATTTTTTATAAATAGATGTCGAAATGTTAAAATAATCGCAAAATATTTTGGTTTATTTATATTTGGAGCTGTTTCTTCCTTTTTTGTATTAAATACTTTAATTGTATCTTCTAACGGTTTTGCGAAATATTCCAGTAGTCAAATACGCGAAAAAAGAACTGGATTTTTGCATTATTTAGGTATGGGATCTATGCGAGGGCTTCCACCTTATAATGAATGTAATAATGGATCATATTGCCCGAGATACGCTGATGATACTGCCGCTAAAGGCGCAAGAGAGCGCGAGAAAGTAAGTTTAAATATATTTATTGATAGTTTGACAAATAATTTTCCTTTTGGATGGCTTAAATTTGCTATTTTAAAGATTTCAAATTTCTTTAACGATGGAACGTTCGGAGTGTGGGGAGAGGGTTCTAGTAGAAATAATTTCATACATTTTTTAGCTGAAGGTAATATAGTGCATAAATTTAGGCGTTTTCTATCTTGGAATGGTGATAAATTTCGGCTATTTAGTGTTTTTATTTCTATTATGTGGGGAGCTATTCTTACTTTATTTACAATTTTTATCTTTAAATCAGCTAATAAGTTTAAACACTATCATTTAGTTTTACTATTTTTCACTCTTTTAGTAGTTGCATATCAGGTTTTATTTGAAAGTAGGGCAAGATATATTTTTATATATTTACCTATTTTTATAGTAGGCGCTGCGTTTGGTTTAAATTTTATATTGGAGATATATAATGGCCGTAATGAAAAAAGATAAAATAACCATATTTAAAGTCAATTTAGTATTATCTGATACATTAGCAGTTGTTAGTTCGTTTATGTTTGCTTATTTTGCACGAACTCATCTTGATTCCCGTGCGTATTATTTTGCACCAAATATCTGGAATTTTGTATTTTTGGCGGTTTCTCTTCTGCCACTTTGGCTGGCCATTAATTATTTCTTTGGCCTTTACGACCGTTCGGTATTTTTTTATCGGCCAAAAGAGTACGGTAGAGCTTTAGTTGTTTCAATAATTAGTATCATGGCGATGATTTCTTATGAATTCTTCACTGGTGATGAAGTTTTTCCAGTTCGAATAATCGCAGTTTTCTTTGTTCCAATTAATTTCTTAATGATGATTCTTGGTCGTGAAATAGTGCGTTTTATTCGCCGTGCTTTGATTCGAAGTGGTTTTGGCCGCCAGAAAGTTTTAATTATTGGTTCAAACTCTCGCTCAACAGAATTAGCTCAATTTTTTCACGATAATATTGATTTTGGTTATGATGTTATTGGAATGGTTTCGAAAAGCCAATTTCTGCCAACAAAATCTGCTGTTCGCCATTTTGCGAGCTTTAAAGATGCAGCTTTAAAAACAAATCCTGATATTTTAATTCAAACCGATACACTTAGGAGTGAAGATATCTATAATTATGCGATCGAAAATCACCTTGAATATATGTTTGTGCCACAACAAGATAGGCTTCTTTCGCAGATTAACACAATCGAAGTTATTGGCGGAACTCCAATTATTGACGTAAAAGTTACAAAATTATTTGGAATGGGACGAATTTGGAAGCGATTAATGGATCTAATTCTATCGGTTTTAGGCTTAGCTTTAGTATCGCCAATTATGCTGATTGTTGCAATTATTATGAAAATTACAGCACCGAAAGATTCAATTTTTTTCAGGCAAGTTCGTTTGACTCGGTTTAATCGGGAGTTTTATATCTATAAATTTCGCTCACAAAAGGCTGAATTTGACGGCTTAACTCCCGAGCAAGCTTTCGAAAAAATGGGAAAACCTGAACTTTCCAAAGAATATCGCAAAAATGGAGATCAGCTTGATAACGACCCAAGAATTACAAAAATTGGAAAATTTATCCGTGCAACTTCTATTGATGAATTGCCGCAGCTTTTTAATGTTGTTCGTGGTGATATTTCACTTGTTGGCCCTCGGGCTTTAATTCCGCAAGAAATTAACAAATCAAACCGAAAAAATGTTATTTTGGCGGTAAAAGCTGGTGTTACTGGATTGGCTCAGGTTTCAGGTAGGCGTGACATTTCTTTCGAAGAACGTCGCAGGCTGGATGTTTATTATGTTCAAAACTGGTCAATTATTTTTGATATTCAAATTTTATTTAAAACTGTTGCAAGTGTAATTTTTCGAAGAGGAGCAAAATAATGCAAAACCCAAAATGGCTAAATGGCAAGAAAGTTGCGATTGTAACAGACTGGCTCACCACTTATGGCGGTGCTGAAAAGGTTGTTGCTACGGTTTCAGAGATTTTCCCCGAAGCGCCAATTTTTACATCGCAATATTCAGAAAAAGAAGTTGATTGGTTTTCGAAAAAAGATGTTCGGGTTGGTTGGTTGAATATTTTCTCAGCAAAATTACGTAAAATATTACCAGTTGGGCGAATTTTATATTTTCGAAATTTAGGTAAAAAGCTTAAAGACTTTGATGTCGTTATTTCAATTTGCTGTGCTGAAAGCAAAGGTTTGAATCTTTCGAATAATCAGCTCCATATTAGTTATTTACAAGGTCCTCCAATTCAATATTATTGGGGAATGTATAATGATTATATTGAAAATCCTGGTTTTGGTAGGTTGAATTTTTTGGTACGATTTTTATTTAAATTATTGGTTAATCCACTTCGAAAAAACGATTTTAAACTTGCTCAAAAACCAGATTTTTTGATTGCAAATTCAAACTATTCTAAAAACGAGATTTCGAAGTATTATAAAAGAGAATCAACTGTGGTTTTTCCACCAGTAGAAATTAGAGAATTTAAATTTCAGGATAAAAAGAAAAATTACTATATTACAACTTCTCGCCAAGTTAATTGGAAAAAACTTGATTTAGCAGTTAAAGCTTTTGCTAAAAATGGTAAAAGGTTGATTTTAGTTGGTAGCGGAGCTGAGCATCAAAAGTTGAAAAACCTTGCAAAAAACTCACAAAATATTGAGTTTGTTCAAAGAATTAATAGCCCAAAAGAGCTTTCGAAAATTGTTGGTGAGGCGAAAGGTTTTATTTTTCCAAGTTTAGAGCCTTTTGGAATTGCGCCAATTGAGGCTCTTTCTACTGGAACACCAATTTTAGCATTCAATAAGGGTGGCTCGAAAGATTACATTCAAGATGGTGAAAACGGTGTATTTTTTAATGAGCAATCAGTTGAATCAATCTTAAGTGCTATTAAAAAATTCGAAAAATTAAATTTTGATGCTAAAAAAGTTTCAGGAAGTGCTAAAATTTTTTCGAAAGATAATTTTAAGAAAAATTTCGAAAGAGAAATCAGGAAAGGATTTAATGAAAAATTTTAAAAAACTTAGTTTAGCTGAAAAAATATTATTTTTTGCGCCATTTATGGTTTGGTTTTCATATTACCCAAATTTTAATTTTGGAAAAGCGGCTGGTGCAAATTTAGAATTTTCAATTGCTCTAATTTATGCTGTAATTTTAGTACTCTTTAGTATTAAAAATATTTTTAAAAACCGCAAAACTCTTTTAAGAAACAACGCAGTTTTGATTACTGGATTTTTTATTTTTTGGAATTTTTTAACGATTTTAAGTTCGCAAAATCAATTGAGAAGTTTTTTAGTTTCTGGCGTTTGGTTAGTTTTATGGCTTGATTTTTTGGCAATTTTAAGTTTTTCGAAAAATAAAGAGCTGTTTAATAAACTTATAAAAAATTTCATTATCAGTGCTTTTTTAATGTCAATTTTCGCAATAATACAGGTTATTTATGGAACTTGGTCTGATTGGGGTCTTTGTGCTGGATGTACTGCACAAGGTTTTGGTTTTGTGCGACCGAGTGTTTTTGCAATTGAGCCACAATTTTTTGCAAGCATACTTCTTGCGCCAATTTTAATTTTGATAAGTAGAATTTTTAATAAAAAATCTACAAAAAAAGAAAATATAGCAGTTTGGGTTATGCTTTTTGCTTTGTATTTAACACTTTCGCGCGGAGCAATTTTTGCACTTTTATTGGCAGTTTTAGTTTTAATTTTCGTAAATCAAAAACTTTCGAAAAAAGTAATTTTACGAAATTTCTTAATTTCTAGCTGGCTTATTGTTTCGAGTTTTTTGGGCGGAATGATTTTTCATGCAATTTTTACCGAGCTAAACCCGCGAGTGAGTGATGGCTTTTATGATTCGATTTCGAAAAGCGTAAACCAAATAAGTTTGGGAAAGATTAAATTGCCGAAAATTGAAAAAGCGATTAATCAAGAAATTAAAGAGCCAGAAATTGAGAGTAACAGCTTAAATTCAAAAGAGCCAACAGAAAAAGCTATAGAAAAACCTAAAAAGGCAATGTTTGATGGTTATGTTGAAAAATCAACCAATGAACGCACAAGAATGTCGGATTTGGCGATAGAAACTTGGCTTTCGAACCATTTTGTTGCATTCTTTGGAGTTGGTTCTGGAGCTTCTGGGACAGCAATTTTGAATTCAACTCACCAGATAGCTAACAGTTCAGAAATTGTTCAGAATGAATTTTTATCAATTTTATTAGAATTGGGTATCTTTGGTTTAATTATTTGGGGGCTAATAATATTCGGAATTTTTCTAAAATCTAGAGAAGAGAAGTGTATTTGGGCAATTTTAACTGCGTTTTTAGTTCAATGGTTTTTCTTTTCAGGACTACCAAATGCACTACATATTTATTTGATTTTAGCAGTATCATTTGCTATAATTGAAAGAGCTTATGAAAAAAAATCAGCAATCAATAGATGGGTTCACACCAAGGCGTCGGGTCGATTCTTTAAGTCGTGATAATAGTTATGAGAAATCAGCTAAAAAACCAGTTTCAAACAATCAGGTTCAACCAAGAATAGCGGAAATTGAGCATTCGAAAAAAGCTAAAAATCGAGAAGAAAAATTAAATGAAGATATTGAATCCGCTTTACAGAATTTAGAAATTGAAGAAGTTCAGGAAAATGAACGAAAAGAACGAATAGCTTCGAAAAAACAACGAAAACTTCTTCGAAAACTCGAAAAAAAGAATCTGAAGCGTGAGAAAAAAGGTAAAGAGTCTCTTTCTTTAGAGCAATTTAAGCGACGTCAAATTTTGGGGCGAATTTTTGCTATTATCTTATTGATTTTAATTATTATTGGCGGATATTTTGCATATAGAGCGTATAAAGATTTGTATAAATTAACGAATGGTAATGTTATTGGTGCCGTTTTTGGAGAGAAGAAAAAGTTGAAGGTCGATTCTAATGGTCGTACAAATATTTTAATTTTTGGAACTTCGCCAAAAGGTTGGGACGGCGAGAATTTAACTGATTCTGTGATGGTTGTGTCTGTTAATCAGGAAACTAAGAAAATTTATACCATCTCGTTACCGCGAGATCTTTGGGTTAAACACACTTGTCGAAGCTGGCTTGGAACAACTGCCGGAAAACTTAATGAAACCTATGGTTGTAGCTATTATGATGCTAAAAATAGTGGCTCAAGTGAAGAAGAATCAGAGAAAGCTGGCCAAAATGCTTTAGCTAAAAAAGCAAAAGAAATTCTAGGTTTAGATATTCAATATGTTGTTCATGGTAATTGGAAAGTTCTAATTGATGCTATTAATTCTGTTGGCGGAATTGATGTGAAAGTTGAAGCTTATGATGGCTCAAACCGAGTTTATGATGTAGCTACAAAAATTAACTATAAGAGTGGTGAAACTTATCATATGGATGGTGAAACGGCATTAGCTTTTTCGCGCGCTCGAGGTTCAGAGGGTGGAATTGGTTTGAGTGGAAGTAATTTTGACCGTGAACGAAATCAGCAGAAGATTTTAAAAGCGGCGTTTTCTAAGATAAACGAACAAAAAACTAACCCAATAACTTTACTATCGCTCGCTTCATCTTTGGGCGAAAATATCCACCACTCATTTAGTGGAGATGAACTAAAAACTGCGGCTGAAATTGCTCAAGACTTTAATGGTGGATCTATAACTTCTTTGCCACTTGTTAATGAAAATGATCAGTCTGCAAATTATTTTACAACTGGGGTAATTAATTCAGTGAGCGCAGTCTTACCAAAAGCTGGAACTTATAATTATAGCCAAATTCAAGCTTATATTTCAAAAAATACAATTGGCGGTGAGGTTATTAAAGAAGACGCTAAAATTAAAATTTTAAATGGTACGAATTATTCGGGATTAGCGGCTCAAGAACAGAAAAAGCTTGAGAAAGAAGGCTTTAATATTCAGGATATTGATTCTGCACCAAAGCGAGACTATGCTAAAACTAAAATTTATTATGTAAAAGAAGATTCGAAAACCGCAACAATTAAAAAACTTGAATCTAAATATTCAACTAAAGCTGAAAAATTACCATCAGAATTATCAAAAATAGGAGAAGGTTCAGATATAATTATTTTATTAGGTGAAGATAATGGCAATTAATTTGACTAAAAAACAAGTTGAACTATTGAATTTTATAGAAGTTTTTATTGAAGAATCTGGTTATAGCCCAACATATCGCGAAATTGCTCGTGGTATGGGCTATAAATCTGTTGCAACGGTAGCAAAGCATATCGATAATTTGGTTTTAATGGGAAAAATAACTAAATCTGATGGTGGTGAAGCTCGTTCGATTTCTATTAAGAAACAGATATCGGAACTTTCTGGCGATGAAAAAAATATTCATGATTTTTTAGTTAAGAAGCGAGACTTTTACGCCGAAAATAATCAAATCGAACAAGCTAGAAAAATTGATGATGCAATTCTGACTTTGTGGTATTAGAATATTGAAAAAATAAAGTGTTTATGTTTTAATGATAATTAGTAATGGATATTTTTAAGAGTTTTGAAAAATTTATAACAGGATTTTTAGATTATGACTGGTTCGAACCAATCACAATTATTCTTATTGCAGTTTTTGCGAGTTTTTTATCGCGTAAAATTATTGATTTCGCTTTTAGTGTTCGTAAGAAAACTAAAAAAATAAAGCGCTCCGAAGAACGTTTAAAAAGAAATGAAACAATTTCGAAAATTGCAAAAACTACAATTGATATTGTTATCTGGATGACTGCGGCGATAAACTTTCTTAGCTCAATTGGTGTTAATGTTGCGTCTTTAATGACGGGTGCTGGTTTAATTGGTGTCGTGGTTGGTCTTGGTGCTCAAACGACAACGCGTGATATTTTAGCAGGATTTTTTATTGTTGGCGAAAATCAATATCGAGTTGGAGATACAATTGAGATTATGGTTGCTGGAAGGTTAATCTCGGGGAAAGTTGAAAATATTTCTTTACGAATTACTCAGGTTCGTGATGGTGATGGAAAAGTTCATACAATTCGAAATGGCGCAAGCGAGGCTGTGACAAATCTTTCTTTTAAATATGCTAATGTTAATTTAATGTTTGGTGTATCTTATGATACGGATATCGATGTTTTGGAAAAGGTGATAAATAATGTTGGGCTAAAAATGCTTGAAGATCCGGAATTGAAAAAAGATATTATTGAGCCAATTGTATTCGTACGAGTGAATAAATTCTTGGATTCCTCGATGGAAATTAAGTGTTTAGGAAGGGTAAAAGCTGGAAAACAATGGAATGTTGCCGGAATTTTTCGGCGGGAAATCAAAAAAGCTTTTGATGAAAACGATATTATTTTGCCTTATCCACAAATGGTCATTCATGATGTAAATCGAATTACTGCTAAAATGAAAAATTCAAAAGCTCGCACTCGCCATCAAAAACATTCATCTATAAAACAAGTTAAAAAATAAAACCCTTTTTGAAAGGGTTTTTATCTGTAGCGGTTATTTGGACACTTGCCGTATTGCCCATTTTCACAAAATGAGCAATTTTCTTTTTCACAGGCTGATAAATCATCTGATCTATGTGCGAAAGATTGACTTTTTACGGTTTTAAAGTTTGAGTCAATTCTCTGAAAAATTATACTTTGGGCTTGAACTTTTTTGCGCGAATAGTTACATTTGGCAAAATACATTTTAAAAATTTTATAAATTGCAGAAGAGTAGCCTTTTTCAGCTTTGATAAGTAAATCTTCTGGAATGTCTAATTCGGCTATTCGTTTTAGAAATTTGTGCGAAACTCTAATTTTTACCATATTTTCACCTCCAAAAATGTACTAAGATGCTATTATTATATAATTTTTCTAATAAAAAGTCAATAAAGTTAAATTGTTTGATAAAAGATAATCTTTATGGTAAAATTAAATCATAAACATAAAATAAAGGGAGGGAATATGGGTGAAAAACCGATTCAAGTTAATAGTGAAATCGGAAAACTCAAAACCGTAATTTTACATAGACCAGGAAAAGAACTCGAAGGGTTGACTCCGGATTATTTGGAACAGCTACTCTTTGATGATATTCCATATTTGGAGGTTGCGCAAGCTGAGCATGATGCTTTTGCGGAAACTCTTCGAAATCATGGAGTTGAAGTTCTTTATCTTGATCAATTAGCAGCAGAATCACTTTATAATGATGAAATTAAGTGGCGATTTATTTCTGATTTTGTGCGAGCTTCGAAACAAGGTGAACGGCATGTAACGCACGCTTTGATGCGTTATTTAGGAGAATTTGAGCCACTCGAGCTTGTTCGAAAAATTATGGCGGGTGTTAAAAAAGATGAGATTAAAACTGATGAAGATGAAAAATCTCATTTGAACTATTATTTTAAGAGTGATTATCCATTTTTGCTCGACCCAATGCCAAATCTTTACTTTACTCGTGACCCAGCAGCTGCAGTTGGAAATGGCTTAACAATTAATAAAATGCGATATCCAGCTCGTCGACGCGAGAGTTTGTTTATGGAATATATTATGCGCTATCACCCACGATTTGCAGCAAAAACTCCTGGTGGTGAAGTTCCGGTTTGGTTTGATCGCTATAATAAATTCAATATGGAAGGTGGCGATGAACTCGTTCTTTCGAAGAATGTGATGGCAATTGGCGTTTCACAACGAACAACTCCTGAAGCAATCGAAAAAGTTGCTTCGAAATTGTTTGAATTTTCAGATTTTAATAAAATTTTAGCAATTCAAATTCCAGTTTCACATGCTTTTATGCATCTTGATACTGTTTTCACAATGATTGATTATGATAAATTTACAGTTCACCCAGAAATTTTAGACAAAGATGGTGAATTGAATATTTACGTTTTGGAAGATTCTGGCATTCCAGGTCAGCCAAAAATTACACATCGCACAAACTTGAAAGAAACTCTAGAGGAAGTTCTTGGTCTTGACCATGTAACTCTGATTCAATGTGGTGATGGTGATCCAATCGCTGCAGCTCGCGAACAGTGGAACGACGGCTCGAATACTCTAGCAATCGCTCCAGGTGTAGTTGTAACTTATGATCGAAACTATGTAACCAACAGAGCTTTGCGTGAAGCTGGTGTTGAAGTGATTGAGATTCAGGGAGCTGAGCTTGGTCGCGGACGAGGAGGTCCACGATGTATGTCAATGCCAATTTGGAGAGAGGAGATTTAATAATGGCATTAAATTTGAAAAATCGAAATTTTCTAACACTTTTAGATTTTGCACCAGAAGAAATTCGCTTAATGCTTGATGTTTCGCATGAGTACAAACGTTTAAAACGAGCTGGAATTGCTCACAAAATTCACGAAGGCAAACAAGTTGCTTTGCTTTTCGAAAAAACTTCAACCCGAACTCGAACCGCTTTCACTGTGGCGGCTCGAGATTTGGGAATTCACCCGGAATTTTTAGGTAAAGATGATATTCAAATGGGTAAAAAGGAATCAATTAAAGATACAGCAATTGTGCTTGGTCGCTCATTTGATGGAATTGAATTTCGCGGTTTCGATCATTCAACTGTTGAAGAACTTGCAAAATATGCTGGTGTGCCTGTTTGGAATGGTTTGACTGATATGTATCACCCAACTCAAATTTTGGCAGACTTTATGACAATTGAAGAACATCTTGGATACCTAAAAGGTGCTAAATTAGTGTTTGTTGGTGACGGACGCAATAATATGGCGAACAGCTTGATGATTGGCTCAGCTAAAATGGGCGTTGATTTTCGAATTGCTGCCCCAAATAATCTTCATCCAGACCCTGCTTTGGTTGAAAAATGCCGTGAAATTGCTCGTGAAACTGGTGCAAAAATTACAATTACAGACGACCTATATGGTGCCGCTCACGGCGCAGATTTCATCTATACTGATGTCTGGGTATCAATGGGAGAAGAAGATAAATTCGAAGAACGAATCCATCAATTACGTGGCTTCCAAGTAAATACGGCACTTCTTCATGCAACTGGAAATCCAAATGTGAAATTTATGCACTGTTTGCCAGCCTTCCATGATTTAAATACAAAAATTGGAAAAGAAATTTTCGAAAAATATGGATTGAAAGAAATGGAAGTTACTGATGAAGTCTTTAACTCAAACGCTTCAATTGTATTCGACGAAGCTGAAAACCGCATGCACACAATTAAAGCGGTTATCGCTTTAACTTTGTAATTTTAGGAGAAGAAAATGGCTATGAAAAAAGATGCAGATAAAACTGCTTCAAAAAAGGTTAAAAAGGTTTCGAAAAAGCTAAAAGTGTTTAAATCGCCGTCAGCTTTTAGTGTTTTATTCATTATTATTGCAATAATGGCTGGCTTAACTTGGCTCATACCAAGTGGTCGTTATGAACGATTAGAAGACGGAAAAATTAAATCCAACAGTTACTCGCAAACTGAAAAACGCTTGAAAGTTGTTGAAGAAGTTAAAAATCCAAAAACCGAAATTTCAATTTCTGACGCAGAAAGCAAAGGCTATAAAAATGCGGCAAGCAATTTTAAAAAAGCTGAAGAAGAGAAAAAAGAATATTACATTAATCTAAAGCAAGGATTTTGGGATATTTTCTTGTCTCCAATTTATGGAATGGCTAAGAAACTTGATGTAATCGTATTCATCCTGATCCTTGGTGGGTTCTTGGGTGTTGTGATGAAAACCGGCGCACTTGATTCTGCAATTGGTGGTTTACTCAAAAAAATGAAAGGCAAAGAGAAGTGGATTATTCCAGTTTTAATGACACTTTTTGCGATTGGCGGAACTACTTATGGTATGCAAGAAGAAGCGGTGGCGTTTTATGCATTAATCGTACCAATTATGATTGCTGCTGGTTATAATTCAATGACTGCCGTAATGGTAATTGTTCTTGGTGCTGGTTCAGGTGTTTTAGCTTCAACAGTAAATCCATTCTCAACTATTATTGCTGCAAACGCTGCTGGTGCAGAATTATCGAAAATATTATTGCCTCAGTTTATAATTCTAGTTGCATCTTTAGCTGCTTCGATTATCTTTACGATGCGATATGCTGCTAAAGTTAAAGCTGGTGAATATGCTGAAGACTCTAAAGGAAAACCAGCAGTTAAAGCAATTGATGCTTCAAAAGTTCCAGAATTTACACTTGAGCGAAAATTTGTAATGGGAATTTTTGGGCTAACTTTCCTTGTGATGATTATGTCACTTGTTCCTTGGGAAGATTTGCATGTAACATTCTTTAAAGACTGGCACGAATGGCTCGCAACTTTGCCTATTGTTGGTGGAATCTTCGGATTTGAGCATGCTGTTCCGTTCGGCTCTTGGTATTTTAACGAAATCTCAGCGCTGTTCTTAATCTCAACAATAATGATTAAAATTCTTTATCATGAGGAATTTAAAAAAGATGATGTTTCTGTAACAAACACTTTCCTCGCTGGCTCGGCAGATCTATTGAGTGTTGCTTTAATTATTGCGGTTGCTGCAGCAATTGGTGTTTTGATGCAAGCTGGCGGAATTCAAGATACGATTGTCTATTGGGGTGAAGAGCTTCTTCGAAAAGTTCCATCGCAGATATTTGGTGTTTTAGCTTACATTTTCTATATCCCAATGTCATTTATCATTCCATCATCTTCTGGTTTAGCAGAAGCTACAATGCCAATTATTGCTCCTGTTGCAGATTTAGCTGGCTCAACCAAAGAAATTGCTGTTGTTGCATTTGCAACTGCATCTGGACTTCTTAATATGATTGCCCCTACAATTGCATCATTAATGGCTGGTTTAGCGCTTGCAGGCGTGCCTTATAAAAACTGGGTTAAGAGAACTGCTCCATTGATGACTATCTTAACTTTAATTAGTCTTGTTGTAATCGTTGTGATGGGATTCTTAAAATAAAATGAAACAGATTTCGAAATATCAAAAGGAATCTTTTCATCGAAAATTAACCTCAATTTTGGTGATTGCTGTACTGGTAGCTGTAGTTTTTGCAGTAGGTTTTGTTGTGAAGCTTCTCGATTTTACACTACCAGTTGCTCACCGAAATATTTCGAATAATAAAAATCAAAATCAGTCTTCGAAAAATATAACAATTTCAGGAAACGTAGTTTGTCTTTCATTAAAAAAGGGTAAAACTGATAATTCAAATCCAAATAAATGTAAAGTTGGAGTTGTTGATTCTAAAGGCCAAAAATATGCTGTTTCTGGTGGAAGTAATTTAAATCTTTACGGAGAAGCTAATTCAAACGGAGTTGAGGTTTCTGGTGAGTTTATTCCTGCCGGTGAAGATGAAACTTATGATATTGTTGGCACAATCAAGCGTTCGTAGTATAATTTAACTATGAAGTTATTGAGTGATCAAGTTGATGAACGCGAGATTAAAGTAATTTTGCGCGAGTTGGAAAAGACTCGCGCATTTTTTGGAGATGTTGTAGAGTTCGGCTGTTATGTTGGTACAACTAGTGTGTTTTTGGCAAAAACTCTTGAAAAATGGGGAAGTTCTAAAATGCTTTGGCTTTATGATTCGTTTGAAGGCTTACCAGAAAAATCTGTAAAAGATATTAATTCTTTGGGCGAAGTTTTTAAAAAAGGTGAGTTGTGTGCTAGCAAAAAGCAATTAATTTCAAATTTGCGTAAATCAAATATCAAAAAAATGCCAAAAATTACAAAAGGTTGGTTTAATGCACTTTCGAAAACACAAATTCCTGAAAAAATTAGCTTTGCTTTCTTGGATGGAGATTATTATGATTCAATTTTAGATCCGCTTAATTTAATCTGGAATAATCTTGAAAGTGGTGCAGTCGTTGTTGTAGATGACTATGGAAATCAAGCCTTACCAGGAGCTTCAAAGGCAGTTAACGAATGGTGTAAAAAACACAATATTTCAAAAGAAGTTGAAGCAACTTTGGCGATTTTTCGAAAACCATAAAAATAATAAAAAGTATTGCGCTTGTGCATAAAATGATGTATTATATAAGTATAAGCGCTAAGGTTATTTTTGGGAGGAACCATAAAAATAGCGTGTTTTCTTGACATTTGTTATTTTTTTTGATAGAATAGTTCATAGGCTCGCGCAAAAGCGTGTAAAATTTATTAAATAAAGAAATCGGTCGAGCGCGTGAGTTGCATGAATAAAAGGAGAACACATGCCTATCAAAATCAATTTTCCTCCTTCAAGGAAGAAAATAATTGCGGTGGATGTGGTGCCTGCTGAATGGCAACGCTACATTGAACAATAAAAAGTGACAAAAAGAAAATCTCACTCTTTACCGAGTGAGATTTTATTATGGGATTATTTTTGGTTCTTAATTGCTTCGTCTAAGGCTGATTTTAATTTTGCATCATCGCCCCAAATATCAGAAGATAAATCTTTGCCGTTAAGCTTGAATGAAGGTGTTCCAGTTACTTTCGCTTTCGAACCAACAGCTTGGTCAAATTTAATTTTCGCCTTCACTTTATCACTCTCAATATCTTTTTTGAATTGGTCGATATTTAGATTTAATTCTTTAGCGTATTCTGTGAAATATTCCATTCGCTCGCTAGCAGTTGAAACCGTCCATTCATCTTGCTTGTCGTAAAGTAAATCGTGCATTTCCCAATATTTTCCTTGCAAGCCCGCTGCTTCAGCAACGCTTGCTGCAGCAAGTGCATTTGGGTGGATTGTGACTAATGGAAAGTTTCGAAATATTATATTAACCTTATCTTTATATTCTTCTGCGATTGATTTAACGCGGCTGGCTGCAGTTTTACATCCTGGGCATTGAAAATCACCATATTCAACTAAAGTTATTTTCGAATTATTTTTATGGTAAATATGTTCAGAAATGTTACCTGAATTTTTACTTGAAGAAATCTCTTTCGAAATATCAACATTACTCAAATCAATTTTTTGAAGATTCGAGAGCCATATCATTCCACTCAAAAAAAGAACAACCAAAACTGTAAAAATTATTGCAAATTTGTTATCGGCTATAAAATCTTTTATTTTTTGAAGATTTTTTGCCTTATTTTTATTAGTAGACATTTTCCTCCTTTTTCACTAACTATTACTATTTTAACATAAAAATAAGCTTTTTCAAAATGAATAAGTGTGATAAAATAAAAATATGTTAATTATAAGTATAATTTGTTTAATTTTAATGCTTATTGTTTTTTCTTTGAAAGAGAAGGAAATTGAATTTTCTGAATTTGAGCTCCAACGCAGAATTAATTCTGGCGACAAACGAGCTGAAAAAATGCTTAACAAAAAGAAATTTGTGCCAGTTTATAATTATTTTTTACAATATTTTGGCTGTGCAATCATGATTGTCTCTGTAATTTCACTTTCGAAAGTTTTTGATTTTTGGAAGTCGATAGGTATTTGTTTTGTTGTTTTCCTAATTTCGAAGGGAATTTTAAAAAGTGGTATTTTGAATCGAATTTCAAACCAGATTAATCGCAAAATTATCCCGATTGCAAATGGAATTTATTTTGCTCAAAATATAAAAACACAAAATAGGCTTTCGAAGATGGCGAATAAAAAACAACCGTGGTCGTTTTATTCAAAAGAAGAACTTTTAAATTTTTTGGCTAATCATAAACGAATTTTAACTGAAAATGAGCAAAAATGGATTGAAAAAATTTTCGAACTTGAAGAAAAAACAATTTTAGAAATTGGGGTTTCGGGTGAAAAAATGGCAATAATCCACGATAATGATTTGTTAACACCGTTAGTAATTGATGAACTTTTCAAAACTAAACAAAAGATCTTTCCAGTTATGAATGGGGAAGAAAATAAAGTTAAGGGCGTAATTTTTCTGGAAGATATTACTAAAATTGATTCAAGTGATTCGAAAAAAGCTCAAAAAGTAATGCATGAAGAATTTCTATCGATAAAACCTAATTTAAGTGCCTTAGCAGCTTTCGAAAAAATACTTTCAAAAGGTGAAAATTATGCAATTTTACTTGAAAAAAATGGCGATTTGGCTGGAATCGTTAATTTGGTAGATTTTATTCGCAAAAAATAGGAAAATGTGGTAAAATATAAAGAGTTAAATTCAAGAATTAGGAGAAATATGCGGATATTAGCGAAAAATTCGATTGATAAAATTGGTGAAAAAATTACTGTAAAAGGCTGGGTGAATTCTCGACGGGACCACGGTGGGTTGATTTTTATTGATTTACGTGATCACTCTGGATTGCTCCAGCTTGTGATTTCGCCAGAATTTGCAGAAAGTTTTGAATTAGCTGAAAAATGCCGTGATGAATTTGTGATTTCGGCAACTGGTGTAATAAAAGAGCGCGCTGAAAATTTGAAAAATCCAAATATTTCAACCGGTGAAGTTGAGCTTATTGTTGAAAATCTTGAAATTTTAAATCGAAGTGAACCTTTACCAATTGCAGTTTCAGATAATGGTCAAAAGTCAAATGAAGAATTACGTTTGAAATATCGTTTTTTGGATTTGCGCCGCGAAAAAATGCAAAAAATGTTGCGTCGCCGAGCGGAATTTTATCGTGAAATTCGAAAATTTATGGAAAATCACGAATTTATTGAAGTTGCTACACCGATTCTTGCAAATTCTAGTCCAGAAGGTGCACGTGATTTCTTGATTCCGAGCCGTGTTCACCCTGGAAAATTTTATGCTCTACCGCAAGCTCCGCAACAGTTTAAACAGCTTTTAATGGTTGGCGGAGTTGATAAATACTATCAAATTGCTACTTGTTTTCGTGATGAAGATCCGCGGGCGGATAGGCTTTATGGTGATTTTTATCAGCTTGACCTCGAAAAGGCTTTCGTTGAAAATGGTGAAGAGATTCGCTCAGAAATGGAAGTTCTCATTAAAGATCTAGTGAAGAATTTTGCTGAAAAAGAGCTTTTGAGTGAAGAAATTCCGCGAATTCCTTATGAAGTTGCGATAGAAAAATATGGTAGTGACAAGCCTGATCTGCGTTTTGGAATGGAATTGATTGATCTGAATGACGCATTGGCCGAAACCGAATTCGGTGTATTTAAAAACACTGAATGTGTAAAAGCAATTTGCGTTAAAAATGGTGCAAGTTTGAGTCGAAAACAGATTGATAATTTCACTGAAATTGCTAAAAGCGAGGGTGCTGGTGGTTTGGCTTATTTGACTTATATGAGTAAGTATCAAACTCCCGAAGGTGATATCATGCAGTTTAGTGCCTATGAAAATTCAGAGAATATGATGGAGGGAGGATACATTAAGTCCCCTATTCTTAAATTTTTGAGACCAACTGAGGTTCAGGGAATTATTGAAAAAACTGGTGCACAGCCTGGTGATGCGATTTTCTTTGGAGCAGATAAACGTGAAGTTGTGAATAAAGTTCTTGGTCGTCTTCGAAATGAATTTGCTGATTTCTTTAATTTGAAAGATGAAAATAAAGTGGCTCTCGCTTGGGTTGTAGATTTTCCATTTTATGAATTTGATGAGAAAAATAATAAAGTTGATTTTGGCCATAATCCATTTTCGATGCCAAAAGGCGGTTTTGAAGCGCTTCGAAATGCTAAATCTGATGCTGAAAAATTGGCAATTAAAGCCGACCAATACGATATGGTGATGAATGGCTATGAAATCTGCTCAGGCGCTGTTCGAAACCATAACCCAGAAGTTATGTATGAGGCTTTTGGCTTGCTTGGCTATGATAAAAAATATGTTGAAGCAAAATTTGGTGCAATGTTGAATGCGTTTAAATTCGGCGCTCCTCCGCATGCAGGATGTGCATTTGGTTTGGACCGAATTTTTATGATTTTAATGAACGAAGATAATATTCGTGAAGTGGTGGCATTTCCAAAAAATGGTTCGGGAGTGGATGTAATGATGAGCTCGCCGAGCTTTGTTGACGAAGGTCAGCTAAAGGAGTTAAAAATTGAGCTCTCTGAAGATGAAGAATAAATTGGCAAATTTTCAAAAAAAATTTGGTTTTTTAGTGGTTCTTATAATTGGTGGATTTTTGGTTCTGTTTCAATTTTCGAAAATTGTTTTTGCCGAAGAAGTGGCAAAAGAAAAGCCAACTGAAATTCAGATTTCGAAAATTAGTAAAAAATGCGACGATTTAAAAAATAATTTGAAAAAACTTCGCTCTGAAGATGCTCTAAAAAGGGTCAATCTAGGTAAAAGCTATGAGAAGATTTCAAATGGATTGATGTCGAATTTTAATGCGAGAATTGCTCTAAACAAGAAAAACGGTGCTGAATTAATCTTGACTGCTTCTGAATTTGAAGAGAATTTTAAGTATTTTAAAGAGAATTTTCAGATTTATGAACGGGAGCTTTCGGAATTAGTTTCGCAAGATTGCACTAAGAATCCGCGTGAATTTTACTTAAAACTTGAAAAAACACGTCGTGCTCGCCGAGAAGTAAATTACAACACTAAAAAATTGAATGAAATTGCTGAAAAATATAGTGTTCAGGTTCATGATTTTGTTGTAAAAAATACATCAGGAGTTTTGAATGAATAATTATTTGAATAAAATTAAAGCAAAAATTAAAAATCGGCCATTGGAATCGCAAAAAGAAATTAATGGTTCGCGCAATTTGCTAATTTTTCTTGCGGGAAGTTTAGGAATCGCATTAGTTTTGGTGATTGCGAGCTTAATTCTCTATGCTTCAGATGGAACTATTCAGCTTGATTTGAGCAGGCCAGTTTTGCAAGAGGCGCGTGAGGCTCAGAAAAAGGCAAAAAAAGAGGAAGAAGAACGCAAAAAAAACGAAAAAGATGAGGAGTTTTTACCGCAAGGTGGACTTTCGAATAAAGACATGGCGGATTTCGAAAGGCTTTATTCGCAGGCAAGAAAGAGAATTCATACAGATGAGTTTAGCGAAAACTCCTTAAGTGATGAAACTTTAAAAATAACAGACCAATAAAGGAGAAAAATGGCTTTTTTAAATCCGAAAGATTTTATTATTACTCGCAAGCGTAAACTTTATAAATTTGCGCTTTTCAATAATTCTGCAATTTGTTTTGAATTTAATGAATGGCAAAAAGAAAATGCTGAAGTCAATAATTTAGAAATTGGTGCAGGAACAGGGCTTTTTAGCGAGGCTTTGGCGGCAAAAAATCCAATGAAGAATTTTGTGGCGGTTGATGTTAAAGCCGACCGACTAGTTAAAGGAGCTATTCAAGCTGAGCAAGATGGCGTTAAAAATATTCGTTTTTTGCGAGCGCGAGCCGACCAGCTTCTTGAAGCTTTTGGTGAAAATTCGGTAAAATATCTTTGGGTGACCTTTCCTGACCCTTACCCACGTGAGCGCAATTCGGGCCGCCGCTTAACACACCCAACTTTTTTACGAATTTATGCTAAGCTTTTGGCTGAAGATGGTGCGCTCTACTTTAAAACGGATGCTAAGAACCTTTTCGAATGGAGTTTGGAGCAGCTTGTGACAGAAGGTTGGAAAATTGAACGGCTTAGTTTTGATTTACATGAAAGCAACTTGAACGAAAATTACAAAGTGATGACAACTTATGAGAAACGTTTTACGGCAGAAGGGCTAAAAATTAACTTCGTAAAGGCCGTACCACCGGAAAATATATGAATAAATAAATTTTGAAAGAGGTGAAATGGCTGATTTTTTAGAAATTAAAGGTGCACGTGAACATAATTTAAAAAATGTAGATTTAAAAATTCCGCGTGACAAATTAGTGGTGATAACGGGGCTTTCTGGTAGTGGAAAGTCAAGTTTAGCATTTGATACAATTTATGCAGAAGGCCAGCGTCGTTATATGGAGAGCCTTAATTCTTATGCGCGACAATTTTTAGGCACAATGGACAAGCCAGATGTAGATCAAATTACGGGGCTCAGCCCGGCGATTTCAATTGATCAAAAATCTACCAGTCGCAATCCACGCTCGACTGTGGCAACCGTAACGGAAATTTATGATTATCTACGTCTTCTTTTTGCACGAATCGGTACACCACATTGTCCAATTTGTGGCCGAGATGTGGTTCGGCGTACACCGCAAAGTATTGTTGATAGCATCATGAATCTTGAAGAAGGTTCACGGTTGATATTGCTTGCGCCAATCGCAAAAGCTAAAAAAGGTGAATTTGCGCATATCCCTGAAGAATTTTCGAAAAAAGGTTTTGCCCGCGCGAGGGTAGATGGAGTGATTTATGCTTTAGATGAATTCCCTGAACTTGAAAAAAATATTAAGCATAATATTGAAATTGTAGTTGACCGTTTGGTGCTTTCGAAAGAGATGCGAACACGTTTAGCTCAAAGTGTTGAACAAGCGCTTGAAATGACTAGCGGAATTTTAGAGATTTTGAATGATGAAACTGGCGAGGTGAAGATTTTTTCTCAACGCTATGCTTGTGAGCTTCACCCAGATGAGCATATTCCAGAACTGGAACCGCGATTATTTTCATTCAACGCGCCACAAGGAGCTTGCGAAACTTGTTCGGGGCTTGGAACACGAATGGAGATTGACCCAGAATTAGTGCTTTCACCAAATTTGACAATTTCTGAAGGTGCGATTCGTCCGTATAATCGTGTGATGGAAAAGGGATATCGAATTAAATTGCTTGAGGAAGTTGCAAAACACCATGGATTTTCAACAAAAGTCCCAACCAAGAAGCTTTCAAAAGAAGCGATTGATATTATTTTGTACGGTACAAAAACAGATGAAAAATATCCGATCGAAATGAATGGCCGTGTTTATAACATGAATTTTGAAGGCGTAATTCCAAATCTCGAACGCCGTCATCGCGATACGGGTAGTGAATTCCAGCGTAAAGATATCGAAAGATTTATGCGTGTTCGAAAATGTCAAACTTGTGGTGGAAAGCGCTTGAAGCCGGTTGTTCTTGCTGTGACGGTAGCCGGTTTGAATATTGTAGAAATTTGTGATCTTGCGATTGATGAAGCTGTTGAACTTTTCAAAAATTTAGAACTAAATGAGCAACAAAAGTTTATTTCAACTCAAATCCTAAAAGAAATTTCTTCGAGATTGGGCTTTATGAATAATGTTGGCTTGAATTATTTGGAGCTTTCGCGCGCAGCAAATACTTTGAGCGGTGGTGAGGCGCAGCGTATTCGCTTAGCTACGCAGATCGGTTCTGGTCTTCAAGGTGTGCTTTATGTTTTAGATGAGCCTTCAATTGGTCTTCACCAACGAGATAATGATAAATTGATTGCTACGCTAAAAAACCTTCGTGATCTGCATAACACTGTTTTAGTAGTGGAACACGATGAGGACACGATTCGAGCAGCAGATTGGCTTGTTGATGTTGGCCCTGGTGCTGGTGTGAATGGCGGAATGATTGTGGCTTCTGGCACGCCTGAGGAGGTTTCGAAAAATCCTAAATCTTTAACAGGGCAATTTTTAAGCGGAAAAGATAAAATCCAAACACCAAAAAAGCGCCGAAAAATTCAGAAAAATGAAAAATTGGTGATTAAAAATGCACGAGAGAATAATCTGAAAAATATTGACGTTGAGATTCCGCTAGGTGTAATGACGGTAGTTTCTGGAGTTTCGGGCAGTGGAAAATCAACCCTAGTGAATGAAATTTTAAGTAAAGAATTATTAGCGCGCAAGCACCGCGCGCAAGAAGTTCCTGGTGCGCATGATGAAATTTTAGGTTTGGAAAAACTCGATAAAGCAATTGTAATTGATCAGAGCGCAATTGGTCGCACGCCGCGTTCGAATCCCGCAACTTATACTGGTGTCTTCACACAGATTCGTGAGCTTTTTGCTGGCACGCCAGAAGCGAATATCCGTGGTTATAAAGCTGGTCGATTTAGCTTTAATGTTAAAGGTGGGCGCTGTGAAAACTGTCAAGGCGATGGCGTAATTAAAATTGAAATGCATTTTTTGCCAGATGTTTATGTGGAGTGTGATGTCTGTCATGGCAAGCGATATAATCGTGAAGCCTTGGAGATACTTTACAAAGGTAAAACAATCTCAGATGTTTTGGAAATGACAATTGATGAAGCAACCGAATTTTTCGAAAATATTCCTGCAATTCATCGAAAATTAAAAACGATTCAAGAAGTTGGCTTAGGTTATATTAAACTTGGGCAACCTGCAACAACTTTTTCAGGTGGAGAGGCGCAACGAATTAAGCTCGCAACTGAGCTTGCTCGTGCTTCAACCGGTAAAACAATGTATATCCTGGATGAGCCTACAACTGGTTTGCATAATGCAGATGTTAAAAGATTGCTTTCAATTTTGAACCGTTTAGTTGACGCTGGAAATTCAATGGTAATAATTGAACATAATTTAGATATTGTTAAAAGTGCTGACTGGCTAATTGATATGGGTCCAGAAGGTGGGGCTGGCGGAGGAACTGTTGTGGCGACTGGAACTCCAGAACAGGTTTCGAAAGTTGAAAAAAGCTGGACGGGAAAATACCTTAAAAATATCCTTTAGAATAAATTGTTCTAATTTTTTAAAAAATAGTATAATATACAATATAAAGTGCTTAATTTTATATTATGAAAGGAAAAAATGGCGATTTTAGTAACTGGTGGTGCAGGATTTATCGGTGCCCACACTTCAATTGAACTTCTTGAAAATAATGAAGAAGCTATAATTATTGATAATTTTCTAAATTCGAAACCTAAAGCTTTAGAGCGAATTCGTAAAATTTCGGGCAAGGATTTTAAGTTTTATGAAGTTGATATTTTAAATAAAGATGAGCTTCGAAAAATTTTTCAAGAAAATAATATTGAGCAAGTGATACATTTTGCAGGCTTAAAAGCAGTTGGCGAAAGTGTTGAAAAACCACTTGAATATTATAAAAATAATATTCAAGGAACGATTTCTCTTTTGGAAATTATGCGAGAGTTTAACGTTTATGATATTGTTTTTTCTTCGAGCGCAACAGTTTATGGCGATAAAAATCCAGTTCCTTATCGAGAAGAAATGCCTTGCGAAACAGCAACGAATCCTTATGGATACACTAAAGTTGTGATTGAACATATTTTGAAAGATCTAGCGAAGGCTGATGCGCGCTGGTCGATTACAATTTTGCGATATTTCAACCCAATTGGTGCGCATGAAAGCGGTTTAATTGGTGAAGATCCACAAGGAATTCCAAACAATTTGATGCCGTATATTTCTCAAGTTGCTATTGGAAAACGAGAAAAACTTTCAATTTTTGGCGATGATTACGAAACTCCTGATGGCACAGGAGTACGTGACTATATTCATGTCGTAGATTTAGCTAAGGGTCATTTGAAAGCATTAGAGAATAACCGCAAGAATGGTGGCGTTAAAATTTATAATCTCGGTTCAGGCTTGGGAATAAGCGTTTTGGAGCTAGTTCGTGCTTTCGAAAAAGCCTCTGGTAAAAAGATTCCTTTCGAAATAACTCCGCGCCGTGCAGGTGATATTGCATTTTGTTATGCTGATGTTGCTAAGGCTGAAAAAGAACTTGGTTGGAAAACTGAAAAAACAATTGAAGAAATGTGCCGAGATTCGTGGAATTGGCAAAGTAAAAATCCGAATGGATTAATCTAAGAATATTAAAAAAGTTTGTTTTCGAACAGACTTTTTTATTTTTTTAAAAAAGTACTTGACTTTTTAAGCTACCTTGTATAACATAGAAGTATGAAGGAACAAGAAAGTATTGAAAAATATGCTTCACAAATTTCAACCCAGATGCGAAAAGGTTTTATGGCGTTTTGCGTGCTAAAAGTTTGTGCAAAAAAGCCAGTTTACACCAGCGACATCATTAAGGAATTGCGTGAAGCTAAAATGGTTGTGGTCGAAGGCACAATTTATCCGTTGCTATCAAGACTACAAAAAGATGGATTATTAAGCCATGAATGGCAAGAAAGTGAGCAAGGTCCGCCTAGAAAATATTACTCAATAACTGAATTTGGCGCTAGTGTTTGTGAAAAGGTTAGCGAAGAAATCAGCAAATTAAATAAAACAATCAGCAAACTTTAAGGAGAAATATGAAAGAAATTACAAGAATTCATTTGGCGAAAATTCCTTACGAAATTGAAATTTATGCCAAAAAGAGGCTTGAAAAATATCTAAAAGATTTAAAAATCTACTCTGGCGATGAAGATATTTTCGAAGATGTGGAAATTCGAATTACTGAAATTCTAGCAGAACTTGGCGTAAAAGAAGGCGGAGTAATCACTGAAAAAGAAATTTCAAAAATTGAGGCTCAAATTGGCTCGCCAGAAGTGTTTCAAGATTTGAATTTTGAAAGTGAAAATGAAGAAATTCGCATTCCGAAAACTTCAAAAAAGCTATTTCGAGACGAACAAAATGGAATGATTTCAGGTGTGGCAGCAGGATTAGCACAATATTTGAGAATTGATACGGTTTGGGTTAGATTAGCTTTAGTGGCTATGTTTTTTGTGAGTTTTGGTACAATTGTTCCAATTTATATTTTATCGATTCTTATAATTCCAGCGGCAAAAAATGCTAATGATATTTTGCGACTTCGTGGTGAAGTTATTACAGCAAGTGCAATTCGAGAAGTTAACGAAGAATATGATTTCGAGAAAAATGCAGCTCGAAATATGAAAATTGCTCGAATTTTTGGGATAATTTTTGGAATTTTTACAGTTTTTGCTTTTCTTGGTGGAATCCTAGCGATGTTTTTTGGAAACTGGGCATTAATGCAAATTGGCGAAATGGCTAATTTTGCCAACGCAAAGAGTGCTGCAACTGGTATAGTAATTTCAGCAAATATAATGGGAATTTCTTATTTGATTTTTACGGCTTTTATTGCAAAAATGCTGTTTAAATTGAAAGCTTCGAAAATTGATATTATAGCAATTATTGTTTCGGTGGTAGTTGCTTTAGGTGGAATTTTGGGATCGATTTCTTTTACATCAATTTTACGCGATAAAGCTAATGAAAAGGTTTCGAAAAGTTTAGTCTCTGAACAAATTAAAATTAATTCTGAAAAAATGGAAAGTGTTAAAAAACTGAAAGTTGATTCTTCAGTTTCTGTGTTCTATCACATTTCAGATGAGCGAAAAATTGAATTTACGCATATGAATTTTCGAAAACATAATTTGAAAGTTGATTTTGAAGGAGAAACTTTGAAATTGAGTTTAAATAATGTTCCGCAAAATCTATATTTTGGTGGATTAGGCTATGAAGAAATTCATATTTATGGCCCAGAACTAAATGAAATTGATGTAACTTCAAATTCAAATGTAAATTATTTTGCGAAAGATGCCGAGAATATGAAAGTAAAAATGAATGGCGGTTCAGTTTATTTTGAAAATTCAGCCAAAATTACAAATTTAGAGATTTCGAAAGGTGAATATGGCGTGTTTTCAGGAAAACACATTGATGTTTTGAACTTAACATTAAATTCAAATAGCGGAAGTGTTGAGCTAAATAATATTGAAAATGCAAATGTTAAAACTAAAAATTGTAGTTTTAATAGTCCAAAAGTTACTCGTTTGAAAGCTCGTGCAAAAAATGTAAAAGTGAATGATTATGATTTTAACGAGAACACTAAAGGCCAATGCTTTTATCTTGAAAGTTTAGATAGGGATGAATTTTAATTAAAGGAGGAATATGATTGAAGTTCGAAATATTTCAAAAATTTATGGCAAAAAGAAGAATCGTTTTCAAGCATTAAAAGATGTAAGTTTCAAGATTGAAAATGGTTCAAGCGTGGCGATTATTGGGAAATCGGGAAGTGGAAAATCAACACTGATTCATGCAATGAGTGGTCTAGACGCTCCAGAAAAAGGCGAAGTTTTAATGGATGGAGTAAATATTTTATCAATGAATCAAAAGAAGATTGATAAATTTCGTTCGAAAAAAATGGGATTTATTTTTCAAAGCTTTTTTGTGCAGGGAAATGAAACTTGTTTCGAAAATGTGAGTTTGCCACTTGAAATTGCTGAAGAGCCAATTTTTCGAAGGAAAGAAATTGTAGAAGACGCCCTAAAAGCGGTTGGTTTGAAAGATAAAATTAAAACACCAGCTCGTGACCTTTCGGGTGGGCAAAAACAGCGCCTTGCGATTGCGCGAGCAATTGTAAACTCGCCAGAAATAATTTTTGCAGATGAACCAACGGGAAATTTGGACTCTGCAACTAGTGAAAAAATTGAAAAATTACTTTTTGAATATAATAAAAAGTCTGGTGCAACGCTATTTATTATTACTCATGATGAAGAATTGGCAGAAAAATGTGATATTCGGATTCGAATAAAAGATGGTGAAATAGAGCATATTGAAGGAGTTAAAAATGCGTAGAGTTGATATTATTAAGCGAGCTGGAAAAAATATTCGTTTAGCAAAAGGGCGAACAATTTTGACAAGTTTGGCAATTGCGGTTGGTGCGACAACTGTTGCACTCGCAATTGCAGCCGGAAAAGGTGGTAATGCTTATGTTGAAAGTTTAGCTAATAAATTAGGTGATCAAAATGCTTTAACTATCTCACGATTAATTAAGAATAAAAAAGACCCTTATGCGCCGAATAAGGTTGAATCAACTCGTGAAGATGCTGCCAAGAAAAAAGCTGAAATTGACGCTGAGAGCCACTCATTTAAGAAAGAAGATTTAGATAAAATTTTAAAAATTAAAGGTGTTCGAAATGTCTCTCCGGCAGTTCCTGTAAAAATCGAGACTGTCCAGTCTGAAAATGGTATAAGATATGACGGATATGTTGCCACTAAAAATGATGAACAAGATATGGGGATTTCAGCTGGAAAACTAAGCAAAAATAATCAAATTGATAATGGAAAAGTTATCGCACCAAAAGCTTATGTTGAACCTTTTGGGGGTAAAAATCCTGCTGATATTGTGGGTAAAAAAGTAGTTTTCGAAATGAAAGATGCGGAAGGTAAAACTTTCAAAAAGACTTTTGAAATTCAAGCAGTTGATGCTGGAAAAACGGATACTAACTTTAACTATCACGGAAATTTCTGGATGAATAATAGTGATGGTTTGGAAATTGCGAAAAAGCAAAATTCTGGTGAAATGCGGTTTTATAGTGCGAGCGTAACAACCGACGGCACACGAAAAGTTGATGAAATTAAAAAGGAAATTACAGCATTAAACGGCGGTGAATTTTACCAAGTTTCCACTTTTGCAGATGATAAAGCAACGGTTCAAACAGCAATTAATGTTATGGCGGCGGGTCTTGCTGGATTTGGATTTTTGACACTTCTTGCTTCAGCTTTTGGAATTATTAACACGCAATATATTTCAGTTTTAGAGCGAACTTCACAAATTGGTTTAATGAAATCGCTCGGAATGCGAAAGAGTGATGTTTCGAAACTTTTTAGATACGAAGCAGCGCTGATTGGCTTGTTTGGTGGAATCATTGGAATTGTTGTAGCGTATGGAATTACTTTCTTAAACCCTGTAATCAGTAGTGTCTTAAAACTGCAAAAAACTTCTGGCGTGGATACGAATTTACTTCAACCAGATTTATTCGCTTGGATTTTATTGGTAGTTGGTTTGATGTTACTTTCGGTGATTTCTGGATTTTTACCAGCACGAAAGGCAGCAAAGATGAACCCAATTGAGGCTCTTCGAACTGAATAAAGTTAATGAAATCGGCTCATTAAAAAAGTGAGCCGATTTTTCTGAAAAAATAGAAAAAAAGTCTTGAAATTATTAAAAAACTCGTGTATAATAAGATTATTATTCCGGCATAGCTCAGTGGTAGAGCGGTTGGCTGTTAACCAATAGGTCGCTGGTTCGAGCCCAGCTGCCGGAGCCAAATTTGAGTTTTACGACAATTTGATAATGTGAGAAAAGGTTCTAACAGATTAAGATAGAGCCTTTTTTCTTTTTTATTTAACTCTATATTGCAAAAAATTTCCAATTGATATATTATAATAGAAAAATATGACTAGTCTGATAAAAACCGAAGAACTAGATAGGGTATATTATGAACTTAATATTTATAAGACATGGTGAGGCGATGGATAATACGCGTGAAATTTTATCAAGCCAAGAAATACAATGTTCGATATTGACTGAAAATGGTAGAAAGCAAGTTATTGAATCGGTAAAATTACTACCTAAAATAGATAAAATATACGCCTCACCGTTAATTAGAACTCTACAAACAGCGAAAGAAGTTGCAGATAATCGAAACCTTAATGTTGAAATAGATAACCGTATTAGAGAGATAAATTGGGGTAAATTTAACGGAAAAGAAAATTCTGCGGAACTAGATGAGGTTAGGGAGAAGCAAGTTGCTGGAGATTTTTTTATTAGATTTGGCCAGTATGGCGACAATAAATATAGCATTGAAAGCAGATTATGCGATTTCTTAACTGATGTTAAAAAGAATAATTTCAAAAATAGCACTGTATTAATAGTTTCTCATGGAACGATTATATCTTTTATGAAGCGGATTTTAGGGCTAAAATCTTCTCATGCGAAAAAAGGTAAATTCGAAGTTTTTAACGATGTTGATTTTCGATTTTTAGACAAGCATAAGAATTTATTGAGTGATATATCAAATTTTGAAGTTAGTAAAAGGCTCAAAGAAACACACAGAATTAAGAATAACGAAATTAGGTATAAATATGCAAATATTGCTAAAGACTATAACAATATAGAATTTAATAATGAAACACTTAAGTATTTAATTTTAGGGTTGAATGATAAACTCAGCAAGGTTGAAAATATTTTAAAGCCTATCAATAAAAGTAAAAAAGAGATTATTTTAGTTTGTGTATTTAATAATTTTTCAGAATTTTTTGAAAAATGGATAAGGCATTACGTTAATTTAGGTGTTAAGAATTTCGTATTGGTAAATAATAATTCTAATGATGATTCAATAAAAAAGATAAATGAAATTACGAAAAATATTAAAGATATTAAACTGGATTTATACAATATTGAAGCTCCCTATAATTGTTTTAGAGCTTGTAGTTGGAGACAGCAGATTTTAGATATTTATGGAATTAACAGATGGTATCTGAATATTGATTCTGATGAATTATTCCATGTTGATAAAAAGATTGAAGAATACATTGACTCTATAAATAAGGATGGTCATAAATCTGTTAAAGCTATTATGATAGATGTATATTCTAAAAAGCCTATTTTTGAAAATAAAAATATAAGAGATATGGAATTTGTCGATTCGAACACTTATAAAACAGAGATAAATCCTTTTTACGGTTTAAGGATTTATGGCGGCCCTAGAGAGAGGATTTTTGGTTTAAAATCTAGCTTACAAAAGATTCCACTATTATATTACACTGGAAATGAATTAATCGTGAACGATCATTTCTTATTTCCGAAAGAGTTAAATTTTGTAAATATATCATCGGCGATATTTCATTATAAATTCTTACCAAATTCACTATCGTTATATAAAAATATGGCGAAAAGCGGGGTGTGTTGGCAAGATTCTAAAGAGTATAAAAAATATCTATCTGCTTACGAAGATGACGCTAAATTATCTATGTTTTCGAAAGATTCATCTATTAAAATTGAAGATTTTCGACTATCAGATATAATACTCGAGTAGTTGTTGGTTAGTAACATTTCTATCAAGGGGAGCCAAGAAAATCTCCCGAAATCTCGGGGGTTTTTCTTTTTCTTAAAATTTTAAGACTTTTCTAAGTAAAATATGTTAAAATTAAAATAGAAAAGAGGTAAAAATGAAATTTGATAAAATTATAATTGGATTTGGAAAAGCTGGAAAGACTTTGGCAGTTCTGGCTGCTAATAAAGGTGAAAAAGTTGCATTAATTGAAAAGTCGCCGAAAATGTATGGCGGAACCTGCATTAATATTGCTTGTATTCCAACCAAAATTCTAGCGGTTGCGGCGAGCGAAAATTTAACTTTCGAAGAAGCGATTGAACGAAAATTTGATGTTGTGCAGCGGCTAAATTCAAAAAATTATCATATGCTTGCGGATAACGAGTCGATTACAGTTTTTGATGGCTTTGGTTCATTTTTAGATGAAAACACAATTTTAGTTGAATCGAATGGTGAAAAACTTGAGCTTTCGGCCGATAAGATTATTATTAATACTGGTGCAGAAAGTTTTATTCCTAAAATTTCAGGAATTGAAGAAGGTCTAAAGGACTCAAAAATCTTAACCAGTACAGAGCTTCTTGAAAATCAAGAGTCGATTGACAGTCTAGCAATTATTGGGGGTGGATTTATCGGCCTAGAGTTTTCTTCAACTCTTGCGAAGTTGGGCACAAAAGTAACAATTTTTGAACGAGGTGATAAAATTTTAGCTGATGAAGATGATTCGATGAGAAAAGCAATTTTTGACTTTTTAGCCTCTCAAGGTGTTAATTTTGAGTTTAATGCAAATATTGAAGCTTTCGAAAATGTTGAAAATGGAATTTTAGTCCAAAATAATGGCGAGAAATTGGCTTTTGATAAGGTGCTAATTTCAACCGGGCGAAAACCGGCAACTGCAAAATTAAACCTTGAACGAGCAGGAATTAAAACACTTGAAAATGGTGGAATTTGGACTGACGAAAATCTTCAAACTTCAAATTCAAAAGTTTGGGCGGTTGGCGATGTGAGAGGAAAAGAGCAATTTACTTATGCTTCTTTAGATGATTTTCGAATTTTGCGCTCACAGTTTTATGGTGACGGAAAATATTCTCTAAAAAATCGTGTTAATTTGCCGAATTCGATTTTTTTGCAGGTTCCATTTTCGAAAGTTGGATTAACTGAAAAACAAGCTTTGGAGGAAGGTTTTGAGATTAAGGTAAAGGAAATTCCGGCGGCAGCAGTGCCAAAACTCCAGCTTGAATTTAAAACAACGGGTCTTTTGCGAGCGATTGTAGATTTGAAAACTAATAAGATTTTAGGCGCAGCTTTGTTTTGCTATAATTCGCCAGAAGTTATAAATATTATAAAAACGGTGATTGACGCTGGTCTTGATTATACTGTTCTACGAGACCAGATTTTCACCCACCCAACCGTGGCTGAAAGTTTGAACGATTTGTTTAATCTTTAAGTTTGATTTATTTTTGAAAATTTGATATAATTTAAGCAAAAGCATAATAATTTTTAAAGGTGGGAAATGAAACCGACGATTCTATCGATTGGAAATGCGACAAAAGATAACTTTTTAGACATTCAAAATCAAAAAATTTATAAAGATGAGCTCAATGATTTTCATTATGATCTAACTTTTGATGATTCAACTTTAAATTATCGAAAACAAGCTGGTGTTTATGGTGGAACAATTTTGAGTGAAAAAATCTTTACAGCAGCGCATTTTAAGGCTTTTTCAAGTGCGAATCCAAACGGTACTTCTCATTTCGAATATGATGAAATTAACAGCAATCTGATTGATCGATTTATAGTTTCACATAAAGGCAAGAGTTTTATTTTAACTAGCAATCCTCGTAGCACAAAATGGGTTTCGCCAGCTTTTCCACCAGATTTAATTTATATTGCGGATGCTAATTTTTCGCAAAATTATTTAGCTGATTTTAAAAAATATCTTCGTGAAAATCCAAAGATCGAGCTTGTTTTTAATATTGCTGATTTGATCCCTGAGCTTGCACATGAGTTTTTTATTCGAGCGAATTTAGTTTTTGTAGATTTTCGAAAACAAAATTTAAGCAATTTGATTGATTATTCAAGTTATGAAAATGCGATAGATTCACTAATTAAAACTGGTGTGCGAGGTGTTGTTATTTTTGATGGTTCGAAAATAATTGCTGGAAATAAAGAAAAAATTGCCAGTATTGAAACTAACTTCGAATTAAATTCGTTTTATCAGAATAATATTTTTCAGGCGGCTTTCGTTGCTGAAAATTTTTCGAATTCTTCAAAATTAGAAGAAAATTTGCAAGTTGCAGTTACAATTGCTAATAAATCTGATTTTAATGATATTTTGAAGCCTTTTTATGCGCATCAAATTTTAAATCGCAAAAATTATGAGTTACCTGTTGATGTTTTGAGTAGTACGCCAGATATTGAAACGCGATTACATAAAACTGCTGCTAAATTGGTTGCGCGACCAAAAGGAATATTTGCTGCGGATGAGTCTGGCGGGAATATTCATAAAAAATTCGAAACGATTGGGCTTGAAGATACTTTTGAAAATCGTAGGGCTTATCGTGAGATGTTTTTTAAAACACCAGATATTGAGAATTATTTAAGTGGAATTATTCTTTTTGAAGAGACGACTGAACAAAATACTTCTGAAGGTATTAATTTTGTTGAGTATTTAAAAAATCGTGGAATTTTGGTTGGTGTGAAACTTGACGGTGGTTTGCGGCCTTTAACTGGATTTGAAGGTGAGACGATTTCGATAGGGCTTGATTCTTTGATTGAAAAACTCCAAAAATATTCAAAAGTAGGAATTGATTTTGCAAAATGGCGAGTTGCTTTTGAAATTGATGAAGAAAAAGGAACGCCGAGCGAAGCCGCGATCGCTTCGAATTTACGAGTTTTGGCACAATATGCTAAAGCCTGCCAGAATTATGGAATTGTACCAATCGTTGAGCCAGAGGTAGTTTATTCTGGAAAACACACTATTAAACAATGCCGAGAAGTTACGGAGAAGATTCTTAAAAAGCTCTTTGAGGAACTAAAGATATTTAAAGTTGATCTTAAAGGGACAATCTTGAAAACAAATATGGTTCTTGCTGGCTCTGAAAATGAAATTCAATCTTCTTCAAGAGAAGTTGCACGAGAAACCGTTTCTGTTTTTAAGAAAATAGTTCCAAAAGAATTAGCAGGGATCGTATTCCTTTCTGGTGGGCAAACTGCAACTCAGGCAACCGATAACCTTCAAGAAATAACCAATCTCGGACCTTTTGACTGGGGATTGACCTATAGTTTTGCACGAGCTTTGCAGCTTCCGGCGCTTCAAGCTTGGACTGGAAAACCAGAAAATGTTCAGCAAGCTCAGTTGCTTTTCTTGGAGCGAGTCGCGGCAAATTCGCACGCTTTGTATAAGAATTAACGAACGAAAATATTAAAAACGCTCAAAATTTTAGTTATTGAGCGTTTTTGTTTTAATGATTTACTTCTTTTTTACGTAAATAGCATAAATTGCAATTGCAATTCCGCCAACTGGGTAAAATAGTTTAGCCGAATCCCAATTATTTGTAATAAAACTGTAAGTTAAATAAATTGCTGTTATTGAAAGCATTATTATTGCCGCAAAAAATCCTATTTTTGAGTCTTTCTCTTCATCTTTATTTTCGATTTCATAAAAGTTATTAATTTTCGAAAAAATAGAATTTCCATAAGTTGATGCTGAGATTCCAATTCCTAATAGGGCCATAAATATAGTATTAGCTAAATTAATGCCAAGATCAGAAAAATGATAAATTATTTGATGAGTTGCTATAGCTGTAAAAATTGTTGATGCCAGTGCCATAGTGCTGCTATTTTTGATATTTTTAGCTTGTCTAATTTCATTTTTTGAAAAAATTTTGTCAATTTTTATAGTATAATCAAGTAGGTTTTCAGTTTCTGAATTATCGAAATTTTTAGCTAAAATTAGTAGGGGAACTGATATTGCTAAGGATAGCATTAAGCTAACCCCTGCTAAAACATTAAAGCTTGCTGTTGATCCTGAAAAGTATGCTGCTATTGCAAGGCCGGCAAAAAGAATAAACATACCAAGCGCACGAATTAGTGCAATTTTTTGATATGATTTTTCATATTCTTTTTTGTTAAAATTTGCTTTTCTGGTTGAAATTTCGCCGGTTAGTTCATCTAGACTAATTTCAAAGAGTTCACTTAAAGCAATAAGTTTTTCAAGCTCGGGCGAAGACTTTCCACTCTCCCAGGCTGAAACTGATTGTCGCGAAACGCCAATTTTATCAGCAAGTTGCTCTTGTGAGATATTTTTCTCGGCTCGTAATTTTTGTAAATTCTGATTAAACATTTTTTGTCCTTTCATATTAATTATTATACATCAATTATATAAAAAATGCTCATTTGCGACTACCAAGTTTTCTTGAAAATTGCTAATTTTGTTGCCAATATTTTTAACAAAACAGATTTAATTTATGTTAAATTTGCTTGATTTCGCTAATAAAATATAATGAATTTATTAAATTTATTTTTTTGAAAAATATTTAAAGCCACCAAAATTAGGTGGCTTAAGTCGTATGGTGCTATTCTTTTTTGAATTTTCGCAGGGTCTAAAAACTATATCTTGCCCTGTTGACATGTGATATAGATAGGATCCATGTCTTTTCTTTTTTCAGTTTTTTCCATCTTCTGCACCTACTTTCTAAAGGTTGAGGTTAATTTTTAAGATAGATTTTATCTTAAATGTAGCCTATAATTTAATTATAACACATTATTAAAGAGGAATAAATAGTTTTTATAAAAAACATAAAATGATATAATAATAAAAGATGAACAAACAACTTTCGAAAAAGCTAAAAGAACTGCCAAATTCTGCTGGTGTTTATTTTCATAAAAATTCGAAAGATGAGATCATTTATGTT
Source organism: uncultured bacterium (assembly GCA_938030735.1). Classification (GTDB taxonomy): domain Bacteria; phylum Patescibacteriota; class Saccharimonadia; order Saccharimonadales; family Saccharimonadaceae; genus Nanogingivalis. The sequence continues at coordinate 201,061 of CALHIM010000011.1, forward strand.
GGAAAAGCGGCAAATTTAAAAAATCGTGTGCGGCAATATTTTCAAAATTCACGCAGGAGAGATCCGAAAACTGAAGCTTTAGTGGCAGAAATTGTAATGACTGACTGGATTGAGGTTGAGACTGAAATTGATGCGCTATTTTTGGAGAGTGAGATGATTAAGCGCTACAAGCCACAATACAACATACTTTTGCGGGATGATAAATCACCAACTTACGTGCGAATTGGTTTTCGCGACAAAATTCCGCATGTCAGTTTCACTAAAAATCCGCTTGATGATTTGGCAGAATATTTTGGTCCATTTTATAATTCTAATGTAGTAAAGAAATCTGTGCGGCTGCTTCGAAAAGTATTTCCGTATTATTTAAGTGAAAAAATGCCAGCTAAAAATAGTTTAGATTTTCAGATTGGCTTAACTCCTGGGTTGGAAAATTTTGAACCACATTCGGCCGAATATCAGCAAAAAATGACAGAATATAAACTTAATTTACGTAAGCTCTCGCGATATCTAAAAGGTGAACGAAAAATGCTCCAGCTTGAAATTGAGAAAGAAATGCTTGATTTTGCGAATGAACAGAATTTTGAAATGGCTGCAAAAAAACGTAACCAACTGCGAGATTTGAGTGAGCTTGGCAAGCAAGTTATTTTTTCAAATGAGGAATTTTTGGATATTTCGAAAGATCACGCATTAGCGAAATTGGCAGAAATTCTATCGCTTGAAACTCCGCCGCGGCGAATTGAGGCTTATGATATTTCGCACACCGGTGGAGAAAATAATGTAGCATCGATGGTGGTTTTTACAAATGGGCTTAGTGACAAGCGAGAGTATCGAAAATTTAAAATGACAACTGGCGGAAATGATGATTTTCTTCATATGAAAGAAGTTTTAATACGGAGATTTTCGAAGCGAAACGAAAAATGGGGGCGGCCCGATTTGGTTTTGATTGATGGTGGAAAAGGTCAATTGAGTGCAGTGCGAGAAGTTTTGCCGAGCGATATTTTAGCAATTGGAATCGCTAAGCGTGATGAGGAGATTATTTTTGATACGCAAAACCCAAATCTTAAAACTAGTTGGTTAGATAAAAACTTCGAAAAAAATGATAGAGATTTTTCGGTTCAGCTAGAGGGCGATTTTTTGATACTAAATTTGCACCTTTTACAAAGCCATTCACACGGCCACGCTCGTAACTTGTTGGGTGAAAGTAACTCGGAATTTAGTGATTTAACCAAGCTTTTCCAGCGGATTCGTGATGAAGCTCACCGATTTGCGATCAATTATCATTCTAATTTGCGAGCTAAAAAGCAAACGCAGAATGCACTGGAGAAAATTGATGGTGTAGGAACAAAAACACGGGCAAAATTATTGCGAGAATTTGGTTCGCTAAAGAAAATTCGCGAAGCTCCCGTGCAAGAGCTTTCGAAAATTGTTGGTGAAAAATTAGCTCAAAAAATTAAGCAAAATTTGTAATTTTCTTGAAATTTTGGTAAAATATACATAAGTATTATGGTGGGTAAAGGCAGAATTAAAAAGCGTCTTAAACAGATACAATCGCTTAAAAATTGGCATTTGTTCATTTTACTTGTACTTGTTATTTTTGTAAATTTAACAGCTCTACGTTTAAATAATGTGGGAATGATTCGTAGAAGAGAAGCTGTTGAAACGGCTGATAAATCTGGCGATGTTGAAGCTACTAGAAGAGCAACAATTGAATTGGCTAATTACGTTTATGCTCATATGAATAGTGGTGGAATTTTTTATAGTGATGAAACTCACTGGTTCAAAATAAATCGAGAGGTGAAAATTGTATGGGCAAATATTTATGAAAGTGATACGAGAAAAGCCGAACAGGTTGCTCGTGAAACTGAAAGTAATAATCCGAATGGAAATATTTTTAAAAAGGCTGAAGAAGCTTGCCGGCCAAGGTTTCGGGGTGGATATTCTTTAGCGTATCAGCAGTGTATTTTAGATGAGCAAAATAAATATCCTGCAAGTAGCCAGGGTCAAGTTAAGGCTGAATACCCAAATATTTCAGAATATACTTATAGTTTTGTTGCGCCAATTTGGTCATCAGATTTGGCCGGATGGACAACTTTAGTAGCAATAATTTTAATTTTTATGATTGTAATAAAAATGATAACAACTATAATTCTTAAGCTTATTTTGAAAAAATATACACCAAAAGTGTAAAAAGGCTTGACACTACTTTAAAACTGATATACAATGAAAATATATAACAGTAGTAATGAAAGGATAGAAATGGCTTATAGTCAAACAAATTCAAAAGGAATTACATATTATTTGCACAAAAGTGAAGTAACTTTGCGTGGCGGAAAACCACAAACAATTTACTTCTTTGCTAAAAAAGAAAAGAATGATAAGGGTGAGCCTTGCGACCTTCCAGAAGACCGAATTGTAAAAGAAAATCCACGAAACGGATTCTTAACAGTTTCTCGTAAGAAATAATAAATTAATTGTTTTTTCAAATTTTAAAATTGCTTTTCATTAAAAAATGTGAGGAGCAATTTTATTTTTTGGAGAATAAAAGAGATAGCCGCAGTTAAACTGCGGCTATAATACACCTTGAGCTATGTTAGATACTCCATATCTACGCTTGAAAACTCAAGCGTAGCTGTCGTCTGCTTTAGGTCCTCCTTTAGACCTAAAGAAATTTTACGGACGGCTTGTTTCCAGGCCTCCGCGTCTTTGCAGAACTCACTGTTAAGTGATCCCGTAAAAATAATAACGGGTTCGCCTCCTTCTGGGCATCCCCATTCATGTCTGTATAAGGCATGACCGAGGCTACTTATTCCGCTAATGTAAATGCCAGTAGAATTAGCCACTGCTGCAGCTTTCTCTAACCATAGCTCATTAATGGAAGTGATGTCAACTTCGCTACCGTTATCGGTATAGCCCTCATTAACACCTAAAACGAGCTTAAAAGAGATTGTATCCATTTTATTCACCTTAACTCACCTATAAATGGAAAATAAATGAGCCCTTCTTTTTATTTTTTTGCGGTATTCTTTATTTCCGCAAATAAGTTTCTATAATATTAAAAACCTCTTTGCGAAAATAAAGAACAAAAATGGAACAATGAGGAGACTGTATATTTCATAGCTCTTTTTAAACTTTACTTCTTGATTATTCACCAAGATAATATTATTATAGCATAATAATGATAATAAGTCAATACTATACTAAAAACATTTAAATAAAAAACGCCTTATGGCGATTTTGGTAGGGGATGCTGGGTTCGAACCAGCGACCAATCGTGTATGAGACGACTGCTCTAACCGCTGAGCTAATCCCCCGACTATTTAATTATATCAGAAAATATGATAAAATTAAATAGTGAAATTAAATTTAAACGATTTAAAAACCAAAACTCGCCGTGCGAAATATTATTTTTCGAACGATATTTTAACTTTGAGTAATATTATTATGGCCAGTGTGATTTTTATTTCGATAATTTGGGTTTGGGGAAATATTGCGGCGATGGAGAAAAATTATTCAATTCAAAAAAAGCTTGAACTCAAACAGCGCCAAGCTTTAATTGATGAAATTAGCTATAAAACACTTGAATATGAACAAAAATATCTGAAAAGTTCTGAATATCAAGAGCTTGCCGTACGTGAAAAACTTGGTCTTGCAATGCCGGGCGAGCATGTTTTGATTCTTTCGAAATACCCAGAAGAACAAAAGAAAGAACAAACTAAAACGCCAAGACCTTCAAATTTTACGCAATGGATTAATTTTATTTTTGGTGGAAATGCTCAAAAAGCAACAAAATAGCTAAAAACTCTTGACTTTTAAATATCTGCGTGATAAAATATAAAGCAGATATCGCGGGATGGAGCAGTCTGGTCAGCTCGCTTGGCTCATAACCAAGAGGTCGTAGGTTCAAATCCTACTCCCGCAACCAAGAAATTATTTCAAAAAAATAACTTTTCAAAAATGGAAGGTTATTTTTATTTATAAAAAATAAAAATCGTTACAAAATTTGCAACGATTTTCTATATAATTTCTGGTAGTAGCGGCAGGGATTGAACCTGCGACCTTAGGCTTATGAGTCCTACGCTCTAACCAACTGAGCTACGCTACCATAATGTTTATATTTTAGCACATTGAAAAACTTTTTTCAAGAGAAAAGCTCGCTAATTTTGCGAGCTTTATATTCTTAGATTAAATCTTCGAACTCGTCAAATTCATTGAATCGTGAAATTCTTGCATCAATGAAGTTTCGAAGTTCTTTTTTAGTTCGGTGCCTATCCCATGAGGACATTCGTTCGTGTTGTGCCATTTATTTTCCTTTTTTGTTTTTAAATAATATTACGTTATTTATAATAACATATAAAAATATAAAAGTCAAGACTTTTTTCGAAAAAAACTTAAACATTTTTCTTGATTTTCGCTTGTGCTTATAATATAATTTAAATTAAGCTTATGGAAATTTGGATGATTTTAATAGTGGTAATTTTAGCAGCAATGGTGCATGCTAGTTTTCATTTGAGTATTAGCGTTCTAACACTTTTGAGTGGGCATACTTTAAGCAAGAAGAAGTCGCATTTACAATTAACAAAGTTATCTATGTCTTTAGTTTTTGGGTCAGTTTTTGCAACTATTCTTATTTTTTCAACCTTTGCATATTTTGCTGGAATATTTTATAATATTGCATTTTCGAAAGTAGCTTGGGCGGTTTTGGCTGGTATTTTAGTTGCTGCTGGGATCTCAACTTGGATTTTTTATTATCGAAGAGGCAAAAACATACAAAATAGTACGGAACTTTGGATTCCTCGTTCAATGGCGAAGTTTCTTAACGAGCGAGCAAGCAAAACTGTTCATTCGGCTGAAGCTTTTTCGCTAGGAATTGTGAGTGTTTTGAGTGAAATATTGTTTTATTTTGCATCTTTAGCAATTTCAGCAATTTTAGCCTCACGTGTTTCGCCGGCCCATCAATTTGCTATTTTAGTAATTTATGTTTTAATTTCTAATTTACCAATTTTTAGTATTGCTTGCATGATTTCTGGTGGGCATCCAATTTCAGAAATTCAAGCTTGGCGAAACAAGAATAAGCGTTTTATGCAATTTTCAGCAGGTTTGGGAATGATAATTTTAGCGTTTATAACTGGTGTTGTAATTTTTACACCAGAGTTTTTAGGAGTCTCGTTATGAGAATGGTTGTAAAATCTGATGGAGAAGTTGAGAAATTTGATTATAAAAAATTGCAAAAATCCTTGAGAGAAACTTTTTTAATTGTTAGATCTCCAGAGGGGCAAAGCAATGAATTTGTTCGAAAAACTCTTATCGAATTTGCGGATTGGCAAAAAAACAAACCGGAAATTACGAGTGGCGATATCCGAAGGCAAACGGGAGCAATTTTACAGAAAATCCATCCAGAGGCAGCGTATATTTATAAAAATTTCAAGAGCATAATTTAAGGAGTAAAAAATGGCTAAAAGAAAATTTGATTTTGATTTAATTGTTCTTGGAAGCGGAGCAGGTGGTTCAGCGGCGGCAAATATTGTGGCAAAAGCCGGGTTAAATGTTGCGATTGTTGAAAATGATCTTTTTGGCGGTGAGTCGCCAAATTATAGTGATATTCCGCGAGCAGCAATTTCGAAGGTTAAAAAAGCTTTTTTTGAGGCAAAAAAGGCTGAAAAAATGGGTTTACGCTCGGCAAATTTAACTTATAATTTTCCGATAATTTCTGCTTGGAAAAAAAATGTGATTGAACGAACCGGCGCTCACGATAATCAAAAGTTTTTCGAAAGTGTGGGGATTAAAACTTTTCGTGGTGAAGCTAGATTTTTAACTCCGAATGAGATTTCGATTAACCAAAAGCATTATTCGGCAAAGAATTTCTTGATTGCAACTGGTTCGAGAATCTCAATTCCAGATATTAAAAGTATTGAAAATGTGCGATATTATACGCCGAAAACAATTTTCAATATTGCTCGTCCGCCTAAGAGTATTTTTATTGTTGGTGGTGGAGCTGAGGCAGTTGAAATTGCTCAAATTTTGGCTATTTTTGGTACGAAAGTTTACATCAGTGAAGTTTCAGCACGACTTTTGCCAAAAGAAGATGAAGAAGTTGGAATTACTCTTGAAAATATTTTAGTTGAAGAGAATCATGTTTATGTTTTACCGCAAACTCGAGTGGTGGCGGTGCAAAAAGACGGCTTGATGAAGCGAGTGATTTTTCAGCGAGGTGGAACCGAGAAATTTGTGCGAGTTGATGAAATTCTGGTTGTAGGTGAAAGAATGCCGAATACGGATATCGGCCTAGAAAATGCTCATATTGATTTTTCGAAAGATGGAATTGTTGTAAATGAATTTTCGCAAACTTCTATGAAGCATATTTTTGCGGTTGGTGGCGTGGTCAATCCACAAGCTCAAACGGCAGAGATCTTACTTGAAAGCCGAACGGTTGCTCACAATATTTTACATTCACGCTCAAAAATTGAGGTTAAATTTCCGCTTTCGCCTCGTACAATTTCAACTTGGCCAGAAATCGCCACGGTTGGTTTAACTGAAGACGATTGCTTGAAGAGAGATTTAAAATATAAAACTGCAATTGCACCACTTAATTTAATCGCAAAAAGCAATGTTGAGAATTTCAGTAGTGGATTTGCTAAAATTATTTGCGATAGGAAGGGGAAGGTTATTGGCGGAAGTATTGTATCGCCAGATGCAACAAACTTGATTTCGCAGATTTCTTTGGCAATTCGAAATGAAATGACAGCACACGATTTAGCTGAAATTCCACAACCATTTTTAAGCTGGAGCGAGATTATTCGTGTGGCAGCCCATAAAATTAAATAAAACTAAACGCTCAAAAGTTAAAATGGGCGTTTTTATTTTTCGAAATTTGAATTTTCAAGTAAAAAATGGTAAAATTAATATAGATTTATAGATAAAAATTAAGGAGAATTATGGCTGGTCATAATAAATGGTCAAAAATTAAACGACAGAAAGGTGTAAATGATGCAAAACGGGGTGCAATTTTTACACGAATTGGAAATCAAATTGCAATTGCAGCTCGTGGTGGCGCCGATCCAGACATGAACCCAAGTTTGGCGCTGGCAATTGAAAAAGCTCGTGCTGTAAATATGCCAAATGCGAATATTGAGCGCGCAATTGCTCGCGCGGCAGATAAAAACTCGGCAATACTTGAGGAAATTACTTACGAAGGTTATGGTCCAAACGGAATTGGTTTGATTATTGAAACCGCAACAGACAATCGTAACCGAACTTTTCCGGAAGTTAAAACTGCTCTAGTAAAAAATGGTGGCAGAATTGCTGACGCGGGGAGTGTGATGTTTCAATTTACTCGCAAAGGTGTAATTTTGGTTGAAGCAACGGGTGAAGACGCACTACTTGAAATTCTTGATGCTGGTGCAGAAGATGCGGTTGAAGAAGACGGCGAAATCGTGGTCTATACCGACCAAAAAGATTTAATGAAAGTTCGAAAAGAACTAATTGAAAAAGGTTTAACCGTAAAAGAGGCCGAACTTCAATACGTGCCAAATATGGAAGTTGAAATCACCGACGACGAAACTCGTGCGAAAGTTGAAAAATTGATGGACGCACTTGATGATGTTGATGATGTTGTGAACGTTCACACGAACGCCAAGCTGTAATTTATAAGGGTGATGAGCCCTTATTTTTATAGGAGTAATTATGTTTAATTTAATTTTTAATAAAAGCTTTTCAGAAGAAACACAAGAAAAAATAAGGTCAGATTTTATTGAAGCTAAAGAATATTTTTCGAAGTATTATGATTTTTCGAAAAAAGAAATTGATATTTATTTTTCAGACATATCTAGGATGAAAAAAGAAGATATTTCTGAAATATTAAAAATTGAAAAAGTTTCAGGTCTTTCAATGTCTGGATATGGAGCTCTAATATTTGAGTTTTTTGATACTGGATATTCAAAAAATATATTTTTAAAATTAATTTTTCATGAGCTTAACCATGAATTTAGATGTCAAACTTTACCAACACCTAACAATATCTGGGGTGATACTATTCTTGAAGGCTTAGCTCTGAATTTTGAAAAACAAGCAGCTAATGAATTAGGGTATGAATTAAAATTTTTGACCGATTATTACGACAAACCTGATGAAGACAAACTAAAATGGGGATTGAAGAGAATTATTGAAATCGCAAAAAATAAGGAGAAGATAAATCACTACGATTGGTATTTTAATCACTTTGGAGATGATTCAAGTTTGCCTACGAATTTTGTCTATAGAGTCGGAGAATTTTTAATTTCAAAATATTGTGAAAAATACAGAATTAGACCAAGCGATGCGCTTAAAATTACAAATGAAGAATTTGAAGATTTTGCGAAAAAGGAGATTTTATGCGAAAAATAATTCTTGGTAGTCTAAAAAATGATTCAGAGAGAACTAAGCAAATTCGAAAAGCTTATCGAAAAGCACGCGCAAAAATTATTCGGGAGTTTGATTTATCTAACTTTGATTATGATGTTGTTTTTGCGAGCTGGAGTGATTCTGGCGAATATGGTTTTTGGTGGTATATTGATTTTGGCTATATCCGTTTAAATATTGGTGTTGACAAGATTTTATTTCAAGATGCTCTATATGAGGGGATTTGTGAAGGTTTTTCTCATAATTTTGTAGCAGATTCGACGGATTTTAATAATGGATTCTCGAAAAAAATAATTCGGAATGCTTATACTGCGGATTTTTTGGGTTGGAAATACGAAGAAAAATATTCATTAGATAATCTTTCTGAAGATAACTTACTAAAAATAAAAGACGCCTTAAATGGTAAAGTAGACGAAGATTGGTTATGGAGTAGATATAATGGATGGCATTTTTATGGGTTTTCAAAGAAATATTTTGAAAGCTTGGGGATTTCACGGAAAGATATTTTAAAGCTTAAAGAGAATGAATTTAATATGGAATTAATTTCTAAAATTGAAAAATTACTTGAAGATTATAGAAAATCTAAATTCGAATGAAATTTCTGAACAAGAAATTTTTGACGAAATCCAGAAAATATAGTATAATTTTAAGATGAATAACCTTGAATTTCTTGTAAAAAACTATCAAACACCACCTGAAGCTATTACTTTAGTTAAAAATTCTCGCATTTTATTGCTTGCGGGGATTTCTGGCGCAGGAAAAGATACAACCAAAAAATATCTTTTGAAAAACCCAGAATATCGTGATATTGTCAGCCACACAACGCGCACTCCTCGTGAAAATAATGGTAAAATTGAACAAAATGGAGTTGACTATAATTTTATTTCGATTGAAAAGGCTGAAGAAATGCTTAAGAAACGTGAGTTTATTGAGGCGAAATTTGTTCACGGAAAGATTTATGGTACAAGTGTTACAGAGATTGAAAAAGCGAACCAAAACAGGCAGATTTCTGTAACGGATATTGATATTCAAGGAATTGCAGAATATAAAAAAATGAGCGAGCGCGTTGTTGCAGTTTTTATTTTGCCACCAGATTTCGAAACTTGGCGAGCACGTTTTGCAAACCGATATTCAAGTGCGGAAGAATTCGAAAAAGATTTTGAAAAACGTTTGCCAGAAGCGATTTCTTCGCTAGAACAGGCGCTCGAAGTGCCGTATTTTCACTTTATTTTGAATGATGGCTTTCGAAATACAGCGCGAATTATCAACCAAATTATGCATCAAGATGTTGAATTTAATTATAAGGATATTGAAGTGCGTGTGCGAGCGAGAAAACTTTTGGAAGATATTAAAGCTAAATTCTTAGAATTACAGAAGTAGGCTAAAAGAAAAACCCGCATTTCGCGGGCATAGAAGAGTTATGGTCTGTAAAATATCACTTTATCTGTTTTTAAGCATATTAAATTCTATAAATGTATGTAAAAATAAAAAGTCAAATATTTTTTAAAACTTTTCCGAAAATATGATACTAAAAATACAGAATTAGCACTCTATTGACCTAAGTGCTAATTTATGATAAACTTGAAATATGAATATTACACCACGACAAACGCAAATTTTGGTAGCGATTATTGAGCAATATGCCGAAGTTGCCAGCCCGGTTGGTAGTGTTACTTTGGCGAAGCTTTTTAATGTTTCAAGTGCAACAATTCGTTCTGAAATGGCAAAACTTGAAGATATTGGTTTGATTACGCAACCACACACTTCTGCCGGGCGAATTCCAACCGATAAGGGTTATCGTTTCTATGTAAACCGTTTAACTGCTCAAAGCGAGGGTGAAGATGAACAAATTTTACTAAATGCTAATAATTCGAAAGATAGCTTGCGGGGATTTCGGGCGATTTCTTCGCGAGTTTCAGCCCAGAATGACCGCGCCGATCATGCAATTCGTTCAGCGGTAGATTCTTTAGTTGAACTTACCGGTAATCTTGGTCTTGCTACAATTGGTGATCAACTTTACATTAATGGAATTTATAATCTTTTTTCTCAGCCTGAATTTGAAAGTGGTGAAGCGGTCCAGTCTGTTGCGCAGCTTCTTGATAATCTTGAGCCATGGCTTCGTGAAGTTACTCCAAATGAGCCACTCAATGTTTATATTGGCAGCGAGAATCCAATTGGCAAAAGTTCGGGTGCGAGTTTAATTATTTCAAAATTCGAAAGCCCATTTTCGGAAAATTCCTATATTGGTGTACTTGGACCAACTCGCCAAAATTACGGAAAAGTGGTGCGATTAGTTCAAAAGACAGGTGAATTTTTGGAAGAGATATTATAACTTAAGGAGGAAAAGATGGAAGAAAATAATGTATTAAAAAATCAAGAAGTTTCGAAAGATGAGAAAAAAGGCGGATTTTTCAAAAAAGATTCAAAGTGTGAAAAACTTCAAGCGGAGAATTCAGAATTAAAAAATGATTTGCAGCGCACGCGTGCTGATTTCGAAAATTATCGCAAAAATGTTGAGAGCCGAATTTCGAATGCGCAAAATTTGGGTGAGAAAAAGGCAATTTTGGCATTGATTCCGATGATTGATGATATTGAGCGCGCAATTTCACATTTACCGGCAGAATTGGCGGAAAATTCTTGGGCGCAAAATGTGGTTAAAATGAGTAAGAATCTTGAAAAAAACCTTTCAAAGCTTGGAGTTGAAAAAATTAATTCTTCAAACGGCACTATTTTTAATCCAGAACTTCATGAAGCGATTCAGTTTGATGAAGAATCTGAAGGAGAAGAAGAGATTATTGCTGAAGAACTTCGAGCTGGTTATACTTTAAAGGGCGAAGTTTTGCGAGCAGCAATGGTAAAAGTTGGGCGAAAGTAGTTTTATTTGTTGACATATTCTTGGCAATATGATATTATTATAAGCGTTGATCCGTTTCACCTTATTCTAGAAGGTTGGGACTCGCGGATTAGCCTTCTACTAAAATTATTTTTTAAAAATTAGAGTCCGTACCTTTTTATTATTCATAGTATACCGCCTAATGTTGGCGGTTTTTAATTTTAAAACTTTAAAATTAAGCATAAATATGATAAAATATAACGTATGAATAGTGGGCAAAATCTTGAAAATATTAAAAAGTTTATTCGTGCGGCGAATTATTTAACGGTTTCGCAAATTTTTTTGCAAGATAATTTTTTGTTAAATCGTTCTCTGGAATTTAATGATATCAAACCCCGACTTCTTGGGCATTGGGGGAGTTGCCCGGGTGTAAATCATGTTTATGCACATCTTTTAAATATTCAAAAACAGCTAGAATTTGCAAAAAGTGGGCTCAAAGCTGCTTTTATGCTTGGCCCTGGACATGCTTTTCCAGCGCTTCAAGCGAATCTTTTTCTTGAAGAAACTCTTTCAAAGATCGATAAAAATGCAGTTCGAAGTTCGCAAGGTATTGCTTATATTTCGAAAAACTTTTCTTGGCCGGGCGGTTTTCCGTCGCACGCAAGCCCTTTCACCCCAGGCGTAATTCTTGAAGGCGGTGAGCTTGGTTATTCGCTCTCGACTGCTTTTGGGGCAGTTTTAGACAATCCAAATCTTGTAATGACTACTTTAATTGGTGATGGCGAGGCTGAGACTGGCCCAATTGCTGCAGCTTGGCATTTAAATAAATTAATAAATCCAGTTGAAAATGGAGTAGTTTTGCCTATTTTGCATTTGAATGGTTATAAAATTTCTGGTCCGACAATTTTTGGATCGATGAGTGATTTTGAGTTGATTCAATTTTTTCATGGAGCGGGCTGGGAGCCAAGAATTGTTGATGAATATTCTGCTGAAGATTTCGATTTCGAACTTTCAAAAGTTTTTTCGAACGCTTTTCGAGATATTTCACGAATAAAATTTGGTCGGAATAACGGTTTTGTTCGGCTACCGATGATTATTATGCGAAGTAAAAAGGGAAGCTCTGGTGTTGTTGAAAATAATGGTGAAAAAATTGAAGGAAATTCGCTCGCTCATCAAGTTCCGCTTTTAAATGCCAAGAGCGATGAAAAAGAGCTCAAAAAACTTAAAGATTGGTTAGAATCTTATAAATTTGAAGAGCTTTTTGATTTTGAAAAAGGTGAATTTAAACCTTGGCTTGATGATTTTTTACCAGAAAAATCAAGTAGGATTGGGCGGAATCGTTTTGTGGACGCGAATTTGAATTTTACAGAATTGAAATTGCCAGAAATTCATGAAAGAGTGGGTGAAAAATCACTCGCAATGAATGCAATTGGTGATTTTTTGAAAGAAATTTTCGAAAAAAATCCAGAGAACTTCCGCTTTTTTAGCCCTGATGAAACTTATTCAAATAAATTAGATGCTATTTTTAAGGCAACTTCACGTTCTTGGCAGCGAGAAATTAAACCGTGGGAAAAAAAAGATTTATCGAAAAATGGCCGCGTGACGGAAATCTTGAGTGAGCATTCTTTACAGGGGCTTTTGCAGGGCTATATTTTAACGGGGCGACATGGAGTTTTAACTTCTTATGAAGCCTTTGCACCGATTATTTCTTCGATGATGGATCAATATGCAAAATTTCTAGCGCAATCACAAGAAGTGGAGTGGCGAGGTGATCTAGCAAGTTTAAACTATATTTTAACTTCAACTGGTTGGCGGCAAGACCACAATGGATTTTCGCACCAAAATCCGAGTTTTATTGATGAAGTTTTACGCCGCGAAAACGGAATTGGGCAGATTTTTTTGCCAGCAGATGATAATTCGGCAGTTGTGGCGATTTCGAAAATGCTAAAATACCGAAACAATATTAACGTTTTGGTTGCGGGAAAAACGCCTGAACCAAGATATTTTTCTCTTGAAATTGCACAAAAACAGCTTGAAAATGGCGGAATATTTGTTTTTGATTCTTGGAAAAATCAAGAAATTGCAGATTGGAATTTAATCCCAGAAGATGATGAGCCAGATTTAATTTTGGCGGCAAGTGGTGATTATGTTTTTAAAGAAACGGTTGCGGCGCTTCGAGTTTTGCTTCATGATGTACCGCAAGTTAAAATTCGCTTGGTTTATGCTCAAGCACTTTGCGGAAAGGGAATTGGAACTTTTGAAAATACACTTTCGAAAAGCAATTTCGTGAAGATTTTTACCAAAGATAAGCCAGTTGTATTTGCTTTTCATGGATACGCTAAAACTCTGAAATCAATTTTATTTGATTATGAAAATCCGTCGAGAATTAAAATTAACGGATATGAAGAAAAAGGTTCAACAACTACGCCCTTTGATATGTTGGCGAGAAATCGAGTTTCGCGATATGATATTGCAATGAGGGCCCTAAATTCGGTTGATAAAGGTGACGAAGATTTTGAAAAACTTGCAAGAGAATATCAAAAACGCCAAGATGATGCTTTGCGTTTTGCACTAGAAAACTCAGTGGATGCGCCAGAGATTGAGAATTGGGTATATTTGAAGTTTTAATTAAAGTAAAAAAATCACACCTCTAATTGGTGTGATTTTTATTGTACATTATTTCTGTCCAGATAAAATCTTGACCTAGCAAATTTACATTTTTATCAACAAAAACTCCATCTTCATTAACTAAATTCCCTATAAAATTTGAAGCATCATTTACTAATTTGTATTTTTTGCCCTTATTTTTTGGGAATTCAATTAAACATATTTTTGAAATTTCTTTAGCAATTTCCTCTCTGTAAAGAGAGAAATTCTTGCAGTCAAAAGCTGTTAGTATATAGCCAAGAGTTGAGGGCGCGAATTTTTTACTAGAAAGAAAATTTGTGCTTATATCAACACCCTCAATTGTTTTAACTATTGTTTCTGGGTTTGAATTTTTTATATCTCTAAAAATTTGATAAAAATTTTTATGCTTTGAAAGTCCTTGCAGATCATCCATATCAATCCAATGCGAAAAATTGTTGAGGTTTTTCGAAAGAAGTTTAGCTATTTTTTCAGAATTTTCGCTACATATTTCTATTTTCGAAAGTTCACTGTTTAATTTTGGCAAAATTTCCCATTTATAATCTTCGTCGTATTTTTTTATATCTCCAGAATTTCTACGAGAATAATAATCTTCTTTATTTTGTTCGAAAAATTTTTTCAATGCAACTTTATTTATCATATAGTCCTCTTATTTTAACAGATTCTCACTTTTAAGTTTTGCAATAAAATTATCAATAATCCGTGATTTTCTTTCAATAATTTCATTTTCATCAAATTTGTCAAGATTTGTAAGCTCAATAATTTCTGTAATTTTACTTGGTTCTTTTGAGCTTCCTCGCCGTTTTTTACCGAGGTAAAAGTCTTTTTTGACATCAAATTCAAAATCTGAAGCTTTAATATTTATTGAGCTTTCCAGAATAATCTTATTTCCAATAGATTCGATTAGATTTTTGTCGGAAATTCCGTTAATTTCGGCACGTTTTTTCGCAAAAATATGTTCGATTTGAAGTGGTTCTTTCAGGCTCAAGAGTTGCTGATTTTCATTCGAAAAAGCAAACCAAACGAGAAATGATTTTGTAATTCCTTTCATGTTACTAAATTCGAAGTTATCGAAAGCCGTGCGGAGAGAACTTTCATCAAAAAGATGATTCTCGAAAGATGGAACGAGGCTATTGCGGTTAACTATTTCGCTCATTTCTTTAAAGATTGGAGTTCGGAGTTGGTTTACGCCAGGATTTATTAAGCTATAGCCTAAAATAAAGTTTGTTATTTTTGAAAGAAAATGACTGAACGCATCTAAATCGATCTCATCGTCTGAATCTCGATTCTGTAAAAACCAAACCGACACAATATTTTCCCACATTGTATTTGGGGAATAGCGCAAAACAAAAAGTTTTCGAATCACTTCATTGCTAAAAGATTCATCTTGAGAATAAACTTTTTGCCAGAAAATTGCCAAGTCACTTAAATCATCAAGAGCTGATTCATCTTTAAAATAAGGAAAATCTTGATTCTCGCCACGGAAGAAACTGCGTAGAGACTCGGTTGTGCTTCTAGTTATGCCATTTTTTGCCCGTAAGAAATACATATATTTTGTGAAAAGTTCATCCATTGGCGTGCCTTGTTGTGGCTTGAAAATTTCTTCGGTAATTTCTTCAAGCTTCTTCCATTCTTTAATAAAATCATTCTTTTGATTTTTGTCAAAATAAAGTTTGTAGAATTTCGATTTAAAGATATCTGCATCAGCCAAGGGTAGTCCGCGGTCGTTTAGCGTGGAGAAGATTTGTAAGGCATTATCTTGGTTGACAGCTTCAATAGATAATATCATGCAATATTCTAAAATTCGTGCCGGAACGTAAAATATTGAAGAAAAATACTTTTCGCTAGCATCTTTAATTTTTTCAAGAAAGAAACGGAAATTTTGTGCGTATTGGCTGCGAAATTCTTTTGGAACTTTACCGGATTTTAATATTTCCAAAAATTCTTCTTTATCGTTATCTGTTGCAACTTCAGAAATTAATTTAAGATTGTTTTTATCTACACGTCCAAATTCATCTGTTTTCCACAAACATGATTCTATCTTTTTTCTAATTAATTGAGACTCATCATCTTTTAAAAATTCGAATCTATCATAAAACGCTCGAAGTAAAAGCATTAAGGTTGTTAGGCGCTGCTGGCCATCAATAATCTCGAACTTGCCATTCTCTGGGAAATAAACTATCGATCCAAGAAAATATTCGTCATTTTCATCAAAAGCTGTGTAGTTTTCATTTGGAATTGTAAAAGAGAAAAGATCGTCCCATAAAGTTTGACATTGATCTTCAGTCCAAGCGTAAGGACGCTGGTATTCTGGTATTAAGAAATCGTGTTTTCTATTAGACAAGAGCTGATGAATATTTTGTTGAGTCATTTTTGGCTGAGCCATAATATCCTTTCGGTTATGTTTATATTTTAATTTTATCACGACAGAGCAAAAAAACAATAGTTGTAAATAATACATCATTAGCACTCTTGACTTGTGAGTGCTAAAAGCGTATAATCAAAATATAAGCGTGAAACGAATTGCGAGGCGCGCTTTATAGAATAGTTAATAACTTTCGAGAAGCTTTCTGAAAAATCCGAATAGGCTAAGAAATTCGAAATTGACTAAGAAAGCTATCGAACAGATAAATTTAATAAAGAAAGAAGGAGAAAATGGGAAAAATTATTGGAATTGACCTTGGTACAACTAACAGTGCTTTTGCGTATATGGTTGCAGGAAAACCTGAGGTTATCACAAATGCAGAAGGAAATCGAACTACTCCATCAGTTGTAGCAATCAATAAAAAAGGTGATCGCTTGGTTGGGCAGGTAGCGCAACGTCAACGCGTAACAAATCCAAAAAATACAATTTACGGAGTAAAGCGTTTGATTGGCCGAAAATATTCTGATGATGAGATTCAAAAAGATCTTGGAATCATGCCTTACGAGATTGTGAAAAAGGGTAGCGGTGTTGCTGTAAAAATGGGTGACAAAGAATATACACCAGAAGAAGTTTCAGCGATGATTCTTTCGAAAATTAAAGTTGATGCTGAGGCTTTCTTGGGCGAAAAAGTTACCGAAGCTGTGATTACAGTTCCAGCTTACTTTGATGATAGCCAGCGCCAAGCAACTAAAGATGCTGGTAAAATTGCTGGTCTTGAAGTAAAACGAATTATTAACGAGCCAACTGCAGCCGCACTTGCTTATGGCTTGGATGGTAAAAAAGATGAAAAAATTGCTGTTTTCGACCTTGGTGGTGGAACATTCGACGTTTCGATTCTTGATATTGCGGACGGCGTTTTCGAAGTTCTTTCAACAAACGGTGATACACACCTTGGTGGTGAAGACTTCGATAACCGAATTGTGAACCATTTCTTGGATGAATTTAAGAAAGAAGAGGGAATTGATCTTAAAAATGACTCTGCTGCAATGCAACGCTTGAAGGATGAAGCTGAAAAAGCCAAAAAAGAGCTTTCTTCAACAACATCTTACGAAGTAAACTTACCGTTCTTAACAGCTGATGAAGATGGTCCAAAACACTTTGAATACACTCTAACTCGAGCAAAACTTGAAGAATTAGTTGCTGATTTGATTGATCGACTAGCCGACCCTGTTGAAAAAGCTCTAAAAGATGCAGATCTAAAAGCTAGCGATATCTCTGAAGTTGTGATGGTTGGTGGTATGACCCGAATGCCAGCTGTGGTTGAAAAAGTTGAAAAAATCTTTAGCAAAAAACCAACTCAAGGTGTTAACCCAGATGAAGTTGTGGCCGTTGGTGCTGCAATTCAGGGTGGCGTTTTGGCCGGAGATGTTAAAGATGTGCTACTTCTTGATGTTACACCTTTGACACTTGGAATTGAAACTGCTGGTGGCGTTCGAACTCCGATGATTGATCGAAACACAACTGTACCAACTTCGAAATCACAAGTTTTCTCAACTTATGCTGATAATCAGCCGCAAGTAGAAATCCACGTGCTTCAAGGTGAGCGCGAAATGGCTGCCGACAATAAATCTCTTGGAATGTTTGTACTTTCAGGAATTGCACCAGCGCCACGAGGAGTTCCACAAATTGAAGTTACTTTCAATATTGATGCGAACGGAATTTTGACAGTTACTGCTAAAGATAAGGGAACTGGTAAAGAGAATAATATCACAATTCAAAACTCAGGAAATATGAGTAAAGAAGATATTGAAAAAGCTCAAAAGGAAGCTGAACTTCACGCTGATGAAGATAAAAAGAAGCGCGAATTAATCGATGCTAAAAATCAGCTAGAGAATGCTATTTATCAAGCAGAAAAAATGCCAAGCGAATTCAAAGATAAGATTTCGAAAGAAGATGAAGAAGCAATTTCGAAAGCTGTTGAAGAGGCTAAAAAACATCAAAATGCCGATAGTAAAGATGAGCTTGAGAAAGCTGCTAAAGATCTTCAAGATGCAATTATGCCAATTGGCGCAAAATTGTATCAAGCTCAAAGCGCAGATAATGCGGGTGAAGCTGGTGAAAAAGCTAAAACTTCTCACAAAAAAGATAATGACGAGCCGGTTGAAGGCGAAGTTATTGACAAGAAATAATTCGAAAATCCACCTTTCGAAAGGTAAAAATGCTCAGTTTGAACTGGGCATTTTTGCGTATTGATTTTTTTAATTTTATCTAGTATAATTAATTTGTGCTCACCCGATGCTCGCACTTTTAGAAAGAGGTATTCTATGGTTAAAAAGATGTTTATTGCTGGGGTGGTTATTTTATCACTTTTTGGTTTCTCTTCTGTTGCCAAAGCTGATACTCGTGATGTTACTTTTCACCTAGATAATAGCTTGGCTGGTAGTACATTCTTTCACCAGAATGTTATAGTTTCGAATCTTTTTGATGCAGTTCCTTCTTATAATGGCCCACAGCAATGGAGGGATTTTTCAACAAGAAGATTAAGGGTTAATAGGGGAACTACGGTTCAGGTTTCAGGAGTTTTTTACTATAGAACGATATTTGGTAAAGTAAATATGGGCAGATTTACTCGAAATGTTTATGTTCCGCACGATGCGGTTGCGGTTACTGTTAAATAGCTTTTATAAGGTTGAGCTATTTAATTGAGGATATTTATATGAAGTTTATTGATAAAAATGACAAAAAACTTATTACTATTATTTTAACAGTAATCATCTTTGGATGGTTAGCTTATTTAACTTTTGAAATTAATCGGATTGACAATAATTTAAACGGCTATATTGAGAGTGTAATTAAAGAAAATTCTAAGAAAAAATCGGAATAATTTTTGATGAAAAGCTGGTTTGGTGATATAATATAGGATATGGAAAATTTTAATCCAAATAATCAAAATGAAAACAAAGAAACTGGCTATAAGCTCGGCTAAAAAATATAGAAAATAATAATTAGCACTCTTGCTCTTTAAGTGCTAATTTGCTATAATATATTATATGAGCAAAACAGATTATTATGATATTTTAGGTGTAAAAAAAGACGCCAGCGCTGATGAAATTAAAAAGGCTTTTCGAAAAAAAGCAGTCGAGCTTCATCCAGATAAAGGAGGGGATGAAAAGGCTTTTAAAGAGGTGAATGAAGCCTATGAGGTTTTAAAAGATAAAGAAAAGCGCCAGCGATACGACCAGTTTGGCCATGCGGGAGTTGGCGGAAACTCTGGTGGATTTTCTGGCGGAAATCCTTTTGAAGGTTTTAGTGGATTTTCGGGCCAGAATGTTAATTTTGATTTTGGCGGTGGATTCGGTGATATTTTTGAAGGAATTTTTGGCGGCGGATTTTCGAATGGCCGCGGTTCAAAAAATAAAAAAGGCCGCGATGTTGAAGTAAATCTAACTTTGAATTTTAAAGAGGCGGTTTTTGGGACTGAAACTGAGATTTCATTAAATCTAGACGATGAGTGCGAGTATTGTGATGGCTCTGGTGCAGAGCCTGGTTACGGAATGCAAAAATGTCCAGATTGTAATGGAAGTGGTCAGCAAACTCGCGCCACTCAAACTCTTTTTGGCCCAATTCAACAAACTGTAACTTGCCCGACTTGTGATGGTCGCGGTGAGATTCCAAAGCAAAATTGTTCAGTTTGCCGTGGTGCTGGAATCTTGCGTAAAAAGCAAACAGTAAAACTTAAAATTCCAGCAGGAATTGATGATGGCGCAACAATTCGGCTTTCTGGCCGTGGTGAAGCAATTAAAGGTGGTGAAAAAGGTGATTTATATGTAAACATCTATGTTAAAGCTGATAAAAAATTTACGCGTGAAGGTGATTTAATTTTGAGCGAAGAGAGAATTTCAATGATCGATGCTGCGCTTGGTGCTGAAATTGAAGTTGAAACAATTGACGGAAAGCTGACGATGAAGATTCCAGCTGGAACACAAAGCCATACTGATTTTAAGCTTTCAGGTCACGGCGTGCCTCACCTTCGAACTGAAAGAAGAGGTGCTCAAATTGTGACAATTATTGTCGAAACTCCTACAAAGCTTTCGAAAAAACAAAAAGAGCTTTTGATAGAATTTAAGAAATCTAAAAAATCATTATTTTAAATAGTTGGCCGAGTTATTTAATAGCTCGGCTATTTTATGAGACAATATGTTAGCGCAGTTGTTCTATTTTTATAAAATAGTTTGAGCATCCTTAGAGCTTATGCTATAATATTGCTATGACAACAATTATTTTTATTGTAATTCTTTCGATTTTTTTAACACTCTCTCGGCGTAAAACGGGCTATTTCAATCTTATTATTCTCGCGGGAATTGTTTTGAATAGATATTGGAATAAAGATATTACTAATTTTTTGACAACTTCAAATTTGGTAATTCCAGAATCAACTTTGAGTGGAATTGTTGGCTTATTTCTAATTTTAGCACCAGCTTTGGTAATTTTAGCAAAAAATCCAAAACAAGAAAAATGGCTTTTTGGTATATTTTCTTCGATATTTTCAGCGATTTTTACATATTTAGTGTCACTTTCGTATTTCGAAAAAGTTTTTTTACCAGATTTACTTTCGAAAAGTATTTCGCAGCCGCTTGAAAAATGGGCTAGTTGGATTATTTTGGTGGGAGTTATTTTTTCTATTCTAAGTATAACCTCATTTAAATTTAAGAAAATTGAGAAAAACCCTTGACTTTTAAAAATAATTGATATATACTTTAATATGTATTCAGCGAGTGGGTCTGTAGCTCAGCTGGTTAGAGCACCTGCCTTTTAAGCAGGGTGTCATGGGTTCAAGCCCCATCAGACCCTCCAATATATTAGAAAATTCACCAAAAGGTGTTTTTTTTATTGTTAAAATATGATAAAATTATATATGTGAAGAAGCAGTTGATAGAATTTATAAATCGGTGGTTTTTAAATAGTTTTTTATTATGGATTTTAATTTCTATTTTTGGAAATGTTAGCAACCATAGTGCGGGAACTTTCTTTCTTGCTGGTTTAATTTTTTCAATTGTAAATAGCACACTTAAAACTATTCTTACAATTTTATCACTTCCAATGATCATTTTGACTTTTGGTTTTTTTACACTGATAGTTAATGGTATGATTGTTTGGATTTCGATACTTTTAGCACCAAATATTTCGATGGGATTTTGGAATTCTGTAATTGTAGGAGCGGCTATGAGCTTGCTGAATTATAGTTTGAGCCAATTTTTAAGAATTGAAGATGAAAAGGAGATTTTATAGTGAATATTGATATTATTTTACAGTTTTCGACTGTTATTTCTGGCGTTTTAATGATGATTTTAGTGCTTTTACAGCAACGAGGCGCAACTTTAGGAGCAGGATTTGGGGCTTCTGGCGAGCTTTATACTGAGCGACGCGGTGTTGAAAAGAGTATTTTTCGGGCAACAGTTTTCTTTGCATTTGTTTTTGTTGCATCAATTCTTACAACTTTGCTTTTGCCTAAATAAAAAGGAGTTTTAATGGACTTTAAAAATAGCCCTAAAAAGGTTAGACGAGTTTCTGCTATTTCTCAAAAAAATAGAGATCAGGTTTCAAAAAATAAAACAATTCAAACTTTTAATAATAAGGCTACTTTAGCTGAAAGAGCAGATTTAGTTGAAAAGGCTATCGCTTCTCACACGAAAAAAATGTTTTTTGGTCGTTTTGAGAATTTGTCGAATGTTCGAAAAATAGTTATTTCTTGGATCTGTGTTGTGTCTATTTTGATTTTTTCTGTTGGTGTTTTTCGTGGGTTAAGCGCAGAAAACTATAGTGAGAATATTTTTTATAGAGGAGGAACTTATTCAGAAGGAATTTTGGGCGAAGTTAAAACCTTGAATCCGCTATTTACCTCGACTGATACTGAAAAATCTTTCGAACAAATTGCTTTTTCTCGTCTTTATGGTATTGATGAAACGGGAAATCTGAAGGGTGATTTAGCTGAAAGTGTTTCAACATCTGATAACTATAAAAACTTTAAAATTAAAATGCGGAATAATGCAGTTTGGTCTGATGGTCAAAAAATAACAGCCAATGATGTGATTTTCACTATAAAACTATTGAGAGAACAATCAATTAATCCTTCTGGTTTTAAAGCCTGGAAAAATGTTGAGATTTCGAAAAATAGTGATTATGAGTTTAGTGTTAAAGTGCCGTCAAATTCTTCTTCTATATTGTATAGTTTTAATTTTTCAATATTGCCAGAGCATATTTTAAAAGATATTCAAACAGAGAAGATCCGCGAAAGTGCTTTTTCGAAGAACCCGATAACTTCTGGTGCATTTAATTTTAAATCTGTTCAGAATGATGGTGATAAAACTACTATTTCATTAGTTAAAAACAAGCGATATTATAAGGGTGAGGCTTATATTGATAACTTTGATATTATTGCCTTTAAAGATGAAACTAAGCTTAAAAATGCTTTGATCTCTGGTGAGATTGTTGCATCGCCAAGTCTTAAAATTAGTGAATTTTCAGAATCTGAGCGGGACAAATTAAAATCTCGAGAAACTAATGTTAATCGTGGAATTTATGCTTTTTTGAATAATTCTGATTCAGTTTTGAAAGATTTAAAGGTTCGAAAAGCTATTCAAACTGGGGTTGATATTTCGAAAGTTCGAAAAGAAATGGAATTTATTGATAAACTTGATTTTCCAACTTTGAATCAGTTTTTAAATACTAAAGATTTAAGCGTTCCTAAATATGATTTCAACCAAGCGCAAAAAATATTAGATGAAGCTGGCTGGAAGAAAAATTCGAATGGTATTTTAGAAAAAGATGGTAAGACAGCTATTTTAAATATTGCAACAACTAGTGTTTATAACTATAAGAAAGCTGCTGAAGAAATTGAGAGTCAGCTTAAAAAACTTGGATTTGATGTAAAATTAACAGTAATTGATAAAGATGATAAAACCGGAGCTTTCGTTCAATCAATACTCCAGCCAAGAAACTATAGTATTTTAGTTTATGAGATTGATCTTGGCGCTGATCCTGATATCTACGCTTTTTGGCATTCTTCACAATCTAGCCAAAAGGGATTGAACTTTTCAAATTATAATGATGTGGTTGCCGATGATCTTTTGCTAAATTCAAGAACCGCTCAAAGCTCGAATGAGAAAAAGTTACAAATAACTAAATTTACTCAACGTTGGTTAGCTAATTCGGTCGCCATTGGCCTTGGCCAGACTAAAACGAGTTATGTTTTTCGAAAATCAGTTCAGGCATATTCAGCAAATAATACTTTTGTAACAGAAGTTAACAGATACGCAGATGTAATATATTGGTCTGCTTCAAAATCAACTCTTTACAAGACACCGTAGTTTTGGTATAATTAAAATGGTTTTTGCGCGCGTGGCGGAATTGGTAGACGCGCTAGCTTGAGGGGCTAGTGAGCTTCGGCTCGTGGAAGTTCAAGTCTTCTCGTGCGCACCATACCGGACTTTTTGAAAAATCTCGCGCATTAGCGCGTTTTTTTATTACTAAGCGAAGCTCGGAGTAAAGGCGAAAATAATCTATACTGCTTTAGTATATTTTATGATATTATATAAAGTGAGAGGAAAAATAATGATTAGAAACGAAGATTTTACAATAAATTATTTAGACAAAATTATTTTTGCGTCCGAGAGACATACTATTGATGAATGGCTAGGTGCATTTAAAAAACTTTCGGAAATTATGAACGAGCTTAATCTTGATACCGATCTTTATATGCATAGTATGGGTGTAGAAAGCTTAAAAATTAATTTTATAAAGAATGAATCTCTAATTATCAATGAAGTAACGCGTTTAAATTTTTGCGCAAAAAGAGTTCTTGATTTGTCTATTAAAATTGTTCAAATATCTTCCAGAAATGAATTCAAATACGATGATGTTTCGGGGTTGATAAGGGAGGCATGGTGGGAGTTAATTTCACTCTTTGACTATTCTTCAGATTTATATTTAAATATTTACTCACTTTGTTTGTTTAACAATCTTGCTTTAGTCTTGGAGAAATCCGTGAAAATAGTTGCCAATAAACTTTCGGGTAGTCCGTCAATAGCTCCATATGATAATATGGAGGAAGTTGAGATTATTTCAAAAAATCAAGATTTTTAGCATCAGTTTGATATTTAAGCGGTTTTTTTCCGATTTTTTATTTTGTAAAAATTGCACCATATTTTTGGTGCAATCTTATTAAATCATTTGATATTTTTTCGAATCCAGCTATCAAGTGAGCCAGCACTCATCGCTAGAATTAATCTGTTTTTTGCTTTTAAACTTAAAATCTTCTCTATTAATTCTTTTGGATTATCTGAAAAATCTAAAATTGTTGTTTTTTCTGATATTTTTCTTGAAAGGAATTCTGGCGAAAGTATTTCAAAATCTGGATTTTCACGGCTTAAATATGTTGGCAGCCAAATAACTTCATTGGCATTTTCAAAGATTTCTGGCGTATATTCATCTTGAACTTCAATTTGTCGAATGTTTTGATGCGGTTGATAAATTAACGATACTCCAGAAAATCCTTGCTTTTCAGCTATTTCTTTTGCCATTTGAAGCGTTGATTGAATTTCCTTTGGGTGATGACCATAATCAGAATAAACGTTGTTTGTTATTTTTTCGAAACGGCGATTTGTACCAGGGAAATTATTTAGTGCTAAAATTGCTTTTTCATAAAAATCTTTTGGAGCTTTAATATTTTGGGTTTCAACTAAATAATCAATAGTTTCAAGAACTAGACTGGCATTTTTTCGATTATGAATGCCAGGAAGATTAATATTTTCTTCTGGTTGAGATAAAATTACCTTGTTCTTTAGATTTTCGAAAATTTCTGGATGTTGATCTTTCCAAGAAATAATAAAATCGCTTTGCGATCCAAATTCTGCAAAAGCTTCAAAATAATCTTTCTCAGTTTTATAAATATCAGTGTGATCGTGGTCGATTGAAGTGATTAAACTAACTGATGGCGTGAAATTCAAGAAGTTTCGGTCAAATTCATCAGCTTCATAGACAAAATATTCACTTTCTGGGTCGAAGAAACCGCTCGCACCAAAGGAAATTGTTGTACCGATCGACCAACTTATTGGAATTCCCAATTGCTGAAAAGCCCAAATCGCCATTCCTGTGGTTGTAGTTTTACCGTGAGTACCGGAAATTGCTATAAGTTTGAGTTTTTTTGAATTGATGATTTCATTCAAAAGTTCGTCACGTTTGCTAATTTTTATTCCTAATTTCTTTGCCATTAAAAGTTCGGGATGATTTTTAGGTAGGGCTGCAGTATAAACAAACCAATTGATGCTGTTTTCGATGAATTTTTGCTTTAAAAAATGTCCATCTTGTTTGCCGATTTCAATTTCGATATCTTTTTTTGAAAGCTCCTCAATCATTAAACTTGAATTTTGGTCGCTACCAAAAACACCATAGCCAGCACTGTGGGCGATACTTGCAAGAGCGCCAATTCCAACGCCACCAATTCCAGAAAAATAAATATTCATTCTTTAATTTTATCACTTATTAATTTAAAAATAAAGCTTTTAAACCTTTTTAAGGCTATTAAAATATGATAAAATATAAATACTTATGCTTAAAAAAATATTAAAACCTTTTTTAAAAATTCGAAATTATTGGCAATATATTTCTTTTGATGAAATGGCTGTTTTGTATGTTTCGAAAAATATGCGAGTTTTCGCAACAAAATTAGCAAGTACTTTTAGTCTAATTTATATCTATAAGTTCACGCATTCAATCTGGATTGTTCCTATTTGTATTTTAATTTATTACATTGCAAAATTTGTAGGCTCGATAGTTGCTCTTTTCTATATTTCAAAAAATGGCCCAAAGCACGGAATGCTACTTGCAAATATTCTGTTTATTCCAGCTTTAGTTTTAATGGCTTCAATGGGAATTTTTGGTAGGGAAATGGGTTTGATTGTAGCCCTTATTAGTGCAGTTTTTAAAGGAATATCGACTTCGGTTGAAAATATCTCGTATAATGTTGATTTTTCGAAAGCTAAAACTGCTAAAAAAGTTGGAAAACAGCTTGGAATTTCCTATATTTTGGAGCATATTTCGAGTAGTATAACTCCTGCGGTTGGTGGATTTCTTGCGATATTTTTTGGAGTTGAGAAGCTTTTTGTGGTGTCTTCGGTGATTTTAGTTTTGACAACAATTCCACTTTTAACAACAAAAGAGCGAGTGAAGCCTGTTCGAAAAATAAGTTTTCGAGGTTTTCCATGGCGAAATTATAAACATCTTTTGGTTATTTGTTATAGTTGTGGAATGGCTTGGAATTCTTTATATATTTGGAGCTTTTTTGCGCCGGTCTTTTTACTAAAAGGTATTAATGCTTATGGTTCAGCTGGAGTTTTGTCTTCGATTTCTTCGATTGCAGCTTTGGTTTCAGCTTTTGTTTATGGTAAAGTGATTGATAAAAATAAAGAGCGAGGACTTTTAAAAATCGGGGCTGTTTTTATGGGGTTAGTTTTTTCGCTTAGGATTTTTATTTCGTCGAATCCGCTTTTACTTGGAATTTTAGAAATTATTGCTGCAATGGCGATGAATGGCTTTAATATGGCGAATTTCAAAGGTTTGTATGGTGAAGCTGATGAATCCGGAATGCGCATGCAATATTTGTTTTTGTATGAAATTGGAATGAATACTGTTTCGGTTATTACTATTTCTTTATTTGTGATTTTATTTTTTGCGCTTCAAGGAATGGACCCATCAGGTGAATTATCAATGAGGATTATGCTTTTGATCTCGAGTTTGTCAATTTTGCCAATGGTTTTTACAAACTATCGGATTTATCGAAATAAAAAACGCCAATTCCAAGAATGATGAAACCTAAAGCTCATATTCACCGATTTTATCTTAATTTTGTATTTTTTGGTGGAATTATTTTTGGCACTATCTTCTCGGTTTTTTCGAAAAATACAAGTCTTAAATCAATTGTCTGGCTAATTTTAGCAATAATTTTATTCTTATTCTCTTGGATTTTTGCTCGAAAGTTTTGTTTAATTTTAGCCTTAATCGCTGGAATTTTGCTTTCTTTGTGGCGAGGATCAGTTTATAATTTCGAAAATTTAAAAATTGCACAAAATATTAAAAAAGATGTAATTGTTCGAGCTGTTGTTCTTGAAGATCCAGATCTTAAGGAAGATGGAAGCTTAAAAATTCATGCAAAAGTTATAGGAATTTCGAATGAACAATTTAATGGAAAGGCTTTTATTAGCTTAAAAACAAATCAAAAAATTCGTAGGAGCGATGAGATTTTAGTAAAAGGGAAAATTTCTGAAGGTTTTGGTGATTTTGCGATTTCAATTCATCGAGGAAGACTTATAAAGATTAGCCCAAAGAGTGATTTAATCCGCGATATGCGAGATTCTTTCGCTGAAGGGGTTCGAAAATTTATTCCTTCACCAGAGGTTGATTTGGGTCTTGGCTATCTGTTAGGTCAAAAAAATTCTTTGCCGGAGGAGATTTCTAAAGCCTTAACAATCACAGCTTTAACACATATTGTGGTTGCGAGTGGATACAATTTAACTGTTTTAGTGATGGCGGCCCAGCGAGTTTTTAATAAAATTTCAAGAAAGATAGCTTTATTTGTGGCGATTTTACTAGTTTTAGGATTTGTTTTTGTGGTTGGATTTACGCCGTCGATGATTCGTGCAGGGATCGTGGCAATTTTTGGTTTAATTTTATGGTATTTTGGTAGAAAAACCCAAGCGTATTTTCTTCTAACTTTTGTAGCGGCGATAACCTTAATATTCGAACCCTCAAACTTACTTAATCTAGGCTGGCAATTATCGTTTGCTTCATTTTTTGGTGTTTTGATTCTTTCGCCACTATTGCAAAAAATCTTTTTCGAAAAGCCAGAAAAGCTAAATTCTGCTTTAAAATTATTTTTCGAAACTTTTAGTGCTCAAATTGTAACACTTCCGCTGATAATTTTTACTTTCGGTGCGGTTAGCGTAATATCAATATTTGCAAATATGCTAGTTCTACCATTTGTGCCAAGTGCGATGCTTGCAACTTTTTTAACGGGAATTTTTGCAATATTCTCACCAATTGCTCATTTTTTTGGCTTTATAGCAGAATTAATTTTAAAATATTCAATTTTTATAATTGGTGAATTTTCAAAAATCAAAGGAGCGCAGTTAGAAGTCAGCTTTGGCTTTAGCGAAATGCTAATTTGCTATTTTTGCTTATTTTTGGCAGTTATTTTGATTAATTTTAAGCTTCGAAAGGATCAAATGCTCAATATTTTGAATGAATCCTGAAACGTGATATAATTATATTATTATGAATTTCGAAAAAGAAATAAATTCGACAGATGAAATGATTGCTTTCGGTGAAGAGATTGGTAGGCAAATTTCTGAAGGAATAGTTCTGGAACTTGTTGGTGATGTTGGTGCTGGAAAAACTACTTTTACAAAAGGTTTGGCAAAAGGTTTGGGTATTTCTGAAACGGTTCAAAGCCCGACTTTTACGATATCACGGGTTTATGAAGGCGAGAAACTAACACTTTCGCATTATGATTTTTATAGATTGAATGATTATGGAATTATGGAAATGGAGCTTGCTGAAAATTTAAATAATCCGAAAAATGTAACAGTGGTTGAATGGGCTGATGATCTAGCTGAAATTTTACCAAAAAAGCATTTGAAGCTGGTTTTTGAAAGTTTAAATGAAAATCAAAGAAAAGTTAAAGTGAGAGAAGTGCAATGATTTTATTTTTAGATACATCAACAGAGAAATGTAAAATTTGGCTTGATAAAAACTTTTTCGAAAAAGAACTGGGCCGAAATATGGCGCGAGATATTCTGGCTTTTTTAGAGGAATGTTTGAATTCTGTTAGCAAAAAATATGAAGATTTTACTGGAATTGGTTTCTTTGCGGGGCCGGGGAGTTTTACGGGATTAAGAATCGGAGCTTCAGTTGCAAACACTTTAGCTGATGGCTTAGAGATTCCAATCGTCGCAGTGAAAAGTGATGAAAATTGGCGAGAAATTGCTTTCGAAAGCTTGAAAAATGGTAAAAATGATAAAATTGCACTACCTTTTTATGGTAGAGACGCAAACATAACAAAACCGAGGAAATAATGAAAAATAGAATTTTGATAATTATTGGAAAAATTATTCAGGCGATTTCAAGATTGAAAGGCGGCGGTTCGGCGTTGCCTGGGCTTGTTATGGAAAAAATTAATCCGAATTTTATTTCGAACATGCTAAAAGGCTTAAAATATGGTGTTGTAGTAATTAGCGGTACTAATGGAAAAACTACAACTACAAAGATGGTTGTTGAACTGCTCGAAAGACAAGGTTTAAATGTATTCTCGAATAAAACTGGTTCGAACTTTGTTCGTGGTGTGGGTGCGGCAATTCTTTCTGAAGCTAATTGGAGTGGCAAGCTTGAGGCTGATATTGCTGTTTTAGAACTTGATGAAGCTCATGCAACTCATTTTGTAAAGTTAATTCAGCCACGATATTCGCTTCTTCTAAATGTGATGCGTGACCAGCTTGATCGATTTGGTGAAATTGACTATACTGCAAAATTATTGCATAAGATTGGTGAAAATACTTCTGGATCGGTTGTTTTAAATGCTAACGATAATTTTTTAGGTAAAAAGGAATTTTCGAAAGATTTTTCAAAAGTTGTTAAGTTTGGATTTAATCAAAAATTGGCAGATTTTTTTCCAAATGATGATGAAATTCATCTAAAAAATTCTGAAAAATCACATCGAAAAATTTCAGCAAATGTTTTGCTTGAGGATTTTTCGAATAATATTGCAAAAATTTCTTGGAGTGGAAGAACTGATGAGTTTAAGCTCAAAATTGGTGGGATTCATAATATTTTAAATTTAACTGCTGCGATCGCTTTGGTTGAAGAAATTCTGAATGCCGAAAAACTTAAAATCAATCGGCAAAAAGTAATTTGCGCGGCAGAGAAAATTCAGCCAGCTTTTGGTCGAGGTGAGAAAATAAAAATTAATGGTAAAGAAATTGAGATTATATTAGTTAAAAATCCGGCTGGTTTTCGAATAAATTTACGAAATTTTGAGCCTGATAAATATGATACAATGATTGCGGTTAATGATAATTATGCAGATGGCCGTGATATGAGCTGGCTTTGGGATGTAGATTTTTCAGTCTTGAAGCACGCTGGCGTTCAAGCAATTTCAGGTAATCGAGCCTATGATATGGCGCTTCGACTTTTTCATGATGATGTTGATTTCGAAGAAGATAGTGTGAATCTTGATATTGCTGAATCTGTTATTGATTTTATCGAAAAAGGAAAAAAAGATAAGCGGATTTATGCAACTTATACGGCAATGTTGGAGATTCGAAAAGAACTTTCGAAAATTTCAGAAGTGGAGAAGATTTTATGAATTTAAAAATTTTGTGGCTTTATGCTAAAAATATGAATATTTACGGTGATTATGGCAATATTTTAGCATTAAAAAAACAGATGGAGCTTCGTGGAATAAAATACGAAATTGTTGAATATAATCCTGGAGATGATTTTCCTGATGATGTTGATATTATTATTGGTGGAGGTGGTCAGGATTCGGGTCAGAATCAAATTCAAAATGATTTGCTGAAAATTGCACCAAATTTACGAAAGCTTGCTAAAAAAGGTGTGCCAATGCTAATGGTTTGTGGATTATACCAGCTTTTTGGTGATTCTTTTGAAACTGTAAATGGTAATAAAATCAAAGGGATTTGCTTATTTAAGGGCGTTAAAACGGTTGGTGGTGAACAGAGAATGATTGGCAATATTGTTGAAGAGTCTGATCAGTTTGGTGAAATTATTGGTTATGAAAACCATAGTGGAAAAACTTATCTTTCGAAAGAGAATGAGCCATTGGCACGCGTTAAAAGTGGTGCAGGAAACACGCCTGACGGAAATTTTGAGGGTGCGATTTATAAAAATGTGATCGGAACATATTTGCACGGCTCGATTTTACCAAAAAATCCAAAAATTTCGTTATTTTTAATTGAACAAGCTTTGAAAAATAAAGATTATGAAATGCCCAAAGTTCTTTATAAAAATATTCGAAAAGCAAATTTGCTTGATCAAATTACCAGAAATGCACGCGAAATTGCTAAAAAATGTCCGCGATAATACTTGATTTTTAGATTATAATTTGGTAAAATGGTTTGGTATTGGGATGTCGCCAAGTGGTAAGGCACCAGGTTTTGGTCCTGGCATTCGGGGGTTCGAATCCCTCCATCCCAGCCAAGATAAAATGTTTATTTTAAACGATTTATCTTGGCTTTTTATTTTTGATAATGTATTGACGCAAATTTATTTTTATAATATATCTTTCCATTTAGATTTTTTAATAAACATTAAGGAATATATTTTTTAAGATTAAAATAAACTAAAAAACCACTAATCTTTCGAAAAGTGATTTTAAATAATTTCTTTTTGGTGATCTTACCGGGAATCGAACCCGGATTGCCAGGATGAAAACCTGGTGTCCTAACCGTTAGACGATAAGACCATTGAGCTGAGCTTTGGGGTGATAAAGCAACAACTCGTTTTAATTATAACAAACTTTAAAAAATAATGCAACCCCTTTTTTAATAAAAATAAAAGTGGTATAATGTATAAGTATGGAAAATAATGTTTACAAACGAACAAAAATTTTGGCTACGATCGGCCCAGCAAGCGACAGCCCTGAAATGATCGAAAAACTTATCAACGCAGGAATCAACGGAGCTCGATTGAATTTCTCTCATGGCTCATATGAAGAACATGCTGCAAAAATTAAAGCAGTTCGCGAAATTAGCAAAAAGCTAGGTCGTGAAATTGCAATTTTGCAAGATTTGCAAGGTCCAAAGATTCGTCTTGGAGATATTGTAGATAATCGTTTTGAAGTTAATGAAGGTGATGAATTGGTTCTTGACTATGCAATTCAGCAGCATGATGGCTCGGCTAATTTGCCAGTTCAATACAACTTGGCCGAAAAGGTTAAAGTTGGTGAGCCTGTTTATATTTTTGACGGAAAAGTTCGAACAGAAGTTATTGAAGTGCCTTCAAATACTGCAATTAAATTGCGAGTTTTGAATAAAGGAACTTTAATGAGCCGAAAAGGCCTAAACTTGCCAGATACAGATTTTGGTGGTGATGTTATTACTGAAAAAGATATGCGGGATCTTGAATTCGGCGCAACCCAAGACATCGATTATGTAGCGATGAGCTTTGTGCAAACTGCTGAAGATATTGAAAACGTTCGTCAGCTTCTTGTGAGTCATAATAGCGAAGCACAAGTTATTGCGAAAATTGAAACTAAAAAAGCTGTTTCTGATGAAGAACTTGAAAAAATCGTTCTTGCTGCTGATGGTGTGATGATCGCTCGTGGCGACATGGCTTATGAAGTTGCTCCAGAAGTTGTACCAATTATCCAACGAAAAGCTGTTGCTCTTTGTCGAAAACATGGAAAAATTTCAATTGTTGCAACTCAAACAATGGGTTCAATGGTTGATAATCCACAACCTTCTCGTGCAGAAGTTTCTGACGTTGCTAACGCTGTAATTCAAGGTGCTGATGTTGTAATGCTTTCAGATGAGTCTGCAACTGGTAAATACCCAGAAGAAACTGTAAAAGCGATGCGTGATGTTATCATGTATACTCAAGAACACGCAGCAGTTTCGCCAATTGATGATATTGTTGAGCGCGGTGAAGATGAAGCTTTAAATGCAATTTCTCTTGCTGCAGTTGAGCTTGCAGAGCAAATTAATGCAGATGCTTTAATTGTTGAAACTAAATCTGGACAAACTGCTGCAACTGCTGCCGCAAACCGCCCAGCACTTCCAATTTATGCTGTAACAAGCTCAAATCGTGTTGCTCAACAACTTGGTTTGAATTATGCAACCCGAAGCTTCATCCGCCCAGATGGTGAATTTGCTGGTCTTGAACTCGCAAAAGAACTAAAAGCTAATGGAACATTTGGTAATAAAGATAAAGCAACAGTTGTTATTGTTTCTGGTCGTCAACCTGGATTAGTTGGTGGAACCGATACAATTCGCGTTCGAACAATCTAATTTTATAAAATAAATAAGATAAGCGTTTCAAGTAGGGAGCGCTTATTTTTATTTATATTAATCAAATAAAATTAGCCAATCTTTCGAGAGGCTAATTTTAGGTTTTATTGTGTAATTATTGTTCCAAGATTTTTCGAAATTGCATCTTGAGCGTTTTCAAGGCTCGTAATGATTGCTTTTCCACCAGTTTTTGCGAATTTTAGTGAAGCTTGGATCTTTGGTAGCATTGAACCTGCGCCGAATTGGTCTTCTTTAATATATTTCTCTGCTTCTTCTGGTGAAATTACACTCAAAGCTTGTTGATTTTCTTTTCCATAATTAATCATTGCGTTATCAACACCGGTTAAAATTAATAGTGTATCGGCGTTAATTTTTTCAGCTAAAAGTTCTGCGGCAAAGTCTTTATCGATCACGGCATCAACTCCTTCGAAAGAATTCTTTCCATTTGAAACTATTGGAATTCCACCACCACCGGCCGCTATAACAATTGCACCAGTTTTCATAAAGTCAATAATCGCATCACTTTCAAGAATATGGATTGGTTTTGGTGAAGGAATAACTCGCCGCCATCCGCGCCCGGAATCTTCTTTAACGACATAACCTTTTTCGGCTGCAACCTTTTGAGCTTCTTCTTCGGAATAGAATGGACCAATTGGCTTTGTTGGGTTTTTAAAAGCTTGGTCGTCTTTCGAAACTTCAACTTGAGTAACAATGGTTGTAGCATTTTTCGAAATTCCGTTTTTTGAAAGTTCTTCTTTTAAAGCTTTTTGGATCCAATAACCAATCATTCCTTGAGTCATTCCCACGCTAACATGAAGGGGCATTGCAGGGGTTGAAGGTGAATTTCCGGCTTCCTCATGAAGGACTAGATTTCCAACTTGTGGGCCATTACCATGAACAATCACTAACTCATGACCATCTTTAATGAGAGGAATAAGCTTTTGAACTGTTTCTTTTGCAACTTCTTCTTGAACCTGTGCAGTTAATTCACCATTTTTTTGTAAAGCATTGCCACCAAGTGCAACAACGATTTTTGACATTTATTTTTCCTTTTTGTTTTTAATTTAATAATATAGATAAATTATAGCATAAGTTTTTTAGAAAGTCAATATTATTTCATAATAAAAAAGACACAACTCGTCAAAGTTATGTCTGTAACAATCTTGTATTGGTCGGGGTGAAAGGACTCGAACCTTCGACCTCACGGTCCCAAACCGCGCGCGCTAGCCAACTGCGCCACACCCCGAGATTAACTCGAAATATACAACCATTATAACGCATATATTTCGAAAAATCAAGCAAAAAAATCTATTTTGAATATTTTTTTCGCCATTCTTCAATTTTGGCGTGATGCCCGCTTAACAAAACTTCTGGAACTTTCATTCCGCGGAAATCTGCTGGTCTTGTAAATTGTGGAAATTCCAGATTATCACCGTCTGAATAACTTTCAATTTCGGCTGATTTTTCGCCACCAAGTACGCCGGGAATTAGGCGTACTATGCTATCGATTATTGCCATTGCGGGAATTTCGCCACCAGTTAAAATAAATTTACCAATACTTATTTTTTCGTCAACAATTTCGAAAATTCGTGAATCAAACCCTTCATATCGTCCGCATAAAATAATTAAATCTTCGCCGGAATTAGCTTTTTCTTGGGCTTTTTCTTGATTCCAGATATTCTCGCTTGGGGTCATTGCGATAATTTTTGCATTTGGTGAATTATTTTTTGCAAACTCGACTGCTTCGAAAAGAGGCTCTGGTTTTAAGAGCATTCCATCTCCTCCACCATAGGGAATGTCATCAACTTGCTTGCGTATTCCAATACCAAAATTACGTAAATTAATAATTTCGAAAGAAACTACATTTTGATTTTGTGCTTTCCACATCATTGCATTATTTAAAACTGGTTCAAACATTTCAGGGAAGAGAGTGATCACTTGAATTTTCATATTAATTTATTTTACCATTTTTTAGATTTTTTTGCAAAATGAATAAACTAAAAATCTAGCCAAGATATTATGGCCAGATTTTTAACAAGTATAAGCTCTCAAACTTTCCTCAGTTTGCTCGCATAGAGCTTTGACTTTTTTGTTTTTCCGCAGTTCTTTCGAAATCTAAAACTCCACAACAGATTTCGAACTGAACTGTTTATATTATAACGCAATATCGTCTAATTCTGCAAGCTCTTTTCGAGTTTGTTCTGCGAAAGTATTTGTGTTTTCCACAGGTGCATCTGTTGAATTTTCCACAGCTTCAGTTTTTTCTTCGCTATCGCTAATTTTTAGATTATAATGAGCATTATTTTTTAGCGCCAGAGCTCGAAGAAGCGCACGAAGGCTTTGCGCAGTTGCTCCACGGCGACCAATAATTCGGCCCAAGTCTTCTTTATTCACAGTCAAAGTTAATAAAACACCTTTTTCATCAATTGTGCGCTCAACTTTTACGTCTTCCGGATTTTCAACTAAATTTTTAACGATATATTCAACAAACTGTTGGTCTATTGTCA
The DNA here is from genome assembly GCA_938030735.1 of uncultured bacterium. GTDB lineage: Bacteria > Patescibacteriota > Saccharimonadia > Saccharimonadales > Saccharimonadaceae > Nanogingivalis. Next base: position 236,881 of record CALHIM010000011.1, read on the forward strand.
TTTTTCAGATACTCCTTTTATTCAGTTTATGCTTTAATTGTATCACTTTTCGAACGTTTTTTCAACCATTCGATTATAATAAAAATTATAGTAAAAATTATCATTAGTATTGCGTAAAGTTCGAAAGCACGCCCTGAAAGTACACCGATTTCAATCAGTGGTCTAAAGAGAATTGCGGTTACTATAAACGCACTGATTGACCAAATAATAAGAAGGATTCTCCAGAAATTAAGTGGTAGGCAGGCGCGGATTACTGAGAGCATTCCGATCGAACCGAGTAAATAATACGAAACTGTCGAAACTTCTTGAGGGATCCAGCCGTTAAGCGAACCCCAAATTCGTACGAAAATAACCGAGAATACCACCATTAGCGCACTAGGCAAGGCCATTAGGAGTGATTTTTTAATAAAATCTTTTTCAACAGGTTGAATATTTTTTTCGAAAGTGAGAACAAAAGGTGGGAAGCCTTCAACAAACTGGTCGATCAATGTAACTTGAATTGGGATGAACGGGAAAATCAAGAGAAGATTTTTATCAAATAGTAAAGCGCTTAAAATACAAATAATTGCCAAAATGAACGAATAGATCGTTTTGATCAAGAAAATTGGTGCAATTCGAGCAATATTATTTACAACTCGGCGCCCTTCAAAAAGAATTTCTGGTAAATCGTTGAAATCAGAATTGAGCAAGACGAGGTTTGCGATTTGTCTTGTTGCAGGATCACCTTCAGCCATCACAATTGAACAATCCGCCTCACGTAGGGCTAAAATATCATTCACGCCATCGCCAGTCATTGCAGTTGTACGCCCAGCTTTTTTAAGAGTTTGGACAATTAGCTTTTTTTGGTGCGGTGAAACTCGACCAAAAATTGCAGTTTTTACAGCGATTTTTTTAAGCTCGGAATCTTTTACTTTCGAGCAATCAACATAACTTTCGAAATTATCAAAACCGGCTTTTTTTGCGATATTTGAAACTGTTATCGGGTTATCGCCAGAGATGATTTTGAGATCAATTTTTTGCGAGCGTAAGTATTCGAGTGTTTTACGTGCTCCTTCGCGAATTGGGTCGGTAATTTCTATTAAAGCGAGCTTTAATATTTTTGCTGGTATTTTAATATTTTTATTATTGATTTTTTCTTTCGAAAAAGCCAAAGCTAAAACGCGTGAACCGCGAGAAAGCGCTTCATTTGCTTGTTTTAGGGTTTCGCCAAAAATCATTTCAGGTGCTCCTAGAAAAAGTGTTCCGACTCCTTCGATTTCCATTGAGCCCCATTTTCGGTCACTTGAAAAAGGAATTATATTTGTTGCTTCTAAGGTAGCTTTATTCTTTGAAAAATATTTGCGAATTGCCTGTGCAGTTGGGTTATTATCTTCGCTAAAATTCATATAAGTTGCAAGAAAATCATTAACTTCTGCCTCAGAAAACTTTTTTGAAAGATTATGGATTGCTTCAACTTTCATTTTTCCCTCAGTGATTGTGCCAGTTTTATCAAGGCAGAGAGTATCGACGCGAGCTAGTGTTTCAACGGAATACATTTCTTGAACAAGAACTTTTCGAAGGCCGAGTTTAATAACCGCCGTTAAAAGAGAGGTGATTGTGAGAAGAGCGATTCCTTTTGGCAACATTCCAAGAAGTGGGGTTGATGTGTAAATTACAGCGGTTTTAGCAGGAAGAGCTTTAATTAAGAGCGCTTCGAAAAATAAAGCTAAACCAAATGGGATAATAATTTTACTAGTAAATCCTGCAATTTTATCGAGGGAGCTGAGAATTCTTGAATTAATTGGCTTGTGCGTTTTGGCTTCAACCATCAATTTTGAGACGTAATTATCAGCGCCGATATGTACAACCTCCGCTAAAATATAGCCACTCGCTAAAAAGCTACCTGAAAGCAAAACTGCTCCTTTTTCTTTTAGAACAAGGTCGCTCTCACCAGTGAGCATGGCTTCATTAGTCTCAGAAACTCCTTTTAAGACAACCGCATCAGATGGAACTTGCTCGCCAGCAGAAAGCTTAAGAATATCGTTTATTACAATTTCTTCTGGCATAATTTTTTGCTCGCGAGAAGAGCGGATCACGGTGATTTTTTCTTTACTCAAAAGATTGAGCTTATCGATCATTTTTTTAGCACGAATTTCTGTGGCGATTCCAGAGATCGCATTGAATATAATCACAACGAAGAAAATTAAATTACTCCAAGCACCAACTAATGCTAAAAGTACTGCAATTGCAAAATTTAAAAAGTTAAAAAGTGTAAAAATATTTCTCTTAACAATTTCCCAAAAACTGTTGTTGTTATCAATTTTAAAATCATTCACCAAGCCTTGCGAGATTCTTTTTCGAACTTCAGCGGCGGTTAGTCCATTTAGTTTTTTACTGCTATCCATATATGTTCTATTATAACATATTTTATTTTTTTATAAAAAGTGTTAATATATACTATATGAATAAAGTTGCAGAAATAATTAACCAATTAATTGAAGAAAAATTTAATATTAAAACCGAGGTTTCTTTAACGCGGCCACGGCCAGAGTTTGGTGATTTTGCAACGAATATTGCAATGCAGCTTGCAGGAAAACTTTCGAAAAATCCACGCGAAATTGCTGAAGAACTAGCGGGTGAACTTTCGAAAAACGAAATTTTTGAAAATGTTGAAATTGCTGGGCCAGGTTTTTTGAATTTGCGAGTTTCAGCAAAAAAACTTGAAAAAATATTAAGTCAGGAATTTAGCGATAGATTTGGTTCAAATAATGAAGGTGAAGGAAAGCTTGCTCTAATTGATGGGCCAAGTCCAAATATGGCGAAGCCTTACAGCGTTGGGCATTTGCGACCTGGAAACCAAGGTTGGGCGGCCAAAAAATTACTTGAATTTTCTGGATGGAAAGTTATTACGGATAACCATTTAGGTGATTATGGTACACCTTTTGGAATTTGGGTTGTTGGATTCGAAATGTTTTCAGATGAAGAAAGGCTGGCTAAGCGTGGAGTTTATGAGCTTGGTGATGTTTATATTAAAACTAAAGCCGCAATGAAAGAGCAGGGTGAAGGTGGTGAAATTGAGAAAAAGGCTGAAGAGTGGCTTTTGAAGCTTGAAAATGGTGATGAAGAGGCTCTAAATTATTCGAATAAATTTAAAGAAATTAGCCTTAAGCATATTCATGACGTAATGGCACGATTAAAAATTTCAACAGATTATGAATATGGTGAAGCATTTTTTGCGCCAAAAGGTAAAGCAGCGGTTCAAAAATTAATTGAAAGCGGCGTTGCGGTTCAAAATGAAGATGGATCGGTAATTGTTCCTCTGGAAGAATATGGTTTTGATGTACCGCTTTTAGTACAGAAGAGTAATGGTGCAGCACTTTATGCCACGAACGACCTTGCGACAATTTTATTCCGTGAAGAAGAATTCGCTCCCGATAAGGTTATTTATTCGGTTGGCGCAGAACAACAGTTCTATTTCTCGCAAATTTTTGCAATGGCGAAAAAACTTGGTATTAAAACTGATCTATATCACCTTTGGTTTGGTGTGATTGATCAGCTTAATGAAGATGGAACTCGTGAGAAAATGTCTTCAAGAAAAGGTGTAGTTCTTATGGAAGAGCTACTCGATAAAGCTGAAGAGCGTGCTCGTGAAATTGTTGCTGGCCGAGATGTGAGTGAAGAAGATGTGAAAAAAATTGCACTCGGTGCGATTAAATTCTCAGATTTTACAGCAGATAGGCGAACTAATATTCTTTTTGACTGGGAAAATATTTTTGCATTAACTGGATTTTCTGGCCCATATGTTCAATATTCAGCAGTTCGTGTGAATAATATTTTAAGAAAAGAGCAAAATTTTGAGCTTGTTGATTTTGAAGAATATGATTTTGAAGCTGAAAAAAATATTATTTTACAACTTTTAGCCTTTCCTGAAACAGTTAAAATGGCGGTTCGAGATTTGGAACCACATAAAATTTCGAAATATCTTTATGATTTAGCGCGCGAAATGAATCGATATTACGAAAAAACACGAGTTTCTGATGCTCCAGAAATTGAAAAATCTGCACGATTAACTCTTCTTAAAAAAGTTTCGAAAACTTTCGAGAACGGCTTAGATTTATTAGGAATTGAAATTCCAGGAAAAATGTAAATTAGAATAATAAAACTCGAGTAAATAAATCTCGAGTTTTTTAAAAGTTAATTTCTTTAAGAATTCTGTCTATTTTAAGGCGAGTTCGAAGATTTGAATTTTTATTTACGATGAAATAATCAGCAATTGCAATTGGGCCACCTTTTTCAAGAACTTCAATTTCATTAAAATCACGGTCGTTAATTTCGGCTAAAGTCATTGCTCGCTCGGGGCGAGAGGAAATTCGCTTGTGACGAAGATTTTTTGGTGGAACTAATGCTATAACTTTTAGTTCAGTTGGAAAGTGTTTTTTGAGAATTTTATATTCAGTCCAAGTGTAAAGACCATCAGCGATAATACGTCTTTGGCCAGACTTAATGAGATTTTGAATTTGCTCAACAATTTTATTTACAATTATATCTTTGCCAAAATCTTCACGTAGTTTTGTACGCATCATTTTTTCATTCGCTGGTGTAATTTCAAGATTTTCATCTTTTAGCGCTTTCATTACAACTCCACCAAAATAAACGCTCGGATAACCTTTTTGTTTTAGATAATTTGTAGCGGTACTTTTGCCACTTCCGGCTAATCCTACTAATGCAATAATTTTTACAGAATCACTCTTTTTTTGGTTTTTAAGTTTTAGAATTTGTTTATTCATACAATTAGATTATATCATAAAAATATAAAATAATAAATTTAAGCGTTTTTTAAGAATGATTCGTTATAATAATAACGTAGCATTGCTACAAAAGGAGGAATTATGAAAAATACCACTAAAATTTATTTGAGTAAACAAGGATTTAAAGAATTAAAAAAGAAAATTACAAAGCTTGAGCATGAACAAAAAATGCTTGAGATGGAGCTTCGCGATGGCGATGTTAAAGAGGATTTACTAAGGCAAAATGATATTTTTGTACGAATTGATGCGATTCGAAGTGAAATTAATGAAAAGAATTTTCAAATTCATAATTCAAAAATTCTACCTAGGAGTAGGAAAATTAGTTCGAAGGTTTCTATTGGTTCATTTGTGGAGCTTTTTGATCGTGCAACTGGACGAATTATGAAATTTCGAATTGTTGAGAGTTTAGAAGCAAATCCGCTTATTGGTAAGATTTCTGCCGAGAGCCCTCTAGGTAAAAGCGTGCTTGGCCGAACAGTGAACGAAATTATCAGCTGGACAGCAAATTCTCAAAATATGAATATGACTCTTGTGACAATTCGCTAAATTCAAACTTAAAAAGGCGTTAAATGCGCCTTTTATTTTTGTTTAAACATGCTATAATTTAGTATGGTCATGTTTTAGCTTATTTAGTGACAATGCTTGCAGCAGTAATTACGGTTAGTTATATTATCATTCGCGCATTTTTATTAGGTATTTTATATTTTAAAAGGAGGAAATAAATGGAAATTGGACTAATAATTATTATTGTAATTTTAACATCGGTTTTGATTTTTCAGTCTTTTCGAATTTCAAAAATTGTAGCTTCGAAAAATGAAGACCAAAGTGTAAATTTGCTAAAAATGGATGTAATTGAGCTGAATAAAAGCTTAAACAGAATGCGCGAAAATATTGATGCTAACCTAACCAATTTTAATGAGAAAGTTTCAGAAAAGCTTGAGAGAAATAATTTTCAAATTCAAAATTCAATGGCTAAACAGATTTCTGAGAGTTCGAAAATCGTTGAAGAGGTTTCGAAAAGGCTTACAAAGCTCGATGAAACAAATAACCGTGTTGTGAATGTTGCGGACGAGCTAAAAACACTTCAAAATGCCTTGCAAAATCCAAAACAGCGTGGCGTTCTAGGAGAGTTTTATCTTGAGCAAGTTCTTGAAAACGTTTTGCCACCGAATGCTTTTGAAATTCAATATAAATTTAAAAATGGCGAAATTGTTGATGCTGCTATTTTTCTTGATAAAAATAAGATTTTACCAGTAGATTCGAAATTTAGCCTCGAAAATTATAATCGGATGGTTGAATCTGAAGGTGAAGAGCGAAAGATTTTAGCGAAAAGAGTTCGCGATGATTTAAAAATGCGGATTGATGAAACTTCGAAATATATTCGCCCTAATGAAAACACCATGGATTTTGCTTTTATGTTTATTCCTAGCGAGAGTTTGTATTATGATACTTTAACTGGAGTTGTTGGTTCGCAGGGTTCAGAACGAGATTTGATCGAATATGCGTTTCGTGATAAGCGCGTAATCGTGGTTAGCCCGACTAGTTTTATGGCGTATCTTCAAACTGTTTTACAAGGTTTGAAATCGTTAAAAATTGAAGAGCAGAGCAGAGAGATTCAAAAGCGAGTTGGTCAGCTGGGCGCGCATATTTCGAAATACGAAGATTTAATGCAACGTCTTGGAAAATCGCTTGGCACAACTGTTAATCATTTTAACAATGCTCATAAAGAGCTTGGTAAAATTGATAAAGATGTGGTGAAAATTTCGGGCGAAAATAATAAAACTGGAGTTGAGCCACAAATACTTGATAAACCTCGTGAATAAAATAAATTTAAAAGAGCAGCTTTCGAAAGTTGCTCTTTTTATTGTAGGTAATTATTTTTCTTCTTCAATTGATTTTTGGATTAAGTGATTTAGTGCAAAGCCAAGGATTCCGCCAATTAATGCTGCACCGATATAAATTGCAATCGCATAAGGAACGTTCTGTTCTTTTATAGTAAACGCTTGAAGTGCGAATGCTACTGCTGGATTAATTATTGCTGAAGATCCGATTGATGTTGCGAGAGATCCTGCAATTAAAACCGCTAAGTATAAACCACCGCCAACACCAAGTGCTTTTGCCATATTTCCATTCTTTTTATTTGAAGTTATGGTTGCGACAGAAAATGCAAAAATAAATGAGCCAATAAATTCAGCAGCAAGCGCTAGTATTTCCTTGTCTTTTGGAATGGGGTTTGCAGTGAATAGAGTTGGTTTTTGACCGTATGATTGTAGAGTATCTTGTGCGCCGACAAAGGCATTCAAAAGCATAAAAGCAACCATCGCACCTAAAACTTGAGCTACGATATAAAAGATAGCTTTAATTGTGCTAATCCTGCGAGTTGCCCAAGCGCCGATTGTAATTAATGGGTTAACGTGAGCTCCACTAATTCCTCCAGCAATCAAAACAATTGACATAAGAATAAACATTACACCGATTGGTTGACCTTGACTAATAATAATGCCAGCCGCGAGTAGAAATGTTCCAATAAATTCAAGCGCTACTGCTGAGATAAAACTTGGTTTTGAAATTTCCTCAAGAAAGATAGTATCAGTTTTTTTATCATTCTTAACGATAGCTTTAACCGTTTTTTCAACTTTTGAAATTTCTTCAGTTACTTTTTTGTGAGCAGTCTTTGAAGATTTCTTTAAATTGGCTTTTTTTGTTGCCATCTTCCCTCCTTATTTTAACTTATGTTTATATTTTATCATAAACTTTTCGAAAATGTCAAAATCTGATACAATATAAATATGGCTTTATATGTAAAACAAGATGATAATCGAACTGAATTGCAAGAAAAGATTGCAGCAGAGCTTCGTGAAAAACAGATTAAAAACTCGCTCAAAGAGGGAGATGAAATTCCAAATAGCAAAGGCGAAATCGTTCAGCCTGAAGATAGTGCGTATCTTGAAGGGACAAAAGAAACCACAGGACTAGCTTTTATATGGTTTTTGGTTTTTGTGGCAGTTTTGGTGGCGCTTGGGCTTTATATTTGGGTGGCATCACAGCGAGTTTAATTTTTTAAAAATCGACAAAAAGATACTGTTATGGTATAATTAAAGATAATTATGGAACAAATTCAACAGATTAGAAATGAACTTTTGGCGGAACTTCAAGCACTCGAAAACCCGAGCGATATTTTGAAATCGCCAAAAATTAAAGAACTTTATAAAATTATTCCAACTCTGCCAAATGAGCAAAAAGGTGAATTTGGTGCAAAAGTGAATGATTTAAAAAATGAAATTCAGGCTGAAGTTTCGAAAAAACTTGAAGAAAAAGAAAATACCGAAGTTGGAGAGATTGATATTTCGGCACCTTTTGCAGAAAGCTCGCGTGATAAAATTTCTCGAAAACCACAACTTTTGAGTGCGGAAAATGGTTCGAAGCATCCGCTCCAAAAAGAGCTTGAAAAAGTGGTAGATATTTATACACGAATGGGCTTTGAAGCTGTAGAATCTCGACAGATCGATAACGACTGGAATATGTTTGGTGCGTTAAATTTCCCTGAAAACCACCCAGCACGAGATGGCTACGATACTTTTCGAACTGAAGAAAACTTTATTCCGCCAGCTCACACCTCAACAATGCAAAATCGTGTTTTGAAACATGGCAAAAAACAACTTGAAGAAGAAGGGCAAATTGCGCATGTTTCTTATGGGCGAGTTTTTCGCAATGAAGACTTAGATGCTACTCACGAACATACTTTTTATCAATGCGAGGGTGTTTTTGTGAGCGAAACTGCGAACTTAGCACAAATGCTTGGCACGCTTCACGCCTTTTTCGAAGAATACTATGGCCAAAAACTAGAAATTCGCACACAGCCGGGCTATTTTCCGTTCACTGAACCAAGCCTTGAATTTTTAATTGAGAAACCCGAGGCGCTTGGCGGCAAAAAAGGCGAATGGCTTGAAATGCTTGGTTGCGGAATGATTCATCCTAATGTTCTAGAAGCTGCTGGAATTGATAGTAAAAAATATCGTGGTTTTGCTTGGGGCGGAGGAATTGAGCGTCTCGTGATGCTTAAATATGGAATTTCGGATATTCGTTATTTTGAAAGCGCAAAATTAGAATTTCTAAAGGAATTTTAAATGACCGAGCAAGAATGGAAAGAAATAGATAATAAGCGATCTTTAACAGGTTTAAAAACTGCTTTGATATTTTTTGCTGTAGCCATTATATTTTTCGCCGGAGTTTCAGCCTTTACAGAAGAAGATACTCATTGTGAGGTTTTGAGTAGAGGCAGGCAACGTTTTTATTGTAAGATTTTCGAAAAACCTATTGCTAATACGATTAGAAATATTTTTGGATTAAGAAGGAGTGATAAATGATAATTTCAGTAAATTGGCTTAAAAAATTTGTTCCAGATTTGCCAGGTATTGGTGAGCTTTCGAAATTGATTGGTGCAAGGCTGGTTGAAATTGAGAGCATTGAAAATTTAGGCGAGAAGTATAAGGATGTGATTATTGCCAAGGTTATTTCTGCCCAGAAAGTTGAAAATTCTGACCATTTAAACCTATGCAAGATTGATGACGGTGGTTTAAGAAAAAATATTGCTCGCGATGAAGACGGGTTTATTCAGGTGGTTTGTGGTGCGCCAAATGTGCGAGCTGGCATTTTTGTAGCTTGGCTTCCGCCGGAGTCAATTGTGCCAGAAACTTTTGGCGGTGATAACTTTAAGCTTGGTGCACGAAAACTAATGGGCTATATGAGCAACGGAATGATTGCGAGTCTTCGCGAGCTTGGTTTGGGTGAAGAACATGATGGTATTCTGGAAATTTCACCAGAGGTTTTCGAAAACGTCGTTCAAGCTGGTGATTCTTTTGCGGAGAAATTTGAACTAAATGATTTTCTGCTCGAAGTTGAAAATAAAAGCTTGACTCATCGCCCAGATTGTTTTGGAATTGTTGGTTTTGCTCGTGAAGTTGCAGGAATTTTGGGGCAAAAATTTGTTGAGCCAGATTTTATAAGAGGCTTGAATTTTAAAGCTCAAGGCAATAAAACTGTTGAAGTTGAAATTCAAGATCCTGAAATTTGCGAACGTTACACAGCGGCAGTTTTTGATATCTCTGAAATTTTAAAAAATCCAAACTTAACAATTGCAAAAACTTACCTTTTGCGTTCTGGAATGCGGCTGATTGATTCGATAACTGATTTAGCAAATGAACTTATGCTTGAAACTGGACAGCCACTCCACACCTTTGATTTTGATAAATTGGCAAAAATTAACGGTAGCGAAAACATCAAAATTACCGTTCGAAAAGCTTTCGAAAATGAAGAATTAGAGCTTTTAGCCGGCAAAAAAATCAAAATGAACAACCAAGATATCGTGATTGCTGTTGGCGAAAACGCTGAAACGGCAGTGGCGCTTGCTGGCGCAATGGGTGGGGCTTCGACCGCAATTGATGAAAATACAACACGAATTTTAGTGGAAAGTGCTACATTTAATCTTTATAATTTGCGAAATACACAAATGCGTCATGGAATTTTCTCGGAGGCGATTACTCGCTTCACAAAAGGTGTGCCAGAAATGATATCGCGAAAAGTTCTTGATTTATTTGGCGTGCGAATTTTGGAGCTTGGTGGAAAATCTTTGAGTGAGGTTGTAGATTCAAACAGTGATTTTTATTACAATAAAACTGAAATTTTAGTTTCGAAAGATAAAATTAACCAAGTTTTGGGAACAGATTTTTCGAATGAAGAAATTCAACAAACTCTAGAAAATGTTGGAATTTTAGCAAAAAATGAAAATCCTGAAACTTTTATGATTCCATTTTGGCGAAATGATCTACATATTGAAGAGGATTTAATTGAAGAAGTTGGGCGATTGAACGGTTATGATAATGTTAAATTGCAACTACCAAGTCGAACTTTTAAAGCAGTAAAAAAAGCAAAAATCGACTTGCTCCAATCTGAAATTCGTGATATTTTAGCGGCAAGCGGTGCAAATGAAGTTTTGACTTATAGTTTTATTCATGGTGATTTGCTTGAAAAGGTTGGCCAAGATCCACAAAATTCTTATAAGATTATCAATTCAATTTCGCCAGATTTACAATATTATCGCCAAACTTTAATGCCAAGTTTGCTTTCTAAAATTAGTCAAAATATTCGTGCAGGTTTTGGTGAATTTGCAATTTTCGAAATGAATAAAATCACTGAAAAATTACTCGGTTTGAATGATGAAAATGTACCAGTTGAACAGAAGAAATTGGCGTTCGTTTATACAAAAAATAAGGGCGAAAATGCATTTTATGAAGCAAATAATTATGCAGAATTTCTATTTAAAAAGCTTGGTTTGAATGTTGAATTTGTGAAATTTGAAACTGAAAAATCACCGCTTTCAACTGAATTTGAACCAAAACGTTCGGCCTTAATGCAAATTTCTAAAAATGGCAAAAAGATAATTTTAGGCGTGATTGGTGAGTTTAGAAAACCAGTTCAAAAAGCGCTAAAACTACCAGAATCAACTGCTGGATTTGAGCTTGATTTGCAAATTTTACTTGAAAATATTGAAAATTCGAATGTGAAAATTAGGGATTTTTCGAAATTCCAATCTGTTGAGCGCGATATTTCGATTAATGTTGAAGAAAATCGCAAATTTGCTGAAATTTTTAGTATTTTTGAGAATATTTCTGATGAATTTAGCAAAATTGATATTGAAACTTCACCAATTGATATTTTTAATAACTGTGATGGCTCAAAAAATATTTCAATTCGGTTTAAGATTACGCCTTTCGAAAAAACTTTGAATGGTGAAGAGATTCGGGAAATTATGCAAAAAATTGAAGAAAAAGCCATAAAAAATGGCGGAAAGATAATTTAGGAGAAAAGATGGCAACAAAGAAAAATTCATTACAAACTGGTACACCAGCTTGGCAGAGATATTCAATTTGGGTGATTTTAATTTTAACGGTCGTTTCGACTGTGGCACTTTATGTTTCTTCATTCTTACAAACTGAGAGTAATTCAGAAGCACAAAAAAAACAATCGCAAGTTTTGAAAAAATACCAAGATTACAGAAAAAAGGTTGAAGAGCAGGCGAAAGAACTTTCAGCCAAATATTACGACAGTTTTAAGGAATATGAAAAAGCTCCGGTTGCATTTAATGCTGCGAGCGTAAAAGAACTTACGAAAAAAGATTTAAAAGAGGGCAATGGTGAAGAATTTACAAATTCAACAACGAAATTTCAGGCTTATTATATTGGCTGGAAACCTGATGGTACAGTTTTTGACGGAAGCTTTGAAAATGGTAGATTAAAGTCGCCAGTTGTCTTTCGTAAAGAGGGCAAAAAATGGGGCTTAATTGAGGGCTGGAGTGAAGGTCTAAAAGGAATGAAAGTTGGCGGAATTCGTGAATTATCTATTCCTGCGGATAAGGCTTATGGTGCTCAGGGCTCAGTTAATCAGGAAGATTCTTCAAAAACTATTGGCCCAAATACACCTTTGAAATTTATCGTAATGTTAATTCCTGAATTCCAAGAAATTCCACAGCCAAGTCTTGAGGAAAACTAAAATGACTGATTTGGTAATTATTGGTTCAGGGCCATCTGCGTTGAGTGCGGCAATTTATGCTGCACGAGATGGCTTGAGCGTGCGAGTTTTCGAAAAAGCGGCTTTCGGCGGAATTGCGACAACTTCAGATTTAATTGAAAACTATCCAGGCTTTGATGAGGGAATTTCTGGGCTTGAGCTTTCAAAAAAAATGCGAATCCAGGCTGAAAAATTTGGTGCAAAATTTGATTATGGTGAAGTTTTAGGTTTTGAAAATCTTGGTAATTTTGTGCGATTAGATATTGACGGCGAAAAATTTGATTCAAAAACAGTTTTGATTGCAACGGGAAATTCATATAGAATGCTTGGTTTGCCGCGAGAAGAAGAGTTTTTTGGGCGAGGTGTTCACACTTGTGCAACTTGCGATGGTCCATTCTATGCTGGAAAGGATTTGATTGCAGTTGGTGGCGGTAATTCTGCGGTAACTGAAGCTCTGTTTTTGAGCCGATTTTCAAAAGTTAAGCTTTTAGTTCGGGGCGAAATTTCGGCGCAAGCGGTGCTCCAAGAGCGACTTTTTGAAGCGGTTAAATCTGGCAAAATTGAGTTATTTTTAAAAACTGAAATTGAGGAATTTCTTTTCGAAAAGACTGATTTTGGTGAAAAAATTATTGGTGCTCGTATAAAACAGCAAACTGAAGAAGGTGAAAAAACTTTTGAAATTAAAGCTGCTGCAATTTTTGAATTTATTGGATTAATTCCGAATTCTGGTTTTGCAAAAAAATCTGGCGTTAAAGTTAACAACTATGGTGAGATTGTTGTAAATAGCAATTTCGAAACAAATATTCCAAGAGTTTATGCTTCTGGCGATATAATTGAAAATGCACAAAAACAGATTGTGGTAGCTGCAGCAACCGGTGCTCAAGTGGCAATAAAAATCTCAGAATTTTTACACAATGAAAAATAGGGTTTTATTGCCCTATTTTAGTTTTCAAAAAAGTGAAAAATATCCCCAAGCGTGATATAATGGAATATAATGAAAAAGTTAGTGATTATTGACGGGAAAAGCGTATTTTATAGGGGTTACTACGCTATGGGTAATTTGAGTCTTGAAGACGGAACGCCAACAGGCGGCGTTTATGGTTTTGCCAGTTTAGCTTTTGAAGTTATTCGAAAATTAAAACCAGATTATGTGGTTGTAGCTTGGGATAAAAAAGGAACTTCAACTGCAAAAAGAAGTGCGATTTATCCTGAGTATAAAGCTGGGCGAAAAAAAGCGCCAGATGATTTCTATGAACAGATTCCACTTTTAAAGGACTTTTTGAAGACTTTAGGTTGGCCTCTTTTTGAAACTGATGGTTATGAGGCTGATGATATTTTGGGGACTTTAGCGGTTCAGGCAAATAAGCTTGGAATTGAAGCAAATTTGATTACTTCTGATCTTGATATGTTGCAATTGATTGATGAAAATACTAAAGTTTTTGCAATGAAACGTGGATTTTCGGATATCGAAGAATTTGATCTTGAATATTTTGAGAATAAATATGGATTAAAACAATCTCAATTTTTAGATTTAAAAGCACTTCAAGGTGATTCTAGCGACAATATTCCAGGTGTGCCAGGGATTGGTCCAAAAACTGCTACGCAACTTTTACAAGAGTTTTTTACGCTTGAGGGAATTTATGAAAATCTTGAAAAAATCAAACCAGCTTGGCGAAAAAAACTTGAAGCTGGTAAAGATTCAGCGTTTATGAGTAAAAAAATTGCTGAAATTTTTCTTGATGCACCAGTTGAGCTCAACTTTGAAGACGCTGATATTCATAATTTTAATTATGAAGAAGTTTTAAAAATGCTTCGAAAGCTTGAATTTAACTCTTTGGTACGAAAAATTCCAAAAGAGATGAAAGCTGGCTCAGAGGATTTTGAAACAAAAAATGAAAACCAAATTGGGCTTTTTGAAGAAGTTTTAAAACCTTCTGAGATCAATATTTTGCCAGAAATTTCTGCTGAAAAGTTTTTCGAAAAACCGCAAGATTTGGTTTTCTTTGATTTTGATACTCAAAAATCAAAAATTCTAGTTTCGAATTTTGAAAATATTGCAGAATTTAACTTTATGGAATTTTTGAAATTTGCTGATTTCTTCAGAAATACAAAAACAGTTTTCTTTAATGCGAAAGAAACACTTCATAAAATTTTTAATGCTGGCATTGATTTTGGAGATTGGGGTAAAATTTATGATATTGAGCAATTGGAATTTTTGTTGAATGCTTTAATCCGCGATAAAAGTTTGAGTGGAATTTATGGCGAAAAAATAGATGAAGATGATTCGAAGGTTCGAATTTCAGCGATGCGGATTATCTTTGAGCGTCAACAAAAAAAGCTTGAAGATTTACCAAGAATTCGTGAAATTGCTGAAAAATTAGATTTCCCAATGAGTTTGGTTCTATTTAAAATGGAAAAAGCTGGTGTTGAAATTTGCCCAGAGATTTTTGCTAAAATGAGTGTGGAATTTACCGGTGAAATTTCAAAGATTGAGAAGGAGATTTTTGAAATCGCTGGGCGAGAATTTAATGTTGCTAGTCCATTGCAGCTTTCGAAAGTGCTTTTTGAAGATTTGGGCCTACCGACAAAAGGTATTAAAAAATCAAAAAATGGCTTTTCGACAGGGCAAAAAGAGCTTGATAAATTACGAGAACATAGTCCGATTATTGAAAAAATTGAGCAATTCCGTGAGTTTTCAAAATTAAAAAGTACCTATGTTGATGCTTTACCAAAGCTTGCAGATGAAAAAAATCGGATTCATAGCAATTTTGCGCAAGATGTAACAACAACGGGGCGGCTTTCTTCAAGTAATCCTAATTTGCAAAATATACCGATTCGTTCCGAGCTTGGTCGGCGTATTCGTGAGGGCTTTGTGGCGAAAAAGGGAAATCTACTAGTTTCAGCAGATTATTCACAGTTTGAATTGAGGTTGGCGGCAGTTTTGGCGAATGACAAGCCTTTGATTGAGACTTTTGAAAAAGATTTAGATATTCACGCAAAGACTGCGAGTGAGGTTTTTGGTGTTCAGATTGATGAAGTTTCGAAAGAGCAACGACGCGTCGCGAAAATTATTAATTTTAGCGTTCTTTATGGTGTTGGAGCTCATAATCTTTCTGGCACGATTGGGGTTGGTTTTTATGAGGCGAAAAAATATATTGAAGAGTATTTTAATGCGCACAAACCAATTCGTGAGCTTATGGACAATACATTGAAAAAAGCTCAGGATGAAGGTTTTGTAGAGACATTTTTTGGTCGAAGGCGACCAATGCCAGATATAAAATCGAGTAATTTTATGATTCGTGAGATGGCAAAGCGAGCAGCTCAGAATATGCCGATTCAGGGCACTGAGGCAGACTTAATGAAGCGAGCGATGTTGGCTGTTGATGAAAAAATTGTAAAAGCTGGGCTCGGTGACCAAATTTTACAAATTCATGATTCAATTTTAGTGGAAGTTACAGCTGAAAATGCTGAAAATGTGGCAGAAATTTTAAAACAAGAAATGGAGAATGTAGCTCCAGAGTTAAATGTTAAATTAAAGGTTGAAGTTTCTATTGGTAAAGATTGGCTAAATATGTAGTAAATATATATTGTAAGATAAGTTTTTGTGGCGCAGTCTTGATTTTTAAAACGATTTTGTTTATAATTATTTTAGGAAATATTTTTAAGGTGGAGGGACTTAGATAATGAAACATAAAATATTATTTGGCGTAGTTTTAGCTATTGCTGTTTTGAGTGCAGGGCTAAACGTGGTGCAAGTAATTAAAAATAAAAATGATATTGCCGCAATGAAAAACCCTGTTAGTTCGGTTTGTGGGGATGATATTATTAATAGATATAACAATATCAAAGGTAGAAAAGAAGAATATACTAAAAACGCTAAAGCTTTAGGTGACGAAATTTCAAAAAAGGCAGGAAATGAAAAAGACTCCAACTGTGTTATGATGCGGCTTTTTATTGGAACAGAAAATCAGGAACAAACATTTAAGAATCTTGAAGAAATGATTAATAAGGGCCAGAACCCAAGCTTAAAGATTAATGGTGCTAGTTACATTGAATATATTAAGCCTGCAAGCTTGAAGTATCAAGATGCTGGAGATTTATTCTAGATGAGTAAACTTAATATTTTATTTTTTGCTGTTTTGTTTTCTTTTGTATTTAATTCTGTATTTTTTCAAAAGAATACACACGCTGCATCTGATGAAATCCCAAAAAATGTTGCTAAGAGGCTTATAGATTCTTGCAATTCGAATAACACATGGATTAAAGAAAAGAACTATGATGGGACTGAAGAAGGATTTAGCCCATACCCGCCTAATATTAGATCATTGACAGGAAACTGGATATCTGCTGATCCTAAAGGCAAGGAACTTATTAGTTCTGTTTATGAAAAGCATGAATTTCAAATAAGTAAAGAGAATAGAAGCTTCTATCTTAATATCGCCGCAATTGCATGTCATAGTCCAGCTCAAGCTTCAGCTACAAATATTAGGATTATGAAAGAACTAGATGCTGATAAACTTGAAACAAATGGTTCTGTTACTTTTGGTAGTAGAGGCCAAGGAACTGCTTATAATTTTAATTTGAAAGCTAAAGAATATGGTCGTATTGCTCCACCCACTAAAATCACCGTTAAAGAATCTGAAATAGATAAACTTTCAGACGGAGATTATATACATTTTAAAGTGTGGCAGTGTTGGAATGGATATAAAGAAGGGAATCATGGTTGGGATGATGATGTTTTCAATCAATGGCCAGGGTATTGCTATCCTCATAAAGTTACCATAAGAATCAAAGCTCCAGTTAAGTTTAATGTTGAAGGAAATACTAAAGCTGCAGTTTTAAATTCTAGCCAGAGAATTAATTCAGATGATTCAAGATTTAAGAGTAATGGTCGCTATAATCCTCAAACTGCTAAAGTTGGCCAATGGGTTTCTTTTAGGCACAAAGTTACAGGTAAAGATTTTAACAAAAGCAATGTTAGCGGCAGTGGTCATTATCAAACTTTCAGAAATGATGGACATGGCGATTATTCGGTAAATAATTATAATTTTAGATGGAATAAAGAATCGTGGGA
Organism: uncultured bacterium; assembly: GCA_938030735.1. Classification (GTDB taxonomy): domain Bacteria; phylum Patescibacteriota; class Saccharimonadia; order Saccharimonadales; family Saccharimonadaceae; genus Nanogingivalis. The sequence goes on from CALHIM010000011.1 coordinate 254,308, forward strand.
TAGTAGGCCTACAATAATTAATCAAGGTAATATTTGGGATACAATTAATGCAGTAAGCACCGATAGGGAGATCTTTAGGGTAACCAGAGATATGGCCGGAAAGACAATATGTTCGAAAATGTCATATGGAGTTGCTGCGGGGGGTATTGATAATGTTAATAGGCATAATAAAACTACCAATGAGGCTTGCGTCTATGTTCCTTATGATTTTGAAATAACACCTTGTGTTAAAATTGATAAAATTCGAAACTGCTCTGGTGGCGATTTAGATGTTCCTACTAATGGTAAAGTGCCAAACGACCCTAATGATGGTGAAGAAATTAATATTCCGGGAGGCGGAACTGAAACTTCATCAATAAGATATAAAATTACAACTTGGCGTGTTCCTTCAGATAAAGAGAGTTTTGTAACTCAAAATAATAAGAGAGATAATACGAATAGCGATACCTGTTCACCTTCAAACTTTTATTATCAAGATTATCAAGGAATCGAGAATTGTCGTGTCGTTAAAGAGGGAGCTGGAAAATTTAATAAAGATACTCGAGTTGCCGACTTCATACCTTCAATTGAAGATGGCGCCGAGGCGGGAACCCGTTATTGTGTGGCGCTTTCCATCTCACCATATAAGATGAATTCAAATCAAAGTCAGGCTGAACAAGCCAAGCAAGAACGAGAAAATTTAGACTGGCGGCATGGTGCACCAATTTGTATTAAGTTGGTTAAGAAACCAAAAGTTCAATTTTGGGGAAATGGCGTTTATTCAAAATCGGGTATTCGAACAAGTTTATCTACAACTAAACAAGGGGTTCTTGGTTCTTGGGTTGAATATGAAGCACTCTCGGGTGTAAAAATTAAAGATTTTCGAACTGAATCTTCGCAAAGTACGCGAAAGTTGGCAATTGAAGATTATTCTTCAAAAAGTAGTTTTGGCCAAGGAAAATCAAGTATTAATTCATTAATTTCAAACATTTCTTCAAAATTTCCAAAAAAGAATTTCGAAGATGCAAATACAAAAGTTGAAGTTTATGGCGATGCGAACAAACAACTTGGTTCAATTTCGGCTGATAAGCAAACTCGAGTGATCTATGGTAAAAATATTCGAATTTCTGGCGATATCGTGAATGCTGATAGAGTCGTAAATAGTGATTCAGATTTTCGTCAGATTATAATTATTGCTGACGGAGATATTACTATTGACCAAGGAGTAAAAAGAGTCGACGCATGGTTGATTGCTCAAGGAGTAATAAATACTTGTGCGGTTAATGGTGCTCAGAATGCTAATGATGTTAATATGAAAAATTGTAACAATCAATTACGTGTGCGCGGTGGAACAGCTTCGAAAGGATTGCGATTATGGCGAACTGCTGGCTCTGATGGGACTGCAAAAGATACGCTAGCTAATCCTGCTGAAATTTTTAACCAATCGGCAGATACCTACTTATGGGCTCAGTCTCAATCTGGTGGTGTTGGTAAAATTGTTACAACTTATACTAAAGAACTTCCGGTGAGGTATTAAATATGACAAATAGAGAGTTTAAAAAAGGTGGTGTTTCAATCTTTATTGTTATTATGGTTAGTATTTTGGTCTCGATTATGTCTGCAAGCTTTTTGCGGATTATGCTCCGAGACCAAGAGCAGGCTAGTAGGCTAGATCTTTCGCAGAGTGCTTATGATAGTGCTCAGGCGGGAGTTGAAGATGCTAAAAGATTTTTACGAATTTATAAAGGTGCCTGCGGTGGCGCAGATGTTGGTAAGAAAGTTTTCGAAGGTAAGACATATGATTGTAGTGAAATGACAAAGGCAATTTTGTCTGGTAATTGTTATGTTTTAGCAACTGCCGGAATTGGCACTAATGGTGGTGAAACTATAGTGCAAACCACAACAAGTTCTGGTGGAGGAAATACTGATCGAGATTTAAACCAGGCCTATACTTGTGTTAAAATTAAAACAGATACTTCTGACTTTTTGGGTCAAAGTAATGAAGGCACGCCCTCAGTTATTAGCTTAAAAGGTGTTTCGAGTTTTAACCAGATTCGTGTTAAGTGGCACACCAAAAATAATATGGCGAATGGCTCAAAAATATCGCTAGATTCAATAAATAATCCTAATGCTCGCCCTAATATTTTGAAAGATTGGCAGGCTCAAAATAGACCAGCCATATTAAAAACCCAATTATATGGTTATGTTCCTGGACATAATCGAAATTCATCAACAAGTATGGATACACCTTATCCAGATGATGGAAATGGTGCGAGTGAAATGCTATTTTATCCTGCTTCAGGCTTAGATTCTCGAGTTGTTAATAGTTCGAATCTGCCAACTGTTCGTCGAGACGAAAATTCTATACAGTCAACCAATGACTATACTTTTACGAAATGTTCAGACGATCTTGGGGCTGGCTCAAATACCTATGCTTGCGAAATGGTAATAAATATTGGTCGAAATGTTTCTCCAACTGATGTTTTGTATGCTCGGTTGACACCTTTAATGAATAATGCTGAATTTAAAATTGAGCTTATGAATAATGGTAATATTGTAGATTTTAAAGGTATTCAGCCGAAAGTTGATTCAACTGGTCGAGCAAATAGTCAATTTAGAAGAATTGAAAGTCGAATTGGATTCCATGATAGTAATTTCCCAGTTCCTTTATTTTCTGCTCAAACTGAAGGAGATGAGCCGATTTGCAAAGATTTCTCAGCAACTAAAATTAAAAATGGTGGATTAAACTGTAAAATGTAATATAAAATAGCCTTTATAAAGGCTATTTTATTATATTTTGAAATTATTATTTTGCATATTCGATTGCGCGTGTTTCGCGAATTATATTAACTTTGATTACGCCTGGATATTGCATTGTGCTTTCAATTTTATCTGCAATATCTCGTGCCATTTTTATTGCTGAAAGATCATCGATAGATTCTGGTGAAACTATTACACGGATCTCTCTACCAGCCGAAATAGCATAAGCCTTATTTATGCCCTTAAAGCTAGTTGCAACATTTTCAAGCTCGCGCATTCTCTCTACAAAGTTTTCAGCAGAAGCGTTTCGAGTTCCTGGTCGAGAGGCACTCATTGCATCAGTAATTTTAACAATAATTGCCTCAACTGTTGTAGCTTCGACATCTTCATGATGTGCTGCAATTGCGTTTACGACTCGGGGATCCATTCCATATTTTTCGGCAAGTTCAGCACCTATTTGAGCGTGTTTTCCTTCAATCTTATGGGTTACGGCCTTTCCGATGTCGTGGAAGAGAGCAGCAGTTTTTGCAATTTTAACATTTGCACCAATTTCTTCGGCAATTAAGCCTGCAACATTAGCCATTTCTGTTGAATGTTTTAAAACATTCTGGCCATAACTTGTTCGAAACTTTAATTCGCCAAGTAGTCGCAACATTTCATGTGGTAAACCTGAAAGTCCTACCTCACGAGCAGCATCTTCACCAGCACGATTAATTTCCTTGTTTATTTCACGCTCAGCTTTTTCAACAACTTCTTCGATTCTTGCCGGATTGATTCGTCCGTCTTTCATTAAAAGCTCGAGCGAAAGTCGTGCAACTTGGCGGCGAACAGGGTCAAAACTTGAAAGAACAACCATTCCAGGAGTATCATCAACCAAGATATCTACACCAGTTTCGCGCTGAAGTGCTTGAATATTTCGACCTTCTTTGCCGATAATCCGACCTTTCATTTCATCATCAGGGAGTTTTAATGCGGTAACTGTTCGTTCAGCTGTTACTTCGCTTGAAATTCGTTCCATTGCTGAAACTAAAATAGCCTGAGCTCGCTCTTCAGCATCTTCGGTTGCATTTTTTTGGAGCTTTGCAACTAGATTAACCATATCTTGAGCCATATTTCTTTCGGCAATTTTCATAATTTTTTCAGCCGCTTCTTTTTTTGAAAGCTTCGCAATTTTTTCAAGTTTTTCATCTTGCTTTTTGCGAATTTCTTTAATCTCATTTTTGAGTTTTTCAACTTCAAGCTCATTGTTTCGAAGTTTCTCGGTTCGTAAATCAATCTGATCAAGTTTTCGGTCGAGAGATTCTTCTCGTTCTGCAAGACGATTTTCAGTTTTTCGAATTTCTTTTCTGCGTTCTGACTCATCTTCGTTAGCCTTTTCAGTAATTTTTAAGGCTTTTTCATTTGCACGTTCTAAGATTTCAGCTGATTTTTTTCGGGCTTCAGCAATAATTTTATCTGAATTATTTTTTGCATTTGCAGTTTTCACTTTTTGATATGCAAAAGCGCTACCACCGCCAAACAAAATGCCAAGCGTAGCTATAATTATTTCCATATTTTTCCTTTCATCAATAGATAGTTAAAAAAATCAAAAGCAATACAATGCCTAAATCCATTTTATCATAAAAAAAGTAAATTTCAAAATTGCGAAAAATATTTTTTTAGTGTATAATTTAATTATGTTTATGTCTTTTTTAACTTGGTGGTATGGGAAAGGGCTAGCTTGGCGTGCTGAGAAGATTTTAGATGGAATCGAACGCTCGATTGATACTTTTTCGCTCGGTCTTTTAATAAAAACTTGGTTTGCGCCTTTTCGGCAAATTGATGCTTTAGGTGTTTCGAACGCTTCGATTGAAGTTCGAATCAAAAAGTCTTTTGATAAGCTTTTTTCTCGGTTTATTGGTGCTTTTTTGCGAACAATAATAATGATAATTGGTATATTTTTTATTAGTTTTAAAGCAATTTGGGGCTTAGCAATGTTAATTTTATGGTTAATCTCACCGGTTTTACCGATTATTCTTGCTGTAATTTTTACAACTGGTTGGACACCAAAAATTATTCCAAAAATTAAGGATGATTTTAAAAATTGGCAAAAAAATGTTCCATCAAAAGAAGTTAAACCAATTAAAACAAAAAGGAGTTGGTTCTTATGATTTTTGATTATAATAATTTGCGCGCAAAAAAATCTCGTTTAATGAATGGGCTTAGGGGATTTTTATTTCTACTTAAGATTTTGAAAATTGTTGGAATTTTGAGCGGATTTTGTTTAATTTTAATGGATTCGGCTCTCGGCTGGTTAATTTTAGCATTTTCATCAATAATCACAATTTTAGTTCATTGGTGGAATGGAGAACTTCATAGATTGGAGCCATCAAAAGATTTGAATATTGAAGGGCAGCTAGCTAGCAATATTTTAGGAAAACTTTCGAAAAATCCAACAATCGAGCAGATTGCAAAAGTAGTTTTAGAAAGTTCTGGTGGAAAGTTTATTATTTCACGCTTTGGACTTGGAAAAACTACGATTGAGAGTTTAGTTCAGATTCCACAAAATTTGCCTGAGAATATTTTACAAACTGCACTACAAATTCAGCAAAAGTTAAAAACTAAAACCGTTTCTGGTTCAGTTTTAACTCTTGCGATAATTCGAAATTTTCCAAATTACGAAACGCTTCTCGCGCAGTTTTATCTTGACTTTGAAGATTTAGAACGTGGTGTTTTGTGGCATGATCATATTTTTTCACTAATAAGTCAATCTAAAGTTCCAATGAAGACTGGTGGAATTGCCCGCGATTGGTCGTTTGGTTATACTCCAACCTTGAATCGTTTTGGAGTGAATATTACAAATCAGGTTTCGAACAATATTTTAATGTCTTCAAATTTAGAGCAACATAAAGATTTAGTTTTAAAAATGGTTGAACAATTCAGTGGCAATGGAAAGCAGAATATTGCCTTGATTGGTGCTGATGGTGCTGGTAAAACTACTGTTGTAAATTCTTTCGCTGCAAAAATTGCAAATGGTAGTGAGAAGATCCCTTCAAATTTAAAATTTAGACAGGTTGTTTCTCTTGATGCTTCATCTTTAATTGCAGCAGCACCGGGGCGAGGTGAAATAGAAAATTTACTGAATTATGTTTTGAATGAAGCTTATGCTGCTAAAAATATAATTATTTGTCTTGATAATGCTCAGCTTTTTTTTGAAGACGGTGTTGGTTCGGTTGATGTTTCGAATTTACTCCTTCCTATTATTCAGGCTGGTGTTTTAAGATTAATATTAACTCTTGATGAGCAGAGATTTTTGCAAATTTCAGCAAAGAACCCAGCGCTTGCTCAGGCAATGAATAGGTTGCATGTTAAACCAGCTAATTATGATGAAACATTGGCGGTTATGCAAGATAAGCTGTTAATTTTTGAACATCAAAATGGTGTGTTTTATCAATTTCAAGCACTTAAAGAAGCTTTTAAACTAAGCGAAAGATATATATTTGATTTAGAAATGCCAGGGCGGGCGGTGCGCTTGCTAGAGATGGCGGCAGGATTTGCTGATAATAAAATTGTAACGGCGAGCTCAGTTGAAAAAGCGATTGAGCAAACAATGAATGTAAAAATCGCTACTGCAAATGTTAATGAAGAGAAAGAAACTTTATTAAACCTTGAAGATTTATTGCACGCCAGAATGGTTGGCCAGGAAAAAGCAGTTTCGGCTGTGGCAAATGCTTTGCGTCGTGCGAGAACTGGTGTTCGAAACCAAAACAGACCAATTGGAACATTTCTATTTCTTGGCCCAACTGGAGTTGGTAAAACAGAGCTTTCGAAAGCACTTTCAGAAGTTTATTTTAATGGTGAAAATAATATTGTACGTCTTGATTTGAATGAGTTTGTGAACCTTGACGATGTCTCAAGATTGATTGCAGATGGTGCGCATGACGCGAGTTCTCTAACTGCTCAAATGATGAAAAAGCCTTTCTCGGTTGTTCTTTTAGATGAAATTGAAAAGGCTCACCCAAATGTTCTGACTGCTCTTTTGCAGGTTTTAGATGAAGGTATTTTGAGGGATGAAAAAAACCGTGAGGTTTCATTTCGGGATGCGATTATTATTGCAACATCAAATGCTGGTTCTGAGCGAATTCAAGAGTTAATTTCTCGTGGTTACGATTCGACAAGCGCTGAAGAAATTATTGTAAATGACTTAATTGCAAGTCGTGAATTTCGCCCTGAATTTCTGAACCGTTTTGATGAAATTGTCGTTTTCGAACCACTCACAAAAGAAAATCTGATGCAAATTATTGATTTGATGATTGTCGGAGTAAATAAAACTCTTGCTGGTCAAAAAATTACAGTTTCTGTTACGCCGGAAGCTAAAATATTGCTTGCAAATCTGGGTTATGATCCAAAACTTGGCGCTCGACCAATGAGAAGAGTTATTCAGCGAGTTGTGGAGAACACTATTGCACGAAAAATGCTTTCCGGCGAAGCTCAAGCTGGTTCGAACATTGAAATTACTCCAGAGATAGTTCGGCAAAGCTAATATAAAATAAAAATCAGCAGATAGATATTCTTGCTGATTTATTTTTTCAAATTTTGGAGGGCCAGGAGGGGCTCGAACCCTCGACACCCTGCTTAAGAGGCAGGTGCTCTAACCGGCTGAGCTACTGGCCCAATATTCACATTATAGCATATTTAATTATGAAAAAAAAGACTTTTTAATTATTTTTTTGGCTGAATTTTATAAATATAATGTGCGCCTGATACTTTAAAAGGTTTTAAGTTTTTAATTTCGAAACCATAGCTAATAAAAAGTAGAGGCATTTTTTGAAAATTTGCCTGAATTTGAGCAAGCTTTAGCATTTTTTCAATCCTCTCGGCGTGGCCAAAAGTATAGAATATGGTAATGTTTAGAATTGGGAAGGCTCTCCAAAAATTTTTAAGATAAATTTGGCAGTTTTGTTGTTTTCGAAGTTTAATTTTTGAAATTAAAACTAGAAAAGGGTTAATTTCAAAACCGATAGCTTTTGCGTTAAAATTATTTGCAACTTTTAAAACAACTCCATCACCAGAACCGATATCTACGAGTATATCTTCTTTAGAAAGATATATTGTTTCGAAAAGTCTGAAAAGATCTGATTTATGTGCAGGGACATAAGGTGCACCAAAAAATATAGTTAAAAGAAAAGCGGCAATAATTATGCCGAGAATAAATGATATTGAGTAAAAAATAATTTCCATAAAATAAAATAATTTGGTACCCCCGGTAGGACTCGAACCTACGGCCAGGAGGGTAGAAACCTCTTACTCTAATCCACTGAGCTACGGGGGCGTACCTAAAACAATTATATCAAGTTTTTTTAAAAAAGTCTATATGATTATTTTCTAAAAGCAAAAACCTCCAGAAAATGGAGGCTTGTGCTAAAACAAAAAAGATCAAATGGTGCGGGCGGAGAGAATCGAACTCTCATCACTTGCTTGGAAGGCAGGTATATTAGCCGTTATACGACGCCCGCATGAGATTATTATAACAAACATTTTTTATAAAAGCAAGACTTTTTTGAAAAAATAATGTGTTTATGTTAATATAGTATTATGAAATTAAATGATTATGTTGTAAAATCAAGTCTTGAAGAAGTTTCTCATTCTAGCGGATACGCTAAAGCTCAGTCTGGTGGGAGAATTGGTGCTGCAAGCTCACAAAGTTTTGCACAGCGCCAAGCGATTGATTATAGAAATTCGAAAGTGCGCTCATATCGAGATTCTCAACTTGGTCAATTAAGGATGGCGCAAAAAACTAAAATGGAAAGTTCAAGATCGGCTCTTGATCAGATTAGAGCCAAAAGAGAAGAAAGGGCTTCAAATTATTTGCAGCAAAATTTAAATAGGCAAAAAAATACACTTTCGAATGGTCAAATTGATCAATCAACAAAAATAAGAATGACAAAAAGTGGTTTTGGCGAGGTTCAACAAACCGGAATGGCGGGTTTTTATGGTTCGCAAACTCCGAGTTCTCAAAATGCTGTGCGAAGTTTTTGCCCGCAAATTAAGCCAAAATTTTAAAGCTTGATTTTCAAGTTTTTATGTGTTAAAATGGTTGAAGTTATGGCGGATGTAGCTCAGCTGGTTAGAGCGCTGGTTTGTGGCACCGGAGGCCGTGGGTTCGAACCCCATCATTCGCCCCAAGTAAATTTGAGCTTAAGGCTCTTTTTTATTTGACCAAAATTTTAAAGTATGACATAGTGTTATATAGATTTTTTGCCAAGGAGGAATAAAAATGGCTAAATTTAAATTGAACCTTACAGAAATCATATCAAAAAAGATGGATGAGGTCTTTCGAGATACTTTTGATTGTTTTAGGGCTCACCACCCAAGCTTTTGCAGTAGTCTTAATGATCAAAATGAGAATAATCTCTTAGAGGCGATTAAAAGTTCACTAATTCAGGCTGCCGAAGTTCTGCTCGAAGAGGACTGTGGAGCGGAAAGTTCTGATGTCGATATTGAACTTCTAACAATCTTCGAAATTTTAAACGGTGAAAAACCGAGCGCAGTGTCTTGTACAAAGTTCAACCTTAAATTCACAGGCTATCTAATTAGGAAACTTGAAGATAATATAACATTTAAGTTTCTTGCTGCAGATATTGTTCGAAAAAATGCAATAAAATATCGCACAGAAAATGAAGGCTATCTTAAGCATTCGCTAAAAATAACTCCAAATTTTTGGGAGTCTTTTTAATTATGAAAATAAAGTTTCGATCTTTGCGCCGAGTGAATTTAATCTTTCTGCAAAGTCTTCATAGCCGCGATTGATGTTGTAAACATCTCGCAAGGTTGAAACTCCTGGCGCAGCAAGCATTGCAATCAAAACTACGACGCTTGGGCGAAGGGCGCTTGGCGCAATAACGTCTGCAGGTTTCCACTTTGTTGGGCCAGAAATATAAACACGATGTGGGTCAACAAGTTCAATTTTAGCGTTTAATTTTGAAAGCTCAGTAAAGTAAATTGCACGGTTTTCATAACTCCAGTCATGAATCAAGGTTCGACCTTCCGCGACAGTTGCAATTAATCCAAGAAAAGGCAAATTGTCCATATTTATACCAGGAAATGGTAGCGCGTGAATTTTATCTTTCGCGGCATGTAGTTTTGATTTTTTAACTTTAATATCTACGAGGCGCGTTTTTTTATTTTTCGAAAGATATTCGGGGCTGATTTCGAAATTTGCACCCATTTGTTCGAGGGTTGCGAGTTCAAGCTCGTTGAATTCGATTGGCGCACGTTTGATGGTGATTTCAGAATTTGTAACCAGCGCAACCGCCACGAAAGTTAAAGATTCAATAGGATCTTCACTTACATAATATTCAACATCTTTCTCGATTTTTGTTAATCCATGAACTTTTAGGGTTGTTGTTCCAATTCCTTCAATTTTAACGCCAAGCTCTTCAAGAAAGAAACATAAATCTTGCACCATATAGTTTGGGCTGGCGTTTCGAATCGTAATTTCTTGACCAGAAAGCGCTGCGGCCATAATTATATTTTCGGTTGTTGTGTCTCCGCGCTCGGTCAAAAGTATTGGCTTCTCAACTTTTTTTGGTTTGTTTGAAACTTTGTAAAAATCAGTTTGCGCGGTAACGTTTGCGCCAAAATACTTTAATCCAGAGAGGTGCGGCTCAACTGTGCGTGTTCCTAAATCGCACCCGCCAGAAAAAGGTATTTCGAAGTTTGAATATTGGTGAAGAAGCGGGCCGAGAAACATTAGAATGCTACGTGTTCTTTTGGCAGATTCGACATTCATATTTTCGAAAGATAATTCTTTGGGAGTTATAATTTCGAGATCGTTTTCGCTATTTAGCCATTTAGTTTTTACGCCAATCGAATTTAAAACTTCAATAATTCGATTAACCTCTTCAATTCGAGCAACGCGGCGAAGGACCGTTCTTCCTTTATTTAAAAGAGAAGCACAAAGAAGGGCAACGGCGGCATTTTTTGAGGTTTTAACTTCAATTTCACCAGAAAGTTCGCGTCCGCCATGAACACGAAAATTGGTCTTTTTATTTGAATTAACAGATATAATTTCGCTCGAAAGTTCTTCTGAAATTCTTGCAAGCATTTCGATAGTTATATTTTGCTTACCGCTTTCAATTCGGTTAATTGCACTCTGTGAGGTGCCAATTTTTTCAGCAAGCTCAACTTGAGTTAAATTCTTGTGCAGGCGGGATTCTTGAATAAGCTTCCCGATTTTTTCTAAATAGGCTTGTTCTTCATTCATAAAATAATTATATCACTTATGGTATAATAAAAACAAGTTTTCTAAGAATTTTTTTATTTTTTAAAAATATGATATACTTAAAAATATGATATAGCGACGGTTTTATATTTTTAGTTTCGAAAAGTTTAATTTTTAAGGAGAGTTTTTTATGTTTGATGAAAAGATTTTTGATGTAATTGAAAATGAAGAAAATCGTCAGCGAGAAGGCTTGGAATTAATTCCAAGTGAGAATTATGTTTCGAGAGAAGTATTGGCGGCACTTGGTTCAGTTTTAACAAATAAATATTCTGAAGGATATCCTGGCAAAAGATACTATGGTGGTCAGGAGAATACCGACATCATTGAAAGCTTAGCAATTGAACGCGCAAAACAGCTTTTTAATTGTGATCATGCTAATGTCCAACCACATAGTGGTGCAAATGCTAATGAGGCGGTTTATAATGCTTGGCTAGAAGTTGGCGATACGGTTTTAGGTATGGATTTATCTCAAGGCGGTCATTTAACGCACGGCTCACCAGTAACGCGTAGTGGCAAGATTTATAACTTTGTTCGTTATGGTTTAGATGAAAATGGTGAAATCAATTACGATCAAATTGAAGAATTAGCAGAAAAATATAAGCCAAAAATTATTCTTGTGGGATTCTCTGCTTACCCTGGTGAGATTGATTATGCTAAAATTGCTGAAATTGGCAAAAAATATGGAGCAATGTTGATGGCGGATGTAGCACATATTGCTGGATTGATTGCTGGAGGTGTTTCGAAAAACCCATTTGAATATGGTTTTAATGTTGTGACAACTACAACTCACAAAACTTTGCGTGGCCCTCGTGGTGGAATGATTCTTTCGAATGGAAAAGTGGGGAATCCACTCAAAAAACCAGAAAAAACTCTCGAGAATCTCCCAACTTTAATTGATCGTAGTGTTTTTCCAGGAACGCAAGGTGGCCCACAAATGCATTCAATTGCAGCAAAAGCAGTTTCTTTTTATGAAGCACTTCAGCCCGAATTTAAAATTTATGCTCAACAGGTAATAAAGAATGCTCATTTTTTGGCCGAAGAACTTTCGAAAAGAGGTTTCAAACTCGTGACCGGAGGCACAAAAAATCACTTAATTTTAATTGATATTTATGCAAGTTTTGGAATTGATGGGAAAGTTGCTGAACGCGCAATGGATGCGATTGGCCTAACTTTGAACGCTAATTCGATTCCTAATGATACTTTGTCTATGTTTGCGCCAAGCGGGATTCGACTTGGAACGCCGGCTGTAACTTCACGCGGTATGAAGGAAGCCGAGATGGAGAAAATTGCTGAATGGATGGAGCTTGCGATTAAGTGTCGTGAAGATTCTAAAAAACTTGCCGAAATTAAAAAAGAAGTTGCAGATTTTGCTAGAAATTTTCCGCTACCGAGCGATTTATAGATAATTTTTAATATTTCGAAAAGCTGAAAGCTATGATATAATAGACTTGTCATGGGTATGGTTTTTTCGAGATTTAAAAAGTGCCGTTCTAAAATTGCTTTTCTGGGAATTATTTCAGGATTTTTAACTATTGTTTTTTTAACAATTTCGAAAGCTTCAATCTGGTTCGATGAGGCTTTTTCGGCTTATATAATTCGTTTTAATTTTGCTGAAATTTGGCATTACACATCTGTTGATGTTCATCCGCCAATTTACTATTTTTTATTGAAAATTTGGAGTGCATTTTTCGGTTCGAGTGACTTTGCATTGAGGAGTTTATCTGCATTTTTTGGTGTTTTGACTATAATTTTGGCATATTTTTTGGTAAAAAGGATTTATAATAAGAAAATTGCGCTATTGGCAAGCAGTTTTCTTGCAATTTCACCGATGTTAATTAGATATTCGCAGGAAGCCAGAATGTATACGATGGTAGCATTTTTGAGTATTTTAACGGTAAGAGCCTTTCATGAAGCTTGGGTTGCTGAAAATACGATGAAAAATAAGAAAAAATGGCGAATAATTTATATTATTGCTGTTTGCGCTGGAATTTGGACACAGTATCTCTATGCTTTGATTCCAATTTCATTATGGATTTTTAGAGCAGTTTATATTTCGAAGAATCAAGAAAAGAACAATAGATTTCATCTTTTTAGCTGTTTGAAATTTCAAAAGCAGAAGAATAGTGTGAGACAGTTTTTTAGTAATTTTTTTACTGAAAAATGGCTTTCTTCACATTTAATTGTTGCATTTTTATATATTCCTTGGATTCCATTTTTCATTTCGCAAGCTACTTATGTCAAAGCTAAGTTTTGGATTCCTGCACTTGATTTTACAACAATACCAAATATGATATCGAATTTCTTTTTTTATCTTGATGCTGGCAAAACTAACGGTTGGCTATCTCTGATAGCTATGGCTATTCTTCTAATTATTGTAATTTTTACATTCGAAAAGTGGAGGAGTGAAAAAAATAATAGTATTTTTTGGCTGATTTTTTCAGTCTCGGTGATTCCTATATTTTTGCTTTATATCGCAAGTTTACCACCATTTAGTTCAATTTTTGTTGATAGATATTTGCTTATGGCTGAAGTTTTTGTGTCGATTTTAATGGCGATTATTGCGGTTAAACTTTTCGAAAATAAAAAGAGTGTTTCAATTTTATTTATTGTATTGATAATTTTCTCGCATATTTTTGGAATTTTTCAGCTTAATTTACAAAAAGGTATTTCTAAAAATGGTGGAGAAATTACTGAAATTCGGCAAGCAATTGAAAAGGTTCGAAATGAAAAAAATAATGCAGCAATTGTTGTTGGCGGATTTTTATATTATTCGGCAGTACAATATTCCAATAATGAAAGCAAAATTTGGTTTTATGGCAAACCCCCAATTTATCGTTCTGGTGATATGATTCGAGCTGACTACACGCCAAAGATTGAGAATGATAGTAGTTTCTTGAAGAATAAAGAGTTTTTTATAATTTCCCCATATAACAGTGCCGATAAAGAATCGCCAATTTCTGGTTATAATTTTTCAGAGGAAATGGATTATAATAATTCATTAAACGGTGATCCTTTATATAAAATTTTAAAATTTATTAAAAAATAGTCTTCACAAAATAAAAAAAGTGTGGTATAATTTATTTATTAAGCACCCGTAGCTCAACTGGATAGAGTACCTGGCTTCGAACCAGGCGGTTGTAGGTTCAAATCCTGCCGGGTGTACCACAGTTTTTCTCGCTTTTGGCGGGTTTTTATTTTTTATGATATAATTGATTTATATGAAGGAAATAATTTTCAAAAATCTAAAAATTCAGCAAGATATTGATTTTGGCAAACTTACAACTATGAAAATTAGTGGAAAAGCTCATTTTTTTACGGTAGTAAAAAATATCGAAGATTTTAAGAATGCGATTAAGTTTTCAGAAAAAAATAATTTGCCGATTTTTATTCTTGGTGGCGGAAGTAACACTATTGTAAAGAATCAAAACTTTGCAGGAATAGTTATAAAAAATGAAATTAAAGGTTTTGAAAAGGTTTTCGAAAATAATGAAAGTGCTGAATTCTGTATAAAATCTTGTGAAAATTGGCATAATTTTGTTAACTTTGCGGTTTCGAAAGGCTTTAGCGGTTGTGAAGCAATGGCGATGATTCCTGGAACAGTTGGAGCTCTACCAATCCAGAATGTTGGTGCATATGGTCAGGAAATTGCTGATATTTTAAAAAGTGTCGAAGTTTTTGAAATCTCAACTGGTAAAATTAAAACTTTATTAAAAGGTGAATGTGAATTCGCTTACCGTGATAGTATTTTTAAGAATGATGCTAAAGGAAAATATTTTATCGTTTCGGTAAATTTGAAGCTTTCAAAATCTAAACCAGAAATGCCTGAATATAAGGTTTTAAAGGAAAAACTTGAGAATATTGGCAAAAATAAAGAAAATCTAACAGCGAAAGATATAATGAACGCGGTAGTTGAGATTCGTTCAAAAAAATTGCCAGATCCAGAAGAAATTCCAAATTCTGGGAGTTTTTTTAAGAATGTGATAATTTCGAAAGAGAAAGCTGCAGAGATTTGCAAAAAATATCAAAATGTACCACTCTTTGAAGTTGGTGAAAAATACAAAATTGCAACTGGCTGGCTTATTGAGCAAACAGGCTTGAAGGGAAAAGAATTTTTTGGAATAAAAGTTCATCCAGAGAATGCTTTAGTTTTAACAAATATTTCAGCTAAAAACTATGATGAGCTGGCTAAAGCAAGAAAAATGATTCAGGATAGGGTTTTTGAAAAATTTGGTTTAAAAATTGAACAAGAACCGCTGGAGATTTAATAAAAATTAAAACGGCATTCTTGATTTGAATGTCGTTTTAAGATTTAAAAAAGAATTATTCTTCTGTTTTTTCTTCTTTAGCTTCAGGAGCTTTTTCTTCTTCTGCTTCTTTTTCTTCTTCTACGATTTTATAACCAAGGATAGTTCCTTTTGCAAGGCTTTCTTTACCAGCTATGTCATTCCAGCGAGAACTATCTAGACCAAGAATTAAGAACCAAATAGGGGCTACAAATATGAAAAGAATAGACCAGTAAGGTGATTTATCGAGTTTTTTGCTAATTTCAATAACTGCAAGAACTTCAAAAACAAATGAGATTATTAGTCCGACATAAGGAACGAAAGTTAAAAGAGATTTCCAGCCTTCTTGTCCACCGAGTTCGAAGAATATCCATCTGTTATAGAAAGGAATCCAAGCTTTTTTAGCGTCGATTCCAGCCTTTTTAAAAATTAGCATGTAAAGAAGAGAGCTGATAACATATCCTATAACTGCAGCAACTAGTGCGAAAATTAAAAAGAATGCAATAGATATTCCAGCAATAGCTTCAGTATCTGCGCTATGGTTGTAATTTCTGTACCCATATGTGTGGTAACTATTATAATTATACATTCAAAAATCCTTTCTTTGATTAACTTCTGTAATGATTATACTCTAAATTATATATTAAAAAATTGAATTTTTCAATATATTTGCGTATAATAAAAGAATGAGAATTTTAAATGGTGCAGAAATCCGCGATTTTATTAAGGAGCGTCAAGCTAAGCAAGTGCGAGCTTTGCGGCAAAGTTGGCGGGTTTTTCCAAAATTAGTAATTTTTTACTCTTCGAAAAATCCTGTAACTGAAACTTATATGCGGCTTAAAGAAAAGTATGGTGAAGATATTCTAATTGAGGTTGAGCGGCGAAAAGTTACTGTTGAATTCATGAAAAAAGAAATTCAAAAAGCAAATCTTGATGAAAATATTCATGGAATTATCGTTCAACTTCCACTTGAAGATGAAAATGGTGGGAAGATTTCGAAAGAGGAAACTGAGCAAATTTTATCGGAAATATCTAAAGAGAAAGATGTTGACGGTTTGAACGGTGGTGCTTTTGTACCGGCCACAGCTCAGGCGATAAATTGGCTTTTGGCAGGTTATAATATTTCGTTAGAGAATAAAAAAGTTGCTATTGTTGGCCAAGGTAAGTTGGTAGGTGCACCGCTTTCAAAAATGCTTGAGGCTTCTGGTGTGCCAGTTTCGAAATTTGATGAATTCAATTCGAAAGAAATGAAAGAGCATCTTAAAGATTTTGATGTGGTAATTACAGCTGTTGGAAAGCCAAATTTAATAACTTCAGAAATGCTAAAAAATAAAGCTGTGGTTGTTGATGCTGGAACGGCAAGCGAAAATGGTAAAATTAAAGGTGATGTAGCTGAAGAAGTTCGTGATTTTCGAAAAGACTTAACAATCACCCCAGTAAAGGGTGGTGTCGGTCCGCTTACGGTAGCTTCATTAATTGATAATGTAATTATAGCAGCGAGAAAAATTGCTGATAAAAAGGGCCAGCAAGATTTATAAAAATAAAATAGACCTCCAAGTGGAAGTCTATTTTTTAGATTTGAAGCTTGATCGCTCCATTGAGAAGCGGTCAGCTTAGAATCTTGCAGCTTTTCGGCTAGCGAAGTAGTAACCAAAGGCGGTCACCATTGATGTTAATCCAAGAATTGCAGAAAGTGTATTTGCACCAGTTTGTGGCAATTCTGTTGGAATATTTGGTGTTGGGTTGTTTGGTGTAGGTGCTGGTGGAGTTTGTTTCTTTGGAATTTCCACTTTCGCGCTATCACAACCATCATTATCACCAGGAATTGTTGGCGTATCTACACAAGC
Source organism: uncultured bacterium (assembly GCA_938030735.1). Lineage (GTDB taxonomy): Bacteria > Patescibacteriota > Saccharimonadia > Saccharimonadales > Saccharimonadaceae > Nanogingivalis. Next base: position 271,440 of record CALHIM010000011.1, read on the forward strand.
TGTATTTACAGCAGTCATTCCTGTTGCTGTTGCTTGTGATCTAATTGTAATAGTTTTGCTTTCACCAACTTTCAAAGAGTTAATCTTTAGAGTTAAAGTATTATCTTTGATTTCACCACTATCGGCACTTACAAAAGTAATATTTGCCGGTGCACGGTCGGTTACAACAACATCTTTCAAATCAACATTTCCGTTATTCGAAACTGTAATCTCGTAGTTAAAATCAGTATTTGCTTCAATTTTAGCATTTTTCTGATTATTTACAGTTTTCTTGATAAGGATTGAAGGTTTTTCTTCACGTTTAACTTCAAAAGATTTTTCACAATTTGAATTTGAGTTTTCGCCATCTTTTGTGATAACAGTTGAAGAAATTGTGAATTTACCAACAATTTCAATGTCGAGTGTTAATTTCGAGCCGTTATTTACAGTTTTCTCGATTACGATTTTACCACTTTGATCTTTTACGATATATTTAACGCCAACAAATGTTGTGTTATTTACAGTATAAGAAGTGTTAAATTCGAATTTTGTTCGAGAAATTTGGCTAATTGTAATATTTCGACATACCAATTCCGGTTTAGATGGAGCTGGCGCTGGAGCTTTAGTTTCGAAAGATTTTTCACAGTTAGTATTTGAATTTTCACCGTTTTTAGTGATGACTGTTGAAGTAACTGTGTATTTTTCGTTCACATTGTTTGGAACGGTAATTTCGAATTTAGTTCCACCATTTACAACTTTTTCGGCAACAACTTCATTTTTTGAATTTTTTACTACATATTTTGTGCCAGTAAATTCTGTATCTTTTACTGAATATTTTGTGTCAGCCGCATAAGTGATTTGCTTTTCGTCTTTTCGAACAATGTTCAAACTTAAAGCTTCACATTTGTAAACTGGATTTTTAGGAGTTTCACATTTTTTTGTAACTTTTACGCTTGCAGTATCGTTTTTAACGATTTTTTGGTCACTTGCTTGAGCGATGTTAGTTAAAGTGTTGTCTCCACAAACTGGCAAACTATTTTCAGCTGAAACAGTTGCATCAAACCGAACATAAGCGTCGCCATTTGGTTGATATGAACCGATATTGATTCCAGAATTTTGAATGACATTGTCACTAACTTTCAATCCTTTTGGATTTGATGTGTTGTAGAGCTTTGTTGAGCCCGCAACATAATTCAAACCTTTTGGTAGAATGTCGCGAATTACAAGATTCTGAATTCCTGCAGAACCTGTATTTTTAGCGTGAATTTGGAATTGAACTGTATCGCCAGATTTTGCATTTACAGTTTCAACCCAAGATTTTTCGCCATTTGTTTTATTTCGAACTGTTTTTGCAAGGTCAATATTAGTTTTTTCTTGCGGTTGGCTAACTTGAGCTTTAACTTTAACAGTTACATAGCCTGCATATTGGAAACATCCAGGGATTTTTCCGTCAAGTTTATCATATCCAAGTTTTGCTCCAGTATTATTTACGATACTGTCTGGAAGCTTAGTTGTACCCATTCCGTTATTTTCGAAAAGGGCAGAACCAGCAACATAAGCCAAGTTAAAGTCATTATCACTTGAGAAAGTTGCTTCATCCCAAACTGTGTTGGGCTTTGCATTTGAAGCCGAAATCTGACCTTGAACAGTCACATTTTTTGCTGTTGTTGTTGGAACGTTAAGTTTTGCTACTACGTTTTCGGCAACAAGATTTAAGTTCGAAGCTGCGTTGTTGTGAACATACATTCGAACATAATATTCTTTGCCATTCTGGACTTTCATATTGTTTGTCCATTTTGTGTTTGAGCCAACTTCACGGATTCCAACGAAGTCTTTTTCATCTCCGCCAATCACAGGGTTATTTGTGATTGAGTTGAATGTAATATAATCTGCTGGTTTTTCAATAGTGAATGATGGTCTAGCTGGACCCCAAGCCCAAACTAGAGCTGGAGCTACTGCTGCCACCAAAACTGAACCAGAGATTATTGAATGGTTTTTAATAAAATTAATGAGTTTTTTCATTTGGTCCCTCATTTTTCTCCCTTCTAATCTCCACTTATTAGAATTTATTATTAATATCATCATAATTCTGTTTGTCAATATTTTGTTTTCTTCGCTTTAGCCGAATTGTTAAAACTTAAAATCGGGTTATTAAGAAGTATCAATGTAAAGCCAGGCGGCGGAAGACCGCCCAGCGTGAGTTCAGAAAGACTTTAATCTTTCACAAAGTGCAATCGTTAAAATCAAAGTTACTAGTCATCAATCGCAGGCTCAGACATTGAGCCATTTGCGAAGTCAGCCGAACTGCTTGGAGTTGTAACTCCGTTGCCTCCAGCTTCAACTGCTGGAGCAGATCGACCTACTAAGCCATCGTAATGACGGTTATCAGGAGTGGTCACAGACCCATCATTGGTCACTGTTGTGGTGCCATTGGAGTCTGTTATCTTGCCAGCGCCAGACCATTGAGACGGCTCACTAATACGAGCGTCTTGTGCTGGTGCAGATGAGCTTGCTGGTGCAGATGGAGCTGTTGGTGCAGAGTAGCTTTCAGGCAATTTTGCCTGAGAGGTTTCTGAACCATTTGAAGATCCGTCATTTTGACCTCCACCAACTGGGGCTTTACCCTGATTAGCGGGGTCCTTACTAGGGTCTTTCTTCTCAACCTTGCTTTCGCTTGGCTTGTCAGGTTTTCCTGGTTTTGCAGGAGGAATCTCGATCTTTTCTCTCGGAATTCCAGGAATGTTGTTGCTCTGCATTACTGTGTTGCCACAGTAAATCAGAACACAATAGATGTACTTCTCAGCTGAACCCTCAGGGTTCGAAACTTCAACGTACTCTTGACCTGAAAGATCAAGTGCATTTTTGCTGATAACTACATCACCTTTGTCATTGACGCCAGTAGTGTAGTAGTTTGAATTATCTTCCATTTTCTTGGAAGAAATTCGACTCCGGGAAAGAAATGCCTTCGTTTGATAGAAAACATCCTTTCCCTTGCTATTGTAATAAACTTTTCCTTCCTTCTTTTCTAGCCAGTCTTTGACATCGGCTTTTACATCGACGATACCAAAGGTCATGGCTTTCTCTTTGAGAGCAGTTGCGTTATGACTCATATATTGAATCATCTCGTTGACTGCTCTTTCAGTGTCTGTTGAAAGAGTGTTTTCGTCTGACCCATTTGCAAATACTTTGTGTTGCGTATTTGCAATTTGTCTGTTGTAAACTACATCATTACCGTCGACCTTATAGTCGATGACTTGGAAATCTTCCTTCGGAAGATCCATATTTGAATTGGCTACGGAAGAAGTAGCGACCGTGTTATTGCTTGCACTGGCACTTTTTGGTGCCAAAAACGAAAAATATAACGCCGCTCCGCCAACTACAAGTATAAACAGCGCGACCCCTAGAGCTATTGCTGGCCACGTATTTGATTTTGTAGCTTCATTAGCAGCTTCACCATCATTTTTTTTCAACTTATCTAGAATATCTTCAAGATATTCTAGTTCTTCTTGATGAGTTTTAAAAGAGGAGGCTTTAGCTTGAACTCTGTCAAACCATTCCATCGACTCTTGACTATCTCCTATGAGACTTTTAATTTCTCCCAGCAGCTCTTTGATTTTATTGTTAGTAGTGTTCATTATTATCCACCTTCCTTCCTTTAGATTTTATTATTTTGGCCAAAATAATAAGGAACACTGAGGTACACGATTCATACCTCATAATAACCCGATTTTTAAGCTTCATTGACAGATCTGCTGATTATGATATGTCAACTGCTAGAATTATAGTACAAAAGTATAAAAAAGTCAATAAGCATATAATATATATTAAATAAACGCAAGCGCTTTAATTTTTTTTGAAAAATAAAGAAAAATCACCTTCGAAAAGGTGATTTATTGTACTGGTGGAAGCCTACGACTTTTTTTAGGCTTCTCCTTTGGTGCGTTCTTTTTTAGATCACTTGTATGATATTCCTCTATTAGAATATCACAGATTCTTTTTAAAATCGATGGCTCTTCATCTTCTTCATCAGGGTTGGTCGTTAAGGAATATGTCAAAACGACCAAAATCACACCCGCAACCCAGAAATACCATTGGGGAAGTGTGTTGAATAAAATCCCAATGAAAATTAGAGTTTTGATGAAAAATCCAGAACTCCGCCAAAAATTGCATATTTTAAAATACTTGTCTAGTTTAACTACTGCATAGAATGTTGCGAGAACAAGTACTCCATAGACAACTGCGAGATTGTCGAGAATTCCAAAAGTTACCGTATTTAGTAAACGCAGGATGAATAAAATTAGGTTTGTAAAAAGGTTGATCATTTTTTCAACCCCTCACTTTCTTCTGAATTTTCCAGTATGTGAAAGGTACTAGAATACTTATATAATAACATAAAAAGCTTAAAAAGTCAATAAATAAAGCTTTCGAAAAAAGAAAAAAGCTCCAGAATTGAAGCTTTTTGATATAATTTCAATTGGTGGGTGATTAGGGACTCGAACCCCAGACCCTCTCGGTGTAAACGAGATGCTCTAGCCAACTGAGCTAATCACCCGAACAATTACTATTTTAGCAGACTCTTTTTGTAAAGTCAACAACTTTTTTCATTTTTTTGAAAAAATATTAAAGTTATGTTAAGATTATGTAGATGAATATGTATAATCGAAAGGTAAAATAAAAAAAGAATGGACACAAGAAGGCCTAACGGGATTGGTAAAAAATATGAAAAATATGCAAAAAATAAAAAACATGAGGGCGAAGACTATAATTTTTACGACAGAGCAATGCTAGACAATTCGGTTATAGAAAAATTTGAACATTTTGTACTGGTTGAAAACTTGTTTCCGTATCAGATTTGGGATGGGTTCGAAGTTAAGAAACATTTACTTCTAATTCCAAAGAAATTTACAGATACAATTAGTAATTTTTCACCAGCAGAAAAGGAAGAATATTTTGAAATTTTATCAAAATATGAAGCTCAGGGTTTTTCAATTTATGCTCGTGCAGCGCAAAACGTTCGAAAAACTGTTAAGCATCAGCACACGCATTTGATAATTCTGAATTATAATCGGCGAGTTCATTTGTTATTTAATGTTACAAATAAAATTCTTTGGTGGCGTAATTTCTCTAAATAGTTTAGTTGATTTTTAGCGAAAAAAATGGTAGAATATTTAAAGTTTTATAATAATTTTTAATAGAGAGAAAATATGAAATCAGAAAATATTCGAAATGTAGCGATTATTGCTCACGTTGACCACGGAAAAACAACTTTAGTGGACGGTCTTTTAAAACAGAGTAATACTTTTCGTGAAAATCAGGCTGAAATGAGCCAAACACTTTTGATGGATTCGGGCGATCAGGAATCGGAACGCGGAATTACGATTACCGCAAAGCAGACATCAATTTATCATGGTGATTATAAAATTAATATTATTGATACTCCAGGGCATGCTGATTTTTCTGGTGAGGTTGAACGCACGCTAAATATGGCAGATGGCGTGATTTTGGTGGTGGATGCTCAAGAAGGCCCAATGCCACAAACTAAATTCGTTCTTTCGAAAGCTCTTGAGCTTGGTTTGAAGCCGATTGTGGTAGTGAATAAAATCGATAAACCAGCTCGTCGAATTACAGAAGTGAATGATGAAGTTTCGGACTTATTTTTGGAACTTGCTACGAATGATGATCAGTTGCTGTATCCAACTTATTATGCGATTGGTCGCGATGGTAAGGCTTGGCCTGAGGTTCCAGAGAATCCAGAAGCTGAAGCAAATTTCGAACCTATTTTTGAAGCAATTATTAACGAAATTCCTGCGCCAAAAGTTGAGCTTGAAGGTGATTTTCAGTTACTTGTAACATCTTTGACTTATGATAATTTCTTAGGAAAATATGCGATTGGGCGAATTTCTCGCGGAAAAGTAAAATCTGGCGAGCAAATTGCGTTAATTAAGCGAGATGGAACGGTTAAAAAGGCTAAAATTGATAAACTCTTTGCATACCGTGGTTTGAACCGTGAGGAAATTCAAGAAGCCTTTGCTGGAGATATCGTAGCTATCACAGGTGTTTCTGAAGCTGAAATTGGTGAAACTTTGGCAGATGTAAATAATCCTGAGGCTTTGCCGACAATTGAGGTTGAAAAGCCAACTCTTTCGATGTATCTTGGCCCAAATACCAGCCCAATGAAAGGCCGTGAAGGTGAGTTTACGACTTCACGTCAAATTGGCGATCGACTAAAGAAAGAGCTCGAAACAAATGTTTCACTACAAGTTGAAGAAAGTGGAATTGGTTTTATTATTTCAGGTCGTGGTGAACTCCACCTTTCTGTTTTGATTGAAACTTTGCGCCGTGAGGGTTTTGAGTTTGAAGTTGGTCGCCCACAGGTAGTTACAATCCAAGAAGATGGTGTTGAAAAAGAGCCAGTTGAAGAATTAATTATTGAAGTTGCACCTGAGTTTGTTGGTGCGGTGAGTCAAGAAATGGGAACCCGCCGAGCGGAAATGCGCGCACAAGAAAGCCTGCCAACAGGTGCTAATCGCTTAACTTATATTATTACAACGCGTGCTATGATTGGTCTTCGAAATCTAATGCTGACCGCTACGAAAGGCACGATCATTATGAATAGCTTGCCGTATGGTTATCAAGAGATGGGAGCTAAAATTCCTTCAAGTCGAAATGGTGTATTAATCGCTTTCGAAAAAGGAATATCAACACCTTATGCGCTTCAAAGCGCAGAGAACCGTGGAGAATTATTTATTGGTCCGGGAACTGAAGTCTATGCCGGAATGATTGTTGGTTTAAATAATCGCCAAGAAGATCTTGAAATTAACGTTGTGAAAGAAAAACATCTCACAAATATGCGTTCAAAATCTTCTGATGGCGCAGTTCAACTAACACCATATACGGATTTAAGCCTTGAACAGTGTATTGATTTTATTGAAGATGATGAACTTCTTGAAGTTACGCCGCAAAATTTGCGTCTTCGAAAGCGCTATCTTGACTCAAATGAGCGCAAACGAATGGCAAAATCTACTAAGTAACAACACTTGACAATTCACTAAAATATTTAAAATCGCCCCAAGGACAGCGGGCGATTTTTTAGATTTTTGAAAGTCTCAATTATTTTTCGCGACTTGTTCGAACGTTTACTGAATAAGATTCTTCAGATTGGTTTACTCGAATAACTTTAAACAAAATGTTTCCTTTCTATAATCATTTTTTATTTTGATACTTTTTATTTTTGGATGATTATAATATCATTATAGCACAAAATTATTTATATGTCAATAGTCTAAATTAGTTTGACAAAAAATAATATAGTATATATAATATTGCCTATGGTTATAAAATTTTTAAGAAAAATTAGACAAAAGCGAAATTTTTGGTTTTTAGCTAAATTTGACGAAATGAGTATTTTATATATTGCAAAAATGTTTCGAAGTTTTGCGTTGAATCTTTCGGCTGGCTTTGTGTTGATGTATTTTTATAAGATTGGATATGGTTGGAATGGAGTTTTATTATTCTTGATTTTATCGTACGTAGTAAAATTGATTAGTGTTTGGGTTGGTGGTGCTTATATCGCGAAGCACGGGCCAAAACACGGTATTCTACTTTCGAATATTCTAAATATACCTATGCTGATTATGGCGTCTTTAACTTCGAAATTTGGAGTATCTATGGCAATTGCAACAATGATTATTCAGGGATTTGCTATTTCGATTTATAACGTTTCTATTTATGTTGGTATGTCTAAAGTGAAGAATAATAAGAAAGCTGGTGGGCAGTTGGGAGTTCTGTATAGTATTGATAAAATTGCAGCAGCATTATCTCCGATTATTGGTGGCTGGCTGGCGATTTTTATTGGAATGGAGTCAGCGCTTTATATCTCAGCAATTCTTTTTGTTATGTCGGCTATTCCTTTACTTTCAACTAGGGAAGTTATGAAAAACGATATTAAATTAAATTTCAAGACATTTCCAGTAAAAAAATATCTTAATAAGATTTTTATTCCACAGACTTTAACTTCGGGCCCGTCATCTACTGTTCATTTTACATGGCGTATTTTCGTGCCAGTATTTATTTTTTCGCAAGTAAATTCTTATGGGGTGATTGCGTCTTTGGCTAGTCTATCGGCGATAGTTTCTATTATTGCGGCAATTGCTTTCGGAAAGATAGTTGATAAAAACCAAGGCGGAATAATGCTCAGAGGATCTATTTTTATTCGTGGTCTAATAAATCTTTGTCGTGGATTATTTATGATGAGCCCATTAGCGGTTGTTTTGACGAATATAGCAGATGAAGTGTCAGGGGTCGGTTATTCTTTATCGAATCAAAAAGGCGCATTTTTTGAAGCGGATGATTCAGGCCGGCGAATCGAATATTTTGTAATTTCGGAGTCATTCTTCTTTATAGGCTCAACTTTATATACTATTTTAGCATTCGTTCTGTTTTTGGCTTTCGGAGCAGAAACTGGCCTTCGAATATTTTTTGCTGTATCTGGAGTCGTTCTTATTCTATTAGGTAGGATAAAATACACAGTTTATGAAATAAAATAGTTGATTAATCAATAAGCTTGTGCTAAAATTATATCAAATATTTTCAAAATAAAAAGGAACAAAATGTTTAACAAAAAAACTATAAATGACATTGATGTGCAAGGGAAAATAATTTTACTTCGTGCAGATTATAATGTGCCTATTGAATACTCAGAAGATGGTTCAGCGAAGATTTTGAATAATTATCGAATTCGAGCGAGTTTACCAACAATAAAAAATCTGATTGAACGAGGTGTTAAAAAAATAATTATTATTTCGCATATGGGGCGACCAAAATCGGTTGAAGGAATTGCCGATTTAGATGAACTTGAACATTTACCTAATGGAACTCGAAAATATTCTTTGCGACCAGTTTTTAATAATTTGCGTGAGCTTCTACAGGCTGAAGGCTTAAATTTTCCTATGAATTTTCACACTACTCCAATCTTTCCGCGAACACGGTATTCGGTTTCAATGAAATATGCAAACGATGATTATAAGATTGAAATGTTAGAGAATTTGCGTTTTTCGAAGGCTGAAAAAAATAATTTACCAGAATTTGCGGAAGCGTTAGCACAGGTTACTGGTGCGGATTTATTCGTGCAGGACGGTTTTGGCGTTATCCATCGTGAGCATACCTCAACTAGTGAAATTACCAAAAAAATGCCAAGCGTAGCTGGTTTATTGCTTGAAAAAGAATACTTGACAATCTTGCAAGCTTTTAAAAACCCTGAAAGACCATTCGTGGCGGTAATGGGTGGTGCGAAAATATCTGATAAATTGCCATTAATTGAGAAATTTATTGAGCGAGCTGATAAAATCATCGTAGCTGGAGCTATGGCTAATACTTTTTTAAAATATTTAAATGTCAAAGTTGGAAAAAGCCGAATTGAAGATGGTCAAAATGAGATTATTGAACAGATTTTTAAACTTGCGGAGCGAAAAGTTGGGTTTAATGGTTTGCGGAGTTTCATAATTTTGCCAGAAGATATTGCTGTGGCGAGTGAGTTTTCGAAAGACGCTGAGAGAATCAAAAAACCTGTTACGGCGGTTTTAGAAAACGAGATCATCCTTGATTTAGGAGAAAAATCGATTCAACGAATTGAAAATGAAATTTTAAATGCAAAAATGATAGTTTGGAATGGAACAATTGGTTATGCTGAATTTGAGAATTTTGCAAAAGGCTCTTCTCGAACTTGTTCTGCAATTTCGAAAGCCACAAAAAATGGTGCAAAATCAATAGTTGGTGGTGGCGACACTTCAGCTTTTGTTTTGGATTGGTCGAGTCAAAATGCCGAAAATGCGGATTTTTCATTAATTTCAACCGGTGGTGGTGCAGCTCTTGAATTGATGAGCGGTGAAATTTTACCAGGATTTGAAGTTCTAGAAAATAAAGCATAAGAATTTACAAAAATAAAATAAAATGATAAAATAAAAGTATTATGGATAAAAAACTTGTTATCGCCAACTGGAAAATGAACTTAAATATGCAGGAATCGAGTATTTTTTTGCATAAATTGAGTGATAAAATTCAAGCTCATCGTGGAATGGAAATTATTCTCGCGCCATCAACTTTCACTCTGCAATCTTTAAGTTTGCAAGTTAATCATAGGCAATTTAAGTTAGCGGCACAGAATTTTTACTGGCGAGATCACGGAGCTTTTACTGGCGAAATAGCAATTTCACAGCTCCGCGGAATTGTTCAATATGCGTTAGTTGGCCATTCTGAAAGGCGGAATATTTTTCACGAAACAGATAAAGATATTCGTGCGAAAGTGGCTGCAGCAATTCGAAATGATATTCGGCCAATTTTGTGCATTGGTGAAACATCTGATGCGCGAAACCATAATGAAACTGATTTAGTTCTGAATGATCAGCTAATTGGCGGGCTTGCAAACGTATCGAGTGAAGATATTACGAAAGTGATTATTGCTTATGAACCAGTTTGGGCGATCGGAACTGGCGTGAATGCTAACCCTGATGATATTCGAAAAGCGGTAAAAGTTATTCGAAATCAAATAAAACAACTTTATGGTGCAAAAACTGCTGAAAATATTCAAGTAGTTTATGGTGGAAGTGTTCAGCCAGAATTTGCAAAAGACTATACAAATATTAAAGGAATAGATGGTTTGTTGATTGGCGGAGCAAGTTTGAACGTTGAAAAATTTGCTAAAATTGCAGAAAAAGTTTTTGAAACAATAAAAAAGTAAAAGGAAAAATATGCGAGATATAGATTTTGAAGAATTAGATAAAGCGGTTGGAAGCTATCTTGAAAATGGTGTTGTGCCAAATTCGAAAGAGAAAAATAATGAGGTTTTTTCGAAAATCGAAAGCCAGATTGAACATTCTCGTGAGCAACAAAAAATGGTTTTTGCGCGAAAAGCTCCGCAGTCAGCAAACCAATTGCATCAAAATAACGAAAAAGTACAAATTCGAAATGTCGAAAAGGTTGTTGAAAAACCAAAAAATGAGAAAAAATCTGTTTATAAAAAACCAAGAGTTCGAATTTTGGATGATTTTAGCGCGCCCGTTCCACCAGAACATCACCGCGACAATTTTGGTGTTTCACTTTTAGTAAGAGAAGAGAAAATTGCTTTCGAAAGCCCAATTTTAGAAACCTATGGTGGCGAAAAACCAATTCGAAATATTAAAAAGCTTGAAAATTCACCGATTCGAAAAAAAGTTGTTTCAAAAAATGAAAAAACTCAAGTAAAAAAAGAAACTGAAGTTCAATCTCGAAAAAATGAAATTAATATTGCGGAGCAAAAAACTACCACACCAAGTCGGGCGGAGTTTTATGCTGGTGTCTATCGAATTGGCGATGATAGCAATAAACTTCGAGTTTTTCACGGTGAACATACAGTTGAAATTCCAGAGCGAAAAGTTTCTAGTTCAAATTTCGAAAATCTAAATCTCGAAAATGAGCCAGAAAAAGTTATGCCAGAAATTTCAAGCCTAAAAACTGGCAGCAATACGATTGCTCTTGATAGTTCTGAGAAAATCAAAAAAGATATAGATAGTAAATCTGAAACTGAAGCTTCAAAGATTGAAGTTAAAACTGAGCTAAAAAATCAATCAGGGCAGATTAAAGAAAATAATAAAAGAATAGATATTTTCGAGGTGGATGAAAGAGTTGAAGAAAATTCAAAACAAAATGAAGCCTCGGAAAAGGTGATAATTCAGCCTGTTGATGAAATTGAAAAGCCAAAAACACCTTTCGTGCAAAATCCGCAAATTGAAAAAAGACCATTAGGTGCAAATCAAAATCAGGCTAAAAGTTTCGAATTTAAAAAGCCGGTTTCTAACTATGAGCAAAAATCCGCAACGATTACAAAGGAGCTTCGGCGGGCAAAAATGTCGGCACCGATTCTTTCGAGTGATGAATATTCTACGCCTATTAAGCATAAAAAGAAATCTGGCTGGGGTGTTGTACTAGCCATAATTGCAATTCTAATGCTTGGTGCCGGTGCTGGATTGGTAGCATATCTGGTGGCATTCCGATAGAATTTTGTATTTAATATATTGAACCACTTTTCGAAAATTGAAGAGTGGTTTTATTTATTATAAAAAGAAAAAGCCAGTGTGTACTGACTTTCGAAAATAATTAAGTGTAGATATGTAGTTGTTATTCCAATTTTTCAATTCTTTGTTCATTTTTGGGGTTATTGGTCTGATTGTTGTGAGACTCGTTATTCAAAATAGCGAATATAAGTACACCAAAATAAATCATTATAAAAATTGAAAGTAAAAAAGAAACTATAAATGCGCGAGAAGTTCTTATTCCACTCATAATATACCTTCAATATATAATAGAATACTTAAATTATACAAAAATATAATTTCAAAAATCAACAATTTGCTAAAAACGCTAAAATTTGGTAAAATAAAAGAATATGAATGCACAAGAAATCCGAAAAGCTTATCTAGAATTTTGTCAAAAAAATGGCCATGAAGTAATCGAACGCGCTTCTTTAATTTTAAAAGATGACCCGACAACTCTTTTCACGGGGAGTGGAATGCAGCCGCTCTTGCCATATCTTTTGGGCGAAAAACATCCAAAGGGTGTGCGATTAACAGATAGCCAGACCTGCTTGCGGGCGCAAGATATTGATGATGTTGGCGATAACCGCCATACAACTTTTTTCGAAATGCTTGGAAATTGGTCCCTTGGTGATTATTTTAAAGAGCAACAAATTCGGCAATTTTTTGAATTTTTGACAGATGTAGTAGGCCTTGACCCTTCGAAAATATATGTTTCTTGTTTTATTGGTAACGAAAAATATAATATTCCACGTGATGACGAATCGGCAGAGATTTGGCGAAAGGTTTTTGCTGAAAAAGGTATTGATGCAAAAATTGTTGAGCTTGACACGGCTGAAAACGGTGATAAGCTCGGGCTTCAGGGTGGACGAATTTTCTTCTATAATGATAAAGAAAACTGGTGGAGCCGTGGTGGCGGCTTAGATTTAACACCAATTGGTGATCCTTGTGGGCCGGATTCAGAAGTTTTTTATGATTTCGGTGAAGAAAATCATGACGCTAGTTTTGGTGAGGCTCATCCAGCGAGTGATAGTGGTCGGTTTATGGAAATTGGTAATCAGGTTTTTATGCAATATCGACGCATGGAAGATGGTTCCTTCGAGCCACTTGAAAAGAAAAACGTCGATTTTGGCGGCGGCTTAGAAAGGATTGCTGCGGCGAAAATTAACAATCCAGATGTATTCCAAATTAGCTTGATGAAGCCAATTATCGAAAAGCTTGAAGAAATTAGTGGTAAAAAATACGATGAAAATAAAGTTTCGATGCGCGTAATTGCTGATCATTTGCGAAGCGCAACATTTTTGGCAGTTGATGGATGTATTCCTTCAAATAAAGAGCAAGGTTATGTGATGCGAAAATTTATTCGTCGCGCGATGGCAAAGGCTTTTGATTTGGGCGTAGAAGATAATTTTGTTGAACAGATTGTGCCAGTAACCGTTGGTATCTATGCACCAGATTACAAGGAAGTTGCTTTAAAATCTGATGAAATTATTGCGGTTATGGTGAAAGAAGAAAAAGCTTTCCGTCAAACGCTTAGAAAAGGATTACGTGAACTTGAAAAATTTTCTCAAGATGGTTTAACTGGTGCGGAATTATTCCAACTTTATGATACTTTTGGTTTTCCGCTTGAGCTTTCAACTGAAGAAGCTATCCGACGTAAAATACCACTTTCGAAAAACTGGCGTGAGGAATTTGATACTAAAATGAAAGAGCAGCGTGAGCGCTCACAGACAGCTTCAAAAGGTAAGTTTAAAGGTGGGCTTGAAGGACAGACTCTTGAACACCGCAAGCTTCATACAGCTACTCACTTGATGAATGCGGCACTTCATGATATGTTTGAGGGGCAAATTGCACAAAAAGGTTCAAATATTAATACTGAGCGGCTCCGTTTTGATTTTACTTTTGATCGAAAATTAACCGATGAAGAAAAACAGCAGATTGAAGATACAGTTAATGATCAAATTTCGAAAGGGTTAGAAGTTTCTTGGGCGGAGTATCCAACAGATTACGCCTTGAATGAATTGAAAGCGATTGGTGTGTTCGGCGATAAATATGGCGAGACAGTTAAAGTTTATACGATGAAGGCCGAAGGTGAAAAACCGTTTAGTGTTGAAATTTGTGGTGGGCCCCATGTTGATAATACGCGAGAGCTTGCTGAAGGCGGTAAAAAGTTTAAGATTGTGAAAGAACAATCTTCAAGTGCTGGCGTTCGGCGAATTAAGGCTATTTTGCGATGATTCAAAAAATTAAACGCGGAACTATTGTTGTTGGCTATCCTGGCGTTGGAAAAAGTTCAATAAAGCATAAGGACTTTATAGATTTGGAAAGCTCTGATATTATTTATGTTGATAATTTGGCTTGGAAATATGGCAAAGAAAACGCAAAAGGGCGATTTGATAGAGTTCGAAAAGATAATTTTCTTCAGATTTATTGTAACTAAATTGTAAAAAATTATTCGCCAGATAAAATTATGGCGGTTTGGAACAATAAGAAAGTTATTGATTTTTTAGCTCAAGAAAAAATGCCATTCTGTGTGGTCGCTCCAATGAATAATCCTAAAAATATAAGTGAGTTTGTTAATCGATACAAAAAACGAGGTAATAATGAATCTTGGATTTTTGGAGTTGACAGAAAAAGCGGTGTAAAGGGTTCTCTTGAGAGGTTTAATGCTGATGAATTTCGAAAAAAGTATGACTGCGAGGTTTTCGAACTGGATAACAAAACTTTTTTGAGCGATATTTTGGAATTAGAAGACATAGAAATAATCTTATGAAAATTTGCAAAAAAACCTTAAACGGTTTATAATAGTGTTAGTATGTTATTCAAGAATAAACAAAAAGAAGATTTAAGTGACAACCATATTGTTGCTCTTGATATTGGAACTGAATTTGTGAAGGCTCTTGTAGCTGAAATTGATGGTGATGAAATTCGTGTTATTGGTGTTGGGCGTGCACGGCAGAGTGTGGCGGATATGCATTCGGGTGCGATTGCTGACATTGCTAGTGTTGTTCAAAATTGCGAGAATGCTTTAATTGAGGCGGAAGACCAAGCAGAGATTCAAGCCAAAAAAGCTGTAATCGGAATTGCCGGTGAGTTGGTTAAAGGAGCAACAAATACAATTAAATATCGTCGTCCGCAGCCAAATCGCCCTCTTGATGAAGCTGAAATGGAATTTATTATTGATAAAATTCAAGAAAGAGCTCAGCTTAAAGCTCAAAGGGAGATTGCTCTTGAGACGGGGAATCAAGAAGCTGAAATTAAACTTGTTAATTCGGCAATTGTTGGGATTCATATTGATGGCTATAAGGTTTCAAATCCGATTGGTTTTCAGGGAAAAGATGTTTCAATTCAAATTTATACAGCTTTTGCGCCAACTGTTCATATTGGTGCTATTGAGCGTGTTGCGAATGAACTTGCGCTTGATTTAATTGCGGTAGTGGCTGAACCTTTTGCGGTTGCTAGAAGTGTTGTTGGTTCAGACTCTTCAAGCAATTTTACTGCAATTTTAGCTGATGTTGGTGGTGGAACGACTGATATTGCTGTCGTGAATGATGGTGGTGTTGAGGGAACTAAAATGTTCGGAATTGGTGGTCGAAGTTTCACAAATCAAATTGCGAACGAACTCTCATTGTCTTATAATAACGCTGAAAAGCTAAAGCTAAACCTTTCGAATGAAAAACTCAAGTCTACTATTGCAAAGCAGGCAATCGATGCAATTGATAATACTTTGGATGTTTGGATTTCTGGTGTTGAACTAGCTTTAAGCGATTTTGAAAATGTTGATTATTTGCCAAGTAAGATTTTGCTATGTGGTGGTGGTTCAAGCTTAGAATCTCTTGTTGAAAGATTGGAAAATGACGATTGGTGGCAAGAATTACCATTCAATAAAAAGCCTATAGTAAAGCATATTAAGCCTGCTGAAGTTTCGGGAGTTATTGATGAATCTGGAAAAATTAACGACCATACATTTATTACAGCAATGGGGCTTTTACGGGTTGGATATGATACTTACAGTACTGATGAAAATGCTAGCGAGAGTTTTCGTGATAAACTAAACAGGATTTTACGAGCTTAAAAGAGGTAAGATATGAGTGAAAAAGTTAAAAAAGATGTAATCTATGTTGATGTTGAAGATGATATTACTGATGTTGTTAATAAAATAAAATCTTCGAAAGAGAGAATTATTGCAATTGTCCCGCCAAAAAGTTTGGGTATTTTTAGGAGTGCTGTAAATATTCGCTTGCTTTCTCGGGCTGCACAGAAAAATGATAAGAAAATTGTTTTTATTACTAATAATTCTGCATTAAAGACTATGTCGGCAGCGGCAAAAATTCCAGTTTCGAAAACCCTTCAAAGTAAGCCAGAGGTACCAGAAATCGATATTTTAGAAGTTGAAGGAGATGATGTTATCGATGGTGAAAGCTTGCCAATTTCGGATTTTAGTGGTCCAACTTCCGATGAGAAGGAGGCTGAAATTCTTGAAGGAATTGATATTGATGATAACAAGAATTTTAACAAGATTAATCCAGAGCTTAAAAAAGAGAAGACTAATAAATCTAGAAAAGGATCGAAAGTTCCAGATTTTTCAAAGTTTCGAAAAAAAATTCTTATTATTGGCGGGGTATTTTCTGTATTTTTAGTATTTATGATTTGGGCGATATTCTTTGCTCCATTTGCGGATATCACGATTGCTGCAAAAACCTCTACTACCAACGTAAAAGGTGTTGCTTCGATTTCTAATAGCGCAAGTGAAAATTCGTTGCTTTCAAAAACTGAAACTATTGAAAAAAATCATGAAATTACTTTTGAAGCGACTGGAACTCGTGAAGAGGGTGAAGCGGCTTCAGGAACTTTAAATCTTTCTCAAAGTGGTGATAGTGATCCTGTTACCGTGGCGCAAGGCTCTGCATTTTCGGCTGGGCAATGTAATTTTATTACAACCTCATCTGTTACTATTCCAGGAGTAAAGATTAAAGGTGGTGTAATTTCTAACGGAAAAGCAAGTGTTAAAATTAAGGCGACGACTATCGGCGAGCAATGTAACCTACCAGCACAAGAGTATGTTTCGTCGATTAAGGGTGTTTCGGCAAGTGGCGGTCAGCTTTCTGGTGGTTCGAAAAAAACTTTAAAAGTTGTTTCGCAAAATGACATTAATGCAGCAAAAGCTAAAATCAATACAGAAAATGCAGATTCTATTAAGAGTTCTCTAAAAGCTAAATTTGGCTCAGATTATACTGTATTAAACGATAGTTTCTCCGTAAAAGATGGTGAGATTTCTTCTTCTGTTGCTGTTAATCAAGAGGCTCCAAACGGTAAGACTACATTAAAATCAACTTCTCTATATTCAATCGTGGCAATTGAAAATAGAAGTATTGAAAGAATTATCTCTTCTCTTGCTAAAAATAAAATGGGTGATTTGAATAATCAAAAAATATATGATTATGGCTTGAAAGATGTCTCATTTTCGAAATTTAGTGGTAATAGTGTAGAGATCTCATCAAATGTAAAAATTGGCCCAGTTATTGATATAGATAATCTGAAAGATAAAATTAAGGGTAAAAAATCTGGCGAAGTTCGAAGCTTAATTGAAGCAAAAGAGGGTGTAAAAAATGTTGATGTGAAGTTTTCATTTTTTTGGGTAAATACTGTGCCGAACGATGATAAAAAAATTAATATCAAGTTTACGGTTGATAAATAATGAAATCTTTAAAGTTAATGGCGCTTGATGTTGGCACTAAGAGAATTGGTATCGCTTTGGCCGACTCCTTTATTAAAATAGCCATACCATTTACTACTGTCGAAGTGAATAATGATGTAGACTCTGTAATAAAACAAATTATTGAGATAATTTCGAAAGAAGAAATCGACGTTCTTGTGGTTGGGTTGCCACGAAATCAGAGTGGTGAAGAGACTTCGCAAACTGCTTATACTAAAGAATTTGTAAAAAATTTTAAATATTCAGTTGATAAAATTTGCTTTCAAGACGAAAGCTTGACGAGTATTCAGGCTGAGGATAGGCTAAAAAGCTATGGAAAGCCATATTCAAAAGGTGATATCGATATGAATGCGGCTTCAATTATTTTACAAGATTATTTGGAGGAGAATTTTTAATGGATGGGATTATAAAACCGCCAGTAAATAGAGATAAGCAGGAGCTAATAGAAGATCGTGCTGAAAGGGTTATTGAGGAAATATCTAAGCGCGAAAGGGAAAATGCTTCTATTTTGGACACAAAAAATAATAAAAAAAGAGTTTTTCGAAAGACGATTTTAGTTGTTTTTACAGTTTTATTATTTTGCTTTATTTCTTTTTGTGGAATTTTATTCTTAAGCTATAATGGCGCAATAAATTATAAAACTAACGACTCTAAAAAAGTTAGCTTCAATATTAGTAAGGGCGAATCTTTAGATGTAGTTGCTCAGAAATTGGCTGATAAAAAAATAATTATTTCTAAAAATTCGTTTATTTTTTATGCACGAATGAATAATAAGCGAAATATTTTAGCTGGTAGTTATCAGTTATCTTCAAGCATGACAATTCCTGAGGTTTTGGATATTTTAAATAAAGGTCAAGCTGTTGATAGTTTTAATATTACCTTTTTACCTGGTGGAACGGTAAAAATGGCCAAGAATGCTCTTTTGAAAGCTGGTTATTCGAAAAATGAAATTGATGATGCTTTTTCGAAAGATTATTCTGGGGAATTTTCAACTCTTTTCTCTGGTAAGCCAAAAAATACGGATCTTGAAGGATTCCTTTATGGCCAAACTCATAATTTTAAGAAAGGTACAAAAGTTGAAAATATTTTGCGGAGATATTTTGCAGACTTTGAAGCGAAAATTAAAGAGTTAAACCTTGATAATAAATTTAAGCAAAAAGGTTTGAGTTTATATGAAGGAATCACGCTTTCTTCAATTGTTCAGAAAGAAACCTTGAACGATTTCGAAGATCAACAAAAAGTTGCAGGTGTTTTTTATAACAGAATTAAAGCTGGAATGACGCTTGGCTCAGATGTGACATATCAATATATTGCGGATAAAACAGGGGCTGAAAGAACTCCAAATTTAGATAGCCCTTACAATCTACGAAAATATAAAGGTTTAACACCTACTCCAATTGCAACACCAGGGCTGTCTGCTCTTAAGGCAACAGCTTCTCCAGCTGAGCATAATTATTTATTCTTTTTGAGTGGAGATGATGATAAGACTTACTACGGTATAACAGATATAGAGCATCAAGATAATATTAAAAAATATTGTGCAAAAAAGTGCTTGATTTTGTGATTAAGCTTGACAATTTTATTAATATTTGATAGAATTTTATATGTAAATTAATATAAAGATGATGTTTTGTATATTTTTATATTAAGGCACCTACCAGAAAATACTTTATAGCATTCGTTTAACTCTATAATATTAATTAAAAAGGTCGACATTATGCTAATTTTCGAAAAGAAAGGGTATTATTAAGGTAGTGCATCACAGTAATGTGTTTGCGGGAGAAAGATTATTTGTAGTCAAAAACGAGGAGTTAAATCTCCTAAAATTGAAATTATACAGGATGGAAAAAATACAGTTTCTAATTCTACTTTTTCAAAGATAATTAACATACTAAGTTTAAAATCAACTGTTGTTTATTCTTCTATTTTTGTTATTGTGGTTATGGTTGCCGTATTTGGTGGTAGTCAGCCAGATATTAAAAAATCGACTGAGTTAAACAATCAAATTAATTCAAAGTCTGTTGAAAATACTCAAAATAGTAATGAGAAATATTCTGTAGCAGACAAAGTTACGGAGTCTGGTGTTGTTGCAAATCTTGCTGAGTCTGCTGATTTAGCAATCGCATCTTCTGTGGCGAGCCTTTCAACATCTACTGCAATACTTCAGGATTCACCTCAAGCTGCTGCTTCTGTTGAAAAGCCTAAAGTTCTTGAGGTTTCTTCTGAAAAACGTGAAATCATTAAATACACTACGACCTCAGAAGAAGTTATTCAAACAATTGCTGATAAATATGGTATCACTGCTCAAACTATTAAATGGGTTAATGGCTTGAAGGGTGATAAAGTTGAAGCTAATAAGGAGCTAAGAATTCTGCCTGTAGATGGAATTATCTATCGATTTAAATCTGGCGATAGTATTAAATCTATAGCAGAAAAATACCAAGCCAGTTTAGAGAGATTGATTTCTTACAATAAGCTTAAAGATGGTGAAGAGCCTAAAGAAAGTGTTGAGATTGTAATTCCTGGTGGTATCTTGCCTGAAGAAGAACGACCAGATTACAATCCTAAATCTAAGGTTTTCTCAACTTCTACAACTTCAAATTCTCGAAAATCTTCTAGTTCTGTGAGTGTATCGCCAGTATCTCTATCTTCTAATTACAATGTTAAAGCTGGAAATGCTTATGCATGGGGAAACTGTACTTGGTATGCATATAATCGCCGCCCAGACATTGGAAGCTTCTGGGGAAATGCTTCGACTTGGGCAGTTAGTGCTAGAGCTGCTGGGCATAAAGTTGACCAAAATCCATCTGTAGGTGCAATTGCTCAGTGGAATGCTTACGCAAACTCATACATCTGGGGATATGGACATGTTGCTATTGTTGAGTCTGTGAACTCTGATGGAACAATCACTGTTTCAGATATGAATTACGCTGGAAAACTGAATGTTGTAACAACCCGAACAGTACCAGCAAGCAGTGTTTCGAACTATATACACTAAAATATTTAAATGAGCGTCACTGTTTTGAGCGCTCATTTAAAATTGGATTTTTTATATTTTTTGTGTTATTATATATGTATGTTTGTAGATACAGCTAAGATTTTTGTTCAAGCCGGCCGCGGCGGAAATGGTGCGGTTAGTTTTCGAAGAGAACTTTATATCGAAAAAGGTGGCCCAGATGGTGGTGATGGCGGAAAGGGTGGTAATGTTATCTTTCGAGCAACTAAAGATCTAAATACACTTTTGAATTTTCGTTATAAGCCAGAAATTAAAGCTAAAAATGGCGAAAATGGTTCAAAAAGGAATAAGACTGGAAAATCCGGTGAAGATTTAATTGTTAAGGTTCCTGTGGGAACTTTAGTTAAACGAGACGGAGAAATCTTAGCTGACTTAAAGTTTGATGGCGAAGAGGCTGTGATTGCTCGTGGTGGTGATGGTGGTTTTGGAAATGCTCACTTTAAATCTTCGGTTCGGCAGACTCCGCGCGTTGCTGAACTTGGTGAAGCTGGTGAAACTTTCGAAGCTGATCTAGAATTAAAACTACTTGCTGATGTCGGGCTGGTCGGTTTTCCGAACGCTGGAAAATCTACATTTTTGAGTGTTGTTTCTAATGCACGACCAGAAATTGCTAATTATGCTTTTACTACATTAACCCCAAATCTTGGTGTTGCAGAAATTGATGGCTTTAATCTTTTAATTGCGGACATTCCAGGTTTAATTGAAGGTGCGAGCGAAGGTAAAGGTTTGGGTGATGCATTCTTACGTCATGTTGAAAGAACAAGTGTTTTGCTCCATTTGATTGATATTTACGAAGAAAACCCAGATCAACAATATAAAATTATTCGTGAAGAATTAAAAAAATATCAGCCTGAGCTTTTGGAACGACCTGAAATTATCGCTTTAACTAAAGTGGAGGGAATGGATGCTGAAATGATTGATTTTCAAATTTCGAAACTTCGTAAGGTGGCTGATGGCTCGCAGATTTTTGCGATTTCTTCGAGTGCGCATCAAGGCTTGAAGGAAGTTCTTCGTGCACTTCGAAAACAGGTTGAAGATTTTAGGAACTCGCAATCTAAAATTGAAGTTGATGATGAAGAGAATGAAGAGATTGCCGTGATATCTCTATCTCAAGATGAAATTAATAAGGCTTGGTCGGTTGAATTTAATGAAGAAGAAAATATTTTCGAAGTTTATGGTGAAAAAATTGAAAAATTTGCTCGCCGAACTAATTTTATGAATATACACGGCGTGAATCGCTTGCGTGATATCTTGCAAAAAATGGGAATTGAACATGAACTCCGCCGAATGGGAGCAGAAAATTCAAGTATAATTTCAATTTCGGGCAATCAATTTGAGCTAGTTGACTCGAATTGGGAAGATTAAAAGTTGTCTAAATAAAAAAGCACGATCTTAGTCGTGCTTATAGGTTCACCTTAGGGTTTTGTTCTCGAATTGCCCTAAGGAATGCAACGTTTTGAAATCGTAATAACGATTTTTCATCTATCCCTATATGTGAGGATATGACTTTTCGTACTTGAGCTTCATTGAATTTCTTTGAGAAGAGTCTAGCAATTGTAAGCGGGTTACAACCCACTAGAAGAAATAGTTTGATCAATCCTTTTGTGATTAGACTGATTTCTTTTTTAGCCTTTTTATAGTTAGCTTTCATTTATTTTTCTCCTAAATGTGCGCGCCAATCTCTTGCGAATGAGTGAGATTATTATCTCAGGTACATTTGTATTTTACCATATTCTAATTAAAAAGTCAAGTGTATTTGTTATTTTTGTAGTTTTAGGGTAAAATATAACCATGAAGACTTTCTTTTTTTATGATCTAGAGACCAGCGGATTTAGCCCGCAAAACGACCGAATTATGCAATTTGCAGGGCAACGAACAGATGAAAACCTTAATCGAATTGGTGAGCCTGTTAATATTTTGGTTAGATTGAATGATGATGTTTTGCCGAGCCCAAGTGCGCTAATGGTAACAAAAATTAGTCCGCAAAAAACGGTTGAAGAAGGTTATACCGAGGCAGAATTTGCAAAAATGCTCGTTGAAGAATATTTTATGCCAGATACAGTGATCGTTGGATATAATAATGTTCGATTTGACGATGTTCATATTCAGCATCTTTTGTGGCGAAATTTCTACCCACCATATGATTGGCAGTGGAAAGATGGTCGCTCGCGTTGGGACTTGCTAGATGTTGTTCGAATGATTCGGGCGCTTCGGCCAGAAGGGATTAATTGGCCATTTATTATAAATGAAGAAACTGGTGAAAAATTTGCAGCTAATAAACTTGAGCTTTTAACTAAAGAAAATGGAATCTTGCACGAGAATGCTCACGATGCAATGAGTGATGTTGATGGTTTGATAGACGTTGCACGACTCTTGAAAGAAAAACAGCCACAGATTTTCGACTATCTCTTTAAAATTCGTTCGAAAAATGAAGTGCAAAAATTAGTTAATCTTGAAAATCCAAAACCATTCGTTTATACTTCTGGCCGCTTTAAAGTTGAGTTTGAAAAAACTACCGTAGTTTTTCCAATTGCGCCGGCCAAAAATCAAAATGTAATTGTTTGGGATTTGCGGTTTTCTCCTGAAAAATTTATTGATTGGAGTGAGGATCAAATACTTGAAAATATTACGGCAAATTTCGAAACTCGTTCGAGCGATGATTTTGAACCTATTGCAGCAAAGATCTTGCAATATAATAAATGTCCAGCAGTTGCGCCAATGGGTGTTTTGACTGAAGAGAATCAGCAAAGATTAAAGATTAATTTAGCTGAAATTCAGAGAAATTTAGATATTCTACGAAAAAATCCACATTTTTCTGAAAACCTTAGATCTGCTTTCGAAAGGCGAAGTGAAGTCTTTCAAGATAAGAATAATGCAGAAAAACCAGCTCCAGAAGCTCGGCTTTTTGAAGGTTTTGTTTCAAAAAGTGATGATATTAAAATTGAAGCTGTTCGAAATTCAACTGATCGCGAGCTCGCTGATTTTCATCCAGATTTTGCTGACGAACGGTTGACAGATCTACTCCTTCATTATAAAGCAAGGAGTTTTCCGAAAAGTTTAAGTTCTCAAGAGAAAGAGCTTTGGGAAGAGTATCGGGTAAAAAATTTACAAAAAATGATGCCCAATTTTATGAAAGAATTCCAAGAAATTGCAAATAACCAAAATTTAAACTCGCAAGAAGAGTATATTTTAGAAGAAATTAAACTTTGGCTTGAAAATATTTTACCAGAAACTGACTAATCGATAACCCCGATAAAAATCGTGATAACTCCTAAAATTGCATGGCTGATGGTTACTCCAGCGAGGTTCTTAGTTTTGAGATATTTCTGATGCCATAATAGACCAATTAGAAATGTTAATATGCAGGTTATGAAATCTTTATAGCCTAAATGTGCTAAGCTATATAAAATCGATGAAGTTAAGATGATTGAAGATTTTCGAAAATTTATTTGTTGTAAAATACTCGTTAATGCTCCCCTGTAAAGAAATTCCTGAATAGGCGAAGATATAAAAATATAAAATAAGTAAAACGACAAAGTTTCGCTCGGCTGGAATCTTGATATTTTAAAGCTGGATAAAATAATTCCAATAACTATAAGAATAAGTGTTATCACTGAAACATCTCGAATTGATTGTGTGATCTTTATCGGTTTGATGCCGAGGGAACTGTTATTGAAACCTGATAATCTGAGTAGGATATAAATTAAAATTCCGCCAATAGTTAAAATTATGAATTTATTTTTAAAAAATAATGGACTAATTAGTAATAAAAATGGAATAGTTATGTAGAAAGTGAATACCAGAAACAATATTAATCTGTTGCTTTTGTGTGTCATTTGGTTAGTTCTTTAATCTCTGGCGACCATTCACCAGTTAAGATTTTTTTATTCTGCCTGTCTAATGAAATAAGCTCACGAACCTCTTTGGGTAGATTATCTTCTGAGTGCTTAAAACCTGCCGTCCACTGATAGCCCTTGTTATAGCCTAGTTCCTTGGTAATTTTAGAAGTAGAATTTCTTAAGTGTAAAGGAATAGAGGCGTTTGGAGCTTTTTGGGCTAAGTTGTAAGATTGATACATAATTCCAGTAGTTTCGCGTGATTTTTTAGATTTTGCTAAAGCGATTGCAGTGTGGAATAGATTATATTTAGCTTCCGGCATTCCTATTTTTTCAACCGCATCGAAAGCAGAGTTTGCCAAACTAAGAGCGCCATTTCCAGCAAGCCCAATGTCCTCACTCGCAAAAATAATCATTCGGCGGGCGATATATTTTGGATCCTCGCCGGCGTTTAGCATTTTAGCTAGATAGTAGCCAGTGGCATCAACGTCGCTGGCTCGCATACTTTTGATAAAAGCCGAGATTGTGTTATAATGAGAATCGCCATTTTTATCATAAATTAATGTTGAATTTTCGATTGAATTTTTAATAACTTCCGGTGTAATGTTATTTTTTTCGAAATTTAAAATTAGCTCGAGATTTCCGAGCGCTTTTCGAGCATCGCCACTACTTATTTTAGCGAGAAGTTTGAGTGCTTCTGGCTCTATTTTTGTTTTTGGCGAAACTTTTTCAAGTGCATTTTTGATGATTTTCGAAATTTCATCAGTATTTAAAGGCTTGAGTGACAGAACTCGACTTCTTGAAAGTAGCGGTGTGATAATTTCGAATCCTGGATTCTCGGTTGTTGCGCCAATCAAATTTATCAATCCACTTTCAATATGTGGCAAAAAAGCATCTTGCTGCGATTTATTGAAGCGGTGAATTTCATCAACGAAAAGAATTGTTCGCGTTCCAAGGTTCCAGTTTTGGCGAGCATGTTCGATAACTTTTTCAATATCTTTTTTACCACTAGTGACGGCTGAAATTTCAATAAAGTCCGCGTTGACTTCATTCGCCAAAATTCTTGAAAGAGTAGTTTTGCCAGTTCCAGCTGGCCCCCAAAAGATTAAGCTGATAGGTTCTTTGTTTTCGATTATTTTTCGTAAAATTCCATTTTTACCAATAAGGTGAGATTGGCCAATAACTTCATCTAGCTTTTTTGGTCTCATTTTTTCGGCAAGGGGAATTCTTTGTTGGTAATCCATTTCTATATTTTACCATTTTATTGTAAAAACTGCAAAAATAGCCTTTTCGAAATTGAAAAAAACGCTATTTTATGGTATCATTTAGCTAAGTAGTCAATTAAAATGAATTTGAGGAATTATGAAAATTAATACAAAACCATTACCTGGGATGATGGAGCTATTGCCAGAAGAGCAACTCGAGTTTAATCGAATTATGGCAATTATTCAAAAAAATTATGAAAAATTCGGATTTACGCCGATTGATACGCCAGTAATCGAGCGAACAGAGACTCTTCTTGCAAAAGCTGGTGGTGAGACTGAGAAGCAGATCTATCGTTTTTCGAAAGGTGATAATGATTTAAGTTTGCGGTTTGATTTAACTGTACCGACTGCAAGATTTGTTGCTGAGAATTTTGGCCAGTTGCAATTTCCTTTTAAACGCTCGCAAATTGGTAAAGTCTATCGCGGCGAAAGAGCGCAGCGAGGTCGTTTTCGTGAATTTTATCAATGTGATATTGATGTGATTGGGCGAGACAAATTAAGTATTTCTTATGATGCTGAAGTTATTGCAGTAATTTATAATATTTTTCGAGAGCTAAATTTTGGTGATTTTACTCTTCGAATTAATAACCGAAATATCACGAGCGGTTTAATTGAAGGGCTTGGATTAACTGAAAAATCAGCTGAAATTATGGCATTGATTGATCGTGCCGAGAAGATTTCAACTGAGGAGTTTTCAGAGCAACTTACGGATTTAAATTTAGGAGAAAAGTCTCAAATAATTTCTGATTTTATTAGAATCTCAGGTTCAGCTGAAGATGTTATATGCGAGTTAAAAAATCTTTCTCAAAAAATTAAAAATCAACAATTCGAAAAAGGAATTGAGGAGCTTTCCGAAGTTTCTGAATTATTAAAAATGATGGGCGTTGAAGAAAAATATTTCAAACTCGATATGCTAATTGTTCGTGGTCTTGATTATTATACGGGAACAGTTTTTGAAACAAATTTAAATAACTTCAAAGAAATTGGCTCAGTTTCTAGTGGTGGCCGTTATGATAATTTAAGCGAATATTATTCGAAAGAAGAACTACCAGGAGTAGGTGCCTCAATTGGTCTAACGCGATTGTTTTGGTGTCTACGAGACTTGGGCTTGCTGAAGTTTTCAAAACGCTCAACTGCGGAATTTTTAATAGTTCCAATGAGTAAAAACGAGCTTCAAAAGTCTTTCGAAATTGCTGGTGAATTAAGAAAAGAAGGTAAAAATACTGAAGTTCTACTTGAAGATTTTACTATGAAAAAATCTTTTAAATTTGCCGATAAGCGAGGTGTTAAATATACTTTAGTAATTGGTGAAAAGGAGATTTCTGAAAATTCATTTATTTTTAAAGATATGGAAACTGGTGAAAAGTTAGAATTAGCCGAAATTCTAAAAAAATAATGCTATTGTTTATTTTTTAAAAAATATGTGGTATAATCATTTTATATCACTTTGGCGCCTTGGCGGAGTGGTTACGCAGCGGTCTGCAAAACCGTTTACACCGGTTCAAATCCGGTAGGTGCCTCCAAAATATTTAAGTAAAGGAAACCATATGAAAGAAGAAAATCAAAGAGTTGTAGAAATTCGAAAAGGTGAGAATGAATCAAATGCTCGCCCGGTAGTTGTTGCTCCAGTATCAAAAAAGAAGAAATATAGTCAAACGGTAAAAAGTATTCGACAAATTTGTATTTGGTTCAATATTTTTACGGCTATGGTTTGTGCTCTAATTAGCCTAGTATATATTTGGGTAGACAATAATCTAGGGGAATTAATGGGCAAAGCTTGGGCTACATTCTTAGTGCTTGGTGCTTTTTCTCTATTCATTATGATTATTGCTCCACTTCTTGATAAAGATGAAGCTTAAGTTTATAACACGCCTTGACTTTTGCAGTTAAGGCGTGTAAAATATAAATATGCGCGAGTGGCGGAATTGGTAGACGCGAGGGACTTAAAATCCCTTGACCTAAACAGTCGTGCGGGTTCGATTCCCGCCTCGCGCACCAAATTTAACAATAGTAGGAGAGTATAATAAAATGACAATTGCAATTATTGTAATTATTGCTGTTCTTGTCCTTGTTGGGCTTTTTGTTTGGAGCCAATACAACGCACTTGTGCGGCTTAATGAAAGAGTTGAAGAAGCTTGGAGTGATATCGCTGTTCAGCTAAAATACCGAGCAGATTTAATCCCTAATCTTGTTGAAACTGTAAAAGGTTATGCAACTCATGAGAAAGAAATTTTCGAAAATGTAAGTAGTGCACGAGCTGGATTGATAGGTGCTGGAAATAACGTTTCTGACGCCGCTAAAGCTGAAGGTGAACTTTCACAAGCGCTCGGCCGCTTGTTTGCTGTTGCTGAAAACTACCCTGAATTAAAGGCTAATGAGGGCTTTATACGTTTTCAGCAACAACAGCAAGAAATTGAAGATAAAATTCAAGGTGCGCGCCGATTTTATAATGGTGGCGTTCGAGACCTTAATATTAAGATTAAAGTATTCCCAACTAATATTTTTGCCAAAAAATTAGGTTTTGAAAAGAGGGAATTCTTCGAAGTAGAAGATAGAAAAGTAGTCGAATCTGCTCCTCAAGTAAAATTCTAATTTATTTTTTAGAGGTTTTATTAAATATGTATAGCTCAATTTCTCAGAATAAGCGTAATACTGTGATTATTTTCTCATTATTTATTGCGATTATTTCTGGGATTGGGCTATATTTTTCTTACATCTATGACGATTTAACAATTTTTATTTTTACGCTAATTTTTACTATTTTTTATGCGTTATTTCAATATAAGATTTCGACAGCCATTACTTTAAAAATGAATGGTGCTGAGTCGATCTCAAAAAAAGATGCTCCTGAATTTTATTCAATAGTTGAACCATTATCTATTACTGCTGGCCTACCAATGCCAAAGCTTTATATTATTAATGATTCTTCGATGAATGCTTTTGCAGCTGGAACTAATCCTGAGAATTCTGTAATCTGTGCAACAACGGGGCTTCTTGAGAATATGGATAAGGTTGAAATTGAAGGCGTGATGGCTCATGAGATTTCACATATTAAGAATTATGATATTCGAGTTTCAATGGCGGCAGTTGCTTTAACTGCTGTTATTGGGGTACTTTCCGATATTGTTTTAAGGTTCATTTTTCTGAATGACGACGATGAGGATTCGAAAAATCCGATCGCTTTAATCTTGGGGCTATTTTTTGTTTTGATTTCGCCATTTTTAGCTACAATAACAAGACTTGCAATTTCTCGTCAGCGTGAATTTTTGGCTGATGCAACTGCTGTTTCATTAACTAGATATCCAGATGGCTTAATTAGTGCTCTTGAAAAGTTAAAAAATAACAAACCTCTTGAAAGACAAAACTCGACAACGGCAAGCTTATTTATTTCCAATCCTATGAAACAGGGCTTTTTTCAGAGATTATTTTCAACACATCCACCTTTAGATGACAGAATTAACAGATTGAAAGAAAATAGCGCGAGGTTTTAATGTTTAGAAAAAAAATATTAAGTTCAAATGAAGAACAAATCAGTTTAGTTTATTTTTGGTATATAAGAATTAGAATTTATTTACGAAAAAATATATTGGAAAGGTTTAGAAAGTTTAAAGCGCGCAGGCCACATAGAAGCTTTAAGATTTCAAGAAAAATAGATTATGTTCGACTCTTAAAAATCGGGGGCTATTGGAATTTGCTGGGTTTTGTTTTTAAGCTTATTCGAGATAACAAAAAGATTTTTCGAAATCTTGTTTTAGTCTCGGCTTTAGCTGGCATTGTTTTTATTGGGCTAATGGACCAAAATTTTGTTTCAAGCTTGCAAGCTGTTGTTGACACTACTAATGGTGGAAATTTTGAAGGCTTTTTTGGTGAAATTGGCAAAGCCGGATTGATCATGGCAGCAACGTTTAATAGTGGCGGCTTAGTGCAATCACCAAGTGAAATTCAACAGATGATGTTTGCTATAATAGTGCTATTTATTTGGCTCGCGACAGTTCAGATTTGCAGAAATATTTTAAGTGGAAAAAAGAACTTAAATTTAAGAGATGCTTTATATTCTTGTGGAGCTCCTATCATCCCAATGACGGTTATTGCTATTGTAATATTAATGCAATTAGTTCCTGTATTTATTGCAACGATTGTTGGTGCGGCCGCAAAAACAACAAGTTTTTTATCGAGCGGAATAGAACAAGCTGTATTTTTTAGTGCAATACTATTGCTATTCTCACTCTCAGCTTTTTGGGCTATGGGCTCAATTTTCGCAATGATTATTGTCACAATTCCAGGAACCTATCCATTACAGGCTCTAAAAATTGCTGGTGATATGGTTTCTCAAAGGAGGCTTGCAATATTAAAGAGAATTTTATTTTTAATTTTTATACTTGCTTTAATTTGGTCGATTATAATAATTCCAATAATCATGTTGATGAATTGGCTGATTTCAATTAATGGATTTTTTGTTAATATTCCAATCGTACCAATCTCTATGCTCCTAATGAGTTGTTTTTCTTGTGTTTTAAGCTCAGTTTATATTTACGTTTTATATCGAAGGATTGTTGATGGAGACAGATAAAAACACTCGATATAAAGATTTGCTAGAGCTTTTGAACCGTTATTCTTTCGAATATCACACTCTCGATAATCCAAGCGTTCCAGATTCGGTTTATGATTCACTTTTTTCTGAGCTTAAGAAGATTGAGGCTGAGAACCCAGAAATAATATCAAAAAACTCACCATCACAAAGAGTCGGAAATACGGTTAAGGGTGGGTTTATTAAGGTTTCTCACGCTAGTAGAATGCTAAGTTTAAACGATATTTTTAGCAGTAAAGAAATTTTTGATTGGTTTGAGAGAATTAAAAAACTTAAGCCAAATATTGAAGAGGATTTTTTTGCAGATATTAAAATGGATGGTTTAGCTTGTTCTCTTATTTTTGAGAATGGCGAATTTGTGAGAGCTGTTACTCGAGGTGATTCTTTTGTTGGTGAAGATGTTTCAAGTAATATTAGAACAATTAAAAATATTCCGCTTTTTTTACAGGCAAGTGGTAAATTTGAAAATTTTAAAAATGGAAGAACTGAGGTTCGCGGCGAGATTGTTATTTTGAAGGAAGATTTCGAAAAAATAAATCTTATTCGAAAAGAGCATGGTGAACCAGAATTTGCTAATCCACGAAATTTAGCCGCAGGTACAATTCGCCAGCTTGACCCTTCAATTGCGGCTTCTCGACCTCTACATTTTCGAGCTTATGATCTAATTCGTGAAAATCTACAAGATATCCCTACTAACCAGTTTGCTTATGAAGCATTAAAAAATCTTGGTTTTACGATAAATGAGCAAGCTTCAAGAATTAACGGTTTAAAAAAAGTTATTGAGTTTATTGATTTTTGGAGTGAAAAGAGAAAAGAACTGCCATTTAATACTGATGGATTAGTTGTAAAAATTAATAATCGTGAGCATTTTTCAAAACTTGGAATTGTTGGAAAGCAGCCTCGTGCAGCAATTGCTTTTAAATATTCTCCTGAAGAAGTTACTGCGGTGATTTCAGATATAGTTATTTCGATTGGGCGAACTGGTATTGCAACTCCTGTTGCGGTTTTTTCGCCGGTTCAACTTGCTGGAACTACTGTTCGGCATGCAAGTTTGCATAATGCTGATGAAATCAAGCGACTCGATGTGCGAATTGGTGATACTGCAGTAGTTTTTAAAGCTGGCGATATTATTCCGAAAATTTTACGGATTTTGCCGGAGCTTCGACCAGAAAATGCTAAAGTTTTCGATTTTAAAAAAGAGCTTGAGAAACAGTTCCCAGATATTGAGTTTTACCGACCAAATGGTGAGGTTGCATATCGTGCAAAAGGTTTAAATTCAAGCTTAATTTTGAAAAAAACGGTCACCTTTTATGCCTCGAAAGCAGGTTTGGATATCGAAAATCTTGGTGAAAAAAATGTTGATTTATTGGTTGAGAAAGGGTTAGTTCGAGATTTGGCTGATATTTACAATCTTCAAAAAAGCGATTTATTAAACCTTGAACGCTTTGGGGAAACTTCAGTTAATAATCTTCTAGGAGCTATTGAGTCTTCGAAAAATCCAGAACTCTCAAAATTTATCTCAGCTCTTGGAATTAGGCATATTGGTGGCGAAACGGCAAAGCTTTTGGCGGAAAAATTTAATAAATTTGAAAATATTTGCAATGCAACGCTTGAAGAGCTTCTTGAAATTGACGGAATTGGCAAAAAAGTTGCTGAAAGTATTCTAGCATATTTTAATGATGACGAAAATTTGCGAATTTTAACAAAAATGTTTAACCTTGGTGTGAAAGTGCAAAATTTTGCAAAAAATGAAGGGATCTTAAGTGGTAAAAATTTTGTAATTACCGGAACGCTAAAAACAATGGCGCGCGAAAAGGCTGCAGAAAAAATTGAAGAGTTGGGTGGAAAATTCCAAAAAACAATTTCGAAAACTACAGACTTTTTGGTAATTGGCGAAAAGGTTGGCGCAACAAAAATTTCGAAGGCTAAAAAACTGGGTGTAAAAGTTATGGATGAAGATGAATTCTTGAAAGAAATAAATGCAAACTAAAATTATTGCAGCTTATCCTTGTTTAGGCAAAACTACTCTTTCAAAAATATCTAAAAAGCGATTTTTAGATATGGAATTTAATGAAAGTAGTAAAACTAAAATGATGAATGAAATTGAAAGATCTTATTTTTTTGATTTTTGTGTACAGAAAATTGAAGAAGAATATTATTCGGGCAATTTCGAAATTATATTTATTAGTGAAGATGATGAGATTTTGAGGCGACTACTTTCAAAAAAGATTAGTTTTATACTTATTTTGCCAAATGCTCTTAATAAAAGAGTGATGCAAGATTATAAAAGTCGCGTTGTATATCGCTCTGGTGAAAATTGGTGGAATGATGTTATTGAGCCAGAAATTTGTAGTCTTCAAAAAAGAATTGAATTTTACAAAAATAATGAGTTGGTTGAGGTTTATCTAACTAATGAGAATGAATATATTTGTGATAAGGTTGATCTATGGTGATTTTTTGATTTTTTATACTATTTTTGATATAATCTAGATAGTATGAAAAGATATAATCCGATTAAAATTGAAGAAAAGTGGCAAAAAAAATGGGATGAATCAAAGCTTTATGAGGTTGAAGCAGATTCTTCGAAACAGAAAATGTATATTTCAGGAATGTTTCCGTATCCAAGTGGGGCAGGGCTTCACACTGGGCACGCAAGGAGCTATACGATTGTTGATTCGATCGCGCGTTTTTATCGCCAGCAGGGCAAAAATGTTTTAAATCCAATTGGTTGGGATACTTTTGGTCTGCCAGCAGAAAATTATGCAATTAAAACTGGGATATCTCCACAGGAAGCTACAAAAACAAATATTGCAAATTTCAAAAAACAATTTAAACGACTTGGAATTTCAATCGATTGGTCGCGAGAAATTAACACTTCAAATCCAGAATATTACAAATGGACACAGTGGATTTTTCGCGAAATGTATAAAAAAGGCCTAGCTTACCATAAAGAAAGCTATCAGTGGTGGTGTGATAATGATAAAACAGTTCTCGCAAATGAGCAGGTTGAAAATGGCCGATGCTGGCGTTGTGGCGAAGAAGTTTCGAAAAAACAAATGACTCAGTGGTTCTTTAAAATTACTGCATATGCTGACGAACTTTTGGCTGATATCGATAATCTTGATTGGCCTGAAAAAATCAAAACAATGCAACGAAACTGGATTGGTAAATCTGAAGGTGCTGAGGTAGAATTTAAGATTGCTGATGGTAAGGCTAAGGGCGAAAAAATTAAAGTTTTTACAACTCGACCAGATACGATTTTTGGTGTTACATTTTTAACTATTGCGCCAGAACATGAATTACTCGAAAAACTCTCTACTGATTTAACTAGAGAAAAACTCGAAGAATATAAGAAAGAATCACTTAAAAAATCTGAAATTGAGCGCCAAGAAAACAAAGAAAAGACAGGAATTTTCACTGGAAGTTATGCAATAAATCCGGCAAATGGTAAGAAAATCCCAATTTGGGTGAGTGATTACGTACTTGGGGGTTATGGTGAAGGGGCTGTTATGGCGGTTCCTGCTCATGATGAGCGAGATTTTGAATTTGCTAAAAAATTTGATTTGGATATTATAAAAGTTGTTGAGAAGCCCGAGGATATGGCGGATGATGATTCTTGCTATCATGGAGAAGGAGTTATGGTTAACTCTGGTGAATTTAACGGTCAAAAGTCAGAAGATGTTCGTGAACAGATTTTGGGCTGGCTTGAAGAATCTGGAATTGGTCGTTCGAAAACTACATACAAAATGCGAGATTGGTTGATTTCTCGGCAGCGCTATTGGGGCTGCCCAATTCCAATTGCTTATGACAAAGATGGAAAAGAGCATTTGATTCCCGAGGATCAATTGCCTGTGATGCTTCCAACTTTGAGTGATTTTAAACCTGATGATTCTGGAAAGTCAGCGCTTGCTAAGAGTGAAGAATTTATTACAGTTGAAATTAATGGCGAAAAAATGACTCGTGAAACCGATACGATGGATGGTTACGCATGCTCAAGCTGGTATCTTTTGCGATATGCTGACCCTCGAAATTCTAAACAAGCTTGGGATCCTGAGCTTGTAAATTACTGGGCCCCAGTTGATTATTATGTTGGTGGTGACCACGCAGTTGCGCATTTACTATATATTCGTTTTTGGACTCATGTTTTTAGAGATTTGGAACTAACTAATTTTGCCGAACCGGTTAAAAAACTCCTTTATCAC
Source organism: uncultured bacterium (assembly GCA_938030735.1). GTDB lineage: Bacteria > Patescibacteriota > Saccharimonadia > Saccharimonadales > Saccharimonadaceae > Nanogingivalis. The sequence continues at coordinate 306,107 of CALHIM010000011.1, forward strand.
GGATATATCAATGCTGAAGATGGTTCGAAAATGAGTAAATCGAAGGGGAATACTATTGATCCGCTTGAAGTCATCGACCAAGGATATGGCGCAGATTCACTTAGAACTTATGAAATGTTTATTGCTCCATATGAAGTTGACGCTTCTTGGGATTCACGAGGGATAGCTGGAGTTTATCGTTTTCTGAATCGTGTTTGGGTTTTGGTTCAAGAATTTATTGAATCTGAAAAATCTGCTGAAAATCTTTCAAATTTTGCTGAAGTCCAAAAAATCCAGCATAAAACTATCAAGAAAGTTACTGAAGATTTTCACCGCGAAAGCCTAAATACTGCGGTTGCTGCTCTGATGGAATTCGTAAATGATCTTTATAAATTGAAGCTTGAAGGTTTTTCGAACGATTGGCAGTTTATTTTAGAAGATTTACTTAAAATGCTTGTTCCATTTGCTCCACATATTTCAAGCGAACTCTGGCAGCAGCTTGGAAACGATGACTTTATTGAAAAATCTGGCTGGCCAAAATGGAATGAAGAGCTTTTGAAAACTAATGAAATTCAAATTATTGTTCAAGTTAATGGAAAGCTCCGCGGGAAAATTAAAGTCTCGGCAAACTCTGAAAAGGATGAAATTCTTACTACTGCAAGAGCAGAAGATAATGTTTCAAAATTCTTGCAAGACAAGGAGATTTTGAAAGAAATTTTCGTTCCGAATAAATTAATTAACTTTGTCGTTAAATAATAAAATGGAGGTTTATTCCTCCATCTTATTATTTTTGCTGAAAATCTTCTCTGTTTGCATCAACTGCAACCCAGCCGTCTTTGTCTACATTTATATCAATTTTAGTATTTTCACCAGTTGATGTTTTTTCAAAATTCTCAATTCTGGTAATTAATTTTGGATTATCCCCATCTTCTAGGTAAACCTCGCCCTTAGCAGTAAAGTCCCTGTCTGCATTCATAATACCAATTGCTGAATGGTTTGATTCACTGAGGGTGTAATTTTCAGGGTTTTTGTAATATTCACCAGTTGAGCTTCTTATGGCATCTCCTGTTTGTAGATGGATCACACCGCCATCATCTGAAATTTTTTTAAGTTTTGAAAAATCCATTTCAGAATTGTCTAAACCTTCAGTTTGACTTTTTTGGAAAATTTCTGGTGGGTGGTTTTCTTGATAGTTTTTATAAGCATCGTGGCCAAACCAGCCACCAAGCGCTCCGGCGGTCATTGCTAAAGCGCCAAATTGTTTCAGCTTCTTTCTACTAATTTTTACTATTTCTTTATTTTGAATTTGATTGTTTTTGTTTTCATAACTTTTCATAATGATTTTATTATAGCATAAAAATAATAAAAAGTCAATAATAGATTTATAAAAAGCTTGCTTTATCTTTAAAATTAAGGTATAATTGATATTGAAGGAAAATAATAAACCTAAGGAGAAACTTTAAATGGCACAGCCAAAGAAACAGAGTAGTCCTCGAAAGACTGGTTTGCGACGCAGCCACTTGCGATTGGATTTAGCTCGTCGAGTTAATAAAAAATCACCAGTGAAAGTTTATACAACTAAAAAACAATCTGGTAAAGCTTTAAATAAGCAACTCGAAGAAAACAAAACGCTAGCTGCTTAATTTGCTGGCGTTTTAATTTTCACTTGACAAAAAATAATAATATTTTAATATAGGAAAGAACCTTACGTAAAAATGGCATCAAATAGACATTTAGGAAGGATTGTTGTTCTTCAAACACTTTATGAATATGAATTTCGCTCTCAGGCACAAGATAAAACTGTTGACTTGGCTGAGATTATTTTTCGAAATATGAAGCAATACGAAGAAGCGATTGGAGATAAGCAATTCGTTCAAGATTTATTAAACGGGATTATTGAAAGACAGGTTGAACTGGATACAAAACTTCAGCCAATGGCACCAGAATGGCCAATTTCACAGATTGCGCGAATTGACCGTAATGTTTTAAGAATGGGGCTTTATGAATTGCTTTATTCTCGGGAAACAGTTCCGCCAAAAGTGGCTATAAATGAAGCAGTTGAGCTTGCTAAAGCGTTTGGTTCCGATAATTCAAGTAAGTTTATTAACGGCGTATTAGGAACGGCGTATAAGCTTTTTGTGGAGGAACAAAATGGCGAACAAGAAGGTTGAACATTTTCGAAAATATTTTCATAGAACACGCAGGTCTTCAATTCAGGAAATTGTTCGTGAACCAACCGCTGGTGGCGTAATTTTTCGTCGTAATCAAAAAAATGAAGTTGAAATTTTGCTGATTCAAGATTCGAAAGACCGCTGGACAATTCCGAAAGGCCATATCGAAGAAGGAGAAACGGCTCAAGAAACTGCTAAGCGTGAAATTGGGGAAGAAGCGGGTCTTCATGATGTAAAAATTATTGGCTGGCTTGGTAAAATCAATTTTCGATATAGGCGAATTGATAAGCTTGTTTTAATGACGACTCAAGTTTTTTTAGTGAAAGCGCTTGGTGATACTGATGCAATTCAAAAAGAAGATTGGATGAATGGTATTAGATGGTTTAGTTTTTCTGATGCGTTGGATGAGATTGAATATGAAGATATCGGTAAGCTAATTTTGCTTGCGATGAAAAAAATTAGACAGGAGAACTTATAATGAGTGGAATTTTATTGGCGCCCTATCATGAATGGGCGAAAGAGAAACTTGGTTATGATTTCGAAAATATTGATTTATTGGTGACTGCATTAACGCATCGAAGCTATTTAAACGAACATAAAAAGTCGGCAAGCGAGCATAATGAACGACTTGAATTTTTGGGTGATGCGGTTTTAGAGCTCGTTACTACTGATTTTCTATTTTCGAACTATGATAAGCCTGAGGGAATTTTAACAGCTTGGCGCTCAGCGTTAGTTAGAACTGAAAGTATTGGTGCGGCTGGCGAAAGACTTGGTTATGAAAAATTAATTCGGATGAGCCGTGGTGAAAAACAAGGTTCTGCAAGGGCTCGCCAGCAGATTTTGGCAAATGCTTTCGAAGCAACTACGGGTGCTATTTATCTTGATAAGGGCTATGAGGCTGCAAAAAAATACATCACAGATAATATTCTGAGTACTTTGCCACAAATTCTAGAGGAAGAATCTTGGCGCGATCCAAAGAGTTATTTACAAGAGATTTCGCAAGCAAGAGATGGTTTTACACCAATTTATAAGGTTCTTAAAGAGGACGGCCCAGACCACGATAAGAATTTTACTCTTGGTGTTTTTGTTGGTGATAAAAAAATGGGTGAAGGTGAAGGCCCAAGCAAACAAACTGCTCAACAAGAAGCAGCTCGAGAGGCAATTCGAAAATATAAGAATAACGAAAAGAGATAAGTTGTGAATAATTTCGAAAGCAATTTTGGTAAAAATGAACTTCTTGATACAAGGGAGGTTTTTAAAGAGTCAGAGCCAAAAGTTATTTCAACATTTACTCCAGAAAATGCAAATGAGGCAAAGTCTGAATTTCTTGAGAATGATAATCTTTCTCGGCCAAATAATAAATATGAAAAGCTAAATAGTGGTGAAATTGAAAATCTTTACCAAAATATTTCGAACGCAATTCTAGTAGTTGAAAACGACAATTCGCTTGGTGAGATTGAGCGAGAAATGTACAATACTCAACTTGAAACGAGAATTAAAACTGTTAAAATGCTTGAGGCGGCTTATGATTTTCGAAAAGCCGAAAGTTTAGCGGATAGGCAAAAAGCCCAAGAAGAATTTATGAAAAATAATATCGAAGTTTATGGTGAGCCAGACCTTGAAACATTCCATTCTCTACTTTCGGACAAAATTACAAAAATTGAATCTTTAGAGCTTGATGAAAAAGGTGAAAAAATCCGTTCAGAGTTTTATGAACTGATTGAAAAAGATGAAAATGTAAGTCAAGATCTAAAAAGATTCAAGCCGAGTGATGAGGTTTTTTATAATTTTGGTGAGATTATTAAAGACTTATACTCAAAGCAGTTAGAACTTATTCCTGAAAAAGATGACGATAGTTATTCGGCAGAGGAAATTTTTGAGGTGTTCGAAAATATTTTGAAAGATTTTGAAAATGATGGATTTTCGGAATTTGATGTTGAATGGAAGGACTCTGGCGCTATTGCAGTTTCAGCGAAAGATAAGAAGATCTTTATTCCTAAAAATCGAAAACCAGTTTCGAAAAAAGAGCTTGAAGGCTTGGTCGTGCATGAAATTGGAACACACTATATGCGCGCTCAAATGGGTGAAATCTATAATAACCAAGCTTTGAGAACTGGCCTTGATGGCTACATGAATACTGAAGAAGGGATTGCTCGTGCTATGGAAATGGCTGTAAAAGGTGACTATCGAGAAGCAGGTGTTCAGCATTATTTGACTGCAGGTTTTGCTTATTTTAATAATATGAGTTTTCGTAAGGCTTTTGAAACTAATTGGAGAATGGGCATTTTAGACGGAAAAAATAATTTTTCGGAAGAGAATATCGATAAAAAACGTCAAATTGCTTATAGAAATACGCAGAGGATTTTTCGTGGAACTGATGAATTACCTTGGTTTAAAGATCTGAGCTATTTTAACGGTGGTCAAGAGATTTGGAAATATATTGAAGAAAATATTGATTCACCAACGCTAATTGATGATTTTTTGCTTGGTGGAAAAAATGATTTACTCAACTTGGATCAGCAAAGGCAGATTTATGAGCTTAAGGTTGGAAAGAAATAGTTTGACAAAAAGTTTATAATATGGTAAAATTTTTATAATTTGAGGGTAAAAATATCAAGGAATAGGTTTTATGGAAGAAAAGACGATTTTTGGAACTTTCGAAGACGTGGCTTTTGTTAGTGTTGGTGGTGATAGAATTTCTGGCGTGAGGTCTATTGCTAAGATTGATACGGGAGCTTTTTCTGGTGTTGTGCATGCTGAAAATATTTTTGAAAAGGATGGAGAGTTAAGTTTTGACTTGTTAGGCGATAAAAAACTACATTTTAAAACACGGAGTTTTAGATTTCGAACAGTTAAAAATACACACGGTGGCTCAAAAACTCGATATTTAGTTAAATTTAAAATTTTAATTGAGGGAAGAGAATTTGAAGCTTTGTTTGGTCTGGATGATCGTTCTAAAATGAAATTTGAGATGTTGATTGGTCGAGCTTTTCTGATTAAAAATAATATTTTGGTCGACTCGCGCCGAAAAATTGATCTTGACGAAGAATGGAAATTAATGGGAGAAAAACAGTAATGAGAATTGCAATTTTGTCGAATGGGCCAGGGAATTATTCGACGAAACGATTACGAGAAGAAGCAGAGAAACGTGGCCATGAGGTTGAGATAATCGCTTACAAAAAATGCTATGTTTCGATTGATGAAAAAAATCCAAAAGTTATGTATGATGGTGAGAATATTGGTAAATTCGATGCCTTTATTCCACGAATTGCTAGCCATATGACTGAATATGGCACGTCCGTAGTTCGCCAACTAGAAACAGCTTATCCGCGAGCATTTTTTGTGAATCGTTCAATAGCAATCACGCGTGCTCGTGATAAGTTGCGTTCAACTCAAATTATGGCAAAATATGGTGTTTCAATTCCTAAAACGGTGTTTTCTCGAAATTCGAACGATATCGATGACCTTTTGGAGGAAATTGGTGGAACGCCTGCAATCATTAAACTTGCTCGTGGAACTCACGGAAATGGTGTAGTTTTGGCGGAAACTAAAAAAGCCGCAAAATCAGTGCTTCAAGCTTTCTATTTAACAAATTCAGACGGCACAAACGTTCTTTTGCAAGAATTTATTAAAGAGTCAGCAGGAACGGATATTCGTGCTTTTGTGGTTGGTTCGCAAGTTGTAGCAAGTATGAAACGGCAGAGTTTAGATGATGATTTTCGTTCGAATTTGCACAAAGGTGGATTAGGTGAGCCAATTAAACTTACACCTGAAGAAAAGCGAATGGCGGTTCGTGCGGCGAAGGCGATGGGCTTAACAGTTGCTGGCGTTGATTTAATGCGTTCGGCGCGTGGTCCGTTGGTTTTGGAGGTTAATGCGAGCCCAGGTTTCGGAATCGAGAAAGTGACATATCGTGATGTTGCAGGTAAAATTATTGATTATATCGAGCGAAATGCAAAACGTGGCAATAAAAAAGATAAAATTGGAGCATAAAAATTTAAAAAAGCGCAATCTATTTTGCGCTTTTAAATTGGACTTTGATTTCGAATTTTTTGCCTTTTTTATATAGCTTGATATTATCGAAATCAATATTATCCTTTTTCGAAATTTCACCAAGGTTTAACTCTGCTTTTTTGGCTTCATTCTCGTTTGAGAACTCCAAAGTCGCAGAATTATCTTCAACCTTTCGGAGAATTTCGGTTTTCAGTGAATTTATTTCATTTTCATGAAAATAGCTCATGATAGGGCAGATCACAAAAAACCAAACTACCGTAAGAAAAAGTAAGCCACAGAACATAAGGGCTATATATTCGCCACCATATCTTTGCCAATCGAGCTTTATCTCTTTCCATTTTTCTTTCGAAAATTTCATCGTTCACCCTCCAAATGCACTAAACTTTCAAAATTATAACATGATTTTAATAAAAAAGTCAATGTTCGTAAATAACTCTTGATTTTTTTTATAAAATTTGTTAAAATGGTGAAGCTATAAAAGTTAATAAAAGGGAAATAGTCTAAATGCTAGCAATCAGATTACAGCGATTAGGTCGCAAAGGTTATCCTGTTTATCGCGTAGCGGTTCAGGAAGCGCATCGGCATCCGTCGAGTGGGCGCGTAGTTAGCTATGTTGGTTCATATAACCCACATACGAAAGAAGTCAAAATTGAAAAAGAATTGGCTGAAAAATATCTTTATAACGGTGCACAGCCAACTCCACGAGTTGTGAAACTTTTGGAAGAAGCAGGAATTGAAATGCCAAAATGGGTTAAAAAACCTGCACAAAAAACTCGTGCAATCAAAAATGCCGAAAAACTTCGCCGTAACCAACCAAAAGAAGAAGTTACCGAAGAAGCTTAAAACTAAAAAATCACTTTTCATTTCGAAAGGTGATTTTATTTTTTGGTAAAAGAAAAAGCCAGCACTTGCTGACTTTAATTTGCTGGCAAAGAAATTATGATTTTCTTTTTATTGCCAGAATCTTCTATTTTATAATCTAGCTTTAATTTTTTAGCAGCTTCTATATAGCTAGTAAGATTGCTGTTTTCAACTATGACTTCCCTTGTAGCCGTTGATCTCCCTAATAAGAGAATTCCTAACATTAATAAGGAAAGGGCAGCAAGAGTAAGTATGATGCATCCGAAGCCCCAATCTTCATCCGAATGATGCATAGAAAAATACCTCCAAAAAATAGAATATATAAATAATAACACTTTTAATTTATTTTGTCAATAATTTGATAAAAATTTGAAAATTTGATAAAATATAAACATAAGAATAATCTAAAAGGAAAAGTGGTGGAAAATTATTTCGAAAAAATCAACCGGCGGCGAGTTGGCCAAAATATTGAAGATGTAAGTGAATTCTATGAGGCAATTGAGCGTGCAAATTTAACTAAAAAATTATCGCCCGAACGCCCTTATGTTTATTTTACGATGGAGGTTTATGACAAAAGCAACGGCATTAAAGGTGGCGGTGGCTTGGGTGTTTTGGCGGCTGATACTCGGCGAGTGGCTGAAAAGCTTGAAATCCCATTTGTTTGCGTGACGCCATTTTACCGAAGAGAGCTTCATCAATCAATCCATAATCTTGACCAAAGAGAAGAATTTATTTCAGTAAACCCTGAGGAGTTTGGTTTTGAATATCTTGATGATGTTGAAATTTACACTGAAAATATGCCACCAGCACGCCTAAATATTTTTCAAAAAATTCTTGGCTCAACAAGGTTTTTAACAATGGGTGAGAGTAATTTTGGTGAGCTTTATGCTGGAGATGGCTCTGGTGACCACAGGCTTTATCAAGAAGTCTCGCTCGGTTTTGGTGGCTATAAAGCGCTAAAAATGGTTGGACTAAAACCTTCAGTTATTCAATTGAATGAAACTGCCACGATTTTTGCGGCTGTTGCTCGGCTTGATGAGCTTGTTCGAAACGGAATGAATCTTTACGAGGCGATTGTTTATGTTCGAAAACACACACTTTACACAAATCACACTTTAGTTCAAGCGGCGGAAAGCGAATTCTCTTTTGACCAATTTAACCGAATTGTAATGCCAAACATCGAATCTTCAGCGCTAAAAACCTGGATTTTTGGGCTTTTTCGAAATGACAGGCTGAAGCTTTCAACACTTACAATTGAACTCGCTGAAGCAAAAAATGGTGTTTCACGGCTTCACGCAAATGTTGCAGATTATCATGATATCAATGGCGATAAGGTTAAGTTTAAAGCCGTAACAAATGGAATTGATTTGCCAACTTGGGTTTTACCTGAGATTTTAGAAGATTTTCGAAATAAAGATATTTTTGATAAATTTGACTTACCAACAGAGAATTATAAAGAAAATTTAGCAAAAATTAGTGCAAAAGATATTCGAGATTTTCGAAAGATTGGTCGAAGAAAACTAAACCAGATTTTAGCTCATAGAAAAGATCAATATGGCCATGTGGTGCAAATCCCTGAAAATGCGATGCTTTTTGATTTTAAACGGCGATTTGTATCTTATAAACGCCCTTGGATGCCTTTCGAAAACATGGAAGAGCTTCGCCGAATTTTGCGAGAAAATAACGCTCATTATATTTTAGCGGGAAAAGTTCATCAAGGTGATACTAAAATGCGAGCTACTTTAAATTCTGTACTTTCGAAAATTGAATCAGATGATTTCTTGCGTGAAAGGGTTCATTTTATTCAAGATTATGATGAAGAATTAGGCTTAGCCTTGGCTGTTGGCTCAGATGTTTCGATAAATGTGCCAATTGTTGGGCTAGAAGCTTGTGGAACTTCGTTTATGAAAGATTTAGCAAATCTTAAAATGTTAATTTCAACGGCCGATGGCGGTGTTGCGGATATTTCGCCAGCGCCTTGCTTGGAAGTTAGCGGTGCAAATTATAATGACGAATTGAAGTCTTTGTATCTTCAAATGAATCGGACTGGGCAGATTTTTAAAGATGATTATTTGCTTGAAAAACAAATTCGAAAACAGCTAAAAGGTTATATTCCTGTGATCTCTGGCTCTCGAATGATGAAAGATTATTTGCGACTTATTTTTGGAAAATAATAATTTTAAAACCCGCGAAGATGCGGGTTGTTCGCCATTTTTAATCTATTTTTTGGCGATTTTTTAAAAATAGTAGTTCTCTCTCGCTTATTTTTAAAATTCTCTCGAATGGAATTTCTGAGTTTTCTAACACACTTTCTGCGAATTCTGGAGCTTTAAGTGGGGATCTTCCACAAAAAGTTATTATGTGGTGAACTATAACACAATTCTCTTCGTTCAGAATTTCTTTTATTTCAGCGAAAGTTATACAAGAGTTACCTCTTGAATCTTTACTGAACAAAACTTGGACAAGATCATTTTCAAGAAATGTAGACATAAGGTGCCTCCAATAATTTTAAGCCTTTCGGCTATGGGATTTTATTATAATAACATGAAAAATAAATAAAGTCAAATAAAAAGCCCTCGAAAATTTTCGAGGGCAAAGTGCAGCGGATCCTTATCTTTCTTCAGCTGAGTCCCAATGGGGAACTCTATTAAATGTCGAAGATTTTTGGTTCTGCTGAGATTGTTGTGGACGATCACCGTCTAATGTGCGCACTGTATTTTCTGCCATACAATGTTCCTCCTGTTTTTAAGTCCGTGGACTGATTTTTATATGATATCACTAAAAAATAAAAAAGTCAAGTATTTTTTATAAAATTGAAAAAAAATCTAAAATATGCTAAAATATGAATTAATTATGGCTACAATGAAAGAATTACGCGAAGAGCGATTGAGAAAATTAGAAGAAATTAAAAATCTTGGGCTAAATCCATATCCTGCCAAAACCGAACGAACGGCAATGGCTGGCGAAATTGTGAATAATTTCGAAAAAATGGAAGGTCGAGAAGTGAAAATTGCTGGGCGAATTACTGGAATTCGCAAATTTGGAAAACTTGCTTTTATTGTTTTGCGGGATTTTTCAGGGAAAATTCAGCTTTTTATTACGGCTCAAAATCTAGCTGAAACCTCGAAAGAGCAGAATTTAATTGGTTTAAAAGATTTAAACCTACTTGATGTTGGCGATTTTGTTCAAGCGAACGGAAAAGTGATTCGTTCGAAAACTGGTGAAATTTCAGTCGAAACACAAGAGCTAAAGCTTCTTTCTAAATCTCTTCGCCCAATGCCAACTGAGCAAGATGGTTTTACAAATAAGGAAGAGCGTTTTCGAAGGCGTTATGTTGATATGAACGTAAATATTGAAGTTCGTGACCGTTTTGTGCGCCGTTCAAAGTTTTGGCAAGCAACACGCGATTTCTTGAACGCGAGAGGTTTTTTTGAAATCAATATTCCCGTTCTTGAACATACAACTGGTGGGGCTGACGCTAATCCATTTGTAACACATATGGATGCACTTGATAACGCCCAATTTTATCTTCGAATTAGCCATGAGTTGCCATTAAAACGTTTGCTTGGTGCCGGTTTTGAAAAAGTTTACGATCTTGGCCCACGCTTTCGAAATGAGAATTATTCAGATGAACATTTGCCTGAGCATATTGCGATGGAATGGTATGCGGCTTACTGGGATTGGCGAGATGGTTTGAAGTTTCAAGAAGAGATGTTTAAACATGTTCTGGAGCAAACTTTTGGAACTTTACAATTTAAGCTTGGCAATTTTGACGTTGATCTTTCGAAAAAGTGGGAAGAATGGGATTATGCTGAAACTATCGAAAATCGATATGGTTTAAATCCCTACACCTGTTCGCTCGAAGAAGTTAAAGCGGCTTTGAAAGCTAACAATTTAGAAGTTGAGCAGACTGAAAATAAAGCCCGCGGAATTGATAAACTATGGAAAAATATTCGAAAAGATGTTGTTGGGCCAATTTGGTTGGTTAATACACCGACATTTATCTCGCCACTCGCGAAGACTCACCCAAATTCGCCAGAAATGACGCAGCGAGCACAAGTTGTAATTGCGGGTTCAGAGTTGTGTAATTTATTTAGTGAATTGAACGATCCAATTGACCAGCTGAATCGTTTTGTTGAACAACAAAAAATGCGAGATAACGGTGATGATGAAGCGATGATGCTTGATATTGATTATGTTGAGATGCTGGAGTACGGAATGCCACCGGCTTGTGGAATGGGATATTCGGAGCGTGTTTTTTGGATTTTTGAAGGAGTTACTGCTCGTGAAGGTGTGCCTTTCCCACAATTAAAGCATGAAATCTCAGAAATTACGAAAGATATTTACCCGGAGTTAAATCTCTAGTATATTGACTTTTTAAGAAATATGTTAAAATAATGTACGAGTTAAGCTTCTTAAAAGTTCTAACTCGTATATTTTATTTTTCAAAAGAGTTTTTAGCTTTTGAAAAAGTCCTTAAACCTCGCAAAAAAAGTGGGGCTTTCTTTTTTTGAAAAAAACTTTAAAAAAGTTCCAAAAAACTGTTGACATTATAAAAAAAATTAGGTAAAATAGTATAGCGTTAAACAAATGGAGTAAGAAACGGAGTTTAGCGAACACTTTAACAATTTAATTGTGCAAATTTATCGTCAGTCTATTTTATAGATTATCAATTTGATAATTCTTTTTTATGGAGAGTTTGATCCTGGCTCAGGATTAAC
>CALHIM010000012.1 GCA_938030735.1 uncultured bacterium
TCTCCAAATCAAAATGGTAAGAAGTTTGATTATATAAATGGTGCTTTAGAGAATCGTAATAATAATTCTAAATCTGAATTCATACTTCAAAAATACAACATCAGAGAACATGTATGTGATATTTTGGAAGGTGGAGAAGACGCATTTATGAGGAGGGAGAAAAAATACAGCATTAGCCGTTAATTTGCTACTTAGCAGGAATAAATTTTAGCTTGAGGAAACTCGGGCTTTTTGGTTGGATGAATGCTTGTGAACAGTGGAGAAAGACAAAATATTTGAGGCAAATCGATTGTTTCTTGCGTTCGCTTCGTCTTTCGGTTCGGGTTGCTTAACTTTGCAACAACACCGCCGTTTCAGCCCCACTTTGGCACACGACTTATTGTGTCTTTACACAATGTTTGTCTATATAGAGGAGGACGGAGGATTCTTCAAGAAAATATTCGAAGCTTTTTATTTCCTTTTTTTGCTTCTATTGCGATGGATTTCCTTTCGAAAATCTCCAGCAGTTGAGCTTTTCACAACTCCACACTCTAACAAAAATACCAGCAAAAAATCTGCATTTTAGCCAAAATATCGATGTAAATTAAACTCAAAAATAGGCTGGACTTCATTGGCAAAGAGAGTTATGATGGACAGGTAAAAGAAATTTAACAGATAGGAGTGATATGTATATCGATTTAGAAACGGAAATGTATCTACAAAAATTAGACAGCGAAATCCGCCAGCAAACATATTGGGGCGTTGTGCCAGAAATGCCAATTGAGTGGCAACCAGACCAGTTAGGATTTTATCTTAGCGACCCGATATCTTTGCCTGCATTTTTAACGAAACTGCGAGTTTTTGAAAAAGGTTTTGCCTTTGATTATATTGAAGAAGATGTTTTCGAACGCAAAATAACAGTTTTCGCCATTAACGAAAACAAAGAAAAGTTTCTTGCGAAAATTGAAAAGTTGCTCGATTGCCAAAGTAAAGGTGAGATGTGCGAAACCTTGCTTTATATTTGGGCAACGCCAGTGACCTATATCGATGAGGCGGTTTGTTAGCTGAAATTTACGACAAAATTGCCCCAGTTTTGCGACTGGGGCGTTTGTTTTGCTTTGAAAAATTTAATTGTTACATTCAAGCTTGATATTCAAAACATCGACCTTTTCTTCTTGTAATCTGTAATTCCAAACTTCCAATTCTTCCAAATCTTCCGTCCTGCAACAATTGGCATAATATTCTTCGGCACGCTCTGGATTAAGAAAACGACAAGTATAAACCCAAAAATCTTCGTCCGTGATGGGATTTTCACTTCAAAAATAGGATTGGAGAACGCATCCCCCACCGTGTAATCGTGCAATTCTCCAAAATTTGTCAGGTGAACCGTTTCGATTTTTGGGAGCCTTGGTTCGACTTCAAATTGTTGGCTAGTTTCGTGGTTTTGCTTGAATTTTTCCATATTCCTCCTTGTTTTATTCTTCCGTTAAAATTTCTCGGCTTAAAACGGTTAATTCTTCTTGCCGAAGCTGGCTCATTAGGCGAGAAAATTCCTCGTCTGGAGCGTCATCCATCTGGTGGTATAATTCTTGCATGAGTCTTGCACGAGGGCTGGATTTTCACACTGCACGCGGTAGCAGAGTGTCTGGCTGGGGTTAAGGTGGTAGAAAACCTCAAAATTTGGCTGAATTATATCGCCCCAGTAATAGTCAAAATTTTCGAAAACCTTTAGCTTGGTTTTATTGCCAATTTGAAGCTCGGTAGGAACTGGGGCTTCTTGCGAAAGTTTGCCCAGCTCATAACTCACCCAAAGCATCTCCTTGAGCGCCCACACCGAAACATCATGAAAATCTTGGTTGTCTGAATTTTGTCGCTCAAGCGTAGCAATTCTGTCAATCACGCTGGGGACCGTTGCAATTTCTTGGTCTCGGGTGGTGTCTTTGTTTTCAAAATTGTGGATATTTTGAATGCGGTCTTGAAGCGAGAATTGCTCTTGTTCAAGTTCATTGTTTTGAATACTTCTGTTAGTGAATTTTTCCATAAAAATCTCCTTTGCTTTGTTAGTGTGTCCATCATAACTCTCCATAAGGAAAGAGTCAAGCACTTTTTCACGAAAACCCCAACGACTTAAAATCGCTGGGGTTAAGGGGTTAGAGTTGGTTAGTTGTTGGACTGCTGGGTGAGGTGTGGACATTATAACACAAAACCCCGTCTTGTAACGGGATTTTCTTTATTCAAGGATGAGGAGTCCTTCTTTAACGGCAAATGGGTCTTTTTCATTGATACGATCGTAAAACATGATTCCGTTTAGATGAT